>JBEKHR010000015.1:0-113281 GCA_050012175.1 Terriglobia bacterium | reverse complement strand
GGACCACGCCGCCAAGGTGGTCCGTTCCTCGGCCGACAGAATAATCGGAGCTGCGACTCGGCTCATGTCCTCAAGCATATCGGCCTTATCTGTATAAGTCAAGTTAATTGTGGGACACTACACTAGGAGCCGGGGAAGAACAAAAGGCAGTAGGCAGCAGGCGGTCGGCACAATGGAAGGGGCAATGCAAAATCTAATCCAAAATCCAAAATTGCCCCGGCCCCCAGCCCCATCTTTTGGGCTGATAGCTGATGGCTGAAGGCTGGCGACTGACCCGCCGCGGCGGGAGAACTGATGACTGATGACTGACCTGAGTTGCGGGAATGGGTTATATTCAGGAAGGATGGAGTCGTAGGGGACCATGAGCCAAGTGGACGAGGTACGGGCGGCGGCGGATATCGTCAAGGTGGTGGGCGATTACGTCAAGCTGCGCAAGGCCGGCGCGAACTACATGGGCCTTTGCCCGTTCCACCAGGAGAAGACCCCTTCGTTTGCGGTTCACCCGGCGAAGCAGATTTTCCATTGTTTCGGCTGCGGGGTGGGCGGTGACGTCTTCAAGTTCGTGATGATGATGGACAACCTCACGTTCCCCGAGGCGCTGCGCCGGCTGGCGGAGAAAGTGGGCGTCACGCTCTCGGATACTTTCGGCGACGCGACCTACGACGCCAATGCGCGCCAGCGCACAGCGCTCTACAAGATGCATGAGGCCGTTGCCAAGTTCTTTGCCGGCCAACTTAGCGGCACGGCGGAAGGCCGCCTGGCGCGGGCGTACCTTGAAGACCGGGGGCTTACGGACGAGGTGGTGGGCCGTTTCCGGTTGGGATATGCGCCCGCCGATGGCCAAGCTCTGACCCGGCAGCTCACCGGGTCCGGATACGAGTCCGAATTGCTCGAGAAGAGCGGGCTGGTGGTGCGCGACGCAGAGAGGAACCGCCACTACGACCGCTTCCGGCGGCGCATCATTTTTCCTATCGCCAACGACAGTGGAAAAGTCGTGGCTTTCGCGGGACGGGCGTTGGGGGACGAGCAGCCCAAGTATCTGAATTCGCCCGAAACTCCTATTTACACCAAGGGGCGCGTGCTTTACCACCTGGATCGGGCCGCGCAAGCCATCCGCAAGCTCGATTACACCATTCTGGTTGAGGGCTATATGGATTGCATTGCGGTGGCCTCAAGCGGAATCGAGAATGTTGCGGCTTCCTGCGGGACGAGCCTGACGGAGAGTCAGATTCGCTTGCTGGCACGTTACTCACGCCGTGTGGTGGTGAACTACGATCCGGACTCGGCAGGAGTGGCGGCCACGGAACGCTCCCTGACATTGCTGCTCGAGGAGGGCTTCGAAGCGAAAGTGCTGGCGCTGCCGGGAGGGCTCGATCCCGATTCTTTCGTTCGGAAGCAAGGCGCCGGCGTCTACCGTGAGCTTCTCGCGGCAGCGCCGAGCTACCTTGATTACCTGACTGAGCGCGCCGTGGCCAAGCATAACCTTAGCACGCCGGAAGGGAAGGTGGCGGCGGCGAACGCCGTCATGCCCTATCTTGGCCGGGTTCCCAACCCCATGCTGCGGGCGGAACTGGCAAGCCGGCTTGCCGAACGATTGCGCCTGGACGAGCGCCTGCTGCGCGAGGAGCTTCGGCGCGCGGCGGGCGAGGGCCGGCGCCAGGTTGAGGTCAAGCAGGGCGCGGCGGCTACGGCAAGCCCCGCAGAGAAGCAGTTGCTTCGCGTATTCCTGGAGCGCGAGGACTTGGCCGATGAGTTTCTTCCTGAGCTCGTGGAAGGCCGAGATTGCGAGGGGCTCATAACCGCACCAATCTTTGGACGCATGCTCGAGATGCGCCGGCGGGGAGAGAGCATTCAGCCTGCTAATCTTGGCGAGATGCTAATTGCAGACGAGCGGCGATTGCTTTATGAATCTGTTTTTTGGGCCTGCGATTTGAGCCGTGAACAGACCCTTTTTTCTTGTCAGGAGCTGAGGGAAAGAAGGTTGGGGCGCGAGAGCGCGAGGCTGAAAGGAGCCATCAATCTGGCGGAACGTGAGAAGGACCCCGCCAAGTTGGCAGAACTTCTTGAGACCAAGTCTAGATTGGACAAGCAGTTGAGAGCTGCTGGCGGGCACGAAAAAAACTCCTCCCGCACGCAAACGAAATAGTGTATATTACATCTAATGCAATGGAGCCGGAGAAGTTTGACGGCTTGGCATAATGATGATTCAGTTGTGCTGAAGGCGGCACCGCCGGAACCGGGGTGGAGTGTCGCCATATCTTTTTTGGTATCGAACTAATCCTTCTTCTCCCACAAGGGGGCCGTTGCTTTGGCGTTCGACGACAAGTTTGATCAAGTCAGCAAGCTCATTTCATTGGGAAAGGAGAAGGGCTACCTCCTCTATGATGAGGTCAACGACCTTCTCCCCTCCGACGTTCATTCCGCGGAAGATCTCGACGACCTTCTCTCCATGTTTGACAACGCCGGCATCGAGGTGTTGGATTCTCCCAAAGTTAAATCGGCCGAGAGCCTGGGGCTGGAAAAGGTCGATGAGCTCAAAGGGGACGAGAATGCGGAGGACGTTGAACTCGATTTGACGCCGGGCGCATTGGACAAGACCAACGACCCGGTGCGCATGTATCTCCGCGAGATGGGAACCGTCCCTCTCCTCACCCGCGAAGGCGAGGTTGAGATTGCCAAACGCATCGAGCGCGGGCAGCTCAACGTGCTGAAAACGCTTTCGCGCTCGTCCATTGTTATCCAGGCGCTTTTCGCCCTGCGCGGAGAACTGACGAACGGCGACAAGACCATCAAGGAAGTGGTGGTCTTTGATGACGACGAGCTCACGGAAGAAAAAGTTTCCGAACGGACCAGGGACGTCATTGAGTGCATTGGCGAGATCGAGCGGCTTTATAGGAAGCTGATGCAACTTCGGGCCAAGCGGGACTCCATCCCCCGCACCCGGCGGCCCAGGGACTTCCGCCGCTATAGCTGGGCTGTGGCCCGCCACCGCATCCTGATCTCGGTGCTCTTCCGCTCCGTCCAGTTCACCCATACCGAGCGGAAGGTGCTGATCGAAAAAATCCGGCAGGCCATCGAAGAGTTGAGGCCGCTGGAGCGCGAGCTGAACAAGACGGAAAAGAAAGTGGAGGGCTCGCGGACCAATGGCAACAAGGATCTGAGAAGAGACCTCCGGCAGCTCCGCCAGCGCTTGACGGATTTCGAGGAGCGGACGCAGTCTTCCGCCGTGGAACTCCGCCGGAGCTGCCAGAACATCATCAGCGGCGAGGAGCAGGCGGAAGCGGCCAAGCGCGACCTGATCGAGGCCAATCTGCGGCTGGTGGTTTCTATCGCCAAGAAGTACACTAATCGAGGTCTTCAATTTCTGGATCTCATTCAAGAAGGTAATATCGGATTGATGAAGGCGGTGGACAAGTTCGAGTACCGGCGCGGCTATAAGTTCTCCACTTACGCCACCTGGTGGATCCGCCAGGCCATTACCCGGGCGATTGCGGACCAGGCGCGCACCATCCGCATTCCCGTGCACATGATCGAGACCATCAACAAGCTGATCCGCACCTCCCGCCTCCTGGTGCAGGAATACGGGCGCGAGCCGACCTCGGAAGAGATCGCCAAGCGCATGGAAATTCCCGTGGTCAAGGTGCGCAAGGTGTTGAAGATCGCCCAGGAGCCGATCTCACTCGAGACCCCCATCGGAGAAGAGGAAGATTCCCACCTGGGCGACTTCATCGAAGACCGGGGCGTGATCTCCCCTGCCGAGGCCGTCATTAATATCAACCTCAAAGAGCAGACCGAGTCGGTGCTCAAGACGCTGACGCCGCGCGAGGAGAAGGTAATCAAGATGCGGTTCGGCCTCGACGATGGCAGCGAGCACACGCTGGAGGAAGTCGGCCAGAGTTTTGCCGTGACCCGGGAACGCATCCGGCAAATTGAGGCCAAAGCCCTGCGGAAGCTGCGCCATCCCTCGCGCAGCCGGAAGCTGCGCGCCTTCCTGGATGCCGCCGCGGTGCGCGAATAGCACCGGGCTGCGCGGTCGCAACGCCGGTCAGCCCTTCCCCGCGGGGCGCGGGCAGATCGATCCTGGGGTTCTGGAGCATTCCAGTGTTCACACCCCACAGTATCCATCCATGAAACTTTGCCCCTATTGCGGGTATTCCAACTTCGACAACGCCACCCAATGTCGCAAGTGCGACGGGCCTTTCGTCAGCCGGCCCGCAACTCCCGTCTTTCAGAAGGCCTATTGGATTGGGCCTGAAAAAGCGCGCGTGATTAGGAACAAGGCGCTGGCGGTTGTGGTGCTGGGTTTGCTGGTCAAGGTGTACTGGGGCGGTTACGGACCGTGGCCGGTGATCGATTACCCTCCTTGGGTCCAGGTCCGTCCGTGGCTCGAGCCCCTGCTTCTTTACGGCGGCGCGGTTGGGTACCTTGCGGGATGGATGCTCAGCCGTGTCTAGGCAGTAGCCGCAAGTGTCTTCATCGCTTGTAGCGTGTTGTCTGCTCGACCGCGACTTGATATTATACTTTGCGTTCATGGCAGTTCGACTCGGGCGTACGCCGAGGTCTTTCCCTGTATCGCCGGCGGGGGTGACCGCTGCCGGCGTTCAGGCTCTCTTATCCGATTGTGAGATTGTTCAGTATCTCAGGTAAAAAGGGGGACGTGGTTATGGGCGATGTTATTGTGAAGCCTGCGGATGCGGATACTCCGGCGCAATCCTTCCCGGAGCGACTGATGGGTATCTTTATCTCGCCCGCTGAGACTTTAGCGGATGTGGCGCGCAAGCCGGATTTCGTGGCGCCATTGATACTTGCGGTGCTTGGCGCGATCGCTGTGACAGAGACCATGCTGTGGAAAATTGGCATGGAGCGCATCGTGCGCACGTCGATCGAACAGAGCAGCCGGGCTTCCAGCATGAGTCCCGAGCAAATGGACCAGGCGGTGCGCCAAGGCGCGAAGTTCGGAGCAATTTTCGCGCACATCGGCGGAATTGTGGCGCCGCCGATTGCTCTGTTAATCATTGCTGGCTTGGGACTTCTCATAGTGAACCTGATTCTTGGAGCGCAAGCGAAGTTCAAGACCGTCTTCTCCTTAGTTTGTTACGCGAACCTTGTGACGTTGCTGGGTGCACTGATGGCGGTGGCGGTGATCCTCTTTGGTGATCCCGACCATTTTAACGCGCAGAATCCCGTCCCCAGCAATGTAGGCTTTTTCCTGAACCCCCACGAGGTTTCAAAACCCCTCTACTCTCTGGCTTCTTCCGCTGATATCTTCACCATCTGGCTCCTGATCCTGTTAGCGGTCGGTCTCGCGGAAGGCACAGGGCGCAAGGTCAAGCCTTTGTCGATCTTACTGCTTTACGCGGGTTTTTGGGTGGTTTGGATTCTGGTGAAAGCTGGTCTGGCCATGCTCGGGTAATCCAACTCCAGAGGGAGTGGGCAGTAGCCAATGGAGAGAAGGACGAAGCCGATTCATAATCGCCCAATCTCTATCCCTTCCCAACTACCACCTACTACCTACCGCCCACCGATAATTCATGGGATTGCGATTTGAGATTGTAGCGGAGGACACGACAACAGCAGCACGCGCCGGCCTTCTCCACACGCCACACGGGATTGTGGAGACGCCGGTCTTCATGCCGGTAGGGACAGCAGGGACAGTCAAGGGGATGACGCAGGCGCAACTGGAAGAGTTGGGAGTTCAGATTCTTCTGGCCAATACCTATCATCTCTACCTGCGTCCTGGTCACGAGATTATCCGGGAGGTGGGAGGGCTGCACCGCTTCATGGGCTGGCCTCACGCGATCCTCACGGACAGCGGGGGGTTCCAGGTGATGAGCCTGAAATCTCTTGGCCGCGTTACGGAGGACGGAGTCTGGTTCAAATCCCACCTGGATGGTTCTTCGCACTTTCTTTCTCCCGAGCGAGCCGTAGAGGTCCAGCTTGCGCTGGGAGCGGACATTATCATGACGCTCGACGAATGCGTCGAGTATCCCTCCAGCCACGAAGCCATTCATCGCGCCGTCAAGTTGACGGGGCGATGGGCGGGCCGGGCCAAACGCTACTACGATGAAAAGCTGTCAGCCATCAGCTCTCAGCCGTCAGCGAGCGAAGCGCAGGCCAGTAAGCAATCCGCGATGGGCAATCAACAATCGGCAATTCCCGCCGAAGACAAAGGGGCTAGGGACTGGGGATTAGGGACTGGGGGAAAGCCCTCAGCCATCAGCTCTCAGCCGTCAGCGAGCGAAACGCAAGCCAGCGAGCAATCGGCAATCGCCAATCATCAATCGCCAATTCCAGCCCCCAGTCCCCAGCCCCCAGCCCCGACCCCCTTCGGCCCGACGCTCTTCGGTATAGTCCAAGGTGGTGTTGATAGGGATCTGCGACGCGAAAGTGCCGAGGGCCTGCTGGAATTGGATTTCGAAGGCTACGCCGTGGGCGGGCTCTCGGTGGGTGAACCGAAGGCGGAAATGTATGAAGTCGCCCAATACACAGCCAAACTGTTGCCTCGCAACCGCCCGCGCTATTTGATGGGAGTCGGGACACCCGAGGACTTAGTGGAATGCGTGGCGCGTGGAATCGACATGTTCGATTGCGTCATGCCCACTCGGAATGCGCGCAACGGCTGTGCGTTCACTTCGCAGGGTAGGGTGATAATCAAGAATACGCAGTACGCGCGGGATGAATCGCCGCTTGATCCGGCTTGTGAGTGTCCGGTCTGCGGGCGCTATTCTCGAAGTTACATTCGCCACTTGTTGGTTTCGGGGGAGATGCTGGGGGCCATTTTGACCACCCAGCATAACCTCCACTTTTACATTGACAGGATGCGCAAAATCAGGCAGTCTTTGTTGTTTGGAGCGTTCGCGGAATTTCATTCTAGGGTGCGCGCGGAACAGTAGGCGCGCGAGCCATCCCTGAGACGAATCCGGAAAGCCCGAACCCCGCTAATCATGTTCCTCGCTGGCGGGGTGTCATATTCTAAAATCCTTTGCTCATCGGCTCGACCTTGATCGAGTGCACTTTCGCGAAATCATTTCTTTTGGCGGCAGACCCGGGTGGGGGTGGGGCGCTAAGCCAGTTCCTTCTCCTTTTTGCGCCCCTGTTCGCGATTTGGTATTTCCTGGTCATCCGGCCTCAACAGCAACAGCGGCGCAAGACTCAAGAGATGCTCCGCAATCTCAAGACCGGTGACCGCGTGGTGACGAGCGGCGGGATTCACGGAACGATTATTTCTTTCAGGGATGGTGTCGTCCAGCTCCAGATTGCCAGTCAAGTTAAGGTTGATGTGACGCGGTCAGCGATCACAGGCATCGTGCCGGAAGAGACGAGCGGAGAGGGGAAGCAGGAGCCAGCAGCCGGCAAGCAGAAGAAGTGATGACGGTTCTGGCCGGTGGAGCGCCCTGCCGAGGCCGTAGGGATGGGACTCCGGGGGGAATGAAAGAAGTCAAGCCATGGAAATGAAGATCAAAGGCCGGGCGATTTTTATAGGCATTGTGATGGTGGTTTGCCTCCTGGGGATAATTGGCTTTCCGAAGAACTTCCAGGAATTGAAAGATAACGTCCGCAGTCGCATACGCATGGGCCTTGACCTGAAGGGCGGCACCCACTTGGTGTTGCTGGTCAATGTGGAAGATGCTGTGAACATCACCGCCGACCAAGTCCTGGAGAGGGTGAGAGACGAGCTGAAGGCAAAAAACATTCCCTACGCAGACGTTCAGAAAGCCGATGACACGCAAGTTCAGCCTCCCAAACACCGGGTTGTCGTCAAGGGCGTTCCCCAGGAAAAGGCCGGCGATTTGCAGACCTTGTCGAGCGAACAATTCTCGGACTGGGAACTCTCCCGCATGCCAGGGGATGCCACGAGCTGGATGCTGGCCCTCAAGACCACCGCTGCGGCAAACACTCGAAACCAGGCTCTACTCCAGGCCATGAGCACCATCCGCAACCGGGTGGACCAGTTGGGCGTCACGGAGCCAACCATTGCCGAGTACGGGCAGGGGGACTATGAACTGGTCGTCCAACTTCCCGGGGTCGATGACCCGACGCGCGTCAAGGACATTATTCAATCCACGGCGCTTCTGGAGTTGAAAATAGTTCAGGATGGACCTATGTCGAGTCGCGAGTCGGCGTTGGCGGCCCACGGCGGAGTACTTCCTCCAGATACGCAGTTGTTGCCTGGACCCACGGGACAGAACGGCGAGACTTGGTACCTGGTCAATCGCGTGGCGGCGGTTACCGGGCGGGACTTGAGTGGCGCTGAACCCTCTCACGATGTCAATGGGCGTCCTAGCGTAAATTTCACTCTTGCGCGCGATGGTGCGGCAAGGTTTGGGCGGGTGACGGGCGCCAACGTGGGCAAGCAACTGGCCATCGTCCTCGACAATCGGGTTTATGACGCGCCGGTGATCCAGAGCCAGATTAGTGACCGCGGCGAAATCACAGGTCCCTTTACCCCGCAAAAGGTGCAGGATTTAGCTCTGGTGCTGCGCTCCGGCGCATTGCCGGCGTCCATCAAGTACCTTTCTGAGGAGATTGTCGGTCCTTCGTTGGGGGCGGACTCGATTCGCCACGGCGTCATTGCTTGCATTGTGGGCTTTGTGGCGGTGATGGCATTCATGCTTGTTTACTATCGCGGAGCGGGCATTAACGCGGACTTGGCGCTCATCTTGAATCTGATTATCCTGATCGCGGCGCTGGGCTACTTTGGTGCAGTTTTGACCTTGCCAGGCATCGCAGGAGTCATCCTGACGGTTGGTATGGGGGTTGACTCCAATGTGCTGATTTTTGAGCGCATACGAGAGGAATTAAGGTTGGGCAAGGCTGTGGGAGCGGCGGTTGCCGGCGGCTTTGAGCATGCCTTTGTGACCATCATTGATACGCACGTAACGACTATTGTCTCGGCGGCCATTCTCTTCACCTTCGGAACCGGTCCGATACGTGGTTTTGCGGTCACTTTAACCATCGGTTTGCTGGCCAACCTTTTCACTTCCGTTTTTGTGTCCCGTGTGATATTTGATTATGTCCTTTCAAGGCGGGAGAAAGGTGCGGAACTCAGCATCTAGCGGAAATTAGGGGAACTTCAGGTTGTCGTTCGGTGTCAAAGAGATAAGCGAGGTGCGGGATTAGGCCATGGAGTTTTTTCACGAACCAAAGATTGACTGGATGGGGATAAAGTGGTACTTCATCGCCTTGTCCCTCGCCCTGGCCGCTATCGGATTGATTTCCATGGCGGTTAAGGGGGGTCTTGCTTACGGGATTGACTTCCGGGGTGGAACCGTGGTCAATGTGAAGTTTTCCAAGGCGCCCAACCTGGATGCCATCCGCAGTGAGCTTGACCGGCAGAATCTGCGTGGCGCCACGATTCAGAGATACGGTGTACCCGGCGACCACGAAGTCATTATTGGGCTGGATCTGAAGACTACCACCTCAAGCGAAGCCCTGGATCAAGGGAAGCGGGCAATTGTGACCACCTTGTCCGGCTTGTTCGGGCAGGGGCAGGCGGGCAAACTGGATTTCAATAACTCCAGTCCGCAAACAGTCTCCGACCACTTGGTGGCTGCCGATCCTCTGGGACTTTCTTCGCAGGGTTTCGACACCGCTACCAAGGCTTACCGGGATTTGGCGGATGCAGTTATCAATTTCAGGAACTCCGCACCGAGAAGCGGGCTTATTTCAGACTTCCAGGAATTGAGTTCGGTCCCGGGTGTCAACGCGGGAGTGATCGCGACACTCAGAAATGACTTCTACCTTTCCAGCTTTGCCGTCAAGAACACACAGATCGTTGGACCCAAGGTTGGGAAGGACCTTCGCCGGCAGGCTGTCTACGTCACGCTGGCGGGACTGGGCGCCATGCTGGTTTACATCTGGTTCCGTTTTGAGCTATCGTACGGCGTCGCTGCGGTGGTCGCTACTTTTCATGATGTCACTATTACCTTGGGGTTTTTCTCTTTGCTCAATAAGGAAATCAGCTTGACGGTGATTGCGGCCTTGCTGACGCTGGTTGGCTATTCCATGAACGACACGATTGTGGTCTTTGATCGTATCAGGGAAAACGTTCGACTCAACAAGCGGGAAAACTTTGTTGACCTGATAAACCGCAGCATCAACCAGACCCTGAGCCGGACGATTCTGACCTCGGGTTTGACCTTCCTGGCAGTGCTCTCTTTGTTCCTGTTCGGAGGGGAGGTCATCCACGGTTTCTCCTTTGCGTTGGTCGTGGGAGTAATTATTGGGACTTACTCTTCGATTTTCATTGCCAGTCCCATTTTGGTCTTCTTTCAGAAAAGATTGCCCGGAAGTGCGGTGGTGGCGAGGCCCAAGAGTTACGCCCGCGAGGCTGTACCGGCTCGTCGGTAGTTGTCATTAATTTGTTGCCAGGGTCATCCTCCCTGGCCGTCTTAAGAATTCTAGGAGGCGCTAGCCATGTTCGATGAGAGTCTACTTGATTCTTCCCCATCCCGCGCCCCAGTTCTCAAGGGCAGGCACTGGCTCCTTTCACTTGCGCTCGGCGTGGTCGTCTTTCTCACTATATTTTTCGGCTTGCCTATGGTGTCATTTGGAACTGAAACCAAAGTGGTTACCGCGCAAGCCAGCATCCTTGGTGTGCTGAGTGGGGGTTACGCGCTCATGTTGTGTTACGTGTGGGCGGATGCGCGCCATCTGAAGCTCAATGCGCCAGTTTGGTTCATCATCACGTTCCTTTTCGATGTGGTTGGTTTCATTGTGTACTTGATCTACTCCGCGATAAAGACCGACAATTGGAAGCGAGCGACACTGCCGATCGCATACATCTGTGAGGGCATCCTCGTGGGCTTATTCGTGCTGGTCCCCTTGATCTACACCGAGGCTCTGCCGTCGGCTCAATTGATGACCTTTTTGGCAGCTCCTCCGCCTCCCCCGCCACCTCCACCCCCACCTGCCGCACCCGCGCCTAGAATCGTCAGGCGGGTGACTGTGCAGGACATCATGAAAGCGCCCACCGTCATTCCCAAGACAATCGCAAGGCCCGACGCGGCTCCGGCACCGGCCAGCGCCGTTGGAGTGGTAGGAGGCATACCGGGAGGTGTGTCAGGGGGTCAGTTCGGAGGTGTGCTGGGCTCAGTTCTCGGCGGCGTGCTATCCACTGCTTCTGCTCCTCCCCCGCCACCCCCACCGAAGGCAGCCACCCCGAAACGCATCCGCGTGGGTGGTCAGGTGGAAGGTGCGAGACTCATCTATCAACCCAAACCTGAATATCCCCCGCTGGCGAAAATGGCCCGCATCCAGGGGACAGTCCGATTGGAGGCCATCATCAGTAAGGACGGTACGATCCAGGATTTGAAAGTTGTTAGCGGACACCCGTTGCTGGTGAAATCAGCCTTGGAGGCTGTGCAGCGCTGGCGCTACCAGCCCACCTTGCTGAACGGGGAACCGGTCGAGGTGGTAACCGAGGTGGACGTGAACTTCACCTTGGCTGAATAGTTTGTTGGATAGGAAAATCTTCCAGGAGGATACAAAACATCATGTTAGGAGTGAAACTCTTTACCCTGAGTTTGTGGTTTTTCCAGGAAGGCGAGGCGCAGATCGGATTCGACCCTGTGACCATGTGGCGTGCCATGGCTTGGCCGGCCCGGTCGGTGGTCATAGTGCTGTTCATCATGTCGTGTTGGTCGATCGGGGTCATGATTGACCGCTATATTGCCTACAACGCGGCTCGCAAGCAATCCAGGCTTTTTGCTCCCGCCGTGGCAGGTGCTTTGAAGGACGGCAAGATTGATGAGGCCATCTCCATTGCGGAACAGAATAAGCGGAGCCACCTGGCCAAAGTGGTGACGGCTGGTCTGCAAGAGTTCCAGGCTCATCAGGTTTCCGCAGAAATATCCGGTGAGACAATCGAGGCTTCCAAGCGAGCCCTGGAGCGGGCTGCGGCCATCGTGCATGCCGAGCTCAAGCGCGGCGTCTCCTCCCTTGCCACCACCGGCTCCACGGCGCCCTTCGTCGGGCTGTTCGGAACGGTGCTCGGCATCATCAACGCGTTCAAAGGAATTGCCGGCGCGAAGTCCACAGGTCTAGCCGCTGTGGCGGGCGGTATTTCCGAAGCGTTGGTGACCACCGCGGTCGGTCTGTTTGTGGCCGTGCCTGCGGTGTGGGCTTACAATTACTTCACCGGAAAAATCGAGTCTTTCGACGTGGAAATGGACAACTCCTCGTCCGAGTTGATTGACTACTTTATCAAGAGATCGTCGCGGGGGAAGAAATAAATGGCCTTCAAAGCGCAAGCGCCTGGAGCTGTCTCAGACATCAATGTGACCCCGCTGGTCGACGTGATGCTGGTACTGCTGATCGTCTTTATGGTGATCACCCCCATGTTGCAGAAGGGGGTCAGCGTCGACATGGCTCGTGTCAACAACCCACATCCCATGAAGGCTGCGGAGCAGGAAGACGCTACGCTCCTTGCGATCACCCGGGATGGTAGGATCTATCTGGGGCCGGACGTTATCAGCCTGGACAAGATTACCGTCCAGGTCAAAGACCGGGTCGCGGACAAGCTCGATAAGACCGTTTACGTCAAGAGCGATGCCCGGGCCAAGTATGGAGATGTTGTCTCCGTCGTGGACGCGGTGCGGGCGGCAGGGGTGGATTCACTTGGGTTATTGACTGAAAAGGTCCAGGCTCGAAATCTGGCTGCTGCTGCCGCCGCCGCCGCTGCTGAGACTCCGTAACGTCGGATCGGTTTGTTAAAGTACAAGGAGGGTACCACTATGGCTATGGCCGTAGGGGGAAGCAAGAAAGGTCCCATGGTGGACATGAATGTGACCCCGTTGATTGACGTCTTACTGGTGTTGCTGATCGTCTTTATGGTGATCACGCCCTTGACGCCGAAGGGCTTGGACGCACTTGTGCCTCAACCAAGCCCCAAGGACGCAAAGGTCGATGAAGATATCCTGCGCCGAACAATTGTGGTGTCTATGGATGCGACCCATCATGTAAAGATCAATCAGGAGCCAATCGACATCCGCATGCTCGGTTCGCGCCTCGAGGACATTTTCAAGACTCGCAGCGACCGGGTGATGTTCGTGAAAGGCGATCCAACGCTGCAATTTGGAGATGTCGCAGAGCTTATTGACATTGCCAAGGGCGCCGGTCTCGATAAGATCGGCCTCGTTACCAAGGCCTTGGAAGAAGGCCAATAGTCCCCCACTTATGCTCACATCGAGGGAGGAATTCCAATGAAGCTGTATAAGCTTGCCCTGCTGGGGGCTTTGTTGCTTTTGCTGGCTATCACCAGCGGATGCACTAGACTAAGGGCGCGAGACCAGCTCAACAAGGGCGTTGCGGCGTACCGCAACGCGCAGTTCCAAATCGCCGTCATGCATTTTAAGAACGCGGTAGCCTTGGACCCCACCCTATTGAATGCCAGGCTGTACCTCGCTACTGCCTATGTCCAACAGTACATTCCTGGCGGAGAAACTCCGGATAACCTTAAGTTCGCTCAACAGGCGATCGATGCTTTTGACGACGTCCTGAAGATGGATCCCAAGAACGTCACAGCCATCGCCAGCGCTGCTCAGATGTACTACAACATGAAGAAGTTTGATAAGGCGCAGGAGTATCAGCGGCGATGGCTGCAAGTTGAGCCCAATAATCCTGACCCTTACTATTGGATCGGCGTGCTTGATTGGGCCATCTGTTATCCTCGTACGCAGCAGATGAGGAAGGATCTGAAGATCGAATATCCGAAGGATCCTAAGGACCCCAGCAGCTTGCCGCCTTTTCCTGAAAAGGCCCGCGCTCAGTTGGAAGAAGAGAATGGTCCGCTCGTCAAGGAAGGGCTGGAGGTTCTGGAGAAGGCCATTCAGCTTAAGCCGGACGACTTCAATACGATGGCTTACTTGAACCTGACGTATCGGCAAAAAGCTGATTTGGAGGCTGACGCTGCTGCGCGCGAAGCTGACCTGAAACAGGCTGAAGACTGGGTCAACAAAGCTGTAGCCCTCAAGAAGGCAGGATTAGAGGGCGCCGGCACGGCTCCGTAAGCTGTTCCTTGATTGTTGTCGAATTGCGAACCCCGCCCTGCGCGAGGGGCGGGGGCGTACTCACCCGGCCTCGGAAGGACGAGGTCGCCTGCTAGTCTCTTCCCACTATAACCACGCCAACGCTCTTCCGCAATGCCAAGGGCCCAAGAGATAAGACTCTCCACGGGGGCCTTTGTCTACACGGGGAACAGGAAACGCGACAACTGCCGTGCCGGGTTAGTTCCCTCCGAGCGGGTTGGCATGCGTCGCCTCGGCGGCCCGGAAGGCGGCTAGATTATCCGCGTCGATTACAGCCGTCCCAGTATCCACGCGAGCGGGCAGGGGCGAAGCCGGCGCAGTCTGCCAGTCTTTGAACTCGTGGACGATGTTGTGATGCAGGTCATCCAGGAAACGCAACCCGTAGAATGCCATGGTGTAGGGTTTCTGGGAGACCGTAGCGGCTATGACGCCTCGGGCGATGAAGTCGAGCGTCTCGGGAGTCTTATCCATCGCCACGATCGGGATCTTGCCGTCCAGGTTCAACCTGTGGAGCGCTTCCGCCGCGCCCGGGCCGCCCGAGGCTTCTACGCACACGATGCCATCGATCTTTTCCTTCGCGTCGATAAGGGCGGAAATCTGGTCATTGGCGGAGCGCGGGTCGCCTTTGTCATCCAGGGTGCGACCGATTTTGATCTTCGGATACTTCTTAAACGCCTCGGTGATTCCGCGGACTCGCTCGTCCGCGTTGAGCTGTCCGGGTATTGTGATCACGATCACCCGACCATCGCCGTGGACCAACTCGGCAATTCGCTTCCCACTGATGAGCCCGGCCTGATAATTATCCGTACCGATGAATAAGATGCGGCGCGACTCCGGCGCATCCGAATCTACGCAGACGACCGGTATTCCTGACTTTACCGCAGCGTCGATCGCATCCTTGAAAAGCTCCGGCCTGGCGGGCGAGACCGCTATGCCGGAAGGATGTTTTTCCACTGCCTTTTGAAAAGCCTCAAGTTCGTCTTGCGGAGAGTACGTGTCCGGCCCGGTAAACTCGGCCTTCACCCCGATTCCGCGGGCTGCACCCATAAATCCCGCTTTGGCTTCCTGCCAATAAGGGAGACTCGTATTCGCGGCTACAAAGGTATACCGTTCGGTTTCCTCATGAAAAGGCTTCTGACACGAGCTGAAGATTCCAACTGATAGAAGCAGCGCAATCACTAAGAGCTTCCATATGGCTTGTTTCATATACCCCCCTTTGCTCCGCCCGCTGCGGGCGACTCACACTGGCTTTTGGCAGGCCTGCTTCGACCTTTCCTCTAAGGATTCATGAAGCCTACCACAAAACCAGGGTCATCGGATAGGGTGCCTGTGCGGTTAATCCATGGCCCTTCGAAGCAGAAACCCAGCCACTACATATCTTCGACTTGTATTCCTCCGTTTGCCGTATCCTGTCGTCCTGGTATGCGGCGGGCCTTTGGCGGCCGCCGCCCATGGTTCTGATGGTTGGCTGCGGGCGCGAGAGCGGGCAAAGACTCGCAGCCATGGGCAGTGCAAACTCCGGTGGGCTTCTTCGAGGCCCCGCCAATTCCGCATGCCCCGTCAGGAAAGGGAGCCGGACGGCGACCGGGTCGCCGGCTTGCGGGCAGTCTGATGGCCGGCAAACAGAGAGGGCTTCAGGTGAAATGCTTGAACCAGCCTTGCCCCCTGCCCTAGAATGCTAATTGGAGCCATGCTTCACTTTGAGGACATCGCCGGAAAGGTCCAGGCTTATCGTCCCGGGGAGGACCTGTCGCCGCTGCGCAGGGCCTATGACTTCTGCGCCATCCGCCATTCCGAGCAGAAGCGCCTCTCCGGTGAACCCTTCATCTCTCATCCGCTCGAAGTCGTCCAGATCCTGGCGGAGATGAAGCTGGACCTTGTGTGTCTGACCGCGGGTATGCTGCACGACGTGGTGGAGGACACGGGCACGACGAGCGAAGCGATCGAACGCGAGTTCGGTCCTGAAGTAGCGCGTATCGTGGATGGGGTGACAAAGATCGGCCGAATCAGGTTCAAGAGCCCAGAGGTGCAGCAGGCCGAGAACTTCCGCAAGATGGTCCTCGCCATGGTGGACGACATCCGGGTGGTGCTGGTGAAGCTCGCCGACCGGCTCCATAACATGCGCACCCTCGAGTACCTGCCTCCCGACAGGCAGGAACGCGTGGCCCGGGAAACGCTCGAGATCTATGCGCCCATCGCCCACCGCTTGGGAATGGGAAAGGTCCGAGGCGAATTGGAAGACCTGGCGTTCAAGTTTCTCGAACCTGAGTCCTATCTCGAGGTCAAGAGGGCCGTCGAAAGCCGCCGCAAGGTGAGCGAGGATTTTCTTGCCAAAGTGCGCGACCAAGTGGATGCAAAGATGAAGGAGCATACCATCCCCGCGCGCATTGAAGGCCGAATCAAGCGCTTGTACAGCATTTGGCAAAAGCTTATGCGGCAGCATGTCCCCATGGAGCAGGTTTACGACCTCCTGGCCATCCGGATTATCACGGACAGTGTGCCCAACTGCTATGCTGCCCTGGGAGTCATTCACAATACTTGGCGGCCCGTACCGGGCCGCATCAAGGACTACATCGCCATCCCCAGGCCCAATCTCTATCAGTCTTTGCACACCTCAGTAATTGGTCCTCATGGCCAGCCGTTCGAGGTCCAGATTCGTACCGAGGAGATGCACCGGATCGCCGAGGAAGGCATTGCCGCCCACTGGAAATACAAGGACGGCAGCCCCCTCGCGCCGCAGGATGAGGAGCGCTTTGCGTGGCTGCGGCACCTGGTGGAATGGCAGCAGGAAATGGGTGACCCGGGCGAGTTCCTTTCCACCCTGAAGATCGATCTTTACCCGGAAGAGGTTTATACATTTACTCCCAAGGGTAAGGTGATCGTGTTGCCCCGTGAGGCGACACCCATCGACTTCGCCTACGCCATCCACAGCGAGGTAGGCCACCATTGCGTGGGTGCAAAGGTCAATGGCCGCATCGTTCCCCTCAAGTACAAATTACGCAACGGCGATATTGTCGAAATTGTGACCCAGGCACATCACACCCCCAGCCGCGACTGGCTTGCTCTAGTCAAGACCTCGCGAGCGCGCAACAAGATCAAGCACTGGGTCAATGTCGCGCAAAGGGGGCAGGCCGTGGAAATCGGCAAGCGGTTGCTGGAGAAGGAAGCGCGCAAATACGACGTGACGCTGAAAAAGATTGAGGCGGAAGACTACCTGCGGGTGGCGCGGGATAACGGCTGCACGCAGGTGGATGACCTGCACGCGGGGATCGGATATGGAAAGTTCTCCGCGCGCCAAGTGCTCGCCAGGCTTGTTCCCTCGGCTCAGCTCGAGACGGCCCATCCTTCCCGGCTTACCACGGTGAAACGGGCGCTCGGTATCTCCGGCGATATGGCCATCCAGGTGCACGGCCACGGTGACCTGATGGTCTATCGCGCCAAGTGTTGTAATCCCATTCGGGGAGAGGAAATCACCGGCTACATAACCCGCGGCAAAGGAATTGCCGTGCATTCCAAAAGCTGCCCCAACGTTCAGAATCTCCTTTACGATGCCGACCGGCGAATTGAGGTCAAGTGGGTGGGGCCCAAGTACAGCCTCTATCCCGTCAAGCTCACCCTGTTCACCCGCGACCGCCAGGGGCTTTTGGCCGATGTGACCGGCGCGATCGCCGACGTTCATTCGAATATCCAGGACATCGAGGTGCGCACGGGCGACAGCCAGGCGAAAGTCGATGTGACGTTGGATATCGTGGATTTGGAACACTTGGAGAAAATCGTATCTTCGCTGCGCAAGATCGAGGGTGTTTACCAGGTTGATCGGGTGATGCACTGAGCAGGTTCGATCTTCTTCTCTTCTCACCCCTTTATCTCCCGCTACTCAGAAATCGCGTTCGCGGAGTTTGAAGGCGACCCGAGCCAGGGCATTCTCCGTCTTACCAAGATTGCCCTCCACCATCCCGGAAGATTTGAACCCTTGAGGAGGAATACAGTGAGCAAGGATGTGATTTCCACTTCGAAAGCACCCGCGGCCCTTGGCCCTTATTCACAGGCTATACGCTGTGGAGATTTGATCTTTGTTTCCGGCCAGATTCCTATTGACCCCGCCACCAGTCAGGTTGTGGGAGACGACGTCGCGGCTCAGACCGAGCGCGTCTTGAAAAACTTGGCGGCAATCCTGGAGGCAGCGGGCGCCAGCCTGGGCCAGGTTTTGAAAACTACTGTGTACCTCAGGGACTTGAACGATTTCGGAAAGATGAACGAGGTCTATGCCAGGTTCTTCAGCGAGCAGCCACCCGCGCGCGCCACCGTCCAGGTCGCCCGATTGCCCCGTGATGTGAGTGTGGAAATTGAGGCCGTCGCCGCGGCTTAAAGAAGGAGTTCGCCGGCTTGCGAGGGGCGCCAGGCCTGTGTGCTTGCCGCCGGCGAGGGCATGACCAACTGATGAACACTACTTCGCTTTGGCAACCTTGCCCGAGCGAATGCATGCCGTGCAGACGCGCACGGTCTTGTGGACGCCCTCCACGAGGGCATGAACCCGGCGCAAGTTCGGGTTCCACCGACGCCTGCTGACGTTGTGGGCGTGGCTTATCCGATTTCCGTACTTTGGGCCTTTCCCGCAAATCTCACAGGCCAGAGCCATAGCAACACCTCGTAGGAAGGACAAATACTTCTCTCGCGCAACCCTTTCATTTTACCAGAGCCGCTCCAACTTTGCCCACTTCTTTGTTGCTGGGTGGAGTTACAATACTAGCATGACAAACCAACCGTTCTTGCGCGGCGCCACAGCACTGATAATCCTCGTGCAGCTTGCAGGCTTAGCGACCCTCACCTCTTGCCAGCGGAAAAGCCCCTCGGATCGCGAACTGGTGGCGAAGGTCGATGGCCAGCCCATCTTCCGTGACCAAGTGGAGAGGGTCTATCAAAGCCGCCAGGGTGCAGGGTCCGATACCAACAGCCAGGAAGAAGCCTGGAGCTTTAAACTGAACGTTCTGGATGAACTGATCGTCAATCAGATTCTGGTTGACCACGCCTCCCACGCTGGCATCACAGTCTCGGAAGCCGAAGTGGATAACAAGGTGGCCGAACTTCAGAGCCCTTATTCGGCGGAAGAGTTCCAGAAACGTCTCCGCGACCAGGGCCTTGACATGGAGGATCTCCGGAAGGACGTGCGCCGGAATACTATCATCACAAAGCTCTTCAACAAAGAAATCATCTCAAATATAAAGGTTACTGACGCCGAGATTGCGGCTTACTACGAACGCAACAAGGCCAACTTCAATGTCCCTGAAACCGCGTACCATCTGGCCCAGATCCAGGTCACTCCGGTTGCGGATCCCGAGGTGCGCAACCTGAAGAACGACGACGCCAAGACCCCCGTTGCCGCAGAGCGGAAGATCCAGGCGCTTTACGCCCGCTTGCGCGCCGGGGATGACTTCGCCACGGTGGCGCAGGAATACTCGGAAGATCCTCGGACCGCTTCGGGCGGCGGTGACATGGGCTTCATCCCGGCCTCGGCATTGGACTCCACCCCGCAGCTCAAGCAGGCCGTCCTCTCGCTCCAGGTCAACCAGTTCACCGGGATCATTCGCAGTGCAACCGGCTTCCACATCATTAAACTGCTCGGCAAGGAACCAGCCGCAACGCATACGCTTTCTGAGTTGCGGGTTCAGAATGCCATCCGGCAGACGCTGAGGAACGAAAGGGAGCAGCTTCTGAAAGCGGCCTACATCGAGACGCTGCGCAACCGGGCGAAGGTCGCGAACTACCTGGCCGAGCAGATCGTCAAAGGAGAGCTAGGTCCCTCTTCCTCCAAGTGACAGGCTACCCGGCGCGGCGTGATGGCCGCTCAACATGCCGACCCTAAGGAGCGGGATTTCCATCTGCCCCATGCGCGTCATTTTTGTTGAGGTGTTCTGTCCCCGCAGCACACTATCCCAAGGTTTTTCAAGGGGTTGGAAGGATTAAAAGGGGTATGGCGGTTAAAGTATGAGTGTAGCATTTTGCACCACTCGGCGGCTCGCCCTCTTTATAGTCGGCTACATGCATAGCCTATTGCCGCTGCCCCTTGCGCCGCCACGCGCCGCTTTCCGCCTCTTCTTATTGCGGGCGCCAAGCGGCAAGGCCCTCTCCTGACCGCGACAGAATATAGGCGAGCCTGGGTAGTGGGCTCGACTCCGCCCTCAGACGATCCGCAGTAAGCGGAACCCCGCCTCCACGCCGGTTTCTTCCTGCGCGTAGATGCGTTCCACGCGGCCGGCTCGGGGAGCGCGGATTTCGTTCTGCATTTTCATCGCTTCGATCACCAGAAGTCCCTGGTCCCGCACCACCTCCTGGTTCTCAGAAACCAGCACCTTAACGATCTTCCCTGGCATGGGGGCCACGATTTCTTGTGGGCCTTTCTCCCGAACTCCCGCGCCATCACGCCTCCAGCGCCGGGGATCACGGATTTCCACGAGATAGTGCCGCAGGCCCACGGTAACCAGGTAGGGGCTCAAGTAACCCTCGGCGTCGCCTGCCCTCTTGCTGACCTGGGCTTCGTAAGACCGCCCGTCGATCAGGATCGAGTAAACCCCCGGCGAGATCTCTTCCCTATCCGCAAGAAGCGTCTCGCCATCGAAGTTAATTTTCGCCCCGGAAGATGCGGCCCCCGTCCTGCTTTGCACTGCGCCCGCCCGCGTTGACAACTCAAACTCATGATCCGAGGTCTTGGAGCCGGAATGGATTTTAATTTCGAGTTTCATCCGCTTCTCCAGCTCCCGCGATGCGGCCACTGGTTAAGCAGCGAGTCTCTGCCCGCATTTTTCCAAGTGCTGTCGCGAGTGGAGGCCGGTGTTTTCTTCCCCTCGCCCCCTCCCGCGTGGAGGGCCGCAGCCAGCATGGCGACGCGCTCCTCCTCGGGTGAAGGCGGCGCTTCCTCCATGAGCCCGGCGGCCAGGACGCGGTCAATGAATCCGGTGTCCAGGCGCCCGGCGACGAATTCCGGGTGCTCGAGCAAGCGGCGGAAAAAGGGGACGTTGGTTTTGATGCCGAAAATCTCGTACTCGCCGAGCGCCCGCCTCATGCGCGCGATGGCTTCCGCGCGCTCCGTCCCCCAAACCGCGACTTTCGAAAGCAAGGGGTCATATTCCAGAGGTACGGTCCATCCTTCGTAGACGCCGTTGTCTCGTCGCACCCCGGGGCCCGCGGGCACCTGGAGCCGGCTGATGGTGCCGGGGGAAGGGAAGAAATTGTTGGTGGGGTCCTCCGCGTAGATGCGGCACTCGATCGCCGCGCCCCTCAAGCGCACGTCTTCTTGCCGCCACGCCAGCTTTTCCCCCGCCGCAATCTGAATCTGCTCCTTCACCAAATCTATTCCCAGCACCAGTTCCGTAACCGGGTGTTCGACTTGAAGCCGCGTGTTCATCTCCAGAAAGTAGAAATTGCCGCTTTGGTCCACGAGGAATTCCACCGTGCCGGCGTTCCAATATCCTGCCAGCTTTGCGATGCGCACCGCGGTTTCTCCCATGCGCTGGCGCAACTCCTCATGCACGATGGGCGACGGGCATTCTTCCAGCACTTTCTGGTGTCTTCTTTGCAGCGAACACTCGCGTTCGCAAAGGTGAATCAGGCGCCCGTACTGGTCCCCAAGAATCTGGATTTCAATGTGGCGGGGGCGGTCGAGATATTTCTCGATATAAATCGAGGGGTCGTCGAAGGCGTTTTGCGCTTCCGAGCGCGCTGTGTTGCAGGCGGATTCGAGCTCGGCGGGGGAACGCACAAGACGTAGTCCCTTGCCGCCACCTCCCGCCGAGGCCTTGAGCATCACGGGATAGCCGATTTCGTCCGCAACTCGATGTGCGTCCTCAAGGCTTTCCAGATTGCGTTCGGCCCCGGGGATCACCGGCAAGCCTGCCTGGATCAGGGTGTGCCGCGACTTGGTCTTCGAGCCCATCAACTCCATCGCGGCCACCGGCGGTCCAATGAACACCAACCCCGCATCCGCGCAGGCGCGGGCAAACTCCGGGTTCTCTGCCAGGAAGCCGTAACCGGGGTGGATAGCCTCCGCGCCGCTTCGTTGGGCGGCGTCAAGAAGGCGGTCGATGCGAAGGTAACTTTCGGCGGAGGGAGCCGGCCCGATGTGAAAAGCTTGGTCGGCATAGCGGACGTGCAGCGCTTTGCGGTCCACGTCGGAATAGACCGCCACCGCGCAGATTCCCATTTCGCGGCAGGCGCGCATCACGCGCACCGCAATCTCGCCACGGTTGGCTATCAGGATCTTGCGAAACATTGCGCCTTTATCGCAGCCCTCCCTCTGACCTTGCGGCTGGTCGATGTTGCCCTTGCGCCTTGCCAAACCTACCAGCATGTTGTCACCGCGAAGCGGCGGACGGTGAGTAGCCGTGGGCGCCAGCCCACGGTAGCTGTTCTTGCAAGGTTGCCCAACCCCGCAAGGGGTTGTCCAACTCTTACCTGAATGTCACACGCATGCTTCACATCCCGTCGGGTCCGAGTGCACGCAGAGAGCCATGGCGCAGTATAGACCCGTCCAGGGCAGGCTACAAGGAGCATGCTGGCGGGCAGGGTTGCGTCAAAGTCCCCGAGGTGTAACATTCGACGCGGCTCCGCCGCCTGCTGTGCGGAAAGGCTTTGCCTTTCCCTGGAGGTTCTACATTTTTGCTGAGATTTTCTGGCCTTGCGTGACTTGCCCTCTCCCCCTTGGGGGAGAGGGTGGACCGCCGCCGGCGTTCTCTTCAGCCGGGGCCCCGCACCGTCCGGTGCAGGGCGGGGCGGGCCGAGTGAGGGGGTGGTGGTCCGTTTGCAGTTCACACCGCGCCGCTGAAAGTATTGGGCAAGGACGACGCGACGTCCAGCACCTTCTCGAGAAACCTGGGGACAGCGTTGCGTTGTTTGTGGTTTCAGGGCATTGACCCCCTCACCCCCCCGGCCCCTCTCCCCCAAGGGGGCCTGTGTGAAAACCCGGCCAGCCGATGCAGAGGCCACCTTTTGGTGGGCATAAGTTGTTGATGGCACGATGCCGGGCTGAAGCCCGCCTCTACGAAAACCGTCGCTCCAGGGTTTTCACACAGACACCCAAGGGGGAGAGGGGGAGATAAGGCGGGTTTGGCCGGAAAGCCAGAGGCGTTCCGCACAGCAGGCGGCGAAGCCGCAGCCCGCGCGGATATCCTTACCTCCCGTGCCCAGCAAAAAGCGTGGAACGTGCTCAGGCTTTACTTGGAGGGATTGTTCTTGGCGTGCGCGGCGCGAATGGCCTGGGCGCGGGCTTCCAATTCTCCCGCCGCTGCGACGCGCTTCATCTCGCGAAGCAGACGAGCGTAGTTCTCAAGAACCGTAGCCACGTCGGGGTGCTCGGGACCAAGAACTCTCTCCCGGATGGCGAGCGCCCGTTGGAGGAGCGGTTCAGCCTGCGCGTACTTGCCTTGGTTGAAGTAGAGCGCCGCCAGGTTGTTGAGGCAGGTGGCTACGCCGGGGTGATCCGGTCCCAGGGCTTTCTCCACAATCGCCAGCGCCCGCTGGTAGAGCGGCTCGGCCTGGGCGTACTTGCCTTGATCCCAGTACAGCCCCGCCAGGTTGTTGAGGCTGTTGGCCACGTCACGGTGCTCGGGACCAAGAACGTTCTCCCGGATGGCGAGCGCCCGCTGGTAGAGGGGCTCAGCCTGGACGTACTTGCCTTGATTGTGGTAGAGCAACGCCAGGTTGTTGAGGCTGTTGGCCACGTCAGGGTGCTCGGGACCAAGAACGTTTTCCCGGATGGCGAGCGCCCGCTGGAAGAGCGGCTCAGCCTGAGCGTCCTTACCTTGGGCGCCGTAGAGCCCCGCCAGGTTGTTGAGGTCGGTGGCAACGCCTGGGTTGTCTGGTCCGAGGGCCCTCTCATCAATGCCCAAGGCCCGCTGGTAGAGGGGCTCAGCCTGCGCGTACTTGCCTTGATTCTTGTAAAGCAACGCTAGGTTGTTGAGGCTCGTGGCCACGTCGGGGTGATCCGGGCCCAGGACTCTCTCGCGAATCGCCAGCGCCCGGTGGTAGAGCGGCTCAGCCTGGGCGTACTTGCCTTGGTCGTCGTAGAGCGCCGCCAAGTTGTTGAGGCTGCTGGCTACGTCAGGGTGCTCCGGTCCCAGGACCTCCTCCCAAATCGCCAGCGCCCGCTGATAGGGCGGCTCGGCCTCCGCGTACTTGCCCCGAGCCCGGTAAAGTTCCGCCAGGTTGTTGAGGCTCTGGGCCACCTCGGGGTCCTCGGGACCAAGAACTTTCTCCCGGATGGCCAGCGCCCGCTGGTAGAGCCGCGCGGCCTCCGCATACTTGCCTTGGCGGAAATAGATCGCGCCCAAGCTGTTGAGCTGTGTAGCCACCTCACGATGCCCTGGCCCAAGCGCCTTTTCCGAGAGGAAGAGCGCACGTCGATAGAGTTCCTCGGCCTCGGCGTAACTCCCCATTCGGTCGTACACCGTCGCCAAAGCGTTTAGGCTCGCCACTACACTGGGATCATCAGAGCCGTAGGCTGCCTCGTCCGTCCGCAGGGCTGACTGGAACTCTGTTTCCGCCAACGGGAGCTCACCTAGGTCCAACAGTAGAGCGCCCTTCTTCCTGCGCAACCCCGCCACCGCCGGATGCGCTTCCCCGAAGCGAGTAATGGCCACGGAGAGTGCTCTCTCGTAATAGGGGAGGGCGCCCCTGGGATCGCCCGAAAGCTGGAGTCGATCCCCTACTTGCTCATCGTCTAACGTCTCGCCTGTCTCAGGGTCCCTCGCAAGCGTTGCTGCCAGACGATAGAACTGAATAGTCGGATCATTAACCTCTCTAAGGTCGACCGCCTGGTAGTTTTGAAAGGAGAACGGAAGACTTCGAGTATGGCTGCCGGGCAAGAGCACGGGTACAATTCGGAATTTCGGGTCACGAGATGCTCTCGCCAGCGCCGAGCGCAACTCCGTTTGCTGCCCTGGACTGGGGCCTGCTTTGCCCACGAGCAGGAGAAAGGTATCAGCTCTAGCGATCACGCCCGTTATGCTGGACGACCAATTAGTTCCGGGTACGAGGACAGCTTCGTCAAGCCACACGTTTACCCCTGCACCCTTCAGCACATTGTAAAGGTCACGGGCCCGCACGCGATCACTACTGTTGTAGCTGATGAATACTCTCTGTTCTTGTGCCGAGGACATTGGGACCCTACCTCTTACCCTCATACCACCCATTCATGATTTTTCTCTCGAACTCCAGCGCAACCTCTTCATGGAGGTGCGGGCGCAATATCTTGAGCTCGGCTAGCTTGCGCTGATATTCAAGGACAGTTTCGCCGCTCCCAACTGCCTGTCCAGGTGGCCATCGACCGATCGGCTCACCCCGGATGCCCTGTACAAGAACGTGAAAAGCGTACCCATCGTCTTGGCCTCTACGGAAGTCAGCCCAGGTTTTGAGCGACAGAAATTGTGGAATCGCTCCCGCTGAGGCTTCTGGCAGCAGGACGGGAATCACGCGAAACCCAGGCGTCCTTGTTTGGAGGTCCAAGGCCCGCTCTACTTCCTCCCGAAACCACCCAGTTGGAGTTTTCTTTCCTATACAGACGGCACAAGTTTTCGCTTCATCGAGACCTTTCGCCATTTCCTGCTGCCAACTGCCGCCTGGAGTTAGGTTCCACTTATCGAGCCACACCTCCATTGCACAGTCGTCAGCGAGCCGCTTTGCAAGATTCTCGACCCACTCTGCTTCTTCATGAGAGTAGCTTAGGAAGACGTCGTACATCGAGCCGCGGCGTCGGGTGATTCCTGGTGGCGAATGCTGCTTGCGCTCCAGCGGGGGCATTCGCCGAATCTCGCGCGCCACTTCCGACTTCACGTGGAGGGGTTGTTTGGTGAGGTGCCGAAGGAGATTCGCGTAAGCCTCCGGGATGCCCAGGTCGTAGCGGGTCGCGGCCCGCAGTTCCAGGGGAATGTGCTGCGCGTCGTCAGGAGTAAACACGACGGGGATAAACTTAGTGTTCTTGCCCTCTGCCTCGTACAAGTCCTGGGTGATTACAAAGCCTTCCCACTTGGCACCCAGGCCCGTCCCGGTAGCGTCTTTACCTTCATACCGGCGCTCGTAAGTCTCGGTGGAGACCACGATAACGAATTGGGATTCTTGAACCTGATTGCGGCACCAGCGTGGCCAGCCCTCGGGAGGCGAGGACTCCTGCTGGTCAATGCGGCAATCAATGCCGTCGTTGCGCAGACGTTCGCAGAGGTCCCAGACCAGGTTTTTATGCTCCGCCGAATCGTGGCTGTAGCTGATGAACGCTCTCACGGTTGTGCCTTGCACTGAATGATAATACTTTTTTCGCGGCGAGGCATACAATCTTAGGGGTCGGTAGTAGGGCCGCCTCCCGCAAGGCGGGACGGGAAAAGAGGGAGCTGCAATGACTCCTTAAGCCCCGGCAGGGGCGACATAATCACGACGGGCCGAGTGGGATTCTTATGTCGCCACTATCGTGGCTCACGCTCCACTCTGCGCTGCGCGATCCCATCCCGCCATGCGGGACCGTGGGCCATCCCGCTCTGCGGGACCGCTAACGCGGCTTCGGACGATGCCGAAGCCCTTAAGTTAACGCCTATGGGGGCAAGCCCCGGCCCTATGTGGCATATTAGGACACTAACTTGGGGTCGGATGGGGCAGGGCAGTGAGCGATCTGAGGCGAGTGTCGTGGGGCTGAATGACGGCGTCCACCATTGCTTCAGGGGAACGAGTCTTTTTCCAGCAATTTTTGCAACTCGGTCAGCAGCGGCGGCAAGTCTTCCGTTACCGCGTTCCATACCTGATCGAGGTCGATGTCGAAGTGTAAAGCCACCAGCCGAATTCCCTGTGATGCTGAGCCCGTTCGTTTCGCTCAGGGTAAACTGCGCGAAGCATCTCTGCAGTTCGCTGCCACGGCTAAGCGGTCAATCTTCCATGCGAACTGCCGAGATCCTTCGTCGCCCGAAAGGCAGGGCTCCTCAGGATGACAGGCACATGGTACGCGTCTTGTTCCCACGACACACCCCACCTCGAACTTGGGATTTCAGGTTCAATGCATTTGAGCAAACCAAATCCCCGGAGGAGGTCAGAATCTGGGTCACTGCGGGTGCGTTCTGAGCATGGACAGCCGAAAGCGGCTATCCGTGATGACAGAAACGGGTGCTGCAGGGTAAGACTAAAGGGTATTTTTTCCGTGCCCTGCAAGGGCACAAGATAGTAGCCGGGGGCAACGCCCCCGGAATGGGCTCGTTCCCCGACCCTGGAGGGGTCGTATTCCCTTGGGCCGTGGGCCGCAAGATCGGGGTGATGTCACCCGGATTCGACCCTTTCAGGGTCGGACCTTGTGCGGGGCGCATTTTCCGGGGGCGTTGCCCCCGGCTACTGTACGGATCCCCTGCGGGGATCAAGGATGGAGCGTTCCGAGGACGTCCTGGGCGCGCCAAAAGCAGGTAAAACAGCTTCCGGCCCGCTCGGCCTAAATTGCTCAACTGAAACGAGTAATTCATCGAGTTTCTGGAGAGGCAGATCTCATTGCCTCTCTGGCTGCGCCCAGCGTGTGACGGACACGTGTCCGGTCACCCTTGCGAAGTGTCTTAATTGACACCCCCTTTCTTTGCGGCTATGCTGAGTAATGGCTCCCCTGCGCGCATCTAATCTCCTGCGGCCCGTCGCGCGTCGCGAGCGCTTCTCCGGGGGATTGGACTAGCCTCCACGCCAATGGTTTCGATGGTGGAAGATGCGGTGGGGTGAGGAGTCGGAAGGTTTATGGGATTGTTTTTGAGCAGCATGCGTTCACGCTTTCGCACCTTGTGCCGTCTGGTTGCGCTACCGCTTCTCCAGGCGCCGGAAGAGGCATTGATGGGAGGCCAGGCGGTCATCGAAGGCGTCATGATGCGCTCCCCGCACAGCTATGCCGTGGCGGTGCGCCAGCCCAGCGGCGGGATTGCGGTGGCAAAAGACTACCTGGAAAAGCCTTCTGAAAAGCACCCCTGGCTGAAATACCCGCTCCTGCGCGGGTTGGGGGTCCTGGGCCAGGCCATGGTGTTGGGAATCCGAGCCTTGCGCTACTCCGCTGAACTAGCGCTCGAGGAAGCGGGGAAGCCCGCCGAAAAAGAAAAGAAAATCGTGTTGAGCAACTGGCTCCTGGCGGTGAACCTGGCGTTCTCTCTGGGCTTCTTCATTTTTTTCTACAAGTTTGTGCCCCTTTCTCTGGCCACAGCCATCAGCCGTCGTTACCCGGCAACAGGCAACCTGCTGATATTTAATCTGCTGGACGGAACAATTCGCATCCTCTTATTCCTTGGGTTCCTCTTTTTCATGTCGCAGTGGAAGGAAATCCGGCGGTTATTTGAGTACCACGGGGCGGAGCATAAGGTGGTGTGGGCGTTCGAGCAGCGGGGGGTAATTGACGTGGCAACGGCGCGCGCGTGTACACGCTTTCATCCGCGTTGCGGGACCAGCTTTCTACTGGTGGTGATGGCCATCGCCATGGTCCTTTACATGTTCCTGCCCTTTCGCTCCTTCACTATGCGATTCGTGGGCCGGCTCGCGCTCCTGCCGGTGATCGCCGGCGTCTCCTACGAATGCATCCGCTTTGCGGCAAAATCGCAGGGAAGGCTCTGGCGCTGGGCGGCGCAGCCCGGGCTGTGGTTGCAACGTGTCACCACGCGCGAGCCTGACGACCGCCAACTCGAAACCGCCATCAAGGCCATCGAGACCGCCATGGAGCTCGAGAAGGCGCGGGGTGGCGAATTGGTGGTAGCTTAGCTAGAACCGGCTGTATGGGCGGTTCGCGAACCGCCCCTACAGGCTTTTCGGTGAACCATGCAATTCTTAGAGAAACTGGCAGAAATCGAAGCAAAATATGACGAGTTGACGGCACAGCTCGGGGATCCCGCCGTGTTAGCGGACCAAGCCCTCTATCAGAAGACCGCCAAAGCACACTCCGAGCTCAGCGAGATTGTCGAGAAGTACCGCGAGTGGAAAAGCATCCGGAAGTCGCTCGAAGAAACCAAGGCGCTGCTCGAGGAGGCTTCCACCGACGCCGAGATGAAAGCCCTGGCGCACGAGGAACTCGCGGACCTGGAGAAGCGGCAGGCAAAAGTGGAGGAGGAACTCGGAATCCTGCTGCTGCCCAGAGATCCGAACGACGAGAAGAACGTGGTGTTGGAAATCCGCGCCGGCACGGGCGGGGATGAGGCGACGCTCTTTGCGCAGGAAATCTTCCGTATGTATGACCGCTACGCTGAATCACAGGGCTGGCGGGTGGAAGTGCTCTCGACGAGCCTTTCAGGCATCGGTGGCCTGAAGGAAGTCATCGCCCTGATCGAAGGGCAAAGGGTTTATAGCAAGCTCAAATATGAAAGCGGCGTGCACCGCGTGCAGCGTGTCCCGGCCACCGAGCAGCAGGGACGCATCCATACCTCGGCCATCACGGTAGCGGTGCTCCCGGAAGCCGACGAAGTGGAAATCGAGATTGACCCCAAGGATATTCGCATCGATACGTTCTGCTCTTCGGGACCGGGCGGCCAATCGGTGAATACGACTTACTCCGCGGTGCGCATCACGCACCTGGCGACCGGCATGATCGTTTCCTGCCAGGATGAGAAGTCGCAGATCAAGAACCGCTCCAAAGCGCTTCGCGTGCTGCGCTCGAGGCTCTACGAAATGAAGCTTCAGGAGCAGCAGAAACAGATCACGGAAGAGCGCCGCTCCATGGTCGGCAGCGGCGACCGCAGTGAGAAAATCCGAACCTACAACTTCCCTCAGAATCGCCTCACCGACCACCGCATCGGCCTGTCCATTCACCAGCTTGACCGAGTCATGGACGGAAAGCTCGACGACGTCATCGAGGCGCTGAGCGCCCACTACCGGGCCTAGAAGTTGAAGCAAGTGACCGTGGCGGCGGGAAGAACAGTCGTCAGTGGTCAGTAGTCAGTTGGACATCTCTGAATCTTGCGCTCTGGAGTGCGGCAGCTTGCTGCCGCTTTCGTTCAGTCCAGCTTGCTGGCCATGCACGGGAGCTCTTTATTAGGCCGGCGAGCGCGAGCAAGCTCGCGAGTGAAAAGCGGCAGCAAGCTGCCGCACTCCAGACTGCTCGACCTGCGACTGACGACTGACAACTGACGACTGCCCTTCCGCCATGCAGCTCCGCACAGCTCTCAAGACCGGTCTCGAGACTCTCCTCCAACACCAGGTCCCTTCCGCACAGCTTGCCGCCGAACTGTTGCTGATGCACATCCTCCATTGCGAGCGCGCTTTTCTTCACTCCAACGCCGAGATGGACTTGCCGCCGGAGAAAACCGAGCGCTACTTCCTGCTGATTGACGAGCGAACCACCGGCAAGCCGACGCAATACATCACCGGCCACCAGGAGTTCTGGGGGCTCGATTTCGAGGTCACGCCCGACGTCCTGATTCCTCGCCGTGAAACTGAACACGCCGTGGAGCGAGTGCTTGAACTCGCGCGCCGGAGCGGATTGGCGAAAGAAACTCGGCTGCGCATCGTGGACGTAGGGACAGGCTCCGGGTGCATTGCCCTGGCGCTCGCTTCCGAGCTTCCCCGCGCTATCCTCTTCGGCGCAGACATCTCCAGGCCGGCTCTGGTGGTGGCGTCGCGAAACGCAGTTCGCTTGGGAATGCCGGAACGCGTCAAGTTCCTGGAAAGCGACCTCCTCGCTCGATTTCTCGATAAGGATTTTCTGGGCACGATTGATTTTGTGGTTTCGAACCCACCCTATGTCGGGAAGCGGGACATCGAAATGGTGCAACGGGAGGTGCGGCAATTTGAGCCGCGCATCGCTTGGGGTGGCGACCTTGAGCGCGGCGACGAAATCTATGCTCGCCTGTTACCGCAAGCCCTCGAAGCGCTTAAGCCCGGCGGCTTCGTGGTGGTAGAGATTGGCTACAATATGCGCGCGAAAGTGCTCGCCCTGCTCGGCCAGGAGTGGACGGAAATTGAAGTCATGCCCGATTTGGCCGGCATTCCGCGGGTGGTTAGCGCGCGGAAGAAGGAGACAGGAGGCAGAAGGCAGGACTCAGAAGGGAGGAGGCAGGTGGCAGGTGGGGGAGCAATCCAAAATCTAAAATCCAAAATCTAAAATTGTCCCAGCCCCCAGCCCCTGGATGTTCGCAGATGCTAAGCCAAATCCTGCACATCGACATGGACGCCTTCTTCGTTTCCGTCGAGGAGTTGGAAGACCCTTCCCTCAGAGGCAAGGCTGTAATCGTCGGCGCAGACCCGGAGGGGCGGGGGGTGGTGGCTGCGGCCAGCTATGAAGCGCGCAAGTTCGGCGTGCACTCCGCCATGCCGATCCGAGCCGCCAAGAAACTCTGCCCGCACGCCATCTTCCTGCGCGGCCAGCACCACAAGTACAGCGACTATTCCCACAAGCTCTGCCAGATCTTCGGCGAATTCACGCCCGTGGTCGAGATGGTGTCAATCGACGAAGCCTACCTCGACCTCAGCGGCTGCGAGCGTCTGCACGGCTCGGCATTTCGGGCTGCCGATAAGCTGATTCGCACGGTGAAGGAGCGTACCGGACTCAACTGCTCGATTGGCCTTTCCACTTCCCACCTGGTTTCCAAGATCGCCTCCGACCAGGCCAAACCTCACGGCCTGCTTTACATCTTTCCGGGCTATGAAGCAACGTTTCTTGCCCCCCTACCGATCCGCCGCATGCCCGGCATCGGAAAGGTGACGGAGCCGGAACTGCGCTCGCTGGGCATCACCACCATCGGCGACCTCCAGCAAATGGGCGAGGAGAAGTTGCGGGAGCAGTTCGGCAAATTCGGCGAGTGGCTTTACACGAAGTCATGCGGGCGGGACATTGACGCCTACGCCTACGGGGAAGAGCCCAAATCCATCAGCCACGAAACCACTTTTGACGAAGATATCGACGACCTCGAGGAATTGGAGCGTACGCTTTCTTATCTGGCCCAACTCGTGGCGCGGCGTTTGCGCGACCATGGCCTGTTTGCGCACACGCTGGGGTTGAAACTTCGCTACGCCCCTTTCAAGACCCTCACCCGAGACATCACCATCGACGAGCCGACAAACCTCGATTCGGTCATCTTTGAAAACGTTTTGCATCTCTTTGAAAGCTCATACGAAGCGAAGAAGAAAGTCCGCCTCGTGGGCGTCCGCGCGTCGAACCTTGAACGCGCCGTGTTCCAACGCAATTTGCTCGAGGCGCCGCAGCGCGATAAACTTGATAAGATTCTCAAAGCCGCCGATAAGCTGCGCGAAAGGTTTGGCTTCGAAGCCGTGCAATTGGCGCGCTCCCTCGAACCCGGCAAGGAGCAAAAAACCCGGAAGCGGCGGGACTTCCTGGGGCGAGAGTGACAGGTGGCGAGCAGAATTCAGAAGTCAGGAGTCAGAAGACAGAAGGTTGATGGTAGGTGGGGAAGAACGCCAGTCCCCAGCCCCGTCTTTTCAACTGACCACTGACCCGCCGTGGCGGGACTACTGACACTTCCGCCTAAATCAAGAGGCTGCTCGAAAGGGGAGAATGTGAAAACTGCCTACCTCGATATCGAAACCAACTACGTTGGAACATTTGCCGACCAGCGCCTCTTCAGGGACTGCAAAAACCACAAGATCACGGTGATCGGGGTGAGGATCGTGGATGGCGAGAAGGACGCCTTTGTCCAGCTTGTAGGTGAGGAAGCCACCCGAGAAGCGCTGATGGCGTTGCTGGCGGGAGTGGAGCGCATTGTCACTTACAACGGGCGCTCGATTCCCGACAATGTGAAGGGTTACACAGGGTTCGACTTCCCGGTGATTGCAGCGCAACTGGGCGTGGTGCTGGACAAGACATTCAAGCACCTGGACCTCTGCCCGGCCTGCTGGAAGGCGGGCCTGTGGGGAGGCCAGAAGGCCATCGAGGAGATGCTGGGCCTGAAACGCGAGCTCGCTGGCAAGGACGGAAAGTGGGCCGACGAGACGTGGAAGAAATATGTGACCACCCGAACAGAGCGCTTCCTGAAAGAACTGTTGACCTACAACCGGGAAGACGTCTTCATGCTGCGGAGGATTGAAGAGGCGTTGGAGAGAAGGAGTCAGAAGTCAGGATTCAGGAGTCAGAAGTAGGAAAGAAGCTTTCCCGACGAACCCTAAATATCTCACACTTCCAGATCTAAGGTTTTGTAGGTGGTGGGCACGCAAAGTCTGGAATCCAGAACACGCGGTCGCCGTTTCTGACCATCTTGAGCCCGAGGGATGGAAGCAGTTGTTTCTTGACGCCCAGGTAAGTAAAGTGGGGCAAGTCAGACCTTACGGTTTGAAACCAGCCATGGTGTTCCAGGATTAAACGGACGACAGGGTCATCGTGTTCTTTGACATCGAAGGCGAGCATGGAAAGATGCTGTGAGGCGCCAGGAGGTGCTACGGACAGGAGAACTGACTTGGAGAAATCTTTGCTGAAATACATCCCTCGCTTTTCGAGCTCGAGGATCTCGGGCACCTGCTTAGGGGCAGGTAATTTCCTGATCCTTTCTGCTTCGGAGACACTCAGCAAGCCCTTATCGACCCAATGTTGAAGACCCGGATTGACACGGCTCCTCCATAGTTCGAGGGTTTGGGCATAGCCGCGCTGTGCTGCGTCAGGGCCGCGGGGTGAAATGTCAACATGAGCTTGAAATGCTTCTTCGCGGGCCTTCATCAAGGCTCGCATCGCGGCGCTCTGAAGTCTCACAGGGATGCCGGCGAGCTCAGCCTGCTCTACGCGTAGGGTTGATTGCCAGTGCGCGACGGCATTTTGGTCTGGAAATATCACAACGGGGGGAAGCACAACTCCTCCACGAGCGACGAAGAGCGCCCCATATTCCTCGAGCACGCGCAGGCTCAACGCGTCGCCAGGGTCCGGCCAGCGGAAGCCCTTTGGTAGACTTTTGAAGAACGGTGATTCAGCAACGCACTGGGGCACTTGGCGCGAAATCGAACTTTCCAAGGCGCCGGCGTGTCGAGCGCCGGACACGGCCACGCCCACCCCTGCCGTGATTGCTGGACCGGCGAAGAGCGAGCAAATCACGGCCCCCAGCCACACCCTGTTACCGGCCGCCAAGGCTTTGTTCCGGCACTTCGGTTTGTCGGCTCTGGTCATTGCTTCTGGTGCGCAATTGTATCCGCGTGGATCGACCTTTCCCACCTCTATTTTTGAGCCGAAGGCATAATTGACTCTGTGAGTTTGGGTTGGATACAATCTGCCTGCCACTTTCGCGGGACGGGGCGCGGCCTTGGCTTCGAGCGGCATGGTTGCCGCCTCCTTCAGTGGATAGCCAGCGGCCTCATCTCATCGACAGGCAGAGGTTGGGGTGAGCGGCCTGGGGGGAAGGGCAGGAGGGAGAAAATGTATTGGCAGAAATGGTCTGAGCGGTTGAAAAGAGAACTGAAGCTCGACACGGACCCCATCGCCGTGACTTTCGCGGGCGCACCGGCGCCGGGGACCCCCTCTCCTCAGGGGAAAGTTTCCGTGTGCCAAGCCTTGAAGAAAGCCAGCGAAGGCCAAGCCGTCACCATTACTGCGGAGACCTGTGGCTGCCCCGGGGGCCTCGTCAGCCTAGGGCTTGGACAGATGCCACCGCAAGGGCGAGAAGGGCTAGTGCATTTCCTCGTCAACAAGGAAAAGGTCTACTGCTCCCGTGTTGCGATGCATCGCAGCCAACAGACTGTCCCGCCACCCCTGGGCATGGCGAGTCACGTCTTTTTCTCGCCTCTATCGAGCGCGGCGACCCAACCTGACATCGTGGTGTTCGTTGGCAAACCCGACCCTCTCCACCGTCTCGTAAGTTTGGCGGGCTACTGGGAAGGTGGCTCCTTGAAGGTCGAGCTTTCTGGTCCCGCTTGCAGGACTGGGATCACCTACCCAGCGGTCACGGGTGAGATAGGGCTGTCTCTCCTCGATTTTGGGGCGAGGAGATTGGCTGGCTTTGCCAAAGACCATCTCCTTGTCGCCGTCCCACTCCATCGGATGATAGGTATCCTCGAGGCCCTCGATCAGGGGGTTAGCCGAGAGGGGGTGGAGGTGAGCGAGAACATCGAGCGGCAGATCGACGAACTAGGCAAGGTAGAACCCGTGTGACGAGGGGAGTCTCGCTTGGTCCCAGGCGTTCCTCGGGGCGGACCCGCTCAGGCCCCAGCGTTTTTGGGCTGTGTTCCCCCCGCGAGGGTAGACCCGCCTTGAGCGTTCAATGCCTCTGCGCCTAGTGGAGGGATGGACGGCTGGATCGGAAGTATGACCAGCACGGGATCATTAATCTTCGAATTCAGCGCCAAATTCTTGATCCGCTCGATCAGGCTCGGCGTAACCTCTTGACCGCGTGCAATCAGCGGCAGGCCAGAGTGGTTTTTGACATCTTCGGCGAAGATCATTCCCGGCTGCACCGCGTGGAGGGGGAACTTCATGACCGTCGCGTCGCGGGGTTTGTCTCCTCGCAGTTTTTCGAGGGCTTCCAGCATGGCGGGGTCATACCACCCCGTGCGAACTCGCATGGTATCTAGCGCCACTTCCACCGAGTAGCCCTGAGACTCCAGGACGTCGAAATCCGAGACGGCTTTGAGCGCGCGTGCCCCCCAGGGGATGGCGTCACCGCAGGTATTGTTGCGAGGTGGTCCCTGTCCGTCGTAGTGCTTATCTTGGTAATGCAGAACCTCCCGGACCGGCTCCAGGTGGGGAATGTTGGCCAGGAGTTGTTCGGTCACGGTGGGCAGGTTATCCACGATGGCTTGTTCGGATAGAGAGAGTGCTGCGCCATGATAGAGCTTGCTCGCGGTCTCAGCGGGAAGGGTCACCCATCCGATTGGTGCCAACATGGCTGCGATTTCAGCCTGCCAAGGGTCCGATACCTTCTCGAGAGAAGCCAATTCACTTATCAGCTTACGGGCCCGGATGGCGCGCCCGAAAGCTACGGGGTTGACAAGCGCCAGGATGTCGGTAAGGGTTTTAAGGCCGGTGCACAGCGTCTGCTCCAGGAGCACGCGCTCGGTGGTGATCAGCCGGTGCTGTTCGACGGAAGCTTCCAGCGCTCGGATGAGCGTCCCGGTCGGGCAAGGTTTGCAGAGGAAGCGAAAGATATTTCCTTCGTTGACCGCCGCGATCGCCGCTTCGACGTCCGCGTAACCGGTCAGTAGGACACGCACCGTATCCGGCGAGAGCTTCCGGATGCAGTACAGCAGGGCGATACCATCCATGCCGGGCATCCGCAGGTCGGAGACGACTGCGGCATACGGTCCTTTGGACACAACCAGTTTTATAGCTTCCTTAGGCTCGGAGGCAACGGTCACGTCAAAGTGCGTCCGCAACTGCCGTTGCAGGGCATCGAGCACCAGCACCTCGTCGTCCACAATCAGAATTCGCGGTCGATTCAGTTCCGCCATATCATACCTCCGCCAACAGTGCCGGTATCTCTGCCGCCATGGCACGCCAACCGGCAAGGTTTTCCTGGACCCCCAGCGCTGCCAGCTCCTCTACAAAAAGCATGCGCCTCACGGCACTCTCGTCTTCTCGGAATATTCCTCGGATTCGACAGGTAAACGGACGTAGAAGCTCGTTCCCTTGCCCACTTCGCTCTCAAAGGTCAAGGTCCCTTTGTGGCGCTCGACTACCACCGAACGGGCAATCGCCAAGCCCTGTCCTGTTCCGCATCCCACTCCTTTGGTGGTGAAAAAGGGATCGAAAACCTTGGTGCGGATGCCCTCGGGAATGCCGCACCCGGTGTCCGTGATGGTGACTAGAACCGTCTTGCCTTCCGCCACCGTGCAAACCCGGATCTTGCCTTTCTTCCCAGTGTCTTTCACCACGTCGCCGATGGCGTGGGCGGCATTCACCAGCAGGTTCAGGAAAACCTGGTTCAAATCGCTGATATTGCAAACCACCAGTGGCAGATCGCCGAGATCGGTCTCGACATCGGCAACACACTTCAGCTCGTTACGCGCCACGGCAAGGGTGCTAAGCAGCGCCTTGTTGAGGTCGGCGGCAGCCTTCTCCTTGCTCTCCGGGTGAGCGAAATCTTTCATGGCGCGCACGAGGGTCGCCACCCTAGTCACACCATCGAGCGTCTGCGTGAGTGCTTTGGGAATCTCCTCCAGCAAGTAGGCACAGTCCGATTCCTCTTCGACTCGGCGCACTGCGGCCAGGACGTCTGGGCTGACGGCGCCGGAGGCCGCGGCATCGCGGAGTTCCTGGTACTTGCTGAGGAGGGTTTGCAAACCCCTGAAAGAATCTTGCACGAAGCGTGTATTGTCGCCCACGAACTGGATGGGTGTATTGATTTCGTGGGCAATTCCGGATGCCAAGCGACCCACGGACTCCAGTTTCTGAGCGTGGCGCAACTCCATTTCTCTCTCCTCGCGGCCCGTGATGTCGCGCCCAATACCCTGCATCCCGACGGGTTTCCCGCCTTTATAGATCAGGCGGGGGTTTACTTCCAGCATCACCCGGCGGCCATCCTTTGCCGTGATTTCCAGCTCGAGGGTGACAGCGGAATCACCCGCCAGGAGCCGCTGGCGGGTCTGTTCAACCCGCTGCCAGTGCCTGGGGTTGACCAGTTGCCGGAGGTTCATCTGGGCAGCTTCCTCCCGAGAGTACCCGAGGGTCTGCTCCGCGACTCTGTTGAGAGAGGTTAGACGGCCCTCGAGATCGGTGGTGTAAACGAGGTCGCTGGCATTTTCGAACAGTTCACGGTAGCGCTCTTCCGAGGTTCGGAGCGCCTCCTCGGCCCGCTTGCGCTCGGTGATGTCGTGCGAGACACCAAACGTTCCGATAATGGCTCCGTTGGCGTCTCGGAAGGGCATTTTAGTGGTCGAGACCCAGGTCACCCGCCCGTCGGGCCAAGTTTCCTTCTCCTCTTTGGCCGTCATCGGCTTCCCGGTGGTGATGACTTCCTGCTCATCGTTGTAGGCCTGTTGGGCGTGTTCAGCGGTGAAAAAATCGAAGTCCGTCTTGCCGATTGCCTGGCCAGGGTCGCTTAGCCCGAACCCTTTAGCGAGCGCTTTATTGATCCGGGTAAAGCGGCTCTCCCGGTCCTTGAAGTAGATGGTGTCGGGGAGATTGTCCATGAGGGTGCCCAGCAGATCGCGCTCCTGCGCCAAGGCTTCCTCCGCTTGTTTCCGCTTGGTGACGTCTTGGTAAAGGCCCAAGAACCCCAGCGGCTTGTCGTCCACCACCAGCGGCACAGCGTAGATCTCCACATCCACGAGGGTGCCGTCTTTGCGACGCCGGCGGCTGGTGGCGTGCACGCTGGCGCCACCCAGGGTCTGCCTGGTTAAACTCTCAGCTTCGGAAACCAATTCCGTGGGTATAATGAGCTCATCCAGATTGAAGCCCTGCATTTCTTCGCGCGAGAAGAGAAAGAGTCTCTCAAACGCTGGGTTGCACATCTGGATGCGTTCCTCTTTGTCCAGAACCGCGATGCCCACGGGGCTGATATCAATGAGAGTGTTGAGGTAGGCGGTTCGCTCTTCTAGGACTTTCTCCGCTTGCTTGCGCTCGGTGATGTCCCGAGAGACACCAAACGTTCCGATAATGGCTCCGTTGGCGTCCCGGAAGGGCATTTTGGTGGTGGAGGCCCAGGTCACCCGCCCGTCGGGCCAAGTTTCCTTTTCCTCTTTGGCTGTCATCGGCTTCCCGGTGGTGATGACTTCCTGCTCATCATTGTAGGCTTGCTGGGCGTGTTCGGCCGCGAAGAAATCGAAGTCCGTCTTGCCGACGGCCTGGCCAGGGTCGCTTAAGCCAAACGCTTTGGCGTGCGCCCTATTGATGCGAAGAAAGCGGCTTTGGCGATCCTTGAAATAAATGTGGTCAGGAAGGTTATCCATGAGGGTGCCCAGCAGATCGCGCTCCTGTGCCAAGGCTTGTTCGGCTTGTTTATGCTCGGTAATGTCGACGAGCGTCCTCGCCACAAGGGGTTCCTCTGCTTCTCCGGACTCGATCAGGCTCTGGGCCGCTGACTTCATGGCATCACTCCAATCACGAGGGCATTTTCCGCCTGACCTGCCCTGCTGCACGCCTTCACGTGGTCGATTGCAAGACCCCAGCCGGCAAACGATCCGCGCAGGGTAAGCAACCCAACTAGCCCGCCAAGCAGGCCCTGGACCTCACCCTACTTTTGCCTCCATTCGTCTCTATCGGCAAATGCCAAGCACCGCATAAAGTTTACAGCCCGGCCTTCGGTCGCAACCAAAAGCAGATTCTTCTCCCGCAAGGCGGGATCAGAACGACATGTCATCCTGAGCCAGTTTCAGAGTTTGGAATTCGATTTTTGTTGACACATAAAGCGGCGGAGTATCATGAAGAAGTCCAAAGCGCTAGTTCGGGACTGACGGCCACAGGGTGGCACAGGGCATGCCGGTACGGACCGCCGTGGTGGTGGTTGATATGCTCGCCGAAACGGTCATCAAGAGGTGTGGTTATTGCTGAAGAGGAGATAAGCGATGCGCAAACTTCCCAGGGATCGAATGACGGCACGGCAGCGCATTGAATGCACTCTACGGGGTGAACTCCCTGACCGGGTACCCGTCTTTGATCTCATCCAGCATATACCTCTCATTGAATATACTACGGGTGAGAAGGTCACCTTGCAGAACGGATTGGACTTGCTGTGCAAAACCATTGGCGAGCGGCTTGATATTACGCGGGGGATAGCGCCACCCGTTGAAGAGAAGCTCATCCGGCACGAGGACGGCTTCGTTTACAAACAGGAATGGTGGACCAGTTGGCTCATCGAGCGTCCGTTCAACGACGTGCAGGGGTTGCTCGATTACATTCCCCGCAACATCGAGGAAATCCACCGTCGCCAGTTTGGCGACATGTTCACCTTCGCCGGGAAGAGTAATGTCTGGGGAGCGTCTTCAAAGTCACCTCGCGAGCAGTTTCTGGAGTTGCAGGAGAAGGTTGGCGAGAACACCGTGATCTTCCCCAACGAGAGCCCCGTGGGGCTGGACACCGCTCACGTGCGAGCGGGACTGGACCTGCTGGCCTATGCCTACGCGGAGAACCCTCAGCTCGTATCGGATTGGTTGGAAGCGCTGAACTGGGCGGAGATCCAACGCGTCCACGAGACAGCCGACCCCGACTTATCACCTGTAACTCTGGTCTATTCCGATATCGCCGGTACGGAACAGGTTTTCTTCTCGCCTAAGTTCCTGCGGAAGGAGTTCTTTCCGCGGCTTGCAAAGTTGGTGGATGCGTGGCATGAGCACGGAATTAAAGTGATCTACCACTCGGACGGCAACCTTTGGGTCGTTCTAGAGGATTTCCGCCAAGCTGGGATCGATGGAATTAATCCTCTAGAACCGTTGTCGAGGATGTATGCGGGAGACGTCCGAAAGGCTTATCCGGAGTGGATCTTGATGGGCGGGATTGACGTCTCGCAACTCCTGCCTTTCGGCGTCGAATCAGAGGTCCGGGAAACAGTGCGGAAGACCATCGACGAAGCCGGGGCCGCAGGGCGTTTCTGGATTGGCTCGACTACCGAGATTCATCCTGCCGCCAAACTCGAGAATGTTCTGGCCATGTGGGACGAAATCGAGAGGTACGGTTACTATGATCGGTAGCACGAAAACTTACGTCAGCGGAGGAGGCTTTCTTGACTGCTGACGACCTTGTTGTTAGGTTAGAGCGTCCGACACCTCACATGGGTCGGGAGCATTCATGGGAAATCGTCCACGGCGAATCGAAAGCACGCTTTCACGGCGGGATTTCCTGGGCGCTTGTGGCTATGCATCCACACTGCTCCTCCCCGCGCCGCTGTTCGGGGCAATGGCCTCTCCGGTCGCTCAGGAAGTTGCCACAGGGCTCCCTGCGGTCTCCCCTCTGTTCTCTGATTACCGAATTCTTCCGCAATATCGGGTACATTCTCCCCTCGAGGAGCTGATCCGAAAAGCCCGGCAGAAGGTGGATGATTATCCCAGCGAGAGGTATGGCCGCGAGATCGAAGGCCATTTCTCGGGATGGGCGGTTGAGCTTCGTAAGAACAAAAATGATGTGCGCGCCCTCGCGGCATTCCTTGCGCCGCAACTCGCGGCGGCCTCGCCCGCTCCTCAGGGGTTTGACCGCATCCGCGAGGATCCGACTCTCGCCGTCCGGCGCGCGAGTTTTTCCTCGGAGCTGTCACTCGGCCGGGACGCCTTTCTCGAGGAGTTCCGATCTTCACTTGGTTTGATCTCAGAGGTTCTCATCGTCGAGTTCAAAGTGGCGGATTTGGAGGTCGCCTCGGCTTCTCCGCTCCGCATCAAGACCGAGATTCGGTACACGCTCGTGGGCACAGGGCCGCGGCTGCACCGCCTGCAGAGAATCGGCGTGTGGCAGATTGATTGGGAGCAGAGCCCTGGGGGGGAATTGGTGGCAAAGAAGTGGCAACCCCTTTCGGAAATCCAGAGCCTCTCCTATCAACCGATTTTCGTGGACATCACCTCGATTGCGCTCAAGGACGTTTCCTCCTACCGCGCGCAAATGCTGCGCGGCATGGATTATTGGCGGACGGTGCTTGACGCGGCGACCGGAATCGACATTTACGGAAACAACGGCATCGCGGCCGGTGACTACGACAATGATGGGTTTGATGATCTCTACATCTGCCAGCCCTCGGGACTTCCCAACCGGCTTTACCACAACCGTGGCGATGGAACTTTCGAGGACGTGACGGAAGCGGCCGGCGTGGGCGTCCTGGACAACACCCCTTGCGCTCTCTTCGCGGACGTCAACAACAACGGTCACCAGGACTTGGTCGTCGTTACCGCCAACGGCCCTCTGCTCTTCCTCAATCAGGGGAACGGCAGATTTGCGCTGAAGCCAGGGGCGTTTCGGTTTGCGCAACCCCCACAGGGAACCTTCACCGGTGCGGCCTTTGGCGATTACGATCGCGATGGCCGCCTGGATATCTACTTCTGCTTGTACAGTTACTACAAGGGACTCGAGCAGTACCACTTTCCGGTCCCGTATTACGACGCGCGAAACGGCCCGCCCAACTTCCTCTTCCACAACGAGGGCGACGCGACCTTCCAGGATGTCACGGCGGCGACAGGCCTCAATCAGAACAACGACCGCTTCAGCTTCGACTGCAACTGGTGCGACTTCGACCAGGACGGATGGCCGGACCTGTACGTAGTGAACGACTTCGGGCGGAAGAATCTCTATCACAACAACCGAGACGGGACGTTTACGGATATGGCCGAGGAAGCGGGGGTTGTGGACGTTGGACCCGGAATGAGTTCCTGCTGGTTCGATTACGACAACGACCAGAACCTCGACCTCTACGTTTCAGACATGTGGGAAGCCTCCGGCATGCGCTTAACGGCGCAGATGAATTTTCCGGAACAAATGCCGGCGGATGTACGGGCGCTGTTCCGTCACCACGCCAAAGGAAATTCCCTTTTCCGCAACCTCGGCAACGGCCGCTTCGAGGATCGCAGCGCCGTGGCGGGAGTCGAGAAGGCGGGCTGGTCATGGTCCTGCCACGCCTGGGATTTCGGCCACGATGGACGCTCGCACCTTTACATCGCCAACGGCATGATTTCCGGTCCCAGCCGCGATGACCTGGAAAGCTTCTTCTGGCAACAGGTGGTTTCGCGCTCTCCGGCGGACGCTCATCCCACGCTCCCTTACGAACTCGGCTGGAACGCCATCAACGAATTGATCCGCTCCGACGGAACCTGGGCAGGCTATCAACGCAACGTTTTCTTCTTCAACAACGGCGACGGCACTTTCTCCAACATCTCCGGCGTGGTCGGCCTGGATTTGCCGGATGATAGCCGAGCCTTCGCTCTCGCTGATTTCGATCATGACGGGCGGCTTGAGATCGCCCTGAAAAATCGAACGGGACCCCAATTACGCATCCTACGATGCGAAGCAACCGGTCTTGGCAACGTTTTGGCCCTCCGACTGCGCGGCGCCAAGAGCAACCGCGACGCGGTCGGCGCGGCAGTCATCCTCCAGACTGCGGAGGGGCGGCAGATGAAGATCCTGCAAGCCGGCACCGGCTTCCCCTCGCAACACACCAAGGAGATTTTTTTCGGAATAGGCAAGGCCGTTTCCGCAAGCGCCGAGATTCGCTGGCCCAGCGGCAACGTGCAACACTTTGAAGGTCTGCCTGCGAACCACCGCATCGAGATCGAAGAAGGCGCGGAGGGATTCCAGGCGAAGGCGTTCCATCCCCATCAACCTTTGTCTGTGATTCCCGATCCCCCGGCGGCCGTGCCACCGCCCGCCGCCTGTGAAACCTGGCTGATGGATCCCATCCTGGCCCCGGATTTCGAACTGCCGGACGTCGCCGGGAAGAGCCATCTTCTGTCGGCGCTGAGAGGCAGAACGGTGGTTCTGAATTTCTGGGCTACCTGGAGCCCGCCCAGCGTCGAAACTCTGAGAGCTCTTGACCGTTCGCCGACGCTGAGGAGGCCGGGAATTCTCGAGGTGCTGGCCATCAATCTCGACAAGCCGGAAAAGGCGACGCAGGTTCGTGCGTTCGTCCGCGGGAATTCCCTGCGGCTGCCTGTCTTGCTGACCAGCGATGACGTGACCGGGATTTACAACCTTGTCTACCACTTCATGTTTGACCGGCGGCGTAATCTCGGCTTGCCCACGACGTTTCTTATCGACCCTAAGGGGTTCATTGTGAAGGTGTATCAAGGACCCGTCGATGCCGAGCGCTTGAAGGCGGACTGTCATCGCATTCCGCAGACTCCCGAAGACAGAGTAAGGTTAACGCTGCCGTTCCCCGGGAAGCTCTACCTGGGCGAGTTCCGGCGCAATGTGTTCACCTACGGCGCGGCCTTTTCGCAGGCAGGATACTACGACCAGGCGATTCGGGAATTCACCCTGGCGCTCGAAACCGACCCCAATTACGCCGAAGCGCATTACAATCTGGGGACGCTCTATCTAAAGCAAGGGAAGCCTGAGGAAGCCCGGCGCCATCTTCAACGCGCGCTGGAATTGCGCCACGAGTATCCCGACGCGCTCAACAATCTCGGATTGCTCGCGGCGCAGGCCGGCGAGACGCCTGAGGCCATCCGTTATTTTCAGGAGGCGATCCGCCAGCGCCCCGATTACGCCCTCGCTTTATTCAACCTGGGAAACGTCTATCGCCGCGAGCAGCGCTTCAGCGAGGCGAAGCAGGCTCTAGAACGCGCTGTCGCCCTGGCCCCGGACGACCCGGAGATGAATTACGGTGTCGGGATGCTCTACGCGCAACTGAACGATACGGACCGGGCGCTCAAGTACTGGCAGCAGGCCCTGCAGCTTCGCCCGGATTACCCGGAGGTTCTCAATAATCTCGGAGTGCTCTTTTTGCACCAGGGACGGACGGCCGAGGCCCAAGAGGAGTTCCAGAGAGCCATTCGGGTGGCGGCCGATTTTGATCAGCCCTACCTGAACCTGGCGCGGCTTTACATCACGCAGGGAGAGAAGACTCGAGCCCGCGAGATTTTGCGCGAGTGGCTCGCCCGGCATCCCGAGCACGCCGCGGCAAGGAGCATGCTTGAACAGGTGGGCCAGTAGATTCCCTGGCCAAGACGGAGTTACACTCAGCAGGAGGCGCACGATGCCGCGAGGAAGGTTGGACAAGCCCGCCGAGAGCGCTGCCCGCTTGCCGCGAGGGAAGCTGGCTCTGCTTCTTGCGCTGCTCGTGGCAGGACTGCCGCTTCCGCTGCCTTTGATCCACGCCCAGACAGCGCCCCGCTCTCCCGTCGCAAAAAAGCCGCTGACAGCCGCCGACGCGCACTTCGCTGCCGGACGAGACCTACTGGCCCAGCACCGCCCTAAAGAGGCGGAGGCGGAAATCCGCGCGGGCCTCAAGCTGGCTCCCCAGAGCTTGCAGGGTCTCAATCTGCTCGGCATCGCGCTGGGAGGGCAAGAGGACTTTGCCGGAGCGGGCGCAGCCTTCCAGCAGGCTCTGAAGGGCAACCCTCGCTCGCCGGAGACTCACAACAATCTGGGCAACAGTTACGTCATTCAGCAGAAGAACGACCTGGCGGAACGGGAGTTCCGCACCACGCTGCGCTACGACCCGGCCAACCGCGACGCGAACTACAACCTTGGGCTGCTACTGCTGGCCCGGAACGACCCGCGAGGCGCTATCACTTACTTCAGCCGAGTGCAGCCACAAGGCCCGGAGGTTCTCTTCAATCTGACCCAGGCGTACTTGGCAGCCGGCCAGAAGGAGAAGGGACTCGAACTGGCGCGTTCTCTCTCGGAGCAGGCTAAGAACGACGTTCGCGTGCACTTCACGCTCGGGGTGCTCCTGGCCAAACAAAAGCAGTACAGTGCCGCCAGCCATGAGTTCGAGATCGCGAACGCGCTCCAGCCCGACACCTTTGAGATCCTTCACAACCTCGGCCAAGCCTACCTAAAAAGGGGGGATAATGAGAAGGCCCTGGATGTTCTGGGTCGAGCTCTGAAGCTCTCCCCGAATTCCGTTGAGACGCTTTATCTAATTGCGCAGACATACTCGGACGAGGGCAAAGACCTCGACGCCCTCGAGCTGCTCGTCAAAGCGCACAAGCTTGCTCCGAGGGATACCGATGTGATCTTCCTCATGGCGCGCCTCAGCATGAAGCAGTCGTTCTATGAAGATGCCATTCCGTTGCTGCAGGAAGGACTCAAGGTTGTTCCCAACCGCCCGAGCCTGCTCGCGGCGCTCGGTGAATGTTACTTCATGGCGGGGAAGGTCGATAAGGCCAAAGACACCTTCCAGACGCTCATCCAGGTTGACCCTTCCGCTCGCTCCTACGCTTTTATGGCTCTTTGTTACCGCCACCTGGGACGGTTTGACGAGGCGGAGAAATACCTGGAGCAGGGACTGAAGGCCGATCCTCACGACGTGTCGTGCCTGTACAACCTGGGCTACATCGCGAGCCGGCAAGGGCAATACGACCTGGGGGAGAAGTGGCTCAAACAAGCCCTCGACAGCGACCCGAACTACGCCGAGGCCCTTCTCGAGTTGGCCAACTTGAAGATGCACCAGAAGAAGTTTGAGGAAGCGTTAGCCCTGTTGCGCAAGTGCGCTCAGTTGGATCCTCACCCTGCGCCGGTCTACTACAGGCTCCAGGCGGCCGAGCGGGATCTCCACCAGACGGAGGCGGCGGAAAGGGATCTGAAAATCTTCCAAACCCTTTCCCGAGACCCCAATCCCCCACCCTCCCCCTTCCAGAACATTTTCGCTTATCTGGATCAGCGGGCTGACCTTACTCCTCAGCAGCAGACCCAGTTTGATGTCGAGCAGTTGGAACAGGAGGTGAAAGTCCATTCCGGTCAGCCGCAGAACTTTTATTTCCTTGCCGAAGCGTATTTGAAGCTGGGGAGGGCCGAAGACGCCAAGCAAGCTATCGCTCAGCTCGACCAGTTGAGCCAGGGTGACTTTCGCACCGCGGTGGGGGTCGGAGTGCTGCTGGCGCGTTACCACCTGTATCCGGAGGCCATCGCGCGTTTTCAGCAAGCTCTGCAATCCAATCCGAATTCGGACGACGTGTGGTACAACCTCGCCGATGCCTATTTCCGGAGGCGCGATTACGCGGACGCCCTAACTGCAGCGCAGCGCGTCTCACCTCAAGGGCAAAAGGACACAAGTTATTTGGCCCTGCTCGCTGACATCCTTGCCCACCTCGGCCAGTCCGACGAGGCGGTAAAGCTGTTGAGGCAGCAAATAGCCGCAAACCCCGATCAGGACCAAGCCTATCTCTCTCTGGCTCTGGTCTACCTGCGCTCTGGTAACACGTCGGGCGCGAAAGAGACATTGCAACGGGGGCTTGAGCGGACTCCAGACTCGGGTGAACTCCTCTGGGGCGTGGGGGTCTTGTCGGTAATGGAAGGGGACATCGAGAAAGCCGAGCGGCATCTGAAAGAATCGGTGGACCTGCTGCCGGGATGGCCAGGAAGTTATTCGGCGCTCGGAGTGCTCTATTACCAGACCGGGCAAATCGACAAGGCGCGGGAAACTTTGGAGCGGTTTAGGCAGAGCGGCGCGCGCGGCGCGCTCGATGTCCAACGGATCGAGCAAGCCCTGTCCGCCGCAGCGTCGGAGAGTTCTAGTAGCGGGAGGGTTCATGAGCTGACGCCGCAAGCTCGGCAACAATTCCTCGAAATCGCCTTGGCCCTCGCCGATCAGTCCCCTTAACAGCAATTCTTCGGTGCATTCCGCGAGTGAGTGTTTTCCAGGCCGCGGCGGCTCGCCGCTTCGCACCCGCAGCGCGCCGGCGCGGTCGCTTCTTTGTTTACGGGCCGGAGCGGGTTCACGCGGTCAGCGGAAGGCTCGTGGCGACCTGGGCAAGATCCTCCTCGTAGCATGATCCGGAAGGGGCAGGACCCGTCGAGGCTTTGACGATCAACTCCGCTGGAATCGAGTATTCCTTGCCCTGAGGCTCGTCGGCGGTGGACAATTCGTGGAGGGCATCGGCGGCCATTCGCCCTAGCCAGTCGCGGTGAATGTCCACGGTGGTGATGGAGGGAGTGATGTACTCCGCCAGGTGAGTGTTGTCGAAGCCCGTCACGGAAATATCTCCCGGCACGCGGAGGCCGGCTTGGGTGAAGCCTTTGATCAGGCCCACAGCAGTTAGATCATTGACGGCCAGGACGGCGGTGGGCCGGGGCCTCAGCTTCAGGATGGTCAGTGCCGCCGCCACGCCGCCTTCAAAGCGCAGGTCGCCTGTCAGGGTTGGGCCGGGGGCCAAGCCCAGAGCTTTCATGCACTCGACAAAGGCTTCGCGGCGCGCGATGTTCGACTTCAAACCCGCTCGTTCGCCGGCGAAAGTCATTCGCCGGTGGCCAAGCTGAAACAGGTGCTCGACGACTTGCTGAATGCCCGAAAAATAATCGATGCGGATATTACTGACGTATTTCTGCACCGGCCCCAGGTCCAGAAAAGTGACGGCAATTCGGCGCCGGGCGATTTCGTGGATCAACGGCAGGTTGGCCTCAGAAGTCATCACGGCCACGCCGCGGACGTGGTGCTCCAGCATCTTTTCGGTCGCGCGCCGCATCAGGCTGGGGTCATAGTTCGTATCGCTCAGGATGACTTCGTAGCCGAGTTGCCGGGCGCGAGTCTCGAAGCTCTTGATGACCTCCGGGAAAAAAGGGTTCTCGATGTCGGAGACGATCATGCCGAGCGTGCGGCTGGTTCGCCAAGCCAGGTTGCGCGCGTGAGCGTTGGGGAAGTAACCAAGGCGGCGCACCACCGAGAGGACTTGGCGGCGCGTTTCCCGGCTTACCTGGCCCGTTTTGTTGAGGGCATGAGACACGGTGGCCGTGGATACTTTGGCCTCGCGAGCCACATCCCGGATGGTTAGAGCCATAGGCGAAGTCAAGACCTCTACAGAGAACGGTGACTACGTCACCTTAAAATACTACCACCCTCCTTCTTTGACAATAGATGGCCAAGAAAAAAAAGTAATAATATGCCAAAAAAAGCTTGACAAGTCTGTTGAGTAGGTGGTACAATGTTAACCGCTTAAGCTGCTATTGTATCTTTCGTCGGGTTGAGGACGCGTAAGAATCGGGTAGAAGAGCGGGTGCAAGCGCATTCAGGAACCCCTGGATGAAAACCGCCCCACGGTTCGCGTTTCGGTTCGGGTGCTATGTGCCAGCAGAGATCCGAGGAGAGACTGTCGCGAGCGAAGCGTCATTCCCGGGCCAAGCTGGCCGAAATTCATTTCATCACTATTTCGTGATTCTCCAGCCGCATTCCCGTGCGGCGGAGGACAGGAGGATTAGACAATGGAAAGACGCGGTTTTTTCCTGCGCATTCTCTTTCTGGCCTTGGTAGTCCCTGCCGTCTTCTTTCTGACGAGTGCGACCCTTCATGCCCAGGCGGATACGGGGTCGATTCAGGGGACCATTAAGGACCAATCCGGCGCCGTGATCCCCGGCGCCAAGGTGATCCTGACGAATGAAGGGACCAACCTTACCATTACCTTGACTGCCGGCGGTGACGGCAGCTACATTTTTGCGCCGGTCAAGATCGGCGTTTACGCGGTGAGCGCCGAAGCCCCGGGTTTCGCCAAGGCTGTTCAACCCCACGTCACGCTCGAAATTCAACAGCAACGCGTGGTTGACCTCACGCTGAAGCCGGGCGCCGTTACCCAAACGATTGAGGTGACCGGCGCGCCTCCGGTCCTGCAGACCCAGAACGCCTCCGTGGGACAAGTGGTCAATGCACGTAACGTAAACGACTTGCCCTTGAACGGAAGGAATTTCACCTTCCTGGCCCAACTGGCGGCAGGGGTCAACACGCCGGAAGCCGACACGCGAGGCAATGCCCAATCGGGCGCCTTCTCGGCCAACGGCCAGCGACCCGCTCAAAACAACTATTTGCTGAACGGCATTGACAACAACTCGGACACCGTAGACTTCCTGAACGGCACGAATTACGTGGTCCTTCCGCCGGTCGATGCCATTCAGGAGTTCAAGGTGCAGACCTCGGACTTCAGCGCGCAATTCGGGCGCGCCGGTGGGGCAATCCTGAACGCCACGATCAAGTCCGGGACGAACAGCCTCCATGGCACCGCCTGGGAGTTCCTTCGCAACGATAAGCTTGACGCTGCGGACTGGTTTGAAGACGCCGGGAATGTCCAGAAGGGTGAGTATCGGCAGAACCAGTTTGGAGTTGCCATGGGCGGTCCCATCAAGAAAAACAAGGCCTTTTTCTTCGGCGATTACGAGGGCCTGCGCGTGCGGCAAGGGACGGTGTTTAGCAACGGTGTTCCAACTGCCGCTGAGCGCAGCAGTGGCTACACCGATTTCTCGGACCTGATCGCCCTCCAGCCGGCCAGCGGGTCGAGCAACCTACCACACTCAGACCTCCTGGGTCGAACGGTGCCTTACGGAACCATTTTTGACCCTGCGACCACGAGACCGGTCACAAAAGGTGTAGCGGATCCGGTTTCGGGTCTGGTGGCAACGGGAACGGGATATGTTCGCGATCCCTTCGGCACTTGTGCGGCTAGCACCACGCTCTTCACGCTCGCTGGCTGCGCCCTAAACACGCTTCCCGCTGGTCGGCTCGACGCCAACGCGATCAAGCTCCTGAACCTCTACCCCACGCCAACCAGAGGCGGTCTCGTTCAGAACAATACGACCGTCCCCAGGCGGAACGAACACCGCAACGCTTTCGACGTACGGGTGGACATCAACAAAGGTGACAAAGACCAAATCTTTGCTACCTTCAGCTACGTTGACGACCCCCAGTTTATCCCGGGTCCGTTCGCCGGAATTGCCGATGGCGGCGCATTCCAGCAGGGCATTCAGACGGCGAAAACCATCCTGCCAGCCCTGTCATGGACTCACGAAGTGTCACCGACCATGGTGAACGAGGCGCGGATTGGGCTCAACCGAATCGCAACTACCCGCACCGGGCCACTCCCCAGCACGATGGGGATACCTGAACAATATGGAGTCCAGGGCATCCCCCAGGTCGCCCTCAACGGTGGCCTCCCCGCATTCGGAATCAACGGTCTGAACACCCTGGGGAGCAACAACTTCCTGCCTTCGGATGAGGTGACTCAGACGAACCAGGTGACGGACAACTTCACCAAGACCTACGGCAAGCACACCTTCAAGGCGGGTATCGAATACCAGCGGGTCAAGTACTCCACGCTGCAGCCACCCTGGTCGCACGGCCAGTACAACTTTGACGGCAACTTCACCAGGGATCCAGGGGGGTCATCCGACAGCGCCGGGCGAGCTCAAATACTCTTGACGCCACTGGCGACATGCCCTGCCTCGGTTCCCAATTGCGTCCCCTACATGGGCGGATCGGACCAAGTATTCGTCTCCAATATCGCCCTCACCGATGACGGCAAGAACTACTGGGGCACGTTCTTTGAAGACGATTGGAAGGTGAGTTCCAAGCTGACCTTGAACCTGGGACTTCGCTGGGACTACTTCGGCCAGACGTTTGAGCACTTCGGCGGACAAGCCAACTTCGTCCCCGGTGTGGGGGGCGCCGCTGCTCAGTACTTGATTCCCTCCAACCGGAAGGACGTCCTGTCTCCGAGCTTCCTGGCCTTAACGAAAAAGGATAACATTAACATCGTATATACCGACAATCAGAGCCTGGGCAACTCGCAGAAAACCAATTTCGGACCACGTATCGGCTTCGCTTACCAATGGATGCCTAAATTGGTGATGCGCGGCGGCTTCGGCCTGTTCTACAACGGGTTTGAAAACCGTGGCTATTCACCCAACATCGGCGAAAACTATCCCTTCCAGTTCGGCTTCAATTTCAGCAATCAGAATGACCATACGCCGATTAACGACGCCACGTTTACGAGCTTTGCCGGCACCCCGTGTGCTAATAACTTTACCTTTGAGGCTGGCTTCACTTGTACACCCCTCCAACCGGCCCTCGTCGGGGCGTCCGGCCTGACCCTGCGAGGTATTCAGTACAACTACCTTACCCCCTACACGGAGGGCTGGAACTTGACATTCCAGTACGAACTATCGCCCACCACCACGCTATCGCTGGGTTATGTCGGGAACAGCGCTCACCACATCGAAGTGTTCCCTGGCTCCAATAACGTGAACACCATCATCCCGCCGTCCGGCACCAAGGTCCTCGCGTACCCGGACTTCGGCCAAGGCAACAGCTACGCGGCAACGGAGGGATCCAGTTACTACCACAGCCTCCAGCTGTCGGTCGAAAGGCACTTAGCGAAGGGTTTGTACCTCCTGGCGAATGACACGTTTTCGAGGACCCGGAGCGATGCCGGAGACCTTCTGAATGGCGGGGTTGGGGAACAGTATCGCTGCCCCACCATGGCCGGCTGCGGAATTCAGTACGATTACCGCGACGCGAACTTTGATATCCGAAATGTATTTCACTTGAGTGGTGGATACGAGCTTCCCTTCGGTCCGGGGAGACAGTTCCTCGCGAACGCCACTGGAGTTGAGAAACATGTTGTCGGCGGCTGGAGCATGCAATGGATCCTTACCGCGGAGGGTGGTCAACCCGCGACCATTAACTGCGATACTGGCACAACCAATGGTTTGAATTGCACCGCGCTCCTCCTCCCCGGGGATCGTTATACGGGCAAGGAGGCCCCTGACGGGATGTGGAACGCGGCGGTCTTCACTCAGCCTTGCAACCCTGATACCGGCAAGCCTACGGGTTGCGTCCCCCTAACGGGCCTCGGTCTGTTGGGTGGAGCGCCTACCCAGGTCCGCGGTCCGGGCATCACCCGGCTGGACTACTCGCTCTTCAAGGACTTCCGATTGAGCGAGCGGTTCCGGATGCAGTTCCGGAGTGAGTTCTTCAACATTCTCAACCACCCCACGTTCATGCCGCCGAACCTGGGCGGGAACGGCGTTATTGCTCTCTCGGGTTCGGGGGACTGGTTCAGCTCGAACTTCGGAAAGAGTGGAGCTACGCGTTTCCCCTACCAGGATTCGCGTCAGATCCAATTTGCTCTGAAGCTTTACTTCTAGAAAGACCGAAGAACCACCGACAGGGGCGCCCCAATGCATCGGGGCGCCCTTGTTATTTCTGCGGGTAGCGCTCGCCGGGTTCGTCATTCCCGCGCAAGCGGGAATCCACGCATGAAGCCATCCATGGACCCCCGCTTTCGCGGGGGTGACCGCCAGGGAACGCCGTCGCACGGGCAGGGTCATTCTTCCACCAAAGGTTTGCCAAGATAAAGGCGCCATGTTCGCTTTTCGTTGGCCAGCGGCAGTTCTGCTCCTCTTCGCAGCATTGTCCCCGTCGCTCGCGGCGAGGCAAGCAGACACCGAGGGTCGCGAGGCGCTCGACCGCAAGTTCCAGTCCGCACTTGCTCATTTCAATTCCGGACAGTATGCCGCCGCCCAGCAAGAGCTTGAAGCACTCGCCCGGGCTTTGCCCAATGGTTTTGACGTTCTGGAGCTTCTGGGGCTCGTTTACTCGTCCGAAGGCCAGGAGGAGAAGGCTACGGCGCCCTTCGAGCAGGCTGTCCGCTTGCGCCCGGAATCCGGCGAGGCCCGTAACAACCTGGCCACGAACCTCGTGCGCCGGGGAAAAACGTCGCTAGCCGAGAAGGAATTCAAAAAGGTCGTCGAACTCGAGCCCGGAAGCTTCGACGCCAACCACAATCTCGGCGCGTTCTACCTGCGGACGGGAAGAATCGCAGCGGCCATCCCCTACCTGGAGAAAGCTCAGAGCCGGAATCCTGACGCCTATGACAATGGCTACGATCTGGCGCTGGCGTACCAGGAAACAGGCCGTTTGCCGGAGGCCCGAGGGCAGATTCAGGAGCTCTTGAAGCAGAAAGACACTGCCGAGTTGCACAACCTGCTCGCCGAGGTTGAAGAGAAGGCCGGAAATTATGTGGCCGCGGTGAACCAATACGAGTTGGCGGCGCACATGGATCCCAGCGAATCGAATCTCTTCGATTGGGGCGGCGAGCTCCTCCTCCATCAAACCACCAATCCCGCCATCGAAGTTTTCGCGCAGGGGCTGAAACGTTATCCCAATTCCCCGCGGCTCGCCGTCGGACTGGGGCTTGCCCTTTACTTGCGCGGCAGCTACGACGAGGCCGTGAAGGCCCTTTTGCGGGGCGCCGACCTGGACCCCTCCGACCCGCGGGCGTACTATGTCTTGAGCAAAGCCTACGACCGGTCCCCGGGCCAGGCCGATGAGGTGGTGGAGCGCTTCCACCGTTTTGCTGACCTAAGGCCTGGTGATGCGCAGGCCACCTTTTACTACGCCATGAGCCTTTGGAAAGGAAAGCGGCCGGAGACTTCTCAGGCGCACCTCGATCAAGTTGAGTCTTTATTGAAAAAGGCCATCGCGCTCAATCCTTCGTCCCCTGAGGCCCATCTCCAGCTTGGGAACCTTTACTCCCAGCGTCGCAGGTTCGCCGAGGCGGTGCCGGAGTACCAGCAAGCGCTCCGGCTCTCCCCGAATATCCCTGACGCTCACTTCCGGCTGGGGCAGGCCTACGTTCACCTGGGAAAGAAGGATCTGGCGCAGAAGGAATTCCAGCTCCACCGGCAATCCTACGCGCAGCATTTGGCCGAGGATGACAAGCGGCGCTCGGAAATTCGGCAGTTTGTCTATTCGATGAAGGGCGCGCCCTGATACATTGGTGATTGGAAATTTGTGATTGGTGATTGAGAGAACAGAAAATCGAAACTGGAAAATAGAAACTTGGATCCAGTTTCCAGTTTCCAGTTTCTAGTTTCTAATTTCCAGCTTCAATCGTCAATCACAGATCGCCAATCACAAATCACCAATTCTTTTAGGCTATCCACGTGCGAAGCGCGGCGCCGAGCCGGTCGAGTGCAACCGGTTGCGCTTCGTGCCAGAGGGAAAATTCCGGTGGGGCGACAACGTAGGCTTCGGAGAGGCTCTCGGCCAGACAGAGGCACGCCGTCTGGCGTTGATACTCCTGGAATCGGCTGGCGGCCAACCACACGTAGAGCGCCAGCATTTGCGCGTCCACGGCACTACCCGGCAAGTCGTCGACAGCAGGGAGGGGGTTGACCTGATCCGGGTTGTCGAACACGGCCACGCCGGTGAAAGGTTTGGGCTTGCTGCGCACCCCGAATTGCGCCGCCACGAAGGAAGGCCGGGCGCGACGAAACGCTTCCGAGGCCGCCCACTCCACGAAGGAGTTGCCAAAGATCACGGCGCCGTTACCGGTAAGAAACAGCGAGCGCAGGAATTCCCGAATCGCCGGTTGCGCTGCCACTTCCGCAGGACACCACCGCGTCACCTCCACCTTGCGCAGACGATCATACACCGCGTCCGCGTCGGCAAGGTCCTTGCGCATGGTGTTCATCTCGTGCGAGAAGCTCTCCCGGTAGAGAGCCAGCCTCCCGTAGCTCAGTAAGATAGCCGGGGCCACGGTCGTGCCGGAAGGCTCCCGCTTCAGTACGTGATCGACCAGGCTGCTTCCGGCATCCACAATCCAAGTGTCCGCAGGCGGGGTGTCCGGGCGGCCCAGGGCAACATCCAGCAGTCCTCCGGAACCCCCACCGGCCGTGCTGGGTATGCCGGCGAGAAGGGTTTCCAAAGGGCTCTGGGACTCGCCGGATAGGGCGAGGTCGAGCTTCAGAGGCCGGCCGATTCCCTGCCACCGGCGCCAAACGCTCGCCGGATCGACGGGGAGAGGCCGGGGGATGACGAGCAGAACCAGCCGGTTTCCTGACTTGACCGGGGTGCCGTTCGTCCTCGGCGCATGCTGCTCAGCCGCATCGAAGACCACCTGCACGGCCCGCCGCCATTCCTGAAAGTACGGCGAGCGGGCGAGCAGAGAGGAGTTCTGGATCGTCTGTTCGGTGGTCGAGAACTGCCCGTGGCGTACCCCCATCTTCTCTTCGAGCTGCACGACATCCCGGAACAGGTCGGAGCACTGCTCCGGATTCAGGCCTGCCACGTAAAGGAGAAGCCTCAGAACCGACTGCCGTTCGTTGGGGAAGAGGTAATCCCACTCGCGGAGTTGTTGATTGACGAAGGGAAGGAAGGTCAGCGGTAGGCGTTTCAGCAGGCCTTTCCTCAAAGCGTCCTGAACTTCCTCCGGCAACTTCTCCTCGACGCGCATGATACCTTCCTGCTAACCTCGAAACTCCCTCAGCATGGCGCCCTGCGAATCCAGAGGCGGGCAACCCAGCAGGCCCGCGAGTGTCGGACAAAGATCAATGTGGCGAACGGGACGATCGATGATTTGAGGCTTGTCGACGCCCGCCCCCAGAGCCATCATCCAAGTGGTCCGGGTTGACTCTTCGTTAGCACGGTGATTGAAGAATCCGTTCGTCGTTGAGCCATCAGGATCCCGTCCGAACTCGGGGAGAATCACCAGCGTGGTCCTCCCCCGGTACTCGGGGTTCGCTTCCACCTCCTGCCACAGTTGGTAGGCAAGCCGGTCTGCCGTTCGGATGCCCGACAGGTGGAGCGCATAAGAGCCGAAGTGCGCCACTTCCACGTCCGAAAAAACGACCACTAACAAGCGAGGTGAGAACTTACGCATGACCTCACGGCTGACCAAGAAGGTGAGCTCGTCGCCGGAGGTCGGGCCGCCGCTCCGCACGAAACTGGCGATGGCGTTCTCGATGGTGCTCTGCACGCGGGGATCCAGCCGGTCGGCGGCGTCGAACACGGTCCAGCCCAGCCCTTCGTAGTTGCTCCCTTCCAAAGCGCTCTCCAGCTCGGCCTCAACCTTGGCCCGATCAGCCAGGTTGGCGGTTCGTCCCCGGCGGAGAGCGTCGACGACAGCCGTGAGCATCAGTTGCTTGGGAAACACCACGTTGGCGCCATACGCCGGGCCATAATCGGAAGCCGAGCTCGCACCGATCAGGCTGGTGAGCGCCTTATTGCTGGCCACAACCCAGGTCTCACTCCGATCGACGCGGAGCCGCTTGCGAAATTGCTCGAACACGGTCGGAGTGGTCGGGGCAAGCTTGCCCCAGTCGTCCACGCGTTGCCAGTTGCCGGTGAGGATGCTCGAAATCGCGTTGAAGTGCGCGGTCACGCCTTCGTTGCGCACGCGAGGGTAGAACAGGGCCTTGGGGAGCAGGTCCGCTGAGAGGTGCGGGATGTTCTCCAGCCCTTCCGGCGAAAAAGTCTCGGCGTGGCGCACACCACCAGGAATGACGACCACAACCTTTTGGCCGGCGTCGGCAGCGCCGTGCAGGCTCTGGTGGGCGCGTCCCTGCGGCGCCATAAGGCCAGCGATGAGCAATCCCGCCGCGCGCAGGAACGTCCGCTTGGAAGGGTCCGTAAGCGACTCAAAATCGCTCGCAAGCTTGCTTTCAACCTGGGTGTCCAGGCGAAGTCTGTTCTCCATGAATAAACCTCTCGAGAGTGACTTCACTCTGAATCCAGCCTCGTTCGGGCCCGCTGAATCGAGGCTTCGCCAATTATATTCCCTGTACCAGGCGTTTTCAATGCAAGGCCCGTGGGTAGTGGGTCAATTTGATGCTGTAGCGGCGGGTTTATCTCGCCAAATGGCGGCGTAAAGCCGCCTCTACATCAAATTGACCCACTTCCGGCTCGTTCGTGTCTTGGTTGTGCCTGAAGCGTAATGCTACAATTGTCTTCTCACGCGGCGCCGAGTCAGGAATGTCTATGGCTGGGATAAACCACTTCGCGGCGGAAGGCTCTCCACACGAGCTCGCTTCTTCGCGCGCTGCCGAGGGTCAGCGCAAACCCCGACCTTCAACTGACGGCGCGCTCATCAGGGCTGCCCTTCTGGGCTGGCTGCTGGCGTTCCTGGTGGGCACGGGCTGCCTCCTAGCAGGCGAGAAAGGCACTGTGACGGGAATCGTGGCCGGTCCTTCCCAAGCCCCGATTCCCGGTGCCAAGGTGACGCTGGCGGCTGCTGATGGGAGCCTGCAATCCATCGCCGCGGATCAAAGTGGGCATTATTCGTTTCCCTCGGTGGAACCCGGCACTTACACCCTTTCCGCCGAAGCTGCAGGTTATCAGGCTGCCACGCGAACCGCCGTGCGGGTTACGGGCGGAACCTCCATCACCGTGGACTTGCTTCTCGCAGCGACAGCTCCACCGGGCCCAGGCCAGGCGACCCCCGTCCCCCCACAGCCCGGCTATTACGACGACACCCCCTTGAAGGCCAGCGCGGTCAAAACCACGATCGACGCAGCCGGGTACTCCTCACAAGCGCAGAGCCCGCAACGTTTGATGAGTGAGGGCCCGAGCCTTACCGGCAACGCGCTCAAGACCCCGGCCCGAGAGCAGGGAAGCCCCAACGCCGCGGAGGTGGAACGCGAGCTCCAAACGGCCCTCCGCGCCCATCCCGACAGTTTCGAGGCCAATCATCAACTTGGGGAGTTTTATCTTTCCGTGGGTGATTTGAAAACGGATATCCCCTATCTTGAAAAAGCGCAAAAGTTGAAGCCCGAAGACTACGCCAACGGATACGATCTCGCTGTTGCCTACCTCCAGACAAAAAACCCTGGCCCGGCGCGATCTTTATTGCAGGACATGCTCCGGCGGAAAGACACCGCCGAACTCCACAACCTGCTCGGGCAGGTCGACGAGGCTCTGGGCGATCCGATCTCTGCGCTCAAGGAATACCAGCTTGCCGTGCACATGGACCCCAACGAGAACAACCTCTTTGACTGGGGGAACGAACTGCTCCTGCACGAAACCATCGAACCTGCCATTGAAGTTTTCAAGCGCGGCGTCGCGCTTTATCCCAACTCTCAGCGGATGTACATCGGCTTGGGCATCGCCTATTACTCCCGCAGCCTTTACGACGGAGCGATCGAGGCGCTCTGCCACGCTTCGGACCTGAATCCCTCGGACCCGCGGCCCTACCTGTTTCTCGGCAAGATGTACAACGTTTCGGTGGGGAAGGCCGACGAGGTCGCGAAGCGAATGAAGAGGTTCATGGAAACGAACCCCGACAACGCGCTGGCTTATTACTATGATGCCCTCAGTTCCTGGAAAGGCACGCGTGGGAGTGGTCAGGGGGTGGACTTGGCGGAGATTGAGGCCCTGCTCCGGAAGTCGATCTCACTGGACCCGCGGTGGGCGGACGCGCATCTTCAGCTCGGGGTCCTTCTTCACGACCAGCACCGCGATCAAGAAGCTGTCCCGGAGTTTCAGGCAGCTATCCGGTTCAAACCTGACGACCCCGACGCCCATTACCGTTTGGCGCAGGCCTTCGTCCGCACCGGCGACAAGGAACGCGGCCAGGAAGAATTTCAGCTTTACGACAAGCTCCACAAGCAACAAGTTAACGAAACTGAAAAGCGCCGGCACGAGATCCAACAATTCGTCTTCACGCAGGGTGGACCCGCCAAGACGAACCCCTAATCGTCCTTTCGACCCTGGAATCCCCTCACCCCCTACTCCTCTCCCCCAAGGCGTCCAACACGTCGCGGAGCTGCTCGAAGGCCTCGGCTACACGCAACACTACGAGGCGGCGAAGCGGGCAGGTCAAAACTCAAAGGTCAAAAGGCAAATGGCACATGTGAAATCCGATGGGATTTTGCCATTTGACCTTTGCGATTTGCATTTTGACTTGCCCTTCGATGTCAGCTAATTTGAATTTGCTACCCTCTCCCCCTTGGGATAGAGGACTGGGGTGAGGGGGTCACGATCGACACGGAAAGGCTATTACGCAGCCACGCCTTGGCTCTTTACGCCGGCCCGGGGATCGCCTACAATGGTGTCTTCCGGCCTTGTCGAGTTGTTCTTTAGATTGCTATCCTCTATTCGCCTATTACTGTTCCAGTGGAGGAAGCTGGGGAAAATGAATTATGAAACAAACTTCTCACCACAGGGACACAGAGGCACTGAGAATTCAAAAAAAGGCTCTCCCTGAATCCTGAATCCTGAGTCCTGAATCCTGTTCTTCAGTGCCTCTGTGTCTCTGTGGTTAATGCAAGCGATTTTTTCGCAGTTTCTCTCCCCTGGCCCTTTGGCGCTGCCCGTGAGAGGAGGAAATTTCAACAGTCTATGAGCAAGGTGGCCATCGCGATCCAAAAGCTCACCAAGACGTTCTCAGTGGGGAAATTCCTCCAGACACTTCAAAAGAATCCCCCAAAGAAGGGGGGAACGGAGGTGTTGAAAGGGATCAGCCTGGAGGTCTTTCAAGGCGAGGCGCTGGGATTGGTGGGGCCGAACGGGGCGGGGAAGACCACGCTGCTGGAGATTCTCTCCACCCTTTTGCTTCCTACCGGCGGACGGGCCACAATATGCGGTTACGACGTAGTGAGGGAAGCCGGGCAGGTTAGAAAGGTGGTTAGCTATTGTCCCTCAGCCTCAGAGAATTTCTATCCGCGCTTGACGGGAATGAGAAATATGGAGTTCTTTGCGCTGCTGAATAATTTATCGCCTCGAGAAGCCAGGAGAAAAATCCAAACGGTATTGGACCTGGTGGAATTGGAGGGCGGCAGCGACGTTCCCTTTCAACTCTACTCGGAAGGGATGAAGCACAGGCTGGCCCTGGCCAGAGCGCTTCTGACTGACCCTGAATTGTTGCTCTTGGATGAGCCGACTCGGAGTCTTGACCCGGTGTTGCAGGGGGAGATTCGCAAGTTCCTGCGGGAACGAGTGGTGGCTAAGCTTGGCAAAACGGTGCTGCTGGTCACCCACAGCCTGCTGGAAGCTGAACAAGTGTGCGATCGGCTGGCAATCCTGCATCGCGGGCAAATCGTGAGAATTGGAACGCCCGAGGAAATCAAGAAAGCCTGCGGCGGGGAGGACTTGACGGCGGCCTTCGAGAGGGCGGTGGGAGCAACCTCATGCCAGTAGCCTGGAAAGCTTGGGCCTTCTTCAAGCGCGACCTGATTACGGACCTCAGTTACAAACTTTCCTTCGCCTTCCAGGTGGTGGATATCCTGGTGAGTATCGGAGCGTTTTATTTCCTGGCTCGGATACTGGGCAAAGCCGCTTTTCGGGGCTACGAGCCCTTTCCCTTCATCCTGGTGGGAATGGCCGTCAACGGCTATATGACTACCTCTCTGGTTTGCTTCGCGCAGGCCATCCGGGGGAATCAGCCGCTGGGCACACTGAAGATGGTCCTGGTCACGCCTACCTCCCCGGTCGCGTTCGTGCTTTTTTCTTCGCTCTACCCGTTTCTGCGCGCCGCCCTCGATGCCGTGTTCTACCTGCTTGCCGGAACGATGTTTGGGCTGTCGCTTGCCCGGGTGAACCTTCTGGCCGTGCTGCTGATTTTCCTCTTATCGGTCGCTGCCTTCAGCAGCATCGGAATCCTTTCGGCGACCTTCACCCTGGTCTTTAAGCGGGGCGACCCCTTCTTATGGCTCTTCGGAGGCCTTTCCTGGTTGTTAGGAGGCGTGTTCTATCCGCTCGAGGTGCTGCCGCGTTTTCTTCAGCACGCTGGTCAGCTCCTGCCCATCACCCACGCCCTGGTGGGGATGCGGGCGGCGCTCCTGCGCAACGCGCCGGAGTCGTTTACGTCCTGGGGGCGGTAAACAGGGCGGGTGGCTACGTGTTGAGCGAGGCGCACCAGGATATGACGGTCCTGAAAGCTATTGCCCTGGCGGGGTATCTTGGCCCCTTCGCGAAGGGGAAGAAAGCCCTGCTCCTTCGTCCCAACCCCTCGGCTCCTGGCGGCCGGGAAGAGATTCCCGTTAACCTTACCGCCATGCTCAAGGGCCACGCTCCGGACAAGGCCATGCAACACAACGATATTCTGTTTGTGCCCGACAGCACCGCCATGAAGGCGCTTCACAGGTCAGCCGAAATCGCGGCGACAACCTCTTCATATGCCGCGATCTATGCGATACAGTGATCCCCTGTTTGGTCAAGCGCGTGATGGGTTATCTGGGGAAGGCTAGCGTGGCGCGGGGCCCTGCACCGTCCGGTACAAGGCGGGGCGGTACTGGCGCTTCGGCGAGCACATTGTCGAGAAATTTCGCGGACACTCCGTAGTTTTGTTGAATTTGGCAAAGGTGGTTCTACAACATGGCTGAAAACGAAGAGTTAGCTCCTATTGAACGCGGCTCCCCGGAACGGGTCAAGCCTCGGGCGGATTCCCTTATCGAATTAGGGGCAGATGCCCCCGACAGCTATTCCTATATACGGACCTACTGGCTGATTTTTTTGAAGCGCATGTGGACGATCCTGGCGGCGGCCTTGGTGATGGCAACGGTGGCGGCGATTGTTTCCTTCAAGACGCAGCCGGTTTATGAGGCTACAGCTCGCGTCGAGGTTGAGGCCGAAACGCCGGAAATCCAGTCCTTCAACGATCTCTTCCGGGACATGTCTGGCTGGAATGATGAGACTTTCCTGCAAACGCAGGTCAATGTGCTGAAAAGTGAAAACTTGGCCTGGCGAACCGTTCAGCAGCTCGGCATGGGGGGAAAAGCGGAATTTGGCGGAGGCGGCGAGCGCCCCCAGGCGGATTCTCAGACGGCGGCCCAGAACGGGCTCATCCAGGCATTTCGAGGGCATCTACGCGTTCAACTGATGAGAGACAGCCGCATGATAGAAGTCACTTTTGATAGCACCGACCCTCAGCTCGCGGCGCGGGCGGCCAACGCCCTGGTCAACAACTACAGTGAATACAATTTTCATCAGAAATATGACGCGACCCGGCAAGCTTCGGGATGGATGGAGGGGCAGCTCGACGAGTTGAAAGCCAAGGTGGAGAAGTCGCAGCAGGCCATGGTCGATTACGAGCGCCAGAATGTGATCGTCAATGTCGGCGACAAACAAACTGTGGTCGAGCAGAGGCTGGCGGCTTTGAGCACGGACTTGACCAACGCGCAAAGCGAGCGCATGCAGAAGGAATCGGTCTACGACTTGGTGAACTCCAACCCATCCCAGGCCGCCTTCACTACCCAGAATGATTTGTTGGGACGCTTGGACGACAAGTACGCCGAATTAAGAGAAGAGTACGTGGACGCCTTAGGGCAGTATGGACCCAACTTCCCCAAAGTCAAAAGACTCCGGGACCAATTGGACGAAGTCCAGTCCATCATGGAGCGCGAGCGCAAGCGTGTTGTAGTGCGAATTCACAACGACTACATGGCGGCCCTGGGCCGGGAAAGGCTTTTGTCTGCCGCGGTGGCCCAAGAAAAGGTGGAGGTGGGAAAGCTCAATCAACTCTTGATCGAGCACAACATGTTGAAACGTGAGTTTGAGACCAACCAGCAGCTCTATGCGAACCTGCTCCAGCGCCTGAAAGACGCCACCGTGTCAGCGGGTTTGAGAGCGACCAACATCCATCTGGTCGATTCGGCGTTAGTCCCCACGGCGCCGGTGCGGCCAAGAATTGCGTATAACATTGCCGTCGGTTTGCTGGTGGGACTGGTGCTTGGGGTTACGCTCGCCTTCATCCAGGAGAGTCTGGATACTTCCGTCAAGAGCGCCGAGGAACTGGAACGGCTCGTCGCCGCCCCAGCCTTGGCCGTGATCCCCCTGGCGCGCTCGTCCTGGCGGAGGATGGGCGGGGGCAGGAGTCAGCCAATGAATGGGGCGGTGGAATCGATCGTTTTGAAACACCCCACCTCATCCCTGGCAGAGTCTTTCCGCACCCTGCGTACTTCGATTCTGCTCTCGAGTGCTCCGCGCCCTCCCCAGGCTTTGTTGGTGACCAGCGCTCAGCCGCGCGAGGGCAAGACTTCCACCGCGCTCAACCTGGCCTTGGGGCTGGCCCAGCGCGGCGTGCCCGTGGTGATCGTTGACGCCGACCTGCGCCGGCCGGGGATCTCGAGGGCGCTGGCTCTCTCTCAAAATGGCGCGGGGCTCAGCAGCCTTCTTTCCGGCGCGCACAGTCTGGATGAGGTCCTGCGCCAAGTTGAAGCAGTGCCTAACCTCTGGGTGGTTCCGGCCGGCCCTGAGGCGCCCAACCCTGCGGACTTGTTCTCCTCTCCCACCATGGAAAATCTCATGCAGGAGTTACGCGGGCGCTTCGAGCACCTGGTGGTGGACTCCGCCCCTTTGCTGATGGTGACTGATGCGACCATTCTCTCCAGGCTTGTCGACGGAGTAATACTGGTGGTGGAAAGCGGAGTCACGGCGCGCCGCGCCCTGGTGCGCGCCCACAAGATTCTGGAAAGCGCCGGGGGAAGAATTCTGGGTACGGTCCTGAATAAGTGGGATGCGCGGGACGAGGGCTACTACAGCGGCTATGGGTCCTACTATTACGGTTACGACCGTCATTATTATAGCAGCAAAGAACACTAAGGGAAGGCAGAAAGCAGAAAGTAGAAATTAGAAACTGGAAACTGGAAATTGGAAACGGAAGGCTTGTTTCGTAGTTTCTTTCTCACTGTCTCGGTGCCTCAGTGAAGAGAAAGCAGAAAGCAGAAAGTAGAAGCTGGACGCTTTTCCTGAATCCCGAATCCTGAATCCTGAATCCTGTCCTACCCAGGCGCAGAGAAGGCAGAAAGCAGAAAGTAGAAACTGGAAACTGGAAACTAGTGTCCTGAGTCAGAAGTTCGTTGAATAATTCAGCCCCGACTTGTCGGGGCGAAAGAATGTAGCCCACGGCGTCAGCCGTGGGTATGCGAACCCCCCCTCTCCCCCGTCCCCTCTCCCGCCCGCGCGGGAGAGGGGTGCCGAAGGCGGGGTGAGGGCTTCGTGTCCCAGGGCTTGCGCCCTGGGCTACAATCTTCCGCCCCTGACGGGGCTGCGAAAAGACCGCTCGCATGAGGAAGACTTTGTAAGCGAACTTCTGACTCAGGGCACTAGAGTGCTGAATCCCGAATCCTGAATCCTGAATCCTGTTCTACCAAGCCGCAAACGCTCTTCCTGAATCCCGAATCCTGAATCCTGAATCCTGTTCTTCCATGAGCACGACGGAGGTCCCGATACCGCTGACCGATGTCCCTGTCATTGACATTACCCCGCCCAGCGGATGGCTCGACCTGAATTTTCGCGAGCTCTGGCAGTTCCGTGAGCTGGTCTATTTCTTCGTCTGGCGCGACATTAAAGTTCGTTACAAGCAGACTGCGATTGGGGCGGCCTGGGCGGTCCTTCAACCCCTCATGACGATGTTGGTTTTCAGCCTGTTTTTTGGGCGCCTGGCCAAGATCCCGTCAGGAGGGCTTCCTTACCCGATTTTCTACTTCAGCGCTCTGCTGCCCTGGATGTATTTCGCCGGGGCGCTCCAAAACGCCACGAATGTGGTGGTCGAGAACAAAGGCATGATCACCAAGGTGTACTTCCCACGGCTGGTTTTGCCCCTTTCGGCAGTGGTTTCGGGTCTTCTCGATTTTGCCATCGGCTTTGTGGTGTTCTTGGCCATGATGGTCCTTTACCGTGTCCATCCCGGCAAAGCCATCCTGACGTTTCCGGCATTCCTGCTTCTCGCGGTCGCAACAGCGCTCGGGGCGGGCTTGTGGCTGTCAGCGCTCAATGCCATCTACCGAGACGTGCGCTACGTAGTGCCCTTCCTGATCCAGTTTTGGATGTTCGCCTCACCTGTGGCCTATCCCAGCACGTTGGTCCCGGAGCGCTGGCGGTGGCTGTACGGACTGAACCCCATGGCCGGGGTCATCGAAGGGTTTCGCTGGGCACTGACCGGAAAGGGTCAACCGCCAAGCCTGCTGCTGGCAGCGTCAGCGGGCGCCGTGATCGTTGTGCTGATTGGCGGCCTGTTCTTCTTCCGAAGGATGGAAGGGACCATAGCGGACGTAGTCTGAAAGAAAGTCGACAGTCGACAGTTCGTGGTCTAAATGATGAATTCTGAATTATGAATGATGAAGGCGCAGAGGAGGAGTTGAGAAGCAAGAAGCAAGGAGCAAGAAGTAAGAACCTGGAACCAGGAATTCACCATTCACAATTCACCATTCACAATTCACAATTCATAATTCACCATTCATAATTCACCATTCATATGTCCAACATCGTCATTCGCGCTGAAAGCCTGGGCAAGCGCTATCGCATCGGCGAGCGGGAGCGTTACCTCGCCCTGCGCGACATACTTGCCCGCGCCGTGTCCGCCCCGGCTCGCCTCTTCAGACCGCGAAAGCCCTCTTCGCCCAACGGCGATGCCACGCACATTTGGGCGCTCAAGGATGTCTCCTTCGAGGTTCGCCAGGGCGAGGTGATGGGCATCATCGGCCGCAACGGCGCGGGAAAAACGACCCTGCTCAAGATTCTGGCCCAAGTTACGAGGCCCACCGAAGGACATGCTCGATTGAAGGGACGTGTCGGAAGTCTGCTGGAAGTGGGAACGGGTTTTCACCCGGAGTTGACGGGCCGGGAGAACGTCTACCTAAGCGGCGCCATCCTCGGCATGCGCAAGAAAGAGATCGAGCGCAAGTTCGACGAAATCATCGCCTTCGCCGAGGTAGAGAAATTCCTTGACACGCCGGTCAAGCATTACAGTAGCGGCATGCAAATGCGCCTGGCATTCGCCGTGGCCGCCCACCTCGAGCCGGAGATCCTACTTGTGGACGAGGTCCTTTCCGTGGGCGACATCCAGTTTCAAAAGAAGTGCCTTGGAAAAATGGGCGATGTGGCCAAATCTGGCCGCACAGTGCTTTTCGTCAGCCATCAGATGAACCAAGTCCGACGCTTGTGCGAGCGCGCGATCTGGGTCGAAGCCGGGCGTATCCAGCAGGACGGCCCGGTCGCGACGGCATTGGCGAAGTACGAAGCTACGATGACTTCCGGCTCTTGGACGCAAGCAGGGCTTTCCGGGCCGGGGGAAAGGGCGAGGTTTCGGTGCTGGGAGATTGTTGAGCCATCTTCGAGCTCTCCCCATCTCTTACAGACACTTGGCCCGGTTTGTATCCGCTTCGTGGCTGAGTTGTCACAACCCGTCCTGAGAGGACACCACGGGATTGGGCTGTTCACCTCAGACCGGAATTTGGTTTGGGGCTGCGCGGCAGAGGGCCTGAAGCTGCAACCCGGCCTGCACGAATTCAAGTATACCTTCCCGATGCTTCCCCTTAAGCCCGGCCCTTACTATTGGTTTGTCAGTCTTTGGGACGATCAGGAGCGGCTGGTTGAGTGGGACTGCGAGCCAGAGATGATTGTTGCAACCAGCATCCACCAGCACCCCCACGACCGTTGGAACGGAATCCTAAACCTGCCGTCCGCTTTCACTGTCTCGGCCTTTGATGATTTCCCACGTGAGGTGCCTCTTGCCTCGGCTCCAAACGGTCCTGCCATTCCCTAAGCGCTTATCGATCGGTGATTCCAACCAAGCCTCGGACGGTTGAGACCTCATGTCTGTGCAGATTTTTTTCCCACTGCAAAGAGCGGAAAAGTGGTCCTTGAATCAACTTGCGTCCCCACAGTGCACGCATGTTGCCTTCAGGCCGATTCTGTTTTTGGCAGGGAGGCGCGGCGGTGCGACCACGAGCCTGGCGACCGCGCGGGATGGACGGTGGCGTTGACTGTGACCAGAGACAACACTGGGGCTGAGTGGCGCGATCAGTCGGATGCCCTCCATGCGACTCTGTGGGACTGAGGAGACAGTCAATTCATGCCAGATGATTTCAAAAACAGCCTTGAGCAAAGGTATCTGTCCACTCACTATATTCGCTTCATGCCCAAGACTCCGGAGGGATGGGCGTGGGTGTTGGAAAGACTCCGGTTGAACTTCGGTGAGGCCTTATCGTCTCTGTCGCGCGGAAGTCGCATCTTGGACGCGCCTTGCGGAGTGGGGTATCTTGAGCATTATCTTCTCAAGGAGGGCTTCCAGAGACTCGATTGCGTTGATCTCTGCGAAGAGGAAATGAACATGGCGAGGCAGAAGCTGGCTGAGTCTGGTTTGAATTTCGAGGGTAAGGTAAGGTTCATTCTTTCAGACGTCTTTACATATTTGGAGAAAGTGGAACCCTATGACGCCATCGCCGTTATCGACTTCCTCGACCATCTGAAAAAGGACGAGGTTGGCGAGCTTCTGACCCTTGCCCACTCTGCGCTCCGGCCAGATGGAGTGCTCCTCTTGAGAGTGACTAATGCCGACAGCCCTTTGTTCTCACAGTATTTCTATCGGGATTTTACCCACGAAACGGGTTTCACCCCTAACACCATCCGGCAGTGTCTAGATGCAGCGGGATTCAAGGTTGAAAACGTCGACTACGAGAAGGTTCCTTGCATAAAGAGGACATTCGTCAAATCGCTGAAAGGAAGAATCCGTTCTGCGGGACTGCGCGTGCTCGCCAGACTACTCGGGATTCCCCGTGGGGCCTTCGCAGAAGATCTGATCGCGGTGGCGCGAAAGTGAGAATTGCCGTTTTCCACAACCTGGGGTCGGGTGGCGCCAAGAGAGCCCTTTACAACCTCACAAAGCATCTGGTGAAGGCCGGTCACGTAGTTGACGCGTTTATCCCCTCAACCGCGGAGGAAAACTTCTTGCCATTGAGGGACGTCGTAACCACATATCGGGTCTTCCCTATCCGGCGGACGCGCCTTGGCGCCGCGTCTTCTGTTCTGAAACGTCTATTCCGGTTAGGCAATTCCGTGAGAGATCAAGAGCGGGGACAGCAATCCATCGCGGATGCTATCAATGCGGGCTCGTACGACGTGGTGCTCAGCGAGCAGGACAGGGATACCCTATCGCCATTCATATTGAGATTCTTGGCCAAGCCTACCGTATATTATTGCCAACAACCCCATAGGTGTGAGGAGGCCATCCTGGACGTGGCGTCGAGGTCTGCTGGCGCGACAATCCCAAGGTGCGAGTGGTTGAGGGAGAGGTTCCGCAATTACCTCTACAGGCGGGCGATCCAACTCGATAAACGCAACGCGCTGTCCGCGTCCTATATCGTGACGAACTCCTACTTTTCGCGGGAAGTGATCCTGAGGGTGTATGGGCTCAATTCTTTTGTGTCGTACTTGGGAACAGACACGGACCTTTTTCGCCCTCTTTTCGAACGCCGGGAAAATTATGTTTTGTCCGTCGGGTGGTGCAGCCCCTCTAAGGGTTACGACTTCCTCATCCGATCCTTGGCTCGCATAGACACACAGGCACGGCCCAAAATCTTAATTGCCGCGAATGCGACTAACCCCGGCTGGGAGGCATACCTCCTGAGACTTGCAGCCACACTTAAGGTGGACTTGAGCATCAAAAAACTTGTTTCCGACTCCGACCTCGTTCGCCTGTATAACAAGGCTAAGCTGTTTCTTTACGCCCCGTACCTGGAGCCCTTTGGGTTGGTAGCTCTGGAGGCGATGGCCTGTGGAACCCCGGTCATTGCTGTAAAGGAGGGAGGAGTAAGGGAGAGCGTGCTTCACAACGAAACAGGAATTCTGACGGAAAGAGACGAGGAGGCGTTTGCCCAGGCCACAAGCGAACTCCTCCGAGATGATGTCCAGAGGGAGCGTATCGCCCGCAGGGCTCTGGAGGTGGTACGCAGCTTCTGGACCTGGAAACACGCCGCGGAGAGGCTAAGCTGGCATTTGGAGCGTGCCGTGCGGCTGCGACGCGCTTAACGCCCCGGGGTTTGGGGGCTCCGGTTCGTATTATAGGGGCCTCTGGCGGCATGCGCGACGGGCAAAGGACTCTGGCTTCCTTATTGTTCTGGATTACAACGGGGCACAAATCACGCTCAACTGCGTCGATCCGGTGCTCAAGATTGACTATCCGAACTTCAGGGTGACCGTCGTGGACAACGCGTCCACGGCTGCGCTTACCCAGAGAAAGGGTCCACTTTGGACTCGGTCACTCTTGTGTTGACATATCCTCCACCGCCCCCAATTTCCCCCCCGTGCGGCACAGGGCCGCGACCGTTTTGGTCCGTTATGATCCCCGTCTACAACCGGGTGACATATCTCGAGAGGACACTGAGGAGTGTGCTGTCGCAGGATCCCGGTGCTGAGGAAATGCAGATCGAGGTAGTTGACGACGCTTCGAGCTTAGGTGATCCGGAGGCGTTAGTGCGGCGAGTGGGGGGCGAAAGAGTGGATTTTGTTCGCCAGCCCCGTCGCTTGGGCGGAATCGCTAACTGGAATAGTTGCATCGAGAGGTCGCTGGGTGAGTGGGTACACATATTGCACAGTGACGATGTTGTGTTTCCCGGCTTTTACAGATGCCTCAAGGCCGGGCTGGAGGGAAGGGATGACGTTGGAGCGGCGTTTTGCCGGTATGCACACATTGACGAGAACGAGCGCTGGCGAGCGATCTCCGAATTGGAGAGACCCACACCTGGTGTCTTAGCTGGTTTCATCTACAAGATCGGCGCCCGTTGTAGAATTCAGTGTGCGTCGATGGTGGTCAGGCGGAGTGTCTACGAGAAGTTGGGGGGATTCCGGACGGAGCTTTCCTACGCGGCAGACTGGGAAATGTGGGTAAGGATTGCGGCACACTACCCGGTCTGGTACGAGCCCGCGACATTGGCGGCGTTTCGCAAGCATTCCACTTCCTGGACAGTGGCTTTCGTGAGATCAGCCGAGGACGTCGTGAATGAGCGGCGTTGCATTGCAGTTATTCGTCAGCTTCTGCCGCCAGATCAGGCGGAATCCGTGTCGCGAAAGGCAAGAGAAAATGTTGCCCACCTTGCACTCAGCAATGCGTACGACGCGTTGGGCAAGGGCGAGTTCACAGCCGTGCTCAAGCAAGTGTGGGAGGGACTGAAGTGTAGTGCTTCTCCCCGTGTAGTGATCAGGGCCATTTTGTTGCTGCCCGGCTGGATTGCGAGACATGTGATGCGCAGCGCCTTTACGGCGGGCAAGAGATAACTCGATGGCATTGTGCCGGCGCCACATTATCGCCAACAGTTCTTTCAGTTGGTGCGGGGCGTGGCTTAGCAACTCGGGCGGGATCGTCGTAGCACCAAAGAAGTGGTTCAACCAGGATGACACCGACACGCGCGGTCTCTTGCCTGGAAGATGGTTTCGGATGTAAGCACCGGTGAAGGCTGTGCAGGCTGCGCATTGCAGCGTCGTGATTCCCACTCGGAACCGCCCGGATCCACTGAGGGATTGTCTCCTCAGCGTTGCACGCCAGACACGCCTGCCGTCGGAAATCATCCTAGTAGATTCCTCGGATGACAACGCCACCGAGGAATTGGTTGGGTCGCTTTCGGCGCAGTTTCCGGCGTCGTTTGTTTACCAGCGCAGCGCCGCCCGAAGCACTGCCGTGCAGCGCAATCGCGGCGCCGAGGCCAGCCGAGGTGACATCATCCTCTTCCTGGACGACGACGTAGTGCTGGAACCAAACTTCATTGCCGAGATCATGCGAGTGTTCGAGGACGATACCAAAGGCGAGGTAGGCGGTGTGAGTGGCACGGTAGTTGGTAGTGGGTATGGGCCGCCGTCGCGCCTCAATGGCCTCTTGTTGCGCGCCTTGGGTGGCAGGACGGAGGGCAGCTACGCCGGTCGACTGGTAGGGCCGGCGATTAATTTCTACCCGGCGGACGGTCCCGATGCGATTCAGCCCGTGGAGTGGCTGAACGGGGCGGCGATGGCATACCGCCGGGAGGCCTATCTCGCTGAGCGCTCTTGGGAAACGTTTGCGGGCTACTCTTTCATGGAGGACGTCCACCTGTCGGCCCGCGTGGCTAGACGGTACCGGCTGCTGAACACAACACGAGCGCGGCTGCTCCATAAGTGCATGGGGAGCACCCCCCAAGACTGGGGGGCACTGGGGGAAAGTATGGTTCTGAACCGGCACGCTGTCGTCATGCACGTCCTCCTGCGACGGCGCCCCGGTGACTATCTTCGCCTCTTCGCGTACGAACTTTTGTACTGCACCATGGCCCAGGTCAAGAATCCGGCTCGCCCTTGGCGCGCCAACCTCCAATTGCTTTGCGGAAAACTTCGGGGCGTTGCCAAGCTCCTCCGGGGGGAGTCTCCTCATCGGGCCTATTTCGCCTAAGTGCCGGCCGCTGGGGGCCCGGTTGCGGCCCGAAGGTTAAGATGACGCCCGGCGGCACCACAAACTGCCACTATCAATAAGTAGCCGACAATGCATCCACTTGTGAGCGCGATGGTCGCAACGCGAAACCGGCTGACGCTGTTGCCGAGAGCCTTGCAAAGCCTCTATGCGCAGGACTATCCCAATCTGGAGATCCTCGTCCTCGACGACGCTTCCCAGGACGCCACATCGGATTATATTCGTTCCCATCATCCTGACATCCGATTATTCCGGTTTGATGAAAACCGTGGGCTTATCGCCGCTCGCAACCTCCTCATGAGAGAAGCAAACGGAGATTACATCGTTAGCCTGGATGACGATGCCTACTTCCCTCACGCCGACACTATCTCCAGAGTCGCAGCCCGAATGGAAGGCGAGCCTGAATTGGCGGTCGTCGCCTTCCGCGTGGTCGAGTGCGAAGAGGATGCGAGCGGCCCAACAGAACCGGAACACTACACCGGCGGCTATTGGGGATGCGGCCACTGCATCCGCAAGGCGGTCCTTCGGGAAACGGGATACTACAGAGAGCTAGCTTTGCGGCAATCCGAGGAGTCAGACCTCAGCCTCCGCATACTTGACAAGGGGTATCGCCTCGTTTATTTCCCGAAGGCCACGATCGTGCACTTGTTTTATATGACAAGTCCTCGTGACCTAGGGGAGATATTAGCTCTAACGGCTAGGAATCGATTGCTCCAGGCCTGGCTCAATGAACCTTTCCCCTGGTGCGTCATTAGCACCGTGAACGCGCTTGTAAAGTACTCGGTCAGAGCGGCATGGCGCGGGGCGCTCCGCAATGTGTTAGGGGGATTTGGGCGGGCTGTAAAGGACTTCCCGATTTTGAAATCTAGCCGTCGGCCGGTTTCCTCACGTGCTATGCGAATTTACCTCACGCTGGGCCGACAGAAAATAAGAGATAGCTCTGCGATCCGCGCACTCTATCTGAATCCGCCTGGCATTTTCGGAATTCTGTTTCGCCCTGGTTCGTAAAGACACTTCAGGGTGTTGGGTGGTAGATCGCCTGCCCGAATTCAAGCAATGATCCACGACGATGCGACTGGCGAACCGCTTATTGCCGGCGCGAGCCCCGCGCTGGAGTGGGTGCCGTGCAATTTATGTGGCCAGGACAGCACTATTGAAATGTTCCATGCGCAAGGGTTCTGTCTGGTGCGATGCTCAGGCTGCGGCCTCGCCTATGTCAATCCCCGCCTCCCAGCAAGCGCCCGGGGCGAGGTGTACGATGACGACTACATTCGGGGACACACGGGCGGAGAAGAGCTTGACGGAGATTTCGTTTGGACCGTCGAGCCAACCTCCTGGGAAGCAACGCGGGTCCGATATGCTACTCGCGGGATCATGAAGGGGCGATTGCTCGAGGTCGGCTGCGCGACGGGGAGGTTTCTGTCGGCGGTCCGGCAGAAGGGCTGGGAAATTTGGGGGGTGGAATTCAACCGCCGTGCTGCGTGCGTCGCAGCGGAGCGACTTGGCTGTACGGTCGTGGTCGGAGGTTTCGAACAGGCGCAGTTGCCCGAGGGGCACTTCGATGTAATCTGCTTGTTCCACGTCATCGAGCATATGCTTGACCCCTTTGCAGCAGTCCGCAAGATCCGAGCTCTCCTCCGGCAGAATGGGAGAGTGCTTCTGGAGTGCCCCGACTTCGGATCGGGGAACGCACGCAAGCTGGGACCAGGATGGATAATGGTGCAACCAAAGGAGCACCTTTACTATTTCGACGAGTGCTCGCTGCGGAAGCTCCTTGAGGGAGCAGGCTTTCGCGTTGAGAAGGTGCGGCGGTGTGGGGGACTGGGCGCCCTGAAAGGTGGCACGCAATCCGCCGTCACCGAGCGCCTCAAAGGCAAGAGTTTCGAGCTTCGACACCGGCTAGCTCCAACCCCTTGGCTGCGAAACCTGGCTCGCAGCTTCTTCTGGGGCCTCTTGAGACAGAACGACAACATCCTGGTAGTTGCCTCGCGGTGTTCGTGATATTCGCTATGTCGGCCTCTCGAATGGCGGCGGAAGGTTTGGAGCCTGTCAATGACAGGGCGTAAATACTGGCTAGTAGTGGCATCTTTGCTGTTGGGGACAGGTCTTCTTTACTCCGTATTTCTCTTGCCGTATGTGCGAACGTTCCACATTAAGGACGAGGATTTTCCTCTGATCTTCAATAGTGCCCGGCAGTATCATCCAAACCCGGCCTTGTGGGTTACACGGGGTTACTCTTCGTATTTTGACCCATTTCCAGACTTGCCTCACCTTAATACCCATTTCTGTCGGCCGGTGGTCAATGCAACCTTCTGGCTTGAAAGTCTGCTCTCCCCAGGAACCGGGCCCCTTAATTTGACGACGAACTTTCTGGGCCTGGTGATTACCCTCATTCTCTTCATGTTTTTCCTGCGTCGTGAGACGAGTGGCAACATTTTATTTCTCTCGTCAATGTTAATTGTGTACGCCTTCTCAGCCACCTGGTATGAGGCGGTCCTGTTATCAGCCTATCGTGGCAGTCTTCTGATGGTGCTTTTCGCGTTGGCCGCTTTTCTCCTCCTGCCCCCAGAGGGTAGCCGCCATCGAGGATTGCGAATCACCCTTTCCATCCTGTGTCAGTTGGGCTCGTTGCTCAGTCATGAAGCCGGCGTAGTGACGCCTGTCATCGCAGCCCTCCTCTTCGTTTTCAGGCGCGATGGAAAGGTAGCTCGAGCCCGCTTAAAGGTGTTGCCGCTCTTCCTCCTGCCGCTGCTCTGCTTCGCGGCGCTGCGCTGGGTGTTTTATGGTGGGGTGGGTCATACCTACGCTGTGGAGCCTGAACATGGCTGGGCGAGCATGGGGATTGTCAATGGACTAAGGCTGCTCGCCAAGCCTTTCTTCCCTTGGGAGACGGACGTGGTTGTCTTCGGTGAGCGGTCCCTGCGAGTTGTGATCGGGGCATTGATGAATTTAGCCGGCTGCGCCCTTGTGGCCTGGGCCTTGCTGCGGCCGGGGAAGGCGGGGCGCAGGCCCCTCTTGCGGGCTCTTTTGTGTCTTGGAGTTGCGCTCGCCGTTCTTTGGGTAGGACCCAAGCCCCGGCTTATGCAACTCGCGGCAGTTTTCGGCGCACTGGCAGCTATTGTCGCTGTCGAGCAAATCGGGCAAGGCGCCGGCCAGCGGTGGGTTCGGAGGGGACTGGCAGCGGGGCTCGTTGGTTTAGCGGTCGGCCAGTTGTTGATCTACCTGACCAGCTTCCCGCGGATGGTGGCCGGAGGCTTGGCCCAAAATTGGGTGGCCCGCGTAGAGTTCGAAGGACTCCGGCGTGTCATCGCCACTATGAGCACGCCCACATTGTTGCTCGTTGATGATCAGGGAGGTCGGAACGGAAGCAACGCCATGTTGGACATGGCGGCATGGGGCAACAGAGGGCGCGTTAGCAGGCTTATTACGGTGGACAGCCTCGGCTGGGGAAGCAGCCCACAGGGGAGGCTGAGAATCTCGCGTGACAATGGGGCTGTCCGCATGGAGATCGTCATCGGACGAGACCAAGCATTCGCGTTCGCCCTCGTTGATAAGAGCCACTTAGGGAGCAAATTCGTCAATCAGGGCCTTCACTATGAGATGGAGACGGTCCCTGCGTATTCACCTATGGCTCGGCTGCTCCGGTACTTGGGGGAGAAAGTTGAACCGGACGATGTTGGCATCGGTCGCCGACTCGTGGTTACGGCGCCGCCGGAGATCGCCCGCGATGGTCTACTCATCGTTGGCTTCGATCCCAGAAACATGTCATCGTTCTCGAACGACCTGACCAAGTGATTGCAGCGTATATGCGCGCTTCTCGAAAGGCGACACGACTTCTTTACAGTTTGCTGAGGGCAACGGACCGAGTCTTCGGTGCTCACTCGTGGAAACCGGATGGTCGTGAACCGCAGCGCATCCTGGCCATCTGCTTGTCTCACCTTGGCGATCTTGTCTTGCTGACCCCCCTCTTTGCCAATCTCAGGTTGAAGTACCCCCAGGCTCACATCGCGGTCGTCTGCAAAAGCGCTGTGGCGGACATTCCCAGAAATCATCCGGCAGTAGACGAGGTTATCACGTATGAGGCGCGATGGACGCTGAGGCCGGAGTCGCCACGGGCGGGATTTCTGGACACGGTCAAGCTGATTCGCGAGCTGCGAGCGCGGTCATACGACTTGCTAGTGATTTGCTACGACCATCCCATGGACCGCATCCTGGGTTTCTGCACCGGAATCCATACGCAAGTCTGCCTGGACGGCGCCGCAATGCAACAACCCAAACCGGGCGTACGCACTGACCATCACCGGCATCGTGTTGAACATGCCTATGACCTTCTTCGCGCATTGGATGTGCCTATCCTGGAGAGCGCACCCTCCGTTGGTCTCTCGGACGCTGACCTGGCCTGGGCGGACGAATGGCTGCAAGAACAAGGACTGGCCGGAAGCCGCCTTCTCGGAGTACACCCGGGCGCGGGCGGCCCGGAGAAGCGCTGGCCGGCAGACCGCTTCGCGCGTGTTGCCGAGAGTCTAGCGGGCAAATTCGACTGCAAGGTTGTGGTTACCGGAAGCCCGGCAGATGCCGAGGCCGTACAGGGCTTCGTCGAGAGCGTCAGGACAACGGTTGTACAAGCGCCTGCGACCCTAACGGTGGGAAAGCTTTGTGCCCTGATCCGGCGCTTCGCCCTCTTGCTCTGCAACGACTGCGGCCCCATGCACATTGCCGCCGCCTTGCGCATTCCGGTTATTGCGGTTTTCGGACCCAGCTTTCCCGAGCTTTGGGGGCCTTGCCCAGCGGACCCGCGCCATGTTGTGGTGGCGGCTTCGGATGGCAGAATCGAGTCCGTTACGGTCGAGCAGGTGGTCGCTGCGATTGCCGGACGCCCCCATCTCATGCATCAGCTCAGGCGTGTGTTCATTGCCGATTGCTGATTGCCGATTGACGATTGACGATTGAAATAGTGGTGTGGCAACTCCCTCCAATGTCCATCGGCCCGCGGCGGGGCAATCGTCAATCGTCAATCGAAAATCGGCAATTCCAGACATCCTGGGCTCTAATGATTCTCGTGGGTAGAGGAGGTTGGTAGGTGGAAGTTGCGATTGTAGTGGCCGCGCTTGTCCTCTTCGCTTCTATAATTCCGCCGCACTATCTCATCCTGTCCACCCTGCTGGCTTTCCTGGGTGCTTCGATGCCGATCGTAAATCGAGGGGGAGCGCTGGGTGAGTTCCGTTGGGCCATACTCCTTGCTTTGGCGCTGGGCATGATTCTGCGCAGCTCTGTGCAGAGTAGCCGTTCTATCTGGCATCCGATGCATCTGAGCCTTTTTTGCTTTGTGGCCTACGCGGCGATTTCAAGCTCCTATTCGGTGAACGGCCTGATGACGATCCTAAAGGCTGCGACTTTTGCTTGCTTGGCTGTGGCGGCCATGCTGTATGGGAGGCTGGAATCTGGAGGCCCATCCGGAGGGTCGTGCAAGCTTCTCGACCAGGTTTATTGGTGCGCTGTGATCGTGGCGCTGGGCTGCGCCTTAGCGGTCATACATGTCTTGCCTGCGCGTGCGGGTTATTTCGCAGGCCCCTTCGGAAATCCGAATGCAATCGGGGCCTTCATCCCCTTGGTCGCACCCGTCCTCCTACTCAACTTGTTACGGTCGTTTGACAAGGCACCGCAGATCCGTGCTGCCAATGTTCTACTCACCATAGCTTATTTCATCTTCTTGCTCATATCGAGATCCAGGGCGGGCCTTGCCGCCACCTTTCTTGCGTGTGGATGGTGGCTCTACTTTGCCCACCGCAGGGCTTTTGGATTGTTCCTGGGCGGCGCGCTTGTCACCGGGGTCATTATGGGCTTGTACTTCCCTGAATATGTGCAGAACTTGAACCGAGTCTACATTTATAAGGGCGATGCTTACGTTCTTAGAACGAGGGGAGAGCCCCTCCGCGTCACCTGGGAGGCGGCCCAGGAAAGCCCGCTGATCGGGGTGGGGTTTGGGGTAAGCAAAGGGTATAGCGAGGACTGGGAGTTTGCATTCGAAAGCGGCACGGCCGGGCGCGAGAAGGCCAATAGCTACCTTGCGTTGGTAGAGGAAGTCGGTTTAATCGGTGCTGGCTTTGTGCTCCTCCCGCTGGCGTGGGTGCTTGTCACCGCGACTCAGCGCTTAATGCTCTTCCGCAGGCTGCATCAAATGGGCGACGAATTTTGGGTGATGCTCACGCTTTCAGCCTGTTTGGTCGGAGGGTTAGCAAGCGCGTTTTTCGAAGCGTGGCTCACCAGTGTAGGCTTTTTTTCAACGATTTTGTTCTGGCTGGTCTTCGGAGTCTTGGCGGCTCGCCTCACTACTCCCATCCGAGTTTCGCGATGAAGAAACGCGTTGCGATTTTGGTTGGCGTCCCGACGCCCTATCGTGAGCTGCTTTTTGAACGCCTTGCGAGGTCGGCGGACTACGATATTCAAGTGCTGTACTCTCGCGACCACCAGCCGGGACAGCAATGGCGTCTTGGCGCACATCCATACCCGGCACGCTACCTCAAGAACTTTGCGCCGGAAAGATGGCATGGCCGGCTATTGGTAGGAGCCATCAATCCCGGCTTATGGGGAGAACTTAGAGCTTTCCGACCGGATGCTGTTGTCATCTACGGCTATAACACCGCGACCACAATGCTGGCGATTCTCTGGGTTATCGCCCACCGGATTCCGATGTTAATGCGGACTGACTCGAACGTGGTTGCAGAACTGGGGAAACCACAGGTTAGGCTTGCACTAAAACGGTTGTTCCTTAGGTGGCTCACAAGACGTGTTTCGGCCTTCCTATCCGTCGGCACCATGAATTCTCAGTATTGGCAATTCTACGGTGCGACACCGGAAAAGATCTTCCTGGCGCGCTATGCGGTAGATAACGAGTGTTTTCAGACCCAGGCAGACCATTATCGCGTTTCCCGCCAAACCATAAGGGACCAAAACGGCTGGAGGCAGCGTTATCTGCTGCTTTACGTGGGCCGATTGGTCGGGTTGAAACGTGTTGATGTGCTGATTGAAGCTTTGCGGCGGCTTTCCACAAAGCGATCGGACATTGGACTGCTCATCGTCGGCGATGGCGCCAAAAGAAAGTCGCTCGAAAAACTGGCACAAAATTTGCCGCAAGTTTTTTTCCTGGGGTTCCACGATTGGAAGGACTTGCCCAGGTTTTACGCTGCTGCGGACTTGTTCGTCCTGCCCTCCGAGGTTGAACCGTGGGGGCTCGTCGTCAATGAGGCGATGGCAAGTGGGCTGCCGGTGATCGCCACGCGGAAGGTTGGGGCGGCACACGATCTGATCATCGAGGGCGAGAACGGATACATGGTACCCGAGAACGACCCGGCGGCTCTGGCCTCGGCTATAGATCGCGCCTGCGAATCCGAACAGCGCCTGTTACTGCTGGGTAAGAAGGCACGAAGCACGGTTCAGAGCTGGAATTATGATTCCACTCTCGCAGGATTCCATAACGCACTGTCCAGGTGCTTTGAAGTGAAAGATTCTCCTGGCGACGATAGTTTACACGAATCGCGCACAGAGAAGGCAGAAAGCAGAAAGTAGAAATTAGAAACTGGAAACTGGAAGGCTTGTTTTGTAGTTTCTTTCTCAGTGTCTCGGCGCCTCAGCGGTGAACAAGAACCACAGAGGCACTGAGGCACAGAGAAACCGGAAAGCACCTCGAAACAGGTAAGACCGTGTGCGGAATCTTTGGACTAGTCGGCAAACGCTCGCCCGAAGTTGACCGGGCGCTCAGCCTGGGCACACGGGCATTGGCTCATCGCGGTCCTGACGATGAAGGGATGGAGATCCTTCCGCTTCGCTCGGACGCGCAGCAGTGCGTCGGGTTGGGAAGCCGCCGGCTGGCCATCCTCGATCTCTCGCCGGCCGGGCACATGCCGATGCATGATCCTGAGAGAGGCAATTGGCTGGTCTTTAACGGAGAAATCTACAATTTCCAGCAAGTCCGCAGCGAACTCCAGAAACTGGGCCATCGCTTCACCTCCACCGGGGACACGGAAGTGCTCCTCGAGGCTTATGGCGAGTGGGGGGAGGCGTGCCTTGACCGTCTCGGCGGAATGTTCGCTTTTGCGCTGTGGGATGCGCGGAAGGAAAGGCTCTTTCTGGCACGTGACCGGCTGGGTGTTAAGCCGCTCTATTACTACGCGTCGCCCGACCGGTTCCTCTTCGGATCGGAAATTCGCGCCTTGCTGGCCAGCGGGCTTGTGCCGCGCCGCCTGGATATGACGGGCCTGGCATCCTACCTGGCTTTCGGAGCCGTTCAGGACCCCGTCACCATCATCGAGGGCGTGCGGTCGCTTCCCCCCGGCCATACTCTCATTTGGGAAAAGAAGCACCTCGAAACCCGCAGATACTGGAGCTTGGCGGAAGTGGCTTCCAGACCTCCGGCGACGGATGCTCCGGACGAGGCTTTGGCGGCAATTCGAGGGCTAATTCAGCAGGCGGTCTCGGAGAGATTGATCAGCGATGTTCCCATCGGTGTTTTCCTCAGTGGGGGTGTGGACTCGAGTTGCGTGGTGGCCGCGGCCAGCGAGGCGTCTCAGAAACCGCTCGAGACCTTCTCCGTCGTCTTCGGGGATAGCGACTTCTGTGAGGCCAGGTATTCCGACCAGGTGGCACGCGAGCACGCTTGCCATCACCATAAGATCGAGCTCACCGACAAGCGGCTCCTGGAAGAAATCCCACGCGCCTTGGGCGGGATGGACCAACCGAGCGTCGACGGCATCAACACTTACATCATTTCTCGGGCTACCAAGGAGGCCGGAGTTACCGTGGCGCTGAGCGGACTGGGTGGGGATGAGATTTTCGCCGGATACTCGACCTTCTGTTCTGTGCCCAAAATGATGAGCTTCCAAAGGTACGCCGGATGGTTGGCGCCTCTCGCAAGAGGCTTTAACGCCCTGCTTGGGGGGAGCGAAACAAACAGGCTTTCGAAGGCCTTGGCCCTGGCCGGCAATGACTATTATGGGAACCAGCCCTACTTCCTGCTGCGGGCGCTCTTCCTGCCGGGAGCCGTCCGAAGCATGCTGCCCCGTCAAGAGCTGTGGAACGGCAACTTTGTGTTGCCCGGAAATTACGCAGAATTGGTTGAGCAGGTTCGCGAGCTTGACCCGGTCAACCAGGTCTCTGTCCTCGAGGCGTCCACGTACATGGCCAACACGCTCCTCCGGGATACCGATTGCATGAGCATGGCCGTTTCGCTCGAGGCTCGGACCCCGTTCCTGGATTACAGGCTATGGGAGTACGTTCTTCCCCTCGCCGGCAGGCTCAAGCTCGATCCCCCCATACCCAAGCCCCTTCTCCTGCGGTCGGTCGGTCAGCGGTTGCCCAGGGCAATCTACTCTCGCCGCAAGATGGGCTTCACGCTGCCGTTTGAGCGGTGGTTGGGCAACGGCTTGCGGGCCGAGGTGGGGACTGAGCTCCTGAGCAGAGGGGACGCTGATAAATGCCCCCTCGAGCAGCAGGCGGTGGAGAGAGTCTGGCACGCCTTTCTGGCTGGGAAGACCAGTTGGTCACGGCCCTGGGCGCTTTACGTTCTAAGGCACTGGATTCGTCGCAATATCTGGGAGTCACCTTGAAGGTCGTCATCAATGCCGTCTCGGCCAAAATGGGTGGGGCGATCACCTACACCACCAACGTGCTTCGTTGCCTGCCCCCGCCTGAAAGCGGCTACGAGTTCGACGTCTTCTTGCCACCTGAGACGGCGGAGAGGCAGAAGGGATTGCCCCGGAATGTGCGGCTCGTTGCAACCTCGGTGGGGCATGGGGCGTGGGGGAAGAGATTCTGGTGGGAGCAAGTCACGCTCCGTCGCTTCCTGCGCAGGGAGAGAGTGGATGTGTTATTCTCCACCGCCAACTTTGCGATGTTTCGTTGCCCTGTCAAGCAAATCCTGCTCGTCCGGAACGCTGTCTATTTCTCGAAGCTGTACCAAGAGATGATTGTGCCGAGGCAGAGCCTGAAGAGGAGGACTGCGTTCAGGTTGGGCCGGTGGCTGATTGGATTGAGCGTTCGCAACGCTGATGTGGTGATGACGCCGACGCAGGCTATGTTAGACGAACTGAGGGAATACGTTGAGGTCCCGCCCCACAAGGCCATGATTAATGCTTACGGGGCTGAAGTTCATAATGGGGTAGCCGGGACCTTCCCTGCACCATCCGGGCATGAAGACACGTCCGGGCCCTCCCCCATGAGACTGCTGTACGTATCCCTCTACGCCGAGCACAAGAACCTGGACACTCTCCTCAAAGCGATGCCCCTCCTGAACCGGGACGGCGGCAGGGGGTTCGTGTTGAAGACCACCGCCAACCCACATTGGGAATTGGTAAGGAACGCGGTCGGGTGCCTCGAGGACGTAGCCCTCGCGCAAGCGCCCGAAATTGCCCGATGCGTTCAGTTCGTCGGTCCGTTAGGGAAGCGAGAGGTAGAATGCCTCTATCTCGGCTCCGACCTCTTTGTCTTTCCCTCCTTCATCGAGTCGTTCGGCTTCCCCATGGTCGAGGCAATGGCCTACGGTCTGCCCATCGTGGCCGCAGACACGCCGGTGAATCGGGAGATTTGTGGGGAATCGGCGCTTTACTTCCGGACGCGGGACCCGGATGACTTGGCCGCGAAGGTCCGCTTACTGTCCGCCGACGAAGCCCTCCGGCAGAAATGCAGCGAGAGTGGCCGCAGGCGCGCGGCCAGCCATTTCAAGTGGGAAGATCACGCCACCCGATTACTGGGGGCGGTGGGGCATCTCGATCGTTGAGGGCGTCACGTGGGTGCGTGGGCAGGACTGGAGAGGTCGCCGGTACGCCTTTGGCCCCTCTCAGATCGCCTTAGCTCCCAGTGGGGCAGACGGTGGGGCCTGGGAATCTATCAGGGACCGTCCCTGAGCAATGAGCTGGGCGGAGGAGAGCCAGAGGCTGGTGCAGGTTGAAGGTTTTCCCTTACCACCTCCCACGACATGCACGAGGAACTGCTTTGAAGATCACTATCGTCCAAGGAGGCGCGTTGCCTATCCCCCCGATCCGTGGCGGGGCTATAGAGAAGGTTTGGTTTAGCCTTGGAAGAGAGTTCGCAAAGAGAGGGCACGAGGTAACGCACGTCTCTCGCACATTTTCAGAGCTTCCGGATGAGCAATGGCTGGATGGCGTCCATCATGTGCGGGTAAGGGGTTTTGAGTTCTCCTCTAAGAGACGCATCATCGTGTGGAGGGACCTTTGGTACGCACTGCGCGTGCTGAGGGTGCTCCCCAAAGCCGATATTTTGGTGACCAACAACCCCGTGCTTCCGCTGCTGATCCGCACCCGTCGGTTCGGGGCGCTCTACGTTCACGTGGCCCGGTATCCCAAAGGCCAGATGCGCTTTTACCGCCACGCAAGCCGCATCCAGACGGTATCTCGAGCGGTCGCCGAGGCGATAGTACGCCAGGATCCAAAGAGCGCCAGCAAAGTCCGCGTGCTTCCCAATCCACTGCCGAGCGCCGTCGAAAGGCTGGACGTGGCCGCGTCATGGCCGGAGCGACGTGAGGAAATTCTTTATGTGGGGCGCGTCCATCCGGAAAAAGGTGTCCACGAGCTCATCGAAGCATTCAAGCTTTTGGTGCAGTCCGGCGTAAGCGACTGGCGTCTTATAGTCGTCGGCCCGTGGGCCGCAGCCCAAGGGGGTGGTGGGGAAGACTACTACGAATCCCTGCGGGCCAGGAGCGCCTCCATTGCTGACCGGACAGACCTTGTGGGCCCGATTTTTGATCAAGACCTCCTAACTACTCACTACCAGCGAGCGAAACTCTTTGTCTACCCGTCTCTGGCAGAGTACGGCGAAGCGTTTGGTCTCGCGCCGCTGGAAGCGATGGCACATGGCTGCCCGCCCTTAGTATCGAATCTAGCGTGCTTTAAGGACTTCATTGAGGATGGGCGCTCAGGGTTTATCTTCGAACATCGCTCCGATGGCCCCGCGGGAGAACTGTACAGGACCTTGAGGAGGATTATCGGCGCGGACCAGCAGCTAATGTGCACGGCTGTCCGCAGCCACGAGGTCGCGCGGGCTTATGATCCGTCGAACGTCGCCGGAATGTATCTCGATGATTTCGCTGCGATCGCGGCTTTGCGGCGCGCCCCACACAGTCCGGCGACCCAAGAAACGCAACTGCCATGACGCCGTTTCCGTGACGTTCCTATGAGGAGACGCGGATGGACTTAAGTAATTCGCAACGGGTAATGCTGGTGGGCAAGCATTTGCTTACCGGTCCCACCGACATACCGCGCTATGTAAGATGGAGCCTAATAAACCTATGGTTCCGCAAGCAAGTCCCTGTCGACTTGGAGGTTCCCTGGCTGTCCTGGGCAGCTATCGATTTTTTGAAAAGTTTCGTGAGCGAAAGAATGCATGTGTTCGAATACGGAACCGGAGGGTCGACTTTATTCTTTGCGCGTCGATGTCGCTTGGTGGTATCAGTCGAAGATGATCAGAACTGGTTCAACCTTGTCAGCGACAGGCTGGCTCTGAATGGCATAACGAATGTCCGGATCCACCTTCGCCCATTCGATTTCAGGAACCCAAACAATTTTGCGCGCTCCGCTTACCTCAACGCGATAGGCGAAGAAACCTACGACGTTATCTTAATTGACGGGCAGGATTGGAGTTACAACGAGCGCCCTGCCTGCTTCAAGAGGGCGGAACAGAACATCGCTCGGGATGGGATCATCGTCGTGGACGACTCGTGGAGGCCCACCTACAGGGCGCTACGGAACAAGAAGTCGGCGAAAAGAGTCCGCGTGTTTGAGGGGACAGGGCCCTGCCGCCTTGGGGTGACCAGCACCGACATCTACTTCTACTAACTACCAAGTCAAGATGTACGACTAGCAGGGGCAATGATCCCGGTCAGCGTAATAGTCCTAACGCGTGATGAACAGGCCAACATTGCTGGCTCCCTGCAAAGCGTCCGCTGGGCGGGTGAGGTCTTTGTCGTGGACTCATCTAGTATGGACCGAACCGTCGAGATTGCCAGGAGCCCGGGTGCCAGCGTTTACTCCCGTCCTTATTAATTCACCAGATGCATAGCGAGATGGAGCCCGCACGACCCGCCCCCGTAAGTGTTCTGATAATCACTTACAACGAGGAAGCCAATATTGCACGCTGTCTCGAGAGTGTCCGCTGGGCGAGTGAGGTTTTCGTTGTCGACTCATTTAGTACGGATCGCACCGTTGAAATCGCCAAGTCCCTTGGAGCCAAGGTGTATTTGCACCCCTTTGAGAGTTATGCGAAGCAGTGGAACTGGGCGTTCGACAACTTGCCCTTTTCGCATGAGTGGGCCTTAGTCGTGGATGCTGACGAGCTTATACCGAGGGCTCTAGCTGAGGAAATCGGGCGGGTTTTGCGCCAACCCAAAAACGCGATGGACGGCTTCTATCTGAATCGCGAATTCTTTTTCCTTGGGCGCAGCTTGAGACATGGGGGCCTTTATCCCAATTGGCACCTAAGGCTGGTGAAGCGGCAGCAAGCGAGATACGAAGTCCGCCCCATCAACCCCCACATTGTGGTTAATGGACCCACGGGGAGCTTGAAGGAGCCGTTCGAGCATCGAGATAATCGCCCGGTCTCTGCCTGGATCGAACGACATAATGCGTATTCCGATCTGGAGGCCGAGGAGTACTTTTCTGAGCGATTCCGGGGAGGGTACGAGGCTTCGATCCCGGCTCGGCTCTGGGGCACCCAGCCTGAAAGGAAACGCTGGATCAAGCTGCACGTGTGGAACCGATTGCCATTACTCGTGCGTCCGTTTCTGTTCTTTTTCCGAAACTACTTTCTCAAGGGCGGCTTTCTGGACGGTCGCGAGGGGTTCATCTACCACGTGTTGTGGAGCTTTTGGGTGAGGTTCCTGATCGACGCCAAGATTATCGAGCGAGAGATTCGCGATGAACCCGTCCAGCCATGAATTCAGGGCTCTCTGGGACGGACGCAGGACGCGCTGCCTTGAGCCGGGAATGGGATAGAGTGCTTTGTGACTCTGGTAGATTACTTCGACGGCCTCGCCTGCCAGTGGAGCAGCAAGTACGCTGAGGGCGGGAGCATGCGTCACAGGATCGAGGCGATTACCCGGCCGCTGCGGCAGCGCCTCTCCACAGGCTCTCGGGTACTGGATTTTGGTTGTGGCAGCGGCGATGTGACGCTGGCCCTGAAGCGCGCCGGTTTCAACGTATCCGGATTCGACATTTCCAGGGCTATGCTCGCGGCAGCTCGACAGCGGTGCGAGGGCCAGGAGATTGAATTCGTGCAGGGCGAACCGGGCGAATACTCTCGCCTTCCGTTCGGCCCAGGGACATTTCTAGGGGTAGTGGCGTCGAGCGTGCTCGAGTATGTACCCAACCCACTCGCCCAAATTGCAGAGCTTGCAAGGGTACTAGGAGACAACGGCGTACTAGTGATCACCGTACCCAATCCCTCTCATTGGCGCAGGAGGCTCGAAGGCTTTCTCCAGGCACTTATGAAATACCCTCCGGTCTGCCGTCTAGGTTACCTATTCAGCGCTAGGGGCATGGCTTACCTGGGCTACCTCGCTCTGTCCGTCAATCGCTTTTCATTTGGTAGATGGGCGGCGATGCTGAGCGACAACGGGATGCGAACCGAGCAGGTGGGGAGGGACAGCTCGGCCATGGCCACGATCATCGCCACCAAGTTGGAGGATAGGACTGCCACAGCGCCCTAGCTCAAGGGGGCAGAATATCCCGACCCGATACACTGGAAGAACTGATTCGGGATTTCATTCGCGGCCGGCGAGACTATCCTCTCCACCTCTGGGCTCAGATTTCATTTGAAGTATGGCACTGACAATACCTGGACTCGAACCCCAGCCCGCAGTCAGCCGAGACGGCGAAGTCCGCCTACCAGAGTTCGCACCCCGGGTGACAACGCCTGGCGTGGGGACCTACTGGCGGACGGTGCGGCACTTGCGCTGGGCGCAACTTGCCGCTTTGGCTCAGCGGCGTATGCTGCCGCGCAACAAGCTCCGAGGGTGGAAGCCCGCCCCCGTTACCCTGCGGAAAGTTTCGCCACCTCCGACGTTCCCGGAGTGGCAGCGGGCTTCAGCCCTTCAGATGCTCGAGGCTGGCGAGTTCTGTTTTCTGAACGCCACCCATGCGCCCTCCGGATGCATTCCTTGGTCATCGGAGGGATTCAGCCGGCTTTGGCTCTACCACCTCAATTACTTTGACTTTGTCAATTTGGATCTCAGCGCCCCGCAGCATAGGATGCACCTGCGCAAGGCGCTGGAGCTGGCGGGAGACTGGTGCAGGCAAAACCCGACAGGCGGGGAGATTGGGTGGGAGCCCTATCCTCTCTCCTTGCGGATAGTCAATTGGTTGAAGTTCTTAATCCGAAACGCCGAAAGGGCGGACGCTCTGGGAGAGGGCGGGGCCGTCAGCCTTGTCCTTGCCAGCCTGCGAATCCAGGCGCTGGCGCTTGAAACCCGCTTGGAAACGGATCTTTTGGCAAATCACCTCATGAAAAATATCAAGGCGTTGATGTTTGCCGGCGCGCTGCTCGAGGCGCCCGAAAGCTCGCGCTGGTGGAGGAAGGGAGAAAAGCTGCTGGGGCGAGAACTGGCGGAACAAATTCTTGCCGATGGCGGGCATATCGAACGATCTCCCATGTACCACGCGGAGGTGTTGGAGGATCTCTTGGACCTCCAGGTCTTGGTCGAGGCGTGTGGGAGGACGGCTAATTCTGCCGAGCTGCTGTCGCGAGGGGTGACCCGGATGGCTGATTTCCTGCGCTGCGTGCTCCATCCCGACGCTGAGATTCCGCTTTTCAATGACGCGGCATTCGGCATCGCGCGGCCTGCTGGTGAGCTCCTGACGCGGGCAAACCCGTCGGCCAAAGCATCATCGAGCTCCTGCCCGGAGGTGAGGGTTTTTCCCGAAAGCGGGTACGCGGTGCTTCGCGCTCCGCGTTCTGAAAGCTGCTTGATTTTCGATTGTGGACCTCTGGGGCCCGACTACCAGCCGGGGCACGGCCATTGCGATGTCCTCAGCTACGAACTTTCGCTGCACGGCCAGCGCGTGGTGGTTGACACTGGCGCGAGCACTTACGAGCCTTGCGCGGAGCGGCACTACGAGCGCTCCACGGCAGCGCACAACACGCTGCGCATTGACGGAGAAGAGCAGGCCGAAGTCTGGGCGAGCTTTCGCGTGGGGCGGCGTCCCAGGGTGGGGCGACTCCAAGGAGGCGAAATTAACAAGCTCTACTTCGTGCAAGGAGTGCATTACGCCTACCAGCATCGCGGCGTCATTCACTCGCGCATGATCGCCCTGACACCCAGGAACAGTTGGTTGGTGATCGACTCACTAAACGGCAAGGGGAAGCACCTCGTCGAGTCCTTCATCCACTTCCACCCGGCGGTTCGGGTGGAGATTCAGAACAACTCCGCGCCTGGTGGCGCCGGCACGGGCGCCACGGGCTGGACAATACGATTCGGTGAACATGAGTATTTCTTGACGACCCATTGGTCTGGAGAATTGGCGGCGCGAGAAAGCTGGTACGCGCCTGAGTTCGGTGTGCGGCAGCGCCAAACAACGCTCCATTGGACCTGGAGAGGTGATTTGCCTGTGCGCCTTGTGTACGCGTTCACGCCGGCTGGGCAAAGGCCGCCTTTCATCCCGCTGGATTTGGCCCAGGAAGGCGTTGAAATGCTTCACACGGCCCTTGCCTTGATCTGAGGAAGGTTTCCCTTCTCGCTTGAACATCCTTTACATGTCGCAATATTTTCCGCCCGAGGCTTGTGCTCCTGCGGCGCGGGTTGACAGTTTTAGCCGTGAGTGGGCTCGGGCTGGCGCGGAAGTCAGTGTCTTAACCGGTTTCCCCAATCATCCTGAGGGGACCTTGCACCCGGAATACAGGAGACTGTGGAGGCATGGGTTCGTGCGCGAGGAGCGCGAGGGAGTGAAGGTTTACCGCACGTGGCTCTACCCTTCTGCCAATCGGAGGTTGTGGGGCCGGGGGGCAAATTTCGCTTCCTTCGCGCTTTCCGCCGCTGTGGCGGGAAGCTGCGTGGCCCCGAGTAAGGGGGTGGTCATCGCCACCTCGCCGCAGATTCTGGTCGGGGTGGCGGGCTGGGTGGTGGGAAGCCTGCGGTCCTTGCCCTGGGTGTTCGAGGTGAGGGACCTGTGGCCGGAGTCGCTGGTGGGAGTGGGACAAACGACCGCCGGGTCCTTGCTCTACCGGAGCGTGGGGCAGGTCGCCAATTTCCTCTATCGGCGGGCCACGCATATTGTCGTGGATGGGGAATGGAAGCGCCGGCACTTGATCCAACAGGGCATCGAGGAGAGAAGAATCTCGGTGATGCGGAACGCCGTTGAGGAGGATTACGGCTTGGATCCCCAGTCCCACAGGGGCCAACAAGCGCGCCAGGAGCTACGACAAGAACTGGGGCTCCGAGACCAATTCGTGCTCCTCTACGCGGGAACGCTCGGCATGGCGCATGGCCTGGAGACGGTTCTGCTCGCCGCCGAGCGGCTGCGTGACCGGGGCGAGGTGGTCTTCCTCCTGATCGGCGAGGGGGCAGAACGCGAGCAACTGCTGGAGCGGAGCCGGGAGCTGCGCCTCACGAATGTGCGTTTTCTCGGCAAGCAGCCGCGGGAGAGGGTTCCTGTCTACCTGGCGGCGGCGGATGCATGTGTGGTGCCCCTGCGCCGAAGCGAGGTCTTCAAAACGGCCATCCCCTCCAAGATGCTTGAGGCAATGGCTGCCGCAAAACCCGTAATCCTGGGCGTGGAAGGCGAAGCAAAAGAAATATTGCTCGGCGCACGGGCTGGGATCGCCGTCCCTCCGGACGACTCCGACGCCCTCGCAAAAGCGATCCTCAGGCTCTGCCAACACCCGGAACTCGGCCGCGCGCTGGGCGCGAACGGCAGGCGTGCAGTGCGCGAGAAATATTCCCGCCCGCAGCAGGCGAAAGCCTATCTCGAGCTACTCGCGGGGCTGGTGAGCGCACCCCGGGGCCCGACCGTGCCAGAGCCGTTGCAAGCGCCGGAGCTTGCTCCGGAGAGCAACCCGGAGACCTTGACTGCGAGGAAACCATGAGAAGCTACCTCGGACTGTTATTTCTTGGCGCGCTGTTTAGCCTGCTGGTGACGCCGGCGGTGAGGAGGCTGGGCCAGCGCGTGCGCGCCTATGGCCAGGCGCGCGACGGCCAGGAACAGCGGCAAATTCCGCGCTTGGGGGGTCTTGCGATCTTCCTGGCGGCGCTTGCGGCCTGGGGCGTGTTGCTGCTGGTACCGAATGATGTGCGAGCGCGGTTCCTGTCAGAGTGGCGCACCTTGGCCACCCTATTGGTCCCCGGTACGTTGGTGCTGCTCGTGGGCGTGTACGACGATCTCGCAGGCGTAGCCCCATGGCAAAAGCTGATAGCCGAGACGCTGGCAGCAGGGATGGTCTGGTGGGCGGGCTTTCGGATCGTTGGCCTACCCATCCTTGGATATGGCATCCACAGCCCCCTTTTGAGCTTGGCGCTGACTGTGTTCTGGATAGTCGCGGTGACAAACTCTCTCAACCTGATTGACGGGTTGGACGGTCTGGCCGCGGGTATCGCATTCTTCGTCACCGTTTCCGTCTTTGTGGTTTCGCTGATCCAAGGCAACCACTTCGTATGCATTCTGGCCATCACGCTGGCGGGCGCGTTGCTGGGATTCTTGCGCTTCAATTTTGCCCCTGCCACGATTTTCCTGGGTGATACGGGCAGCCTTTTCTTGGGATTTTTCTTGGCCACCTTGGCCATTCATACCTCGCAGAAAAGTTCGACATTGCTGGCCATCGTGGTGCCTTTTGTGGCCTTCGGCCTTCCCTTGCTCGATACTGCGCTCACCGTGCTGCGCCGCCTTCTGAGCGGCCGGCCGTTGTTTACTGCCGACCGGGATCACATCCACCACCGGTTGCTCCAAAGCAGGCTCACGCCACGCGTGGCAGTCCTGGGGCTCTACGCGCTGGCAGCGCTGTTTTCACTCGGGTCGCTCCTTATCCTTCAGTCCACCGGAAGCCTGATTGCGTTGGTGGCGGTGTTGGCCGGCGCCTCAGGCTGGTTTCTGACCAGCCGGCTTCATTACGAGGAATTGTCGGAATTGAACGTATACGTGTCCCGAGCCGTGCAATCGCAACGGCGGGTGCTGGTTAACGAAATCCTGATTCGCAAAGCCTCGAGGCAGTTAGAGGTGAGCCCCGCATTGGAGGAAAGCTGGCAGGCGTTGGTGGAGGCCATGGAAGCTTTGGACTTTGACGGAGTCGCATGTCAGCTTTCGCGCTGGCCGAATGACTCTGCGCCTCTCCTAGCCCCCTGGTCGCGCTCTGGAGAGAAGGAATCGAAGGATTGCTGGAGCGCCTCCATCCCACTGCGCGCTGGGGAAAAAGCTCTGGGGATGTTACATCTTTGGCGCGCCCTCAATAAGGACCGCCTCCTCTTCCAGTTTTCCTCGCTTCTGGACACCCTCATACCGCCCTTTGAGAAGCAACTGAAGCGCCACTACGATGCCGAGGGAGCGAGTCCGGCGGTGGCACAGAGTGTGCGGCGAAGTCCAGCCTTGCAACCCGATCTCCTGGCAAACGGAAGGGAAGGATGAAGCAACTTCTGCAAGATCTTCGCTCGCACGAATTACGAGTGGAGGACGTGCCACCCCCTTGCTGCTTGCCGGGAGGGGTGTTGGTCAAGAATGAGGCTTCGCTGATCAGCAGTGGGACTGAACGTGCGACGATCGACCTGGGAAGCAAAACGCTGCTGGGCAAAGCGCTCGAGCGGCCGGACCTTGTGCGGCAACTCTTTCGTCGCCTTAAGACAAGTGGTATCGCGGACGTGGTTGCGACGGTGCGCGCCCGTCTGGATACCGCCGTAGCCCTGGGCTACAGCTCCGCCGGCGTGGTTCTGGAGGTGGGAGAAGGGGCAGGGGAATTTTCCGTGGGCGACCGCGTGGCCTGTGCTGGAGCAGGACACGCCGGCCACGCCGAGGTAAATTGGATTCCCAAAAACCTGTGTGTGAAGATTCCACCCAACGTTAACTTCGAGTCGGCAGCTTCGGTAGCGCTGGGGTCTATTGCCCTGCAGGGAGTGAGGGTGGCAGAGGCGAAGCTGGGAGAGCGAGTGGCGGTAATCGGGTTGGGACTGGTGGGGCAGCTTGTGGCACAAATTCTCCGCGCGGCTGGTTGTGTAGTCTGGGGGCTGGACCCGGACCCGGATCGCGTGAGATTGGCCCATGAACTTGGCGCTGATTTCGCTTGCCAGAACCGGGAGTGGGAACAGAGCCCGTGCAGCGCCTTATGCCAGCGCGGCGAGGGAGCCGACGCGGTGATCCTTACGGCGTCGACCCGCTCAGCCGAGCCTGTCCAGTTGGCGGGAGAGCTGGCGCGTGACCGAGGTGTGGTAGTGGTGGTGGGCGATGTGCGTGCCGATATTCCTCGCGGCCCCTATTACAAGAAAGAACTGCAGGTGCGCTACTCACGCTCATACGGGCCGGGCCGCTACGATCCTGAGTACGAGGAGCGAGGCGCCGACTACCCCTACGGCTTTGTGCGTTGGACAGAGAAGAGAAATATGGAAGCTTTTCTGGAGCTGGTGGCGCAGCAAAAGGTGCGTGTTGAGCCACTGCTGACGCATCGCTTCAGCATCGACGAAGCCTTGCAAGCTTACAAGTTGCTTTCAGGCGAGACCAAAGAGAGGTACGTGGGCATTCTTCTCACTTATCCTCACACCGCGCCGCTTTCGAACCGGGTGGCACTCCAGGAACCGTCGGCGCGCCCCGATCCAACAAGAGTAACCCGTGAGACCGTCGGTGCGGGATGGATTGGGGCGGGAAGCTTCAGCCGTGCGAGATTGCTGCCGAGCCTGCGGAAGGTCGGGGGCGTCGAGTTCTTGGGCTTAGCCAACGCTACGGGTGCTTCGGCGCGGAGGGTCGCCAAGAGTTTCGGCTTTCGCTATTGCTCGACCGATCCCAATGAGATTCTGAACGACCCGGCCGTCCACGCGGTCTTTATTGCTACCCGGCATCACCTGCACGCCCCTTTGGTCATCGCAGCCCTCGAACATGGCAAACACGTTTTCGTGGAGAAGCCTTTGTGCGTCAATGAGGCGGAACTGAATCAGATTGCAGAGGCGTTTGGCAGCTCAGGGCGCATACTCAGCGTGGGCTTCAATCGCCGCTTCTCCCCCTTTGCCCGCGAATGCAGGAAGTTCTTCGAGGGGCGTCGTGAGCCGCTATCAATTCTCTACCGGGTGAATGCAGGTCGCTTGCCGCACGCCCACTGGATTCATGACCCTGCGCAAGGACATGGCCGGGTGATCGGCGAAGTCTGCCACTTCATTGATCTGGTGGGGTTCCTGACCTCCTCGCTACCCACAGAAATCCAGGCTTGGCCAGTAAAAGGCGCCAGCGACAGCGCTGAAGATAACCTTCACATTCAGGTTCTCCTTGCCGACGGCTCGCGGGCGGAGATCTTCTATCTCTCTTCTGGCGACCCAAGCGTTCCGAAAGAGCGCTTAGAAGTCTATGGCCACGCGCGAACCGCAATTTCCGATGACTTTCGGAAAGCGTGGTTTTATTTCGATAACCACTGCCGGTCCAGGTCCCTCTTCTCTCAGGACAAAGGGCATCGAGAGGAACTGCGAGCTTTCGTTGCGGCGGTGGCAAGCGGCGGGGAACCGCCCATTCCCTTCGAAAGTCTTCGCGCAACGACTCTGGCCACTTTTCGCGTCCGCGAGTCGCTACGATGCGGCAAGGCGTTGCCGGTTTCTCCCTCTGACCCCGCCTAACATTGCTTTGGATTCGACTTCCACACCCAAAGCTTTGTAACAACCTTCCACAGCGTATTCAGATCGCCAAGCGATGAAAGTTCTTGGCGTCTGTCCACAATTTAAAAGCAAATCCCTTCCTCGTTGTCTGCTCTCCCAGGAGCTTGCCATCCTCTTCGGCCTTTCGCGCCTTTCCAGCCTTGAGCTCCTAAGCCATCCCCTTAGCCCATTCTGATTCTGCCATCGAAATCCCCCGCCTAAATCCTCCACTCGGGAATGCGTGTCCTTGGCGGTGTGCCATTGACATCCGTGGCTACCATTGGATTCGGTGTCGTCGTGCGGTCTTCCCTCAAGACGTCTCGCGCCCGCACAAGGTTGTTTCGCGTCCCCCTGCGCTCGCCAAATCCGTTGAGTCTCGCCTCCGCACGGCATCACGCGTAGATTGATCGCATGTCGAGGTTGCCGCGTCCGTTCCTTTATGACCGCTACATCTTGGTGACCGTGGCTTGCCTTGCGGTTATCCTGGCGATGCCACAACTCGCTTTCACCTGGGGTCGTGAAGGCCATCAAATCATAATGATTCTGGCACAGCAAGCGCAGCCCGCACCTGTTTTCTAGGTCCGGGGTATTTCGCACCCGCCGACAATACCCACCCTCCGACAGAAACCATTCGTGCTTGGCCCGCCCCCGGCTAAAGTGCTAGTATTGCCTCTACTGTTATGACCGGTCACAATCTCATAACACCCACGCATCGCTCCATTCGCAGATATTACGAAAGCGTCGCAGCCTTGCGGGACCAGGGTGTGTTAAATGAGATGAGCGTGCGCTCGCCCTTCGAGTCCCTGCTCCAGGAGACTGCCCGGCTCAAGGACTGGACATTCATCGCCGAGCTTTCGGGAAAGTCCGGCGGCGCGCTCATTCGTCCTGACGGCACCCTGCGCGACCGCAACAGCCTGCCGCGTGGCTATTGGGAAGCCAAAGACACCCAGGACGATCTCGACACCGAAATCAAAAAGAAGATCGCGCGCGGCTACCCCCTCTCCAACATCATCTTTGAGGACACCCAAACCGGCGTCCTGTTTCAGGGCAAGCAAAAGATCAACGGGCCGTACAGTCTCGGCAAGCACGAAGAGTTGGCCGCCCTTCTCAACCAATTCTTTTCCTACACTGAGCCGGACATTGAAGGCTTTGAAGAAGCGGTTGACGAATTCAAGGAGCGCGTGCCCGATCTCGCGCGCGGGCTCGTGGAGAAGATCCAGCAGGCGCACAAGGACAACCCGCCATTCCAGACCGCCTTCGAGAAGTTCTTTGAGCTTTGCCGCACCGCGCTCAATCCCAATATCCGCGTTGAGGCCGTAGATGAGATGCTGGTTCAACACCTGCTCACCGAGCGCTTGTTCCGCACTGTCTTCAATAACCCGGAATTCGTCAAGCGCAACGCCATCGCGGCGGAAGTGGAGCGCGTCATCGAAGCCCTGGTGAGCCATAGCTTTGACCGCACTGAGTATTTGAAGAGCTTGGACCGTTTCTACCGGGCCATCGAAGGCGCCGCGCGCTGGCTGCCTGACTTCAGCGAAAAGCAGCGCTTCCTGAACACGGTTTACGAACGTTTCTTCCAGGGCTACTCGGTAAAGCTGGCCGATACGCACGGCATCGTCTACACGCCGCAGGAAATCGTGAACTTCATGTGCGCGAGCGTGGCCGAGGTACTGGAGAAGGAGTTCGGCAAGTCGCTTTCGAGTCCCGATGTTTTCATCATCGACCCCTGCACGGGCACCGGGAACTTCGTTGTGAACCTGTTGCGCCGCATGCCCGGCCGCGACTTGCCCCGTGTGTACCGCGAGCAGCTTTTTGCGAACGAAGTGATGCTGCTGCCCTATTACATCGCCGCGCTCAACATTGAGCACGCCTATTACGAGCTGACTAGCATGTATGAGCCTTTCGAGGGATTGTGCTTTGTGGACACGCTTGACTTAGCAGAACGTCAGCAGCTTCACATGTACATGACGGAGAGGAACGCGGAGCGCGTGGACCGCCAGCGCCGCACGCCCATTACAGTGGTGATTGGTAATCCCCCATACAACGTGGGACAGATCAACGAGAACGACAACAACAAGAACCGGAAATACCCGGCTATCGAAAGCCGGGTCGCAGAGACTTACTCGAAGCGGTCAAAGGCTAGCAACAAGAACGCGCTCACCGACCCCTACGTGAAATTCTTCCGCTGGGCCACCGACAGGCTGCAGGGGCGCGACGGCATTGTTGCGTTCGTTACGAACAACCGGTTTGTCCGGGGGGTCGCTTTTGATGGCTTTAGAAAGTCGGTTGCAAGTGAATTCACGGAGGTTTACCACTTTGATTTGCGGGGAGATGCACGGACAACAGGAGAGCTGAGGAGGCAGGAGGCTGGCAACATTTTTCACGACCAGATCCGCGTGGGCGTTGGGATCACGTTGCTAGTTCGGAACAATCGGGCGGCACGCCGCATGCTACACTACCATGTAGTTCCGCCTTACTGGAAAACTCTGCAGAAGTCCGAGCTTCTTGGTTCGTTTCAGCACGTAGGAAACGTGCCCTGGCGAGATTTCGCCGCAGACCCTACGGGCGACTGGCTAACTCCTGCTAACGCAGATCAGTTTGCTGAGTTCATCCCAATTGCCAGCAAAGAGGCCAAGAGTGCCGAATCGGCATCGCCCGAGACCATCTTCAAGCTCTTTTCAGGCGGGGTGAAGACCAATCGAGATGAGGTTGTCTACGACTTTCAAAGGGAAGCCCTGATTATTCGAGTTCGCCATTTCATCGAAGAGTACAACAGCGAAGTGGACAGATATAAGCGGATTGGGAAGGAGACCTCGGTCGACGATTTTGTGCACTACGACAAGATCAAGTGGAGCCGTGACCTCAAACTCGACTTGAAACGGGCCAACTACGCCTCCTTCGTTGAGTCGAAAGTGCGGTTGTCCCTCTACCGGCCGTTTTCTAGGCGCTGGCTGTTCTTCGACAGAATTCTTGACGAGGAAGTTTACGTTAACCCGCGCATGTTCCCCAGCGCTGAGAGCGAACGGGACAACTGCGTCATCGTAACAAGCGACATTGCATACAGGTCCGTAAGCCCGAGCGTCCTGGCAACTGATATCATTCCCGACCTTCACCTGTGTGCCTCTGACAGTCACCAGTGTTTTCCCTTTTACGTTTACAACGAAGATGGTACAAACCGTCGCGAGAACATCACCGACTGGGCGTTGGAGCATTTCCGCGAGCATTGCAACGACAAGAAAATCACCAAGTGGGATATCTTCTATTACGTCTACGGGGTTCTGCACCATCCCGAATACCGCGCGAAATACGCCGAGAACCTGAAGCGCGAACTCCCGCGCATTCCGCTGGCGAGAGAATTTCGCACCTTCGCCAAGGCGGGGAAGGAACTCGCCCGGCTGCACATTGAATACGAGAAGCTCGAACCGTGGCCGTTAAAATACATTGAAACGAGTTCGCGCGTGGTAGGGGCGAGCGGCGCTCGCCCCCAGGCCGAGCGCCGCTCGGCCCTACAAATTCCATTGTCCTACCGCGTAGAAGACAAGATGCGCCTGGCGAAAGACCACCGCTCCCTCAAGGTGAACGATTCGCTCACGCTTGGCGGCATCCCACCGGAAGCCTTTGAATACCGCCTGGGCAATCGTAGCGCCCTCGAATGGGTGATTGACCAGTATCAAGTGACGGAGGACAAGCACAGCGGCATCCGCTCCGACCCGAACCGTGCCGACGACCCCGAATACATTGTGCGTCTCGTGGGCCAGGTCACTCGCGTGAGCCTTGAGACCGTCAAGCTTGTAAAATCCTTGCCCGCACTTTAACGGCTTGGGAGAGGGAGGCACGATGGCACGAAGAAGAGTTCGCTACTACTTCGGGCGGTTCAACCTGATGGCGCAGTATGAACGCAAAGAGATCTTCGTTGCGGAAGGCCTGCGGACTCCAACGGTCGTTCGGAAACGTGGGCAAAATTGGCAATTTCTCAAGGTCGAATCGGCAGTCAGTGAGTTGGGAGAATTCTTGACGGGCTATCTGGCAAAATACCGGCCCGTTACCGAGGAGGAGGTGGCCGTGCCTGCCGCTCAGGACCTCGGCGACCAAGTCATCGAAAACCTCGTTATTGCAAAGGCAAGGTTCTTCCTGCACCTGGAGTCAGGATTAATTGCGTACCACCCCGTCGGCAGTCACATCACGAGGGACCAATTTCGCCGAAATTTCGCAGAAATCTTTGAAGCGTCAAAGGCGGATTTTTTGTAAATGCTGAGATACAATCAATTCAGGATGAGGGGACATTTCGCGAAGCGATAAGAGAGTTAAGCATCGTTCGGCTCGTAAGAATCTATCTGCACCCGTCCAATCCATCGCTCAGGGATGTATGGAAGAGAACAGATGAGCGCTTCAAGAAGCTTGGTGCTACTGACTACCAGGAGCAGTTTCATGCAGGAGGCTCTGGACACGGCCTCAGAATTGCGGAAGATGAAGAAATTGATGCAAAAATCGCTATGGCGCAAGACGGATATGGCAAAGTTACGGTCGGCGGCACAAGAGATGGGGTTGAAAAGACTGTGAGCACGGATGACAACCCTGCGAATTCGTTGGCGGCGCCAGACGATGTCCCCCCGAAACTCATACTCGAAGGCTTGACCAGGGTGTTTCAGGGAATTCTTGCCAGGTTCACGAAATGAGAGTCCGACGAATTATACTGTCGATGGATTTCGTCGTTGGCGCTGTCACGGGCCTTACTGTGTACTTTTTTTCAGGTCATTGGATTGGAAACGGATTCGCAAAGGACCTCTACGGCGTTGGTATTAGTGTGTTGGCGATTGTTTTTTCTGTTTACTTTGCCGGCCTTGCAATAATCATGGCCTCGAGCGACGATGAATTCGTGCAGTTTCTTGAGCAGGAGGGCGACTTCACAGCAATTGTGACTGCTTTCCAAGACGCCCTACACATCCTCTTCTCTGCTCTCATCTACTCGATCGTGCTGTACGGATACACCGCGTATCGGATCGAAAGGCACATTGAACACCAGGGGAAGTACTTCTTGGCATTGTTTGCCTTCTTGTTTGCTTGGGGTTTGCTTGGTGCGCTCATGGCTACCCGTGACTCCATAAGATACTCTGTACTCAGAAGTCGCTTTGTTTTGCGAAAGGTTAAGCCGGACCTCGGCAGCCCGGATCAAAAACAAACACCGAAATGATGAGTTAGCAAACGCCGGTGGCGCATACGTCCCGACGGTTTTTTGTCGGGATGTATGCGACCCTCGGTGTGTCGCCATCACAGCATTTTGTCCATGCCCAAGATCGAACCGTCATTCCACAGATAGAACTTCCAACTCGACCACGGCCGGTCGCCCGGGTGCTTGACCAAGCCTCGCTTCGCGGGGTTGTTGTGTGTGTAATTCATTTTTTCATCTCGCTTCTTTGGGCTCCACATGCTCATGTCGTACAACCTCCGTCCGCAATCCGGGGCTCACAATTCATAATTGCTCTTGCCCTTCAGCCGCTCTTCAATGATTCAGTGACCCAATGATCCAATGAGTCAATTGAAGAAGTCCTGGGCTACGCCTGTGTACATATTGTCTCTTGACAGCGCCCCGCCCTTGTGGTAGCCTACCAATGTGAAAAGTCCAACCCGCGGGGAAGTCCTTTCCTCGTTAAACTAACACCCCGCCCCAGGAGGAACCATGTCCTTACGCAAATCACCCCAACTTACGCCCGAGTTGCTCGCCGCCGCGCGCCAGAATGCCCAGCATTCCACCGGACCGCGCACCGCAGCCGCCAAGCAGAACTCGAAGCTCAATGCACTGAAGCACGGCCGATACGCCCTGCCCGAAAACCTTCGCCTGTCCCGCCTTCGCGGGATGGCGCTGGGCGAAGACGCAGAGGAATTCCAATGCCTCAAGCAGGTACCCGTGACCCCCGCCAAATTGTGATTCTGAATTGATTTTAAAAAGTGAACGAACTAAGCGGGGATGTCTATGAAAACAAAGGGCCGCTGTGGAAAAAGCGGGGGCCAAGCGGGAATGTTATAGAAAACAAAGATAGTTACGCGTTGAAAGCGGGAATGTTATTGAAAACCCAGGTAGTTAGTGCCTAGTAGGGGGTGTGTCGTAGGTGGTAGGTGGGGGGAAGCGGGTTCCGGGCGGTAGGTGGGGAAGCTCTCCTGGTGGGTGATGGGCGCTCGAGAAACGGCGCTGTTGCGGTACGGGCACAGCGAAATATCTCGGCGGCATAAGCTTCGCTACGACCTGCTCTACGCGCGCCGGCAAAGTTTCTGGTTGGACATTCGCCTGGTCCTCATATCGTTTGCCGTTACCTTCACGGGCCGGTGGGAGCGCCGGGAAGGGAAGATCTTGCGCCGAGCTCCACGCCGATATCGAAAGCCAGCCTCTGCTGGGATTGCCCGGCCGGTTAAAGCGCCACTTTCAAAAAGTCCCTCGCCATCACCGCCCTCCTTGGGAGCATATCCGTGGAGTGAGCATGAGGGCTGAAAATCACCTCGCGAGTGACGGAAATGTTCCTCGTGCGCGTGTCTTGCGAGTTCCCGTGCATGTGATCAGTCTGCACGATGTTGTGCGGCAGATCGATCGGTGGATTCAAAAAGGGGACGGCCAGCGGTGGATTGCCGTGACCGGCTCACACGGCATCATGGAGGGATTCGAGCATCCGGAGTTCAAGCAGATCCTCGAGTCGGCCGCCCTATCGGTTCCCGACGGCAAGTGGGCGGCGCGCGCCGCAGCGGCGCGGCTCTCCCTTAAACCCCAGCAGGTGCGCGGAGCTGACTTGATGCTGGCGTTCTGCGGGCTTGCCAACGAACGTGGCTATAGCACTTACTTCTTGGGCGATACGGGTGACGTGCTTGAACGCCTCACCTCGAAACTCCGCGGCCAGTTCCCCGGCATGTGAATTGCCGGCGCTTATTCACCCCCCTTCCGGCCTCTGAGCAGGGAAGAGAACGACCAGATAATCAAGAGAATCAACGACGCCAAGCCCCATGTGCTATGGGTATGCCTGGGGCTGCCGAAACAAGAGAGATGGATCTTCGCCAACCGGCAAAAGCTTGACGTACCTATCGTGATCGCGGCAGGAGCTGCGGCCAAGTTCGTGAGCGGCAGCATCGCGCCTGCGCCTGCCTGGATCAGGGAGCATGGATTTGAGTGGCTCTGGCGGCTCATCCGGGAGCCAAGGCGCTGCTGGCACCGCTCGATGGTCTATGGGCCGCAGTTTGCCGCTTATACAATCCTGGAGCACTGCGGCCTCAGAAGATATGAGTGAGCCACGGGGGAACTCGTAAAAGCTGGCGGAGGAAAAAGGATCTGGTGAGCGGAGGTGCTTCGTATCCGATAGAGCGCGTGGATGACCATTCGCTCGGCAAGAGAATTCTCGGCTCGGACGCCAAGGTTTACTTCAGGGACGGCTTACGCCGGGGCGTAGATTCGTTCTCGGCACGCGTGAACCGGGATCAGTTCAAGTCCGATCGCCAAAACGTACTCACGGAACGGGTGGCGAGTCTCGTCGGGAGATCAGCCTTGGCAGCATGACTTCATCAACTTCATGAGCGCGGTGAAAGCCAGCCCCGTAATGGCTCCTGAAAACGGATTCCACATTCGCGGCAGCCTGTTGGCGCGCAATACGGTGCTGAACTTCATCTGCGCGACGGTGCCGCTTGCGATCGGGGTCGTGAGCATTCCCTACGTCATTCACGGGCTCGGCGTGGACCGCTTCGGCGTCCTCTCTCTCGCCTGGGTAATGGCGGGCTACTTCAACTTCTTGAACCTTGGCCTGGGACCTGCCACGACCAAATTCGTGGCGGAACTCCTCGGCAAAGAAGAATCCCACCGACTCCCTCTGGTGGTGTGGACCTCAGTATCCCTGAGCACCGCTCTCGGCGCCCTGGGCGCAGTTGCTCTGACCGCCGCAACCCCCCTTCTCATCGGACGCGTTTTCAAGCTTTCACCCAGCCTCACAGGGGAGGCGCACCTCGTGTTCTTGCTCATCGCCTGGTCCTTTCCGGTGGTCTTTGCCATGGGCTCTTTGCGAGGGGTGCTGGAGGCCGCGCAGCGCTTCGACCTCACGAATGCCGTAACCCTGCCCTTAAACTCAGCGATTTACCTCATCCCGGCGCTGGCCGTTTGGCTGGGGTTTGGACTTCCTGCTATCGTCGGTTTCCTGTTGTTGTCAAGACTGGTCGCGGTGCTGGCGTACTTGGTGCTGGGGTTACGCCTTTTCCCGAGCCTGCGGCAGACCTTTGTCGTCGATCGCAAGGTGCTGCGGCCTCTGCTCAGTTTCGGGGGATGGGTCAGCGTCGGCAGCGTGGTCGGGCCGATCATCACCTATCTCGACCGTTTCCTCATCGGGGCTCTCACTTCGATGGCCGCGGTGGGATATTATGCCGCCCCTTACGAAGCCATCTCGCGGACCGCGGTGCTTCCAGGTGCCCTGGTTGGCGTGCTCTTTCCCGCCTTTTCCGCTCTCGGGGCCAGCCAGCGGCACGCCGACATAGAGAATTTCTTTGTACGTTCTGTAAGATTTGTGTCGCTGGGTATGGGCGCACTCGTGATTCTAATGGTTTTTTTCGCACGCGATATTCTGAAGATCTGGTTGGGAACTGACTTCGCCAACCGCAGCACCTCGGCGTTCCAAATCATTTCCCTATGTATGCTTCTCATGTCGGTATTCTGGGTTCCACACGTGCTTCTCCAGGCTGTTGGGCGACCTGATATCCCCTCCAAGTTCCTCTTGTGGGAACTTCCCCTTTATGCGGGCCTGGCTTGGTACCTCATTTTGCGGTTGGGCATTACCGGCGCAGCGTTGGCCTGGATGATCCGGGTGGTCGTGCATGATTGTCTCTTGGTGTGGATGTGTGCGCGGCTCGGACTCGTGCCTCTACGGTCCTGGGTTGCGGGTCGCATGGCGATCGCCCTGAGTTCGCTGGCCGGCCTGGCCGTGCTGCTGGCCGGCTTTTCAATTCTGGGGTTAGGGTTGCCGGCCCGCGCTGCCGTCGCCGTTGTGCTAACGGTCCTATTCAGCCTGGCAGCCTGGCGGCATGGCTTGCAGGTGGACGAGAAACAAAGCCTGAGGCGGGGCCTGATGCGGGTGCATCCTTTCGTCCCATTTCGGAGCGTCAGGGAGGCCCGATAAGCATGGACCGCGGCGAGGTAACAGAGTACCGCCGGAGATTCGCCCTGATCAGATGGCTCGCCGCGCATACATCGCTGTTCCCAGGCGCATTCTGAAAGGCGAGTTCCTGAGGATGAAATGAACGCCTTGAGACGTTTGGCTTATCGCTCCGACCTGTTGGCACTGGCCCGATTCCTACGTCTTACGGACGTCCTTAGGAAATCCTACTACCGATGGGCGGTGTCGCCAGGCAAGATACTTCGCGCCAGCTTGAGCGGAATTGGCGTGCAGTTCCGTGCTTGCACCCCCGCCGAGCTCAGAGGAGTGGAGGGAACTCTTGTAGCGGAACAGGATTTCATGCGAGTGTTGATCTCCACCCTTCGCCCGGGCGACGTCTTCTTCGACGTGGGGAGCCATATCGGCCAATTCACGATCCCGATGTCCAAAGTCGTCGGTGACGAGGGCCAAGTGATCGCCTTCGAACCTGAAGTGAAAGCTTACGAGCGACTTCTAGATCACCTGAAGCTAAACACACTGTCAAATGTTCGGATTTTCAGACAAGCGTTGGGGGACCAAAACGCGGCGGGGCGGCTCTTTGTGGGAGGAGCAGCGTGCCCGTCCCTGGTCGCCCACGAAGGCGACTCCGGGCAGCAGAGTGCCGCGGAAGAGGTTGATATCGTGCAAGGTGACTGGGTGGTGCGCGCGGAAGGCCTTCCCATTCCCCGCGCCGTAAAAATCGACGTCGAAGGATACGAGTACTCTGTCCTTCGCGGTTTGCAGCAAACTTTGGCCCACCCGGCTTGCAAGCTGCTGTGCTGCGAAATTCATCCATCCTTTTTGCCACCCGAGGTGAATGTGACGTTGATTGTAGATTTCGTAAGAACCTTGGGATTTACCCATATTGACATGCCCCCCCGCTGGACCCAGATTCACATGATCGCGTACAAAGAAAGGGCGGAGGCAAAGGCTTGCGACGCCCCAGCGTAGCAGTCATTCATCCCCGGCTTGGGTACGGGGGCTCGGAGACAGGGGCTTTGTGGACCATCCAGGCGCTGAAGCGCGACCACGACGTAACGCTCGTCACAGGCGGCAAGGTCGACGTGCCGAGCCTGAACGCGTACTACGGCACAGACCTGCGGCCGGGGGAATTCACCATCCATGAGGTGCGGTTGCCCCTGGGGCTGCACCGCATCGCGAAGTTTGCAGGGTTGCGCGGCGCGCTGTTCACACGCGAATGCCGCCGATTGGCGCCCGGCTTCGATGTGATCACTTCCCACTACAATCCCTGCGATTTCGGCGTACCGCTCATCCAGTTCGTGGCGGACTTCTCTTTCGCCCCCAAGCTCCAACGAGCGCTCCATCCCAGCCTGACCACGGTGCGGGCCTGGTGGTATGGCGACACGATCTTGCGAAGGGCCTACCTGGGACTTTGCGACAGGCTCGCGCCCAGCCGCGCGGAGAATTGGAAGAAGAATGTCACCGTGGCGAACTCGCAGTGGACGGCCGGCCTTTTGGAACGGGAGTTTGGATTGATCACTCGCCGGGTTCAGTTCCCTCCCGTGCCGGGCAATTTTCCGGTCGTTTCCTGGGATGAAAGAGAAGACGGATTTGTGTGCGTTGGCCGGGTGGTCCCGGAAAAGCGCATGGACGCCGTAATCGGCATTCTCGACCAGGTGCGGCAGCGGGGGTTTGATATTCATCTTCACATCCTCGGCGGCCTGGATCACTCACCCTTTGCCAAGAAGGTGCAAGCGCTGGCTTCGCGGCACCGAGATTGGGTGTTCCTTGAAGGCCGCGTAGCGGGGAAGGCAAAACGTGAGTTGATGGCCCGGCATAAGTTCGGGATCAATGGTTGTGAGCGCGAGGCGTTCGGGATCGCGGTGGCGGAGTTGGTGAAGGCAGATTGCCTCACATTTGTGCCGAATGGCGGCGGCCAGACCGAGATTGTCGATCATCCGTCACTTACTTTCGAGAACGACGACGATGCCATTCACAAAATTGTGTCCGCGCTGGAAAACCCAGTTCTGCAAGCTGCACTCGTAGAGCACCTGCGCGAAAGGAGCCGCGAGCTTTCCACAGAACGCTTCGAGGATACCGTCCGGAGCCTCGTGGCGGAATTCCTTGCGACAAACGGATCCCAGCGATTGTGTTCATGGTGGTCAAAATACGACACTCCTGGTTGCCTGGGGTGAGGGCGGCGGCCCTGCTGGCTGCCATGCTCGGCGGAATGGTAACCGATCGTCCTGCCGCGGCGAAGGGCGCAGAGACAAAGGTCCTGGGCCTGGACAAAGTGATCGCTTTCACCTACAGCCCGACGAAGGACTTTGATCCCAAGCAACTGCGCTCGGTGACGTTCATCGGGCCGACGAAGCCGGAGGACTGGCAGTATTGGCGGGTGCGGGGTGTGGTGATGGGGGTCGGCCACACCTGGTTCGACCTGTTGCGCTCGCCCATCGAGAAAGCAGTCGACAACCTGGTGGGTCAGAACTACGGCGGAAACCCACGGCCGGTGGTCATGATCGACGAGTTCGGCTTCGACTACGGCGGCCGGATGGATGAGAAATCTGCCCAGATTCTTCGCCAGACGAAGCGCAGGAAACCGGAGTTGGCCCTCGCGGTCTGGGAGATGCGCGGCCCCATCCCCAAGGTTCTGGCGGAGGCCTATCGCGACGTGGCGGACCTCGTCATGATGGAGAGCTACGTGGGCGACAAGAAGCAGTACTGGTGGATCGCCAGCCAAGTCTGGTCGGCGCGGAGGTACGGCATCCTGGCGAAGACGATCGTCGTTCTCGGGGTCGGGAAAGGCGGCAATCCCGGCGAGAACTGGGCCCAAACGAAGGAGGAGCTCGAACAGCAGATCCGCTTCGTCCGCCTGATCGCCCCCGAATCACCCGGGGTGGGGTTCTTCGGCGGCACCGCCGAACTGCTGGCCCGTGCGGACGCCTTGTGCGCGGGGTTCTCCGATCGTCCGGCCGACGGCGCAGGATTGCCCCCTGACGCCCTTTCTCTCGCCGCAACCTTCTCCAGCCGGCATGAGAAACCGACTTTGGTCGTATCCCCCGACCTGGTGGAGCCCAACTACACCGAGGATGGCTCGGGGCGGCTGGTCGAGCCGAAGACGATGCGGCCCTACCTGATAAACCTGGGCGACAAGGACGCCCAAAACGTTAAGGTCCCGCAAAGCGGGATGGCTCACGGTCCCGCATGGCGGGATGGGACCGCGTAGCGCAGAGTAGCGCGTGAGCCCACGGCGGCGGGCAGGCCTCCGTCCCCCAGCCCGGAGTCACCCGGCACTTGGCACCTGAAACCTGCTTTTGCCCACCTACCACCTACCTCCTTTCTTTTCAATGACATTCCCGCTTCCAACGCGTAACTATCTTTGTTTTCTATGACATTCCGGCTTCGCTGGCAAGTTTTCCACAGCGATCCTTTGTTTTCATAGACATTCCCGCGTTGTTCGTTCATTTTTGAAAATTACCAAGTATCTTTTTCCCTGTCCAAGGCGACATCCTGTCCTGTGCCGAAGCGCCTGCCAACGGTCTTGTCAATTCGAGTTCCCCTCATGTGGACATTGCAGTAACCGGCGCCAAAAAAAACCAGCTAATTAACCATTCCCTGTTCCCTATTCCCTATTCCCTATTCTTTGCCCCTGTCCCCAGCTCTTCCCGCCCTGAATCCTGAATCCTGAATCCATCACATACTATACTAGCCTATCTTATTCCGCTTGTCAAGAGACATGAAGTCTGGTTACCGGTATGGGTTGCGCGACATGGGCGTCGCAAGTCGCAGTAGGCAGTCGGCAGTAAGCAGAAGGCAGAAAGCGGATGCTTTTCCTTTTGTCTCCTCACTTCTGTCTCCGGTTCTTTCGTTCTGTGTCCTGAATACGGACTCCCGAATCCCCGTTGAGCCCCCAGCACCTGACACCTGAAACCTGACGCCTGACACCTGCTCCTCCGACTCCTGAATCCTGAATCCTGAATCCTGCTCTTTCAATCCTGAATCCTGTTCTATTGGTCACGTAATGAAGATGATTGAGGCCGTAAAAATCCCGCAGCCGGGGCATGAAGAGATTCCACCTCAGCCTCAAGCGGAATCAGCATGTCGCAGACGCGCCGCGGCCGAAGGTCCCCCGTTCTCAATGGTGGGCGGGTCTGCGCCACCCGCCCAATTGCGCGTGGGTAAACAGCGTTATGGGGGTATAATCTCCAGCAGAGCAGCCATGGGAGAGAAGCCGGAAGAGAAGTCACGGAGAGAAATTGACAAGCTCCTGACGGACGCTGGCTGGAAGGTGCAGGACGTCAGCGAGGCGAACGTGACGGCGGGCCGGGGAGTGGCGATCCGGGAGTTCCCGCTGAAGGCCGGGCATGGCTCTGCCGACTACCTTCTCTACGTTGATGGCGCGGCGGCGGGTGTCGTTGAAGCAAAGAAAGAGGGTGAGACGCTCACCGGTTACGAGGTTCAGACTGAAAAGTACAGCGTGGGCCTGCCCGATAGCCTGAAAGCCTACCGCCGTCCGCTTCCATTCTGCTACCAGAGCACGGGTGTCGAGACACGTTTCACCAACCTGCTCGAACCGGAAGCACGCAGCCGTGGCGTGTTCGCATTTCACAAAGCGGAGACATTGGCGGATTGGCTGATGGAAGAAAGCCGCTCGCCTGGGTCAACGCTTCACGCCCGCCTCAAGCGTCTACCGCCGCTCACGGGCGAGGGGCTTTGGGCCGCGCAGGAGCGCGCCATCCGTGGGTTGGAGCGGTCGCTCGCCGACGGCCGCCCGCGAGCGCTCATCCAGATGGCCAGCGGCGGCGGGAAAACCTTCACCGCCTGCAATTTTTCTTATCGTCTCATCAAATACGCCAAGGCCCGCCGCATCCTCTTCCTCGTGGACCGCAGTACGCTGGGCAGGCAGACTTATAAAGAGTTCCAGCAGTTCGCCACACCCGACGACGGTCGGAAGTTCACCGAGCTCTACAACGTCCAGCACATGCAATCCAACAAGCTCGACCCGGTGAGCAAGGTCTGCATCACGACCATCCAGCGGCTCTACTCGATGCTTAAAGGCGAGGAGGAGTTCGACCCAGCTCAGGAAGAGGGCTCGATGTTCGATCTCGGGGCCCTCATTAAAGAGCCCCTCCCGGTCACTTACAACCCTGCGCTTCCCATCGAGACTTTTGACTTCATCATCACCGACGAATGCCATCGATCTATCTACAACCTGTGGCGGCAGGTTCTGGAATACTTCGATGCCTTCATCATCGGCCTTACGGCCACGCCTTCCAAACAGACATTCGGGTTCTTCAACCAGAACCTGGTCATGGAATACAACCACGACCAAGCCGTCGCCGATAGCGTGAACGTCGATTTCGACCTCTATCGGATCCGCACGGTCATTAGTGAACACGGTTCGACGATCAACGCAGGCCTCTGGGTGGACAGGCGCGACCGCTTGACACGTAAACTCCGCTGGGAGCAACTCGACGAGGACTTGAGCTACGCCGCGCAAGACCTGGACCGCGATGTCGTGGCCAAGGACCAGATTCGCACCATCGTCCAGACGTTCAAGGAAAGGCTGTTCACGGACATCTTCCCCGGGCGCAAGGATGTCCCCAAAACTCTGATTTTTGCCAAGGACGATAGCCACGCCGATGACATCGTGCAGATCGTGCGAGAGGAGTTCGGCAAAGGCAACGATTTCTGCCAGAAGATCACTTACCGGACCAACGTGGCCCGCGTGCTTACCAAGAAAACTCTGGCTGACGGGACCGAGGCCGAGGAGGTCACGTTCAAAAGCAGCGGGCTTGACGCAGAGGACCTGCTTTCCTCCTTCCGCAACAGTTACAATCCCCGCATCGTGGTCACGGTAGATATGATCGCCACGGGGACCGACGTGCGCCCTTTGGAGATCGTGTTCTTCATGCGCACCGTGCGGAGCCGGAACTTCTTCGAGCAGATGAAAGGACGCGGCGTCCGTGTGGTAACCGACACGGAATTTCAATCCGTCACCCCCGACGCGAAGTCAAAGACCCATTTCGTTATCGTGGACGCCGTGGGTCTGTCGGAACAGGAGATGTCGGACACACAGCCGCTGGAAAGGAAGCATTCGGTCTCGTTCGAGAAGCTGCTCCAGGCAGTGGCATTCGGAAACCGAGAGCCGGATGCTCTTTCCTCGTTGGCATCCCGGCTCGCGCGCCTGGACCGCCAGCTCACAAAGGGCGACCGAAAGTTGGTTGAGCAGATCAATGATGGGAAGCCGCTTTCTGTCATCACAGGCGCACTGGTAAATGCCCTCGACCCGGACGTTCAAATCGAAGCCGCTCGCCATTTGGGCGTAGGGGCGGGGCTTGCCCCGCCCGCCGAACCGCCGCCGGAGATGATTGCGAAGGCTGCCACAATTCTCCTCGAAGAGGCCGCAAAGCCCATTGTGGCGAACCCTGCGCTGCGCAATAAACTCATCGAAATCAAGAAATCCTACGAGCAGACGATTGATACGGTGAGCAAGGACCAGGTTCTGGAAGCCGGATACTCCGCCGCCGCGCAGGAGAAAGCGCGCTCGATTGTCGAGTCATTCGAGACCTTCATTCGCGAGAACAAGGATGAAATCACTGCGCTCCAGGTCTTATACAGCCGCCCCTACAAACAGCGCTTGACGTTCAAGCAGGTCAAGGAACTGGCGGACGCCATCCAGCGCCCGCCGCGTGCCTGGACACCCGAATTGCTCTGGCAGGCATATGAGAAACTGGACAGATCGAAGGTTCGGGGTTCAGGGGGCAAGCTCCTGACGGACATCGTCTCGCTGGTCCGGTTCGCGCTGCACCAGGACGGTGAATTGCGCCCGTTCCAGGAACAGGTCCATGAGCGCTTCTCGGCATGGCTAGCTCAGCAGGAAAGCAGCGGGCGCAGTTTCACCGCAGAACAGCGGCAGTGGCTGGGACTGATCCGAGACCACATCGCGTCAAGCCTGGCAATTGAGACAGAGGATTTTGAATACGTGCCCTTTGCGCAGCATGGAGGGTTGGGCAAGGCGTATCAGGTATTCGGGCAGGGTTTGACGCCGTTGTTGAATGAGTTGAATGAGGTGCTTGCGGCGTGAGCTTCACTGCGTCTCTCAACGAAATTGTCGAACGAAACGAGCATGGCCCGCTCGCCAAACATGCGTCCTGGTGCCGTGTCCCGCTCTCCTTCGTTGCCACCGTTCTTAACGGCTGCCCATTTGCTTCCGAGAACTTCACGAGGTCGGATGGCATGCCACTCCTACGAATTCGTGACGTGAGGCAGCGAGAAACAGAGGCATTCTACAAGGGTGAATACGACCCCACCTACCTTGTCGAGCCAAATGAACTCGTGGTGGGAATGGATGGCGATTTCCACTGCGCGTTGTGGAAAGGTCCTGTAGCCCTACTGAATCAGCGAGTATGCAAGATTACAGTAAATGAGGGATTCTATGGCCGTAAACTCCTGTCATTTGTTTTGCCTGGATATCTGAATGCCATCAACGCCGAGACTTCATCTGTCACTGTGAAGCATCTTTCGTCAAGGACCGTTGCGGAGATCCCTCTGCCGCTTCCTCCCGTGAAGGAGCAGGGAAGAATAGTTTCTGAGATCGAGAAGCAGTTCACGCGTCTAGATGCGGCGATCGAGGCGCTGAAGCGGGTGCAGGCGAACCTCAAGCGCTATCGCGCCTCGGTGCTCAAGGCGGCCTGCGAGGGACGTTTGGTTCCCACCGAGGCCGAACTAGCCCGCGCCGAAGGCCGCGACTACGAACCCGCCGATAAGCTCCTCGCCCGCATCCTCAAGGAGCGCCGCGCCCGCTGGGAAGCCGACCAGCTTGCCAAAATGCACGCCGCCGGCGGGCCTCCCAAGGAGGACACGTGGAAGGCCAAATACAGGGAGCCCGCCACACCAGATGTGAGCAGTCTGCCCAATCTGCCGGAGGGATGGGTGTGGGCATCAGCTGAATGCCTCGGCGCGCAGGGCGAGCAGCCAGTCCTGACGGGACCGTTCGGAACAAACATGGGGAAGACGGACTTCGCAGATTCGGGTGCCCCGGTGCTCACCATCGGTTGCTTAACCCATGGCGGGATTAAGCTAGATAAAGCGGTTTTCGTTTCAGAGCTAAAGGCTGTCGAACTCGAAAGGTATCGGTTGCGTACTGGCGACATGCTTTTCTCACGTATGGCAACCGTCGGGCGGGCAGGCGTTGTGACGAGCAGCCTTGACGGAGCGCTATTTAATTATCACCTGATGCGCCTCCGTCTTTCGCCCTCTGCAGTTTTGCCAGAATTCTTCATGGCGTACGTTCGTGGCTCTGAAGCAGTCGACGCATATATACGTGACGTAAACCACGGCGCAACACGCCCCGGAATAAATACGGACCAGCTGCTTAGGATGCCCATTGTCCTTCCACCGCTTGCAGAACAACACCGCATCGTCGCCGAGGTGGAGCGGCGGCTCTCCGTCATCGATGAACTGGAAAGCCTCGTCGAGGCCAACCTGAAGCGTGCCGAACGACTGCGGCAAGCCATCCTCAAGCGCGCCTTCGAGGGCAAGCTCGTGCCCCAGGATCCGAGCGACGAACCTGCCAGCGCGCTGCTGGAACGCATCAAAGCTGCCAAATCTGGCGGTGGCACAGCCACTCCTGGCTGTGCTGGCAATAAATTAAACAGCAAGAAGGCACAGGCAGGAGTGCCTGTGTCACAAAAGATTAACCAATGACCTTCTATCGCCGCAATCTGCCGCACTGGCACCCTGAGGGCAAGGCCATCTTTATTACTTGGCGGCTGTTTGGGTCATTGCCCAAAGGTATAGCCCCAGGCAAGAGTGCCTGTGTCACCAAAGAGAGCACAGGCAGGAGTGCCTGTGCTACCAAAGAAAGCACCAAAGACTCCGGCAGGAGATTTCGACAGATGGACGCCGAACTCGACCGCGGAGCTTACGGCCCCGCTTGGCTTCGCGACCCCGAAATTGCCGGCTACGTTGAGGACGCTATCCTTCGCGGCGAAGAGCTGGGACATTACCAACTTGACACTTATGTGGTCATGCCGAATCACGTGCACGTGCTCCTGTGGCCTCGAATGCCGCTGGCCCGCATCACCGGCGGTATCAAGGGCGTTTCCGCGCGCGACGCCAACGCCGCTCTGGGGCGCGTCGGTATGCATTTCTGGGAAGACGAATCTTTCGACCACTGGGTGCGCAACGAGGCTGAATTGGTGCGTATTCGGGCCTATATTGAACGCAATCCCGTCACTGCGGGCCTGGTGGAAAGGCCGGAGGACTGGCCCTGGTCAAGTGCCTCAAAAAGAAGCACCCGATCCACAGGCAAGAGTGCCTGTGCCACAGGTAGCACAGCCACTCCTGGCTGTGACACACAAGCCACAGGCAAGAGTGCCTGTGCCACAAGAGTGCCTGTGCCACAGGAGGAGAAGGAATAATGTCGAATGGGTCCGCCGGCATCGTGCAAAAACTATGGAACTACTGCAACATCCTCCGCGATGATGGACTGTCGTATGGGGACTATGTCGAGCAACTCACCTATCTGCTGTTCCTCAAGATGGCGCACGAGCAGACCCAGCCGCCGTTGAATCGACCAACGATTGTCCCTGAGGACTACAACTGGCCGAGCCTGCTGGAATTGGACGGCGATGCGCTTGAAATCCACTATCGAAAGACGCTGGAGAACCTCGGCAAGCAAGGCGGGATGCTCGGGACCATCTTTCGGAAAGCGCAGAACAAGATTCAGGACCCGGCCAAGTTGCGCCGCTTGGTCGCCGACCTGATTGACCGCGAACAGTGGATGACGCTTGACGCGGACGTGAAGGGCGATGCTTATGAAGGCTTGCTGGAGAAAAACGCGGAGGACGTGAAGACCGGCGCAGGCCAATACTTCACCCCGCGTGCCCTGATCCGCGCCATCGTGGACGTGATGCGCCCGGCACCGATGCAAACGATTTTCGACCCCGCCTGCGGGACCGGCGGCTTCTTGCTAATCGCCCACGAATTCATCAGCCGTCACTATGACCTGGACAAGGATCAGAAAAAGTATCTGCGGTTTGACGCGCTCAAGGGCATGGAGATTGTGGACAACACCGCCCGTCTGTGCGCCATGAATCTTCTGCTGCACGGCATCGGCGGGGACGAATGCCCCGTCAAGGTGGGCGACAGCCTGAATGCCAAGCCGTCAGAGACTTACGACATTGTGATGACTAATCCGCCGTTTGGAAAGAAGTCCAGCGTGACGGTCATTAACGAAGAAGGCCAACAGAGTAAGGAAAGTCTGGTAGTGGTCCGCGATGACTTCTGGGCCTCGACCAGCAACAAGCAACTCAATTTCCTTCAGCACGTTAAGTCATTGCTCAACATCCACGGGCGGGCGGCCATCGTCGTGCCGGATAATGTGTTGTTTGAAGGCGGGGCGGGAGAGACCGTCCGGCGCAAGCTGCTGCACGAATGCGATGTCCACACGCTCTTGCGCCTTCCGACGGGCATCTTTTACGCCCAGGGCGTGAAGGCAAACGTCCTCTTCTTCGACCGCAGACCAGCGAGCGAAACACCGTGGACGAAGACCCTGTGGATTTATGATTTCCGCACCAACCAGCACTTTACCCTGAAGACGAATCCGTTGAAGCGCTCCGACCTTGACGATTTCGTCGCCTGCTACAACCCCGCGAACCGCCATGACCGGAAACCGACCGATCGCTTTAAGCCATTCGAGTATGAAGATTTACTGAAGCGCGACAAGGTGAGTCTCGACATCTTTTGGCTGAAAGACGAGAGCTTGGAGGACTCGGCGAACCTGCCCGACCCAGATGTAATCGCCACCGAAATCGCCGAGGACCTCGAAGCAGCCCTCGACCAGTTCTCGCAGATTGCTGGTGACCTCAAGCCTTAGAGTTTTTGTGCGCGCCCGTCAGGGCCGTCTTGACCGGCGAAGTGTGCCCGTTCGTGACGCTGGGCACGAGGTTCGACGCCTGGCTGACCAACTGGCTGCCGCCCCAGGTAGATGCCGAGCCGGGATAGCCGATCACCATGACCGTGTCCTGAAGGCGCACCTAGCCCAACCTTCGCAGGTGCGCACTTTTTTGCGTGAAAATTGATCTCTCTCTCGGTCTAACCTCTTATCGATCAGTGCAGTGTTTTGAGAAAGTGGTTGTAGTGCCGACCTACCCTCTTTACAA
>JBEKHR010000014.1:0-125146 GCA_050012175.1 Terriglobia bacterium | reverse complement strand
TGGACCACGCCCCCAAGGCGGTCCGTTCCTCGGCCGACAGAATAATCGGAGCTGCGACTCGGCTCATGTCCTCAAGCATACTGGCCTTATCTGTATAAGTCAAGGTAATTATGGGACACTACACTAGTTTCCAGTTTCTAATTTCCAGTTTCTAGTTTCTGCTTACTGCCTACTTGCTGTCTTCTGGCTCCTGGGAGGGTCGATTGGTGTCGAAGCGAAGAATCTGGCAAATCGTCCGAAACGTGATATTGATACTGGCTGCGCTGGCCGCCGGTTTCTTCTTTCTCTTCGTTCCCTGGTTCATCGTAAACATCGGCACCACGGGGCGCTATCACTACCCCGACCCAAACGATGGGAAGACTCCCATATCGTACCGAATGAATTTCAAATGGGTCGAGTTCCCCTCGAGTGATGGCGTGCTGCTCAAGGGCTGGTATGTCCCTGTCACGAGCGGGGCGCGCGGCACGATTGTCTATTGCCACGGGCTGAACCGCACGCGCATCGAGATGTTGCCGATGGCGGCCTTCGGCCACGCACTGGGTTACGATGGCTTGCTTTTTGACCTCAGGCACCAGGGAGCGAGTGGAGGCGAGCGGACGACACTGGGGTACAAAGAGCGTTTGGATGTGATAGCCGCTGTTCGCTGTGCCCTTTACCAACAAGGGGCGCCGCGCCCTGTGATCTTGTGGGGCGTTTCGATGGGTGCGGCGGCCGCTCTGATGGCCGCGGCTGAGTCGCCCGACGTTGCAGCCGTAATCTCCGACAGTTCTTTCCTCTCCTTGCGGGCCACTGTCGAACACCACTGGAAGCTATTCTTTCATCTTCCGAGCTTTCCCTTCGCCAATGAAATTGTCCATGGGATCGCTTGGCGGGGAGGTTTTCGCCCTTCCGACTTTGACCTCGTCAACGCGGTGATCCGCATCGGTAGTCGTCCCATTCTCTTCGTCGCTCTCCAGGATGATCGCAGGATGCCTCCTTCCATTGCTCGAGACCTTTATTCCCACGCAGCCAGCCCGAACAAAGCTCTGATCGTCCTGCCCGGCCACCGCCACGGCGAAGGTTTTAATCAGGCGACGGAACAATATGAGATTGCGGTCAGGCAATTCCTGTCGAGCCTAGCCGTGCCCCAACCCTAACCACCCCCTCGCCCCCTCCTTAACAAAGGAGGGGAATATGGAACTCCCCTCCCGCCGCGGCGGGAGGGGCTAAGGGGTGGTGCGGACTCAAGCCGCATTGACAGATTATTGAGCGTGTCATACTGTGATAGGCTATGCGTATAGCGTACTATTAAGCGGGCGAAGCGCGAAGCGTGTCAATATGCCCCACATATGCGCGTTTCAGCATATCTGCGGCATTCTTATAACCCGTTGAAAACACACGGTAACATGACGTCGCCGGCGCAGAAAGCTTCAAAAAAGCGAGATAAGTGGAAAAGATGGAAGATCCCTCTACCCTAGTGTAAGCGCGCAAGGAGCTTTTCAAACTGCTCGACCGCCAACTGTTCTGCCCGAATGCTTTGAGGTAGTTTAAGACCTGCCAGCTCTGTTTCCACGCGCTGGCGCGGGTAAACTGGTGCGAGGTTATTCAGCAGGTTCTTCCTCTTGTGCGCGAAGCACAACTTCACGAACTCCAGGAGCGCTTTCCGCTGCTCGGCCGGGAGCTGGATTCCCTTCATCTGAAAGGTGACCAAGGCAGAATCGACTTTGGGCGGAGGCGAAAATACCCCCGGGGGGATTCCGAACTCGATGCGCGGGTTCGTATGGAGCTGCGTCAGGACCGTCAAATATCCATAATGGCGCGAGCCGGGCAAGGCGCTGAGCCGGTCGGCGACCTCCCGCTGCACCACGAGTCCTATGCCGCTGATCGAGCCGGCAAAATCCAAGAGGTGATGAAGGATTGGCGAAGTGATGTAATAGGGCAAATTCCCGAAAACGAAACACCGCTCCCGTTGGTAGCGGCGGCAAAGGGTGGCGAGGTCGCTCTGGAGAATATCGGCTTCTAGGACTTCAATCCCCAGCTTGTTTGAGAACTTCTGTTGAAGCATCCGCGCCAGCTCACGGTCAACTTCAATGGCGACGACTTGCTGGGCTCGCGCTGCCAGAAGCTCGGTCATCGCCCCCCGCCCAGGGCCGATCTCGCAGACCAAATCATTGGACTGGATCGCCAGGCTCTCGACGATTCGGCGCTGAAACCGCCGGTCGCGGAGAAAATGCTGGCCAAGCTTGGGACGAGCAGGCTGGGGCACGGAAAGAGATTGTACCTTAAGAAGGGGTAGGTGGGGGAAGAGCAGGAGGCAATTCTTGGGGGAAAGAGGGCAGTCGGCAGCAGGCTGTGGTGAGAAGGAAGATGCAATTCAATTCGCAATTTGGAATTGCATCGCCCCCCTCTTCTCAGCTTTCCCGGGGTCAGAGTGAGAGCACTATGTCTGCTTATGATCACAAGAAGTCGTCTGCCCTTGACAAGGCTGGGGAGCATCCTCTAACGTAGCTTAGTGAGGCACTGGGATCTTTAAGCCACCAAACGAGGTAGTTCTGTGCGTATTGTGTTTGTAGCATCTGAAGGTGTGCCCTTCTCGAAAACCGGTGGACTGGCAGACGTGGTGGGGGCACTGCCGAAAGCTCTGGCAAAGCTGGGTCATAAACTCGAGGTTGTGCTGCCACGCTACAGGATGACCAAGCCCGGCAAGCCTGAAGGCGAGATGCAAAGTCTGACCATCGCGCTGGGTTCCGGTTACAAGTTTGTCTCCATTCAGAACGCCGGTGTGGCGAGTAAAGTCCTCACGTTTCTAGTCGAGAGTCCCTTTTTCTTCGACCGCGCGGGACTGTACCAGGAGATGGGTGAGGATTATCCTGACAATGCCGAGCGTTTTGCAGCGTTCAGTTTCGCGGCGCTGGAACTGATAAAGCGGTCGGCGACCCCGCCGGATATCATCCACTGCCACGACTGGCAGACGGCACTGGTTCCCATCTATTTGCGCACTCTTTACCAGGACGACGAATTCTTCCGCAACACTTCCGTCGTCTTCACCATCCATAACGTGGGGTACCAGGGGCTTTTCCCGCCGCATATCCTGCCGCGGATTTCTTTGCACGCAGGTTTATTCGCGATGGATTTCCTGGAGTTTTATGGAAAGGTCAACCTCCTGAAAGGGGGAATTGTCTTTTCTGATTTCATCACCACGGTTAGTCGGAAGTACGCGGAGGAAATCCAGACGCCCGAGTTCGGCTGTGGCCTCGAGGGAGTCTTACGGTCGCGAAGGGACCGTCTCCGGGGTATTCTGAACGGCGTGGACTACCACGCCTGGAGTCCGGCCACGGACAAGCTGCTCCCCGCCGGCTACAGTGCGAAGGATATGACGGGCAAGGTAACGTGCAAGAAGGCTCTGCTGCAAAGAATGGGAGTGAATCGGCCGGTGCTTGACCGGCCGGTCATCGGCATCGTTTCGCGTTTTGCGCCTCAGAAAGGCTTCGACCTCATCGCGGAAATCTTGGAGCAGCTCGCGGCCTTGGACCTTTACATTGTCGCGCTGGGAACGGGCGACCCTGTTTACGAAGAACTTTTCCGGTTCATGGCGGCCCGATATCCGGACAAGTTTCTGGTGGCTGTCGCTTACGACAACACCCTGGCGCACCAGATTGAAGCAGGGTCAGACATGTTCTTGATGCCCTCGCGTTACGAGCCCTGTGGGCTGAACCAGATTTATAGCCTGAAATATGGGACCGTGCCCATTGTCAGGGCCACTGGTGGTCTGGATGATACGATTGAAGCTTTTGACGGCCAGTCGGGCACAGGCTTTAAATTCAGCGAGTACACCGGTGCGGCGTTGCTCAACGCGATCGACCAAGCTATCGCAGCCTATCACCAGCCCCAGGTGTGGCAACAATTGGTTTGCAACGGAATGCGAGAAGATTTCTCGTGGGGAAGGTCGGCAAGGCAGTATTTGGAGATCTATGAAGCGTTGCAGAAGGGAAAGGCCACTCCTGAATCCGAGGCTGAGACCTCGAACGGATAGCGGGTCACTGTCATGCTGAGTCCCGACTTGTCGGGACGAAGCATCTCGCCCTGCTGTTTGTCGGCGGGAAAGTCCAGAGCGAGATTCTTCGCGCAGTTTATCCTGAGCGGGCAGAGCGAGATCCTTCTCCCGCAGGGCGGGATCAGGATGACAGCGAAGGACTCAGAATGACAGCAGGGCAGACGAGTGCACGGAACAGGCTTGCGCTGGAAGTTATTGGCAGGGGTCACTAATCTGTGGAGGTTTTGAGACGATGGCGGGCGGTCATACTCTGGAATTTTCTGAGCAGAACTTTGAGGAGGAAGTTTTGAAATGCGACAAGCCGGTTCTGGTCGATTTCTGGGCAACGTGGTGTGCACCCTGCCGGATGATGGCGCCTGCCGTCGATACAATTGCTGAGGCGTATGCTGGCCGTGCCAAGGTTGGAAAACTCAATGTGGACGAAAACTTCACGGTCACCAGCCGTTACAGAATCCGAGGTGTCCCCACCCTGCTTCTTTTCAAAGACGGCCAAATCCGGGAGCAGATCGTGGGGGCCGCCTCTAAAGAGGCCATCAGCAAGCTGCTCGATAAGCACCTCTGACCTTCCAGGATGCTGGCGGTCCGCGTTATCGAGAGGGCTTTCATCTCCTGTAAACCTGGATTTCCAATTGGAGCTATAGCCACGGAACCGCTCACACCGTGAGAGAATGTGGGCGGTCGAGCTGCCCTCTGCTGAGGTACTGTCTCCAGTCGGCAGGCTTGTGAAGGGCAGGGGATTGCGTGATCCGAACCGGGAGCGGCAAGACCAGAATGAGGCATGAGAGCAGGTGAAATCATGAGCAAAAGAGTCTGTCCGTGGTGGCTCGGATACCTGTTATTGAACCCCCTCAGGAAGCTCCTCTACAAACCGGAGAATATTCTGAAGCCGTACATCCATGAGGGGATGACTGTGCTGGAGGTTGGAAGTGGGATGGGGTTCTTTACTTTGCCGATGGCGCGTCTGGTTGGGGAATCCGGCCATGTTGTGTGTGTTGATCTGCAGGAAAAGATGATCAGGGCAGTCAAAAAACGTGCCGTCAGGGCAGGACTGATCGATAGAATTGAATTGCGCGTCTGCACGCCTACATCCCTTTGCATTGATGATTTGGCGCAAAAGGTCGATTTTGCATTGGTATTTGCAGTTGTGCATGAGGTCCCGGATGCAAAACGGTTTCTCTCAGAAATTCAGAGGTCACTCGGAAAAGGTGGGTTACTCTTGTTTTCGGAGCCCGCAGGCCACGTCTCCAGAGAAGCGTTTGGAGGTACGTTGGCGACGGCGCAAATCCTGGGATTCCGTATAGCAGGCTCTCCAAAGATAAGATCAAGTCGCTCCAGTCTGTGGGTGAAGGACTAGTTCCCCGGGGCACGGCTTTGGAGTGCGGCAGCCTGCTGCCGCTTTCTATGACGGCAGCTTGCTTCCGGCAGGACCTCGAGCAAGCTCGAGACACGAAAGCGGCAGCAAGCTGCCGCACTCCAAAAGTGGACAGGATAAACATGCCAGCAAACGTGGTTGTGGTGGGCGCCCAATGGGGCGACGAGGGCAAGGGTAAGGTCGTCGATACTTTGGCGGAGCACTTTGACATCGTGGCCCGCTACCAGGGAGGCGCCAACGCTGGCCACACCGTTTGCGTTAACGGAAGGAAATTCATTCTCCAGCTTCTCCCGACAGGCATCGTGCGGCCGGATAAGACTGCCGCTATCGGAAACGGAGTTGTGGTTGACCCGGAAGCCTTGTTACGCGAGATCAAGGCCGTGGAGGGAAACGGTGTGCGAGTCGATGGTCGCCTACTCATCAGCGATCGCGCGCACCTGATTCTGCCTTACCACCGAGCTCTCGAAGTGGCCGCGGAAGAGGCGCGAGGCGTAGGAAAAATCGGCACGACGGCTAAAGGGATCGGTCCCGCCTATGAGGACAAAGCCGGCCGCCGCGGGCTCCGAGCAGGCGATCTTCGCGACCCGGAATCATTCCGCCGCCGATGCAGCGAAATCGTTGCGGAGAAGAACCGTATTGCCTCGGCGTTATTTGGGGGCGCCGCCCTTGACCCGGTGGCACTGGCTGACCGGTACTTGGAAGTCGCCCAGCACATAGTGCCGTTTCTCGCGGACGTCTCTGCCTATTTGAATACCGAGATCGACCGTGGAAAGCGAGTGCTCTTCGAAGGTGCGCAAGGTACGCTTCTGGACCTGGACCACGGAACCTATCCTTTCGTGACCTCGTCCAGCGCTACGGCGGGTGGCGCTTGCACAGGCACCGGCGTGGGGCCAACGCGCATCCAGTCTGTAGTTGGCGTTTCAAAAGCCTATGCCACGCGCGTGGGGAGTGGGCCGTTCCCAACCGAGGCTAAGGGTCCCGAGGGTGAAAAGATTCGAGAACGCGGAGGAGAGTATGGCGCGGTCACCGGGCGGCCGCGCCGCTGCGGTTGGTTTGATGTGGCGGCGGCCCGCTATAGCGCCCGCGTAAACCATCTCGAGTCCCTCATTATCACCAAACTCGACATCCTCGATAGTCTTTCCGAGATTCCGGTGGGCTTGGAATACGAGTACCAGGGCAAGCGATTTACCGACTTTCCACCTGACGTTGAATGCCTTGATAAGGTGCAAGTTCACTATCGCATGTTGCCGGGTTGGCAGCAGCCTACCTTCGGTCTGCGGGACTTCTCCAAGCTCCCGCAGAAGGCCAAAGACTATTTGCGGTTCCTTTCCGACCAAGTGGGCGTCGAGATCGCGATGGTTTCGACGGGGCCGGAGCGCGACCAGGTTCTCTGGCTTGACGAAAGCCGTTTTGCGGTCCTCGTCGCAAGCGCTTCCCGCTGATAGGAACGTGCGAAGAGGCCTGGAGTTTCTACATTTGTGCTGAGATATTTCTGGCCCTCTCCCCCTTGGGGGAGAGGGTGGCCCGCGATCCCGATGCACTTCATCGGGACGCGGGCCGGGTGAGGGGGTCACGAGTAATCCGCGCTTTCATGGTAGTTACTTACGCACAGGCCATATCAATTGTCCAGGAAAGAATCGGCGAGGCAAATCCCATGCCTCCAGCAGAAACAGTGTCGTTGGAGGCGGTCCGAGGACGAGTCTTGGCAGAAGATGTCGTGGCGGACCGCGATTTGCCCCCTTTTCACCGGGCCATTCGCGATGGTTATGCCTTACGTGCTGCTGACCTGAGCGCAGTGCCTGCTGTCCTCCGGTGCGTGGGAGAAGTTCCTGCCGGGCAACATCTTGAAGGGAAAGTGGACCCCGGCCAGTGCGTCTCGATCATGACGGGCGCTCCTTTACCTGTTGGCGCGGACGCTGTCGTGATGGTCGAGCACACGCGGTCCTTGGGCGAGCATATCGAAATCCAGCGCAGCGTGCAGGCATGGGAGAACGTGGTGCTTCAGGGCAGTGAAGCCTCAATGGGCGCGTGCGTTCTGGCGCGCGGAAGGCGGGTGCGGGCGGCGGAAATGGGGTTGCTGGCTGCCGTGGGGAAGGTAAGAGTTGCGGTTTACCGGCAGCCTATGGTGGCCATTCTGCCTACGGGCGACGAGCTGGTGGCTGTCGAGCAGCGTCCGCAATGGTTTCAAATTCGGAACAGCAATGCCGTGACCCTTTCTGCCCAGGTCACTTCAGCAGGTGGCGTGTCCGTAGGGCTTGGCATAGTTCCCGACCGTGAGGACGCCCTCCGAGAGATGGTCGAACGGGGGCTGGATTCAGACTTGCTCCTTTTAAGCGGTGGCGTGTCGATGGGTAAGTTTGATCTGGTGGAAAAAGTCCTGGCCGAGTTGGGAGCGGAGTTCTTCTTCCAGGGAGCAGCGATCCGTCCTGGAAAGCCATTGGTCTTTGGCCGGGTTCGCGACCGGTTTTTCTTTGGTCTTCCGGGTAATCCAGTCTCCACTTTCGTCACCTTTGAGTTATTTGTTCGTCCGGCCATCGCCATGTTGGGCGGAACGGGGTTCGAGCCTCCGGTCCTCCTTCGAGCCCGCTTGGCTAAGCCCTGCCGCCCAAGGACCGGCCTGACCATGTTTATGCCGGCCCGAGTTTGCGTTCAGAACCGCGATCCGGTTGTGGAACTCGTCAACTGGCAGGGCTCGGGGGACTTGGTTGGCAGTGCCGCGGCCAATTGTTTTCTGGTGATTCATCCCGACCAGGCTGAGTTGGCGGCGGGCGATTGGGTTGACGTCATGCCGAGGGAGCAGTGAAGCATGCGGAAGAATCTTTCACATTTCGATTCAGCAGGTCGTATCCGCATGGTGGATGTTTCTGCGAAACCCGCCACGCTACGCCAAGCTTCGGCGAGCGCGCTGGTGAAAATGAGTCCCCGTGCTCTTCGCGCCGCGAAACGAAATCCCAAAGGGAACCCGCTTGAAACCGCGCGTATTGCCGGCATCAACGCCGCAAAGCAGACCGCAGAACTGATCCCCCTTTGCCACCCGCTTTTGTTGAGTCATATTGATGTGAAGGCGGATTTTTGCAAGAATGGCGTAGAGCTTTCTTCGACGGTGAGCTCGACTGGAGCGACCGGGGTCGAGATGGAAGCGCTCACGGCGGTGGCTGTCGCGGCACTCACCGTTTATGACATGTGCAAGGCCATCGACCGGGGAATCGAGATCACAAACATCAAGCTGCTGGAAAAGAGTGGCGGGAAGAGCGGCACTTACCGCGCCCCGCGGTAGACAAGCCGTCAGCTATCAGCCGTCAGCTATCAGCTTTCAGCGGCAAGGCAGGTCTTCTCGCTGATGGCTGAAAGCTGGTGGCTGACAGCTTCAATGAGAAGCACGCCGTCAGCAATCAGCATCCAGCAGGAAGGCGTGGTGTTCTTGCTGATGGCTGAAAGCTGACGGCTGAAGGCTTCACTCAGGAAGCTCTCCGCTATCAACCCTCAGTTCTCAGCTACCGCCTGGGGGTGCTCTTGCTGATCGCTGATAGCTGACGGCTGAAAGCTTCACTTATGTCCTTTGCGCTTCGTGCAAGAATTCTCGTGCTGAGTGATGCCGCAGCGGTTGGCGGCCGGGAGGACCGGTCCGGCCCGGTAGTTCGCGAGTTGCTTGAAAAGCGAGGCTGGCTGGTCCAAGCGCTCGAGGTCCTGCCTGACGATGCGGACCGCATTCGGGGCACGCTTCTGGCCTGGACGGAGGGTGATGATTGTGATGCCGTCTTCACCTCCGGCGGCACTGGGCTTGGAGCGCGCGACGTCACCCCGGAGGCTACGCGCGCGGTCGTCGATAAGGAAATCCCGGGTCTTGCGGAACTGATGCGGGCCGAAGGGGTGAAGAAGACTCCCAGGGCGGCGCTCTCCCGAGGGATTGTGGGAGCAAGGAACGACAAGCTTATCGTGAATCTGCCGGGCAGCCCACGCGGCGCCTGCCAGTCGCTCGAGAGCATTATCGAGCTTCTACCCCACGCCATAGACCTCTTACGAGGTCGTACTGAGCATTCGCAATGAAACGCGCGCCCGGTGCCTGGATTGTTTTGTGACGCCGGAGGGCAAGCTTCTCAGAGACTTTGCCGGTCATGGAGCGCCTCGCGGCTGGCAATCCCACTTCCGTCGAGATGGAAGGGGTTCTCCAAGTGAGCCAGGAGGAAAAGACCCGGGGAGGGCCCGATCCCGCCTTGCGGGATAGCCCAGGGCGCCAGCCCTGGGTCCAGAAGGGCCTCTGGTTCGCGGGAGCCCCAGCGGGGCGAAAGAAAAGGTTTCGACGCGGGAACTCTCCCTGGTTCTGCCGCCCCTTCCGGGGCTTGACCGGCGCTTGGGCTTGGTTTCCCAGGGCTTGCGCCCTGGGCTAAATTCTGTCGCCCGGTAGGCGGGCTCCCCGGACCACCCTGCTGCTGCCGCCGTAAGCTTTCACAAATATGTCATGCGCTGGCGGCAGGATTCCCGCTTTCGCGGGAATGACTGCGGCTTGCAACGCCGGCGGCTCGCGTGGATCCCCATTCCAACTCAGTCCGCGGGCGCGGATCCAAGCGGTAGAAAATACTGCGTGCCCTTGACCGGCTGGCTCAGCCGCCGCAGGAGTTCCTGCAAATGCTCGCTCCGGTCGACAAAGTCGATCTCGGAGGTGTCAATCACCAGCAGGTCACTGGACTTGTAATGAAAGAAGAAGTGCTCGTAAGCGTGCACCACCGCCTCGAGGTACTCGTTGGAGATCCGGTCCTCGAACGCCACATTCTTCTTCGCAATTCGCTTCTTCAGCGTCTCCAGCTTCGCCTGTAGGTATATCACCAAATCCGGGATGGGGACCTGCTCTGCCAACATTCCATAGAATTGGTCATAGACCTGGAGTTCGATGTCGTTCAGGTTGAGGTAGGCGAAGATCTTATCTTTCTCGAAGATGTAATCGCTCACCACCACGCGATTGGGGTTGGCGGCCAGGTCCAGGTCACGAAGTTGTCTGTAGCGCTTGATAAGAAAGTGGAACTGGGCCTGAAAAGCAGCGCCGGGCTTGTCCTTATAGAACGCTTCCAGGAAGGGATTATCCTCGGCATCGTAAACTCGGACCGCCCGGAGGCGCTCGGCAAGAATGTTTGCCAATGTCGTCTTGCCCACACGAATGGGACCTTCGACGGCAATGAAGTGCGGCGAGTCGTAAGCAGAAGGAGTGACCACTTCTTGGCACCTCAGCTTTCCTGGTACCGCGGGCGTCTCGCCCGCTGTGGCGCGGGCATCCTGCCCGCGCGTCCTGGGGAGCGCGACGCTCCCGCGACAGCGGGCGAGACGCCCGCGCTACGTGCCCAATCGTACCACCTGGCTTGTGTCACCGGCTTCCTGCAGCATTTCATAGACGGTCCGCTTGGTAATGGGGTGTCGGAGGTTCCCAGCAAGCTCGCGAAGCGGAAGCAAGACGAATCGTCGCTTCGTCATGCGCTCGTGGGGAATGTTCAACACCGCCGAGCGCACTACCACACTCTCATAAAGCAGGATATCGATATCGATCGGCCGCGGACGTTTGGCAACGGTGGGGCGACGGCCCAGGACGCGTTCGACGAGCTTCACCGCCTTGAGAAGTTGCATGGGCATAAGGCGTGTCTCCGCTTCCGCCACGCAGTTCACGAACCATGCTTGCGGCCGGAATTCAACCGGCTCGGTCCTGTAAAAGGATGAAACCCGCCTGATTTCAACCCCCACTTCGGGCAATCGCTCGAGCGCCTTTTGAATGTTGGCCACCCGGTCGCCCACGTTCGAGCCAAGCGAGAGGAAAACGCGTTTGGGTTCACGTGAGGCGGGCGTTGCAGGGGGCGTGCGAAGATCCGAGTCGGATAGCATGTTAACTGCTCTCAGCCAGCAGGAGCGCCTCATTCGAAGAGGGTCTGTGGCGCGTTCTGAGTTGTTGTTGGCGTCTCGTATTTGGCGAGAAGTGCTCGTAGCTCCTGGCCGCCAATGAGCTCGATAGGAAGCTGTCGAGCGAAAGCTAGGGCCTGGGACGTAAAACCGGATGTGGTGATCAGAATTCCCTTGACGGCCCTGCGGTCGGCGGTGACAGCGCCGTAGAAGTCTCGGACGGTCGCCGCGCCGACAAGGTTGTTGGGTGCGAACCTCTTACATTGAATCAAATAATGCCCGCCAATCAGCGGCTGATCGAGGGTCGCCACGATGTCGATACCCCCGTCACCAGTGACTTCGGTTATTTCGGTGTGAAAGCCCATTGCCCGCAAAAGCGCGGCAATTACCTTCTCAAAGTCCGCTCCCGAGAGGGTGTCAATCTCAGCCGGGGAAGCGGGGCCAACAGATCTCGCGCTTAAACCGAGGACTGAAGAAACTTGAGCCACATCTTCCGCTGAAATCGTGGTTTTTGCTAGTCCGACTAATCGGTCAACGAGCACTTGTATGTCGTGGGGAGTGCCCGTCGAAGCCCCTGCCACGAGAGCCGCCGCGGCAGGTGTGATGGCAATGCCCTTCCGCTGCACCAGGTGGTCACAGATACATACTAGCTCCGTCTGCGAATAGCTCTGGAGGGAAACAATCAGGGGAAAAGCCTCGATCAGCTCAGGCGGGCATTTCGCTTTGGAGGGGGCAGTTGCAAGACACGTGAACTGCTTCAACGGGATATGGATTGTCTTGGCGAACATGCCTTTGTCAACAACGAAATCGCAACTGAACTCTCTCAAGGTGAGTGCGAAGACATCCATAACGCCTTTGGGAATCTTTGCGATATCTGTCACCAAGACAGCGTCGCCCTCGGCAAGATTAGTCATGATGCCTATGATGTCGCCCCTTTTCTTCTGTTCCTTTGCGTCAACCTCCGTGAGCTTCCCACAGTATTCAGCCGCGAAGGCTCGGGCTATCGTTCGTTTCCCAATACCCTCAATTCCCGTGAGCAAAACATGGGCTGGGGGTTTACCGGATTGGGAGTACAGGGCCACGAATTCCTTCAAACGTTGAACGGCTGCTCCTTGGCCGACAACGGTGGCGAACCCGAAGTTTCGGGGGGCAAATTCCCTCGCGACTACCCGACCCGACTGAGGGGGCTGGCCTTCCCTTGGCATCCTCCCTACCTCCTCCGACTCTGTCCCTCATTTCGTTCTGGTTCCAGGCTTCACAAGATTCAAATAACTGTGTCAGTCTTAACCAACCGGTTCCGACTTATCATACGGCAGCTCTGGTTCCACGTTGTTGAGTGGCCGGATGCCCAGGTGCTTATAGGCCGGCTCGTTGACTTTGCGGCCGCTTTTCGTACGGCTAATGAACCCCGTTTGCAAGAGGTACGGTTCGACCATGTCCACCAGAGTATCGACCTCTTCATTGAGTGTGGCTGACAATGCTTCGACCCCCACAGGCCCGCCACGATAGTGTTCGATGATAACCTTGAGATAGTTGCGGTCTAGGTCGTCGAGGCCAAGTACATCCACACCTTCCAGTTGCAGGGCTTCGCGGGCCACCGACGTGGTGATTTCGCTTTTGGCAATTACGTCAGCATAGTCGCGTACGCGCCGCAACAAGCGGTTAGCGATGCGTGGCGTGCCACGGGAACGGCGGGCAATTTCGTTGGCGCCGTCGTCCTTGATTCGGGCGCCTAGGATGCGCGCAGAGCGCAGCACGATCTCGCGGAGTTCTTCAATGGTATAGAAGTCGAGGTGATAGGAGAGGCCGAAACGGTTGCGTAGGGGTGCCGATAGGCTGCCGGCCCGCGTCGTGGCACCAATAAGCGTAAACCTTTTTAGGGGGTAGGGAACGGTCCTTGCGTAAGGCCCCTTGTCCACTATGAAATCGACCTTGAAGTCTTCCATGGCCGGGTAAAGAAACTCTTCAAGATTGACGGGCAGGCGATGGATTTCGTCGATGAATAGGATGTCACTTGGGCCGAGGTTCGTAAGGATGCCCATTAGATCACCTGTCCGCTCCAGTGAGGGTCCGGAGGTGACCTGGATCTTCGACCCCATGGCATTGGCTATGATGTAAGCGAGAGTTGTCTTGCCGAGGCCGGGGGGCCCGTGGAAGAGCGCATGTTCCAAGGCCTCCCCTCGTCCTTTGGCGGCCTGCAGCGCAATGGCAAGTTTTCCTACGACCTTCCTCTGGCCAACGTATTCGGCGAGGGTCGAAGGACGGAGGCTCTGGTTCAAGCTCTCTTCTTCATTTGAAATCGCCTGGGGAGAGACTACCCGCTGTCGTCCCGTTTCTCGCCTCCTCACGGGCGCAGAGGCAGGAGGCTCCTGGGGCGATACGGCCTGTCGTAGCGCAGGATCGTGTTTGCCCTCGTCTGGGGGACGGGACGGCGTGCTACTTGAAACCGCAACTTGCCGACGCCCTCTTCGCTTACCCTTGCGCGTGAGTTCGGTTTGCTCCTGGGGGTAGTCTGGTTGCGGTCCGGCTGTGATGTGCGTCCTTTCACGATCAAGTTCGGGAGGCGAGCCCGGCGCCACGAACTTTTGCCGCGTCGCCTTCGCCAATTGGTCGCCGGCTTTATTCTTGGTCATTTTTCCTTCTGTTCAAAGACCTTCCGTAAGAACTCTTCGAGGGATTTCAGATTCTTGTTCTGGCTCAAAATTTGCGCAACCATGTGCTGCGCTTCCACATGCGAGAACTCGAGCTGCTCGAGCGCCTGCAACGCTTCGAGCTTCAGTTGGGCGACAGGTTCCTCCTCCACAGAAAGCGGTTCCTCCGCGGCGGCCAGTGCAAACTTGGCCATCTTCCCACGTAACTCAGTAACAATGCGCTCCGCGATCTTGGGGCCGATGGAAGGTAATTCCCGCAGGAAGCCCGAGTCCCCACGCTCGACGGCCCGCGCGATTTCGTTGATTGGGCGCACCAGGCACTTCAGCGCCTTCATGAACCCCACGCCTGGAACGGTTGTGAATGTTTCGAAGAATTCCCGGTCGAGCGGGTCCAGGAACCCTACCAGCTTGGGCGTCAGGTGGCCGCCGCCCAGGCCGCCGTCGATGTAATAGATAGTGTAAAAGGTCAGGGGATTCTGGCGCTCCGATTGGGGCGCAGTTCGCAGGCGCGAAGCAATCCCAGAAGGTACGAAAATCTCGTAGCAAAGCGAGCCCACTCGAACCAGAAGTGAGTGGCGCTGAATGCGGTCGTAGAAGACTTCACCGGTGATTTCGGAGATCACGTCTTTCTCCTTTGGCGAGAGCGGCCCTTGACCGTTATCTCAGGTAGGGGGAACTTGGCCTTCTCGCCGCTGCCTTCGGAGGAACACGCTGACCATTGTTGCCCACCCGCAGGGTATTTACATAGCACAGTGCCGTTGCCAGCGCGTCGGCCACGTCAGGCGGGTGGGGAACGCGATCGAGCGAAAAGAAATGCTGGACCGCGCGCTGCACCTGGAGCTTGGAGGCATTGCCATTGCCCGTTACAGACTGCTTCACTCGCTTGGCGGAAAAACTCAGCACCGGGATTCCTGCCAGCCGCGCCGCCAAGCAAATCACCCCGCGGGCATGACCCATCAAGATCGCCGTCCGAGGGTAATTCGCATGGCTGTAAACTTCCTCCAGGCACATGGCCTCGGGGTTGAATTCCTCAATGACCCGCCGCAGTTCGACGAAGAGCGACTCAAGCCGCTCCGGTAGATTCCCACCGTGGCTGCGCGGCATCCGGATCACGCCCGCTTCAAGGAGATTCACCTCGTTCGCGCGGCAAACGACAATGCCGTAACCAGTGACGTTTAACCCCGGATCAATTCCAATGACGCGAGTAGGCAACTTGGGGGCGTCGGCCATTCAAAAGGATTGTAGCACGGCGGCGGCCAGAAGAGGGGAGGGCAGAAGGCAAAAGGAAAAACAGGTCAAATGGCAAATGGCAAAGGGCAAAATTCAAATGGTTTTCCATTTGCCATTTGCCATTTGACCTGTTCTTCTACCGCGGGGTGGAGTCGGGCAGGCCGCCGTCCACAGGGATGGTTGCGCCGGTGGTGGGCGTCTGCCGCGTGGCGAAGAAGAGCACGGCTTTTGCGACGTGTTCCCCGGTGACCCTGGCCTTTAAGAGGTTGCGCTTCTGGTAGTATTCCTCCAGGCCTTTTTCATCCAGTCCCCGCGCTCGCATGCGGTCCGGTCCAACCTCCGCCCACAAGCCGGACTTGCGCGTCCCGTGAGAGAACACTGCGTCTGGGGAGACCATATTCACACGCACGCCGATTTCGGCCATTTCCAGGCTGGCAATGCGGGCCAGTTGATGGGCAGCCGCTTTGGTGGCGCTGTAAGCCCCGAACTTGGCCCCCGGAGCAAAGACGTTCTTGGTTGAAATCATAACGACGTCGCCGCCGGTTCCCTGATATTTGAAGTGCCGGCCCGCTTCTGACAGCATCAGGAGCGTTCCCTCGATGTTCACCCGCTCCAGTTTCTGGAATACCTCCAGCTTCATCTCTTCCAGGGATGAGACCAGCGCGATGCCGGCATTGATGATGACCAGATCCACGCCGCCCCAGGTCTTGATAATCGTTTCGAACCCTTGCGCGACGGAAGCCGCGTCCGTCACGTCCACCGCAACGCCCAGAACGCGGTCCCCAAAGGTTCCCTTCAAGTCCGTGGCCAGGCTTTCCAGGGCTTGCCCGGGCAAGTCGGTGACTGCCACATGGCAACCGTTCTCGAGTAGGCCCTGGGCAATCGCCGACCCGATTGCTCCCGCCGCTCCAGTGATCACGGCGACTTCCCGCGCCAGGGGCAATTCACTGCGCTCTGCGAGCTTGGCGTGCTGGAGGGTGTGGTACTCCATTTCGAAGAGATGGCTTTCGTCGAGGCCCTCGTACGTTCCCATCGCGGCCACCTGGGCTTTGACCGCCAGCGTGTGAGCCGTAATATCGCGGGCGATCTTGGCCGCCTGAACATCCTTGCCAGAACAGATTGCCCCCAAACCCGGCAGCAGCAGCACGCGGGGCAGCGGGTCAAAGGTTGCCAGGCCCTCGGGTAAGTGTGCCGAGTTCCTCTCGATGTAGGCTTTGTAGGCAGCCGTGTACTCGTGAACGGCTGTGGCGAGTTGCTGGCGCAGCCTCGCGAGGTCGTTATAAGCCGGGCTGTCGAGCCAGAGGGGCAGGGCCTTGGTGCGAATCAGGTGGTCCGAAGTAAGAGGAGGGGACAAGGCAATTTGCTTGCCCCGGTCGGAGTCGACGAAATCCAGAGTATCGCGATCAGTCAATGACTGCAGGATGACCCGGCGGTAGGGTCGATCGGCGTCCCCGCTGGGTTCGGCAAGCAAGCCACGGACTAAGGGGGCAACGGTAACCAACCTCTTTTCCGCCGCATAAGGGGGCGTCGAAATCCGCACGACCAACGGCCGAGTGGCACGCTCGGCCAGGTATTTCTCGGCCCGGGTGACCAGCTCGATGGTGGCCTCGTAGGAGTCGCGCGCGGTCGTTCCCCAGGTGACAAGCCCATGCCGCATCCACACCATGGCCTTGCTGCCCGGGCGCGATTCGTAGGCTGCGGCCGCGGCCTTGGCCAGCTTGAAGCCGGGCTTCACATAGTCGAGAATGATCACATTCTCGCCCAACGCTTCTTCCACGCGCTTCGCAGCTTCGCTCTGATTCGTTAGGGCCAGCATGGCGTCCGCATGAGTGTGATCGATGAACTGGTGGGGCAGAAAGGCGTGCGCGAGGGTTTCAATCGAGGGGGTTGGGGCGTGAGGGTTGAAAAGATGAGCGCGGAACTCATCCGCCATCGCGGCGTCGGAAAGATCCGCCAGCACGCGAAGCCTCTTGAGGAACTCCAGGTCCACCGCCGAATGCCCCTCAGGTTCGATATCTACCAGGTTGTAGCCCGAGGCTTTCACATAAAGGGCCGGGACCCGCTCGCCCAAAACGTTCGTGGCATAGCCTTTGACGGAGGTGTTGCCTCCGCCGTGAAGAACCAAGCTCTCCTCAGCGCCGACAAGGCGGCTGGAATACGTCCGCAGAGCCAAATCTTCACCCCACCTGGGAGCGTACTGAGCTACGAGTCGGCTTGCTTCTTCGTCTGACCATTGGCTTTTCATTGTTGTTTTCGAACTTCTACATCCAGAATCGCCTTTGTTGCGCAGGCTGGCTGCCTTTGACGACGGATAACCGGAACCTGACTACTGACACCTGGCACCTGACACCTGACACCTTTTTTCACCGCCTCCAGCATAAACTTGGCGTTCGCTTCCGCGGCCTTGCCATCGAACACCGCGCTGCCAGTCACAATCAGGTCCACACCCAGGGCGGCCACGTCGCCGATGTTGTCGCGTGTTATCCCGCCATCGACGCCCAGCAATATTTTGCAGCCCGAGTCGGCGATCATGCGCTTGGCCTTCTCGACTCGCCCTTTGGTGGAGGCAATGAATTTCTGCCCACCCCAACCCGGGTTGACGGCCAGGATCAAAATCAAATCCAGCTCCTCGAGCAGAGGTTCGAGCACCTCGAGGGGCGTGCCAGGATTCAACCCAACGCCCCGCACCAAGCCCCTTTGGGGGTCGTTGACGTTTTTCATCATCCGCATCTGCTGGAGGACCCGGTGAACATGAGAGCAAGCTTCGGGATGAATCGTGATCATGTCGGCGCCTGCCGCAACATAGTCCGCCACCTTATTCAGCGGCTCATCGATCATCAGGTGGACGTCCTTCAGTAGGGGAGTCTTGAGGGCCTTAATCAGGGGTGGGCCCACGGTCATCATGGGGCAGAAACAGCCATCCATGACGTCCACATGGGCCACTTGGACGCCGCTACGTTCAAGGAGGGCTAACTCCGAACCTAGCGAAAGGAGGTCAGCCGTCAGGATGCCTACACTCACTACGGGAGACGATTCACGCAGAATCTCGAATGCGGTTGAAGCGGTCATAAACTCTCCGGATTGTAGGGCCGAACGGCGTTCGGCCCTCGGGCATCACTCGACCCTCGCCCCCTAGGGCGAGCGCCGCTCGCCCCTACTTTTCGTGCTTCAAGGTTTCGTACAGATCGAAGGCCTGCTGGGGCTTCATCAGCTCGTGGACCACTTTTCCCACCGCCTGGATCATGGCGGTGGGAGCATCGGCTTGGAAGATGTTGCGGCCCATGTCCACGCCCGCCGCTCCCTCGCTGACGGCGCGATACGCCATGGTCAGCGCCTCGAGTTCGGGCAACTTCTTGCCGCCCGCCATGACGATGGGCACTGGGCAGGAAGCCGTCACGGTTTCGAAACCCTCTGCCACGTAGTAAGTCTTGACGAACTGGACGCCCAGTTCGGCGCAAATCCGGCACGCCAAGCGGAAGTACTTGGCGTCCCGTACCATGGCCTTACCCACCGCCGTAACGCCCAGGATGGGAATCCCGTAGCGCAGCCCTGCGTCCACGAGTCGAGTCATGTTGTTGACCGTCTGGGTTTCGAACTCGCCGCCGATATACACCTGCACGGCTAGCGCTGACACGTTGAGCCGCGCGGCATCTTCAATATCCACCGCGAGCTGCTCGTTCGAGAGCTCTTTGAGGATGCTGGGTCCGCCGCTGGCCCTCAGCACCACGCCGGAAGTGAATGACGACGGAACGATGGCTCGCAAAATGCCCCGGGTCAGCATCAGGGCATTGGTATAAGGCAGCAAGGGGAGGATGTTGACGTCAACCCGCTCGAGGCCCGTGGTGGGACCCTGGAAGTATCCGTGGTCGATGGCCAGCATGACGGTCCGCCCGCTGCTGGGGCTGAAAATGCGCGCCAGCCGGTTCTGCATTCCCCAGTCCAGCGCTCCCGATCCCTTCAGGAAGAAGGCCTGGTTCTTGGCGGGGATATCCAGGTAGAATTCTTTTGTCTCTTTTACGTTATCAACGTCAGCCATGTTTTCTTTCTCCTTTAGGTTGTCTCATCGTGGGCGACCACAAGGGTCGCCCCAACATCAAGCGTCAGCCATGCTCACTTCCTCCTCGGGCGACCGCAGGTTCTGTCATTCCGAGCGGAGCGAGGAATCTCGCTCTGATTCTTTCTTCCTACCTAACCCCCGAGTCCACTTTGAGTCTCGGATTCAACTTCGTCCAGAACGAGATTCCTCGCTCCGCTCGGAATGACGGGTTGGATGGTCTGTCTCCGCGCCTAGGCGAGGTGGAAAACCTCCTCCAAGCGCAGGAAGCCCTCATCCGGGCGCCGGCCTTCCAGGTTATCGAAAAAGGCCGCCATCTCTCGCTGCCAGCGCTCATTGACTTCTCGCTTAGCCATTCCCGCCAAGGCGCTCTGGTAGTCCGGCGTTTCAAAGTACCCCACCAGGAGACCATCGTCGCGCAGAAAGAGCGAATAATTATGCCAACCAGTCTCCCGGAGAGCCTCCAACATATCAGGCCAGACGGCTTTGTGACGCTCCTTATATTCTGCCAATCTCTCCGGTTTCACCCTCAACAAAAAGCAGACGCGTTCCATTATGATCTCCTTTGATCCTCACGTCCTCTTCTCGAGCGCCATAATCCAGTCCGCAAATGTCGGAAAGATCGACGGCTAACCCTACTGATTGCGGCCTCGATAACTCGTGGATACGACCCGAAACCGGTAAGTTAACCACAGATTCACCGGTCTTGCCAACTGCTCGTTGTTGGTAATATCCGTAGTCATGCTGAGAGGCAAGGTCTTCAGCAAAGCGACCGCAGTAGGCAGTAAGCAGAAGGCAGCCGGCGGAGAGCAGATGCTCTTCATTCTGACTCCTGACTCCTGAATCCTGTTTCTTTTCAACAACATTCCGGCTTTCGACGCGTAACTACCTTTGTTTTCTATAACATTCACGCTTAACCCCAGACTGCCGAAACTTGGTCCTTTGTTTTCATAGACATTCCCGCTCTGTTCGTTCAGTTTTTAACGTTACTAGTTTTTTCTTTCCCTGCACGTGGTGACATCTTGTCGCAGGCTCAGCAACGGGGCAAGAGTCCCGCCAACTCGAACTTCCCGCGAATGCAGCGGGTAGTCGGAAGCAAGCAGAAGGCGGTCCGCGGCGGCCAGAAGTAAGGAGGCAACTCGCAATTCATGATTCACAATTGCGCTCCTTTCCCGTCCCCTAACACCTGAAACCTGCTCTTGCCCACCTACCACATACGACATACCACCCAGTAAATAACATCTTTTTTGCATTTTCGGCTGGTTTATTCGCCAGCCGCGGCCCGATTTCGACCCTCCTTGACGCCTGCTGTTGCGGCCTTCTCCATAGGTCAAACGTGCTAGGCTACCATAATCCTGTCCTCGTGTCAAGAACACAAGTGGAGGATTCAGGACGCAGCTTTCAGGCGTCAGAAGCTAGACAGAAAGCCTGAATTCTGCAGTCGCACCTTGGATGTCGCCTGCCATCCCGAAGGCGCACACCACGCTTCCGGATCGCGCGCTGGCGATCCGGAGGACAAAATTTCGGTTGCGAACGAGGTGGTGAGGTGTATACTCCTGTGAATCAGGATGCGAAAGTGGAAATCCTGCCTCGATTGGAAATTCCGGTCCAATAGGAGATAAAACATGATGAAGAAACTCGCAGGGACAGTTTTGTTGGTTGCTGCATGTGTTGGGCTGGCCTTTGCCCAAGCACAGACGCCACCGGCCAAAGGCCCGAGCGTGGCGCAAGCTATCAAGCAACTTGAACACGATTGGGCTGATGCAATGAAAGCCGGTGATATTGACAAACTCAGTCAGATCGTCGCCGACGATTGGACAGGCATCGGCTACGATGGCAGCAAGGAAACGAAGCAAAGTTTTCTGGCGGCCTGGAAATCCGGCACGGAAAAGCTCGAGTCCTTCGAGTTTGGGCCCATGGATGTGAAGGTGATGGGAAACGTTGCCGTGGTCCAGGGCAGCGACACAGAAAAGAGCACCACCAAAGGAAAAGACACCAGCGGCAAATGGGTCTGGATGGATGTCTTCGTGAAGCGCGACGGCAAGTGGGTGGCCGTCCGTTCCCAATCCGCCAAGGTGAAGTAAGTTCCAGCGGAAGATTTCCAGAGAGCCCTTCGGCTCGATGTTCGATGGCCGGGCGTCACCATGCTGCAGGGATAATTGCGCCCGAACCACAATATCGGCTTAATAAGAGAATTCCTCGTAGATTAATATCCCCTCAATCTCATCGTGCGAACTCCTGTTCTTGCACTACGACCTCTCAGGCGGAAGCGCGCCTCCTGGTTTGACAACCGTATTCTTCGGTGCTGCGCGCGCTCGCGCCTCCTAGCTGGGTTTATCCAGCACGTACTCGGCGGGAATTTCTCTAGCGACTGACCGGGATTTAAGATATCGTTTTAGGGTTCGATTAGGTCTTCGGCCCGGCGCACGACCGGCCGCAACAACCGGGGACATCCAGTGATCGCCAAGACCATCTCACACTACCGCATCGTTGAGAAGCTGGGCAGCGGCGGGATGGGTGTGGTCTACAAGGCTGAGGACACCAAACTCAGCCGCTTCGTAGCACTGAAGGTCCTTCCCCCACAATTGCCCCATGAGCCCCAAGCCTTCGAGCGTTTCAAGCGCGAGGCCCGCGCCGCCGCCGCGCTCAACCACCCTAACATTTGCACCGTCCACGAAATCGGCGAGCATGAGGGAAGACCTTTCATCGTCATGGAGCTGGTTGAGGGAAAAACGCTCAAGCATCTCATTGAATCAGGCACGCGCGGCGCGCGCCCGGCTGGCCAGGGCGAACGCCGTTCGCCCCTACCGCTGGATGGGCTGCTCGAGCTGGCGATTCAGATTGCCGACGCGCTGGACGCGGCGCACGCGAAGGGGATCATCCATCGCGACATCAAGCCGGCGAATATTTTCGTCACCACGCGTGGGCAGGCGAAGATTCTGGATTTCGGACTGGCCAAGCTGGGAGCCACGCCCAAAGCCGTGGCCGAAGCGGTTGGCGCGACAGCGATGCTGACCATGGGGGCGGCGGAAGAGCATCTCACCCACGCGGGCGCGACCGTGGGGACGGTGGCCTACATGAGCCCGGAACAGGCGCGGGGCGAAGAACTGGATGCGCGCACGGACCTGTTCAGTTTCGGCGCCGTGCTCTACGAGATGGCGACGAGGCGGCAGGCGTTCAGCGGCGCGAGCACGGCCATCATCTTCACGGCTATTCTGCGCGACGAGCCGCCCCGCCCGTCGCAGGTGAATCCAGAATTGCCGGAGGAGCTAGACCGGATCATCACCAAGGCGCTGGAGAAGGACCGCGACCTGCGTTGCCAGACTGCGGCGGAATTGCGGGCGGACCTGAAGCGCCTGCAGCGGGACACGAGTTTCGGGCGCTCGGGGTCGTCGCCGGTGGGAATCGCTTCATCGCCGCAAACGGCGGTGAGGACACCGCTCCCGCCAACGGCGGTGGTGACACCGCCGCTACAAGGCGAGAGCTCCGATTCGCAGGCGATCGCGGGCCTGGTCAAGCGCCACAAGAAAGCCGTCATTGCATTGACGGCTGCCGGGATGGTGATCGCCGCCGTCCTCATCTATGCCCTCTATCACGCCGCCAGCCATGCGCCGGTGCCGCCCGCCGCCTTGGAATATACGCGCGTGACAGGCAGCGGCGACGTCTGGCGGGCGGACATCTCACCTGATGGCAAGTATGTGGCCTACGTGCGGGAAACGGCAGGAAAGCAAAGCCTCTGGCTGAAGCAACTGGCCACTGGCAGTGATGTCCAGATTGCCACCCTGGGCGAGGATGAATGCCCCGGCTTGGCGTTCTCTGCCGATGGCAGCTACGTCTACTTCGTCCGCCAGGATCCTCTGAAACCTAAAGGCGATCTTTACCAAGTGCCGTCCCTGGGCGGAACTCCAAGAAAGATACTGGCCGGTATGTCCGGCCCGCCGGCATTTTCACCCGATGGCCAGCGGGTCGCCTTTGTGCGTGACACCTTTAGTGAGGACAGCTTGTTAACCGCCTCGTTGGATGGCTCTGCCCAGCGGGTGCTGGCATCCTACAAGGCGCCCGAGGGGATTTCCCCGTATTGCGCCGCGTGGTCTCCGGATGGCCAAACCCTTGCCTTTGGCCACAATACTCCGCAGCCGGTTTTGACCACCATCGGGGCGGAAGGCGCTACGGCGCAGCCGGTGGCGGGCGCACATTTGGTCGGCATCCAGGATCTCACTTGGCTCCCTGGAAGCCGTCACTTGATCGTTGCCGGCCTTCCGCTAGGGGCGTCGGCCGTCGCGTCAGCACAGCTTTACGAAGTCTCGGTAGAGGGAGGCGAAGTCCGCCAGATCACTCACGACCTTTGGATGTACACGGGAATCCGGGCGAGCGCGGACGCAAAGACGCTGCTGGCCCTGCAAGACCAGATCCTTGCCACCATCCAAGTTGCCGCACCAGGAAAGGAGTCGGAAGCCCGCCCGTTGAGCGCCGAGAACCAGAACCACGACGGCCGTTGGGGTCTTGCATGGACGCCTGACGGGAAAATCGTCTATTACTCAACTCCCAGCGGGCACGTAGACCTTTGGGAGATGGGCGCGGACGGCTCGAACCCTCAGCGGCTCACCAGCAACGGGGCATCCTCGGCTTCCTTCCAACCCGCCGTCTCTCTCCGTGGCGGCTTCATTGCTTTCACCCGGTGGGATCGAAGTGGCGAGAACATCTGGAGCATGGATATGGACGGTGGCAACCTGAAACAGCTTACCGAGGGTAAGGAGGACCTCCATCCCGCCATATCGCAGGATGGCCGGTGGGTGGTTTTCATCCGGGTCCAGGGCGGCAAGTATACTTTGATGAAGGTTTCGAGTGCAGGCGGCTCAGCGTCTCAGTTGGCGGACTACAACTCAACTTGGCCATCCGTCTCCCCGGACGGCAAGTGGATCGCGTGCTTCTACTTTCCCGGCCAGGATCAGCCAGCCAGCCTGGCGATGGTTCCCTTCGCGGGCGGCCAACCCACCAAGGTTTTCCCGCTTCCCGTTACTAACGCCCCTCCCTTTCTTTGGACCCCCGATGGCCGCGCCATCTCTTTCATCAACAGTGTGAATGGTGTGGATAACGTCTGGGAACAGCCGCTGGCGGGCGGCCCGCCGCAGCCCGTGACGCATTTCACATCGGACAGGATTTTCTATTTCGACTGGTCTCGCGATGGCCGCTTGGCCCTCTCACGTGGCACGGACCAGACCGACGCGGTGTTGATCAAGAATTTCCGATGAGTGGCAAGACGACTTCGCGCTAACGGATCCTGAAGAAGCTGGGCGGCGGCATGGGTGTGGTCTGCCGGGCCGAGCAAATTCCGCGCTTGCAGAAAGCGAAAACGGCCCCGGCACAGCCCAAGCGTGGATTCTGCCGGATAAACGCGGTCTAGCTGACCCTTGCCAGACGCTGGTACTCGGCCTCAGCGTGCTCGGGGATCAGGACCCAAAGGGTGTAGATGCCGAGCGCCGTCCCGAAGGGGAAGTGGATGAGGCTAATGCAGCCGAGGACGATGGCGAGCATGCGCGCCCAGGGGTAGTGGGCCAAGAGGCCCCATCCAGCGATCACTCCTGCAATGGCGAAGCCTGAAATGAGCAGGCCGATCGTGCCCAGGAAGGGAGCCAAGAACAACCGCATGGGTTGGGGAATCGGCATAAGCATGAACGGGAAACGCATATGGCCGAGGGCCACCATGGCCACGCCCGGGATCAGCCGCAGCACGGAAAGGGCGATCCAGAGGGCGCCAAGCACGCTGACGTGTCTTGCCACGCGCGAGGGTCGGGCGAATCCTGCGCTCGGGCTGGTTTGCGCCGGTAGGCTGGTTGGGCTAATCGAGGATTGAGGCGGTGGCGTGGGCGTGGCCATTGACGCGGGAGTCGGTGCGCCGGAGATGGCCTGGCCGCATTTGCTGCAGAAGATCTGCCCGGGCATGACCTGGGCGCCACAATGAGCGCAGTACATAAGATCCTCCTTGCTTGTCTGCACTATTATACGCTCAACGCCACATAGGAGTTCCGCAGCCGAAGCGGCAATTTGCAAATCCAACCCATAGTCTCAACCTTCAGCTTTCAGCCGTCAGCTATCAGTGATCGTCAGCACCAGAGTTCGCTGAAAGCTGATTGCTGACGGCTGAAAGCTTCATTCGTGCCTCAACGCCACCATGGGATCGACCTTCGTCGCCCGGCGCGCGGGGAGGTAGCCGGCAATGAGTGCCATACAAACCAGCAGGCCAGCCACAGCCAGAAACGTGATCGGGTCTCGGGCTGTGATCCCGTACAGATAACCGGATAGCATTCGGCTAAGCGCCAGCGCTATCACAGCTCCCAGACCAACCCCAGCGATGACCAACTCCAGACTCTGACGAATCACCAGCCCGAAGATGTCGCCGCGCGAAGCGCCGACAGCGAGCCGGACGCCGATCTCGAAGGTCCTTTGTGCTGTCGTGTAGGAAACCACCCCGTACGTGCCAACTGCCGCGAGAACAAGAGCGGCGGCAGCAAAACTCAAGAAGAGCCACATCATGGAGCGGGGTTGGGAGGCCGAGGCGGTGACTACGGCATCCATGGCCCTGATTTCGCTTACTGGGACGTTGGGATTCAGATTGTTTACGAGTTCGCGGATGCGGCCGGCGATCTCCCGCGGTTGGGCCGGGGTTCGCACCAGAAGGGTCATTGCCACGGGCAGTTTCCGGTCGAGTCCGACGGACTGAGGATAAGGCATGTAGATTGCCCCGCTGATCCAACCCGGCGAATGGTTTGCCAAATCGAACTGGCGCACATCACCGACTACACCGACGACGGTGCGCCAGTTCGTGTCCCAAACCACTCGGATGTGCTTGCCAATGGGATCTTCCCCGGGCCAGAAGCGCCGGGCGGTTGCGGCGCTCACGACCACGACCGCCTCTGACTTCTCTGCGATAGCATCGGCGAACACTTGACCCCGGAGCACCGGAATACGCATCAGTTGGAAGTACTCAGGAGTGACCGCTCCTGCCCAGAGCGCCGGCCCGAGGTCTACTCCGGGCGCGAGAGGATGCCCCTCCAATTCCGCTGGAACCGCCGGGACCTGACCGCCCAGAGGGATCGCATTGATGGCGGCGACATCCGAGATGCCGGTTATGCCGCGGGCACGCCGAAGGAGCTGGTCATAGAACGCAACACATGCACTCCTTTCCTGACAAAGGGAAGGATTAGGGGACACTCGGATCGTGAGGATGCGCTCGGGGCGGAAGCCGGGATCGACTTGCATCAAAAGCCAAAGACTTCTGGTGAGAAGTCCGGCGCTGACTGCCAGTACCAACGCCAGCCCGACTTCGCCCGCAATCAGGAGGCCGCGCAGGCGGACCCCAGTAGTGCCCGTCGAGCGTCGTCCACCCGTTTTGATCACTCCCGCGAGATCAAGACGTGAACCGGTTACAGCAGGGGCCAGCCCGGCCACGACTCCCGCCAGGAAGGCGAGCCCGGCTACGAAGGTGAAAACCTGCCAATCAATACTGACCTCAGGCCAGCCAGGAGTGTTCATCGGCAGGGCAAGCTTCAAGACCAAGAGAGCACCCCATGATACGGTAAGTCCCAGGGCTCCGCCCGCGAGCGCCAGGACCACACTTTCGGTGAGGAGTTGCCGCACAATCCGTGCCCGGCTCGCTCCGAGGGCGGCCCGAACCGCCATCTCTTTCTGGCGGACGGCAGCACGTGAAAGAAGGAGATTGGCGACGTTGGCACACGCGATCAGCAACACGAGTCCAATCGCGCATTGCAGCACGATCACCCTGCCGCGAATGTCGACAACGAGGTCCTGCTGCAGTGGGATCACCGTGGCATCAGCATTCCAGATGCGCGGCATGAGATACGGAAACAGCGGGATGATGTGCGCGATCAGCGGGCGAATCTCGTTCCGGGCTTGTTCCAGCGACGCCTCTGGGCGCAGCCGGGCGATGACAGGCATGAAACCTCTGCCCCACTGGTCCACCGAGTCCCCCGGGTCGGTGCGTAGCGGTACCCAAAACTGCACGCGGGGTGAGGGGAAACCGAAATCCGGCGGCAGGACGCCCACCACTTGCCGGCCCACACCGTCAATCATGATCACGCACCCCAGAATGCCGGGATCGCCGCCGAATTTGCTCGTCCACAGTGCGTGGCTGAGGACGACGATCCGGTCTTCTCCCGGTTGCTCTTCCCCGGCACGGAAGGTCCGGCCCAATTCAGTTCCCACGCCGAGCACGGAAAACATGTTGACCGACACCGCGCTCCCGACCAGCCGGAGCGCTTCGCCCTGGCCGGTAAGATTGAACTCGGACTCGCTCGTGAACCCCGCAGCGTCCATTGTCCTGCTCTCCTGCTGCAGAGCCACCAGAGCCCCTTTGGGGTAAAACCCCGTGATACGTACCAACCGGTCTGGCTCTGAGTAGGGCAGGGGCCTGATGAGGAGCGCGTTGACGATGCTGAACATCGCGGCATTGCCAGCGATGCCGATGGCGAGCGTCAGTATCGCCACTGTCGTGAAGCCCGGGTTCTTCGCCAGCATCCGCAGGCCGTAACGAACGTCCTGGAAGAAACTCTCGACGTAGTTCACGCGTCGCATGTCGCGGCATTCCTCTTTGATTTGTTCCACCCCGCCCAGGTCGCGCAGGGCTGCGTAACGGGCTTCCTCCGGCGTCATCCCTTTTGCGGCGTGTTCCTCAATTAGCTTCTCCAGGTGAAAGCGGAGTTCGTCCGTCAGTTCATGCTCGACGCGGCTCCTCCGAAAGAGTGAACGAAGCCGAAGCGGCAATTTGTAAATCCAACGCATGGTCTCAGCCCTCAGCTTTCAGCGTTCAGCTTTCAGCACCCACCTGTCAACCTTCAACCTATAGAGACCAGCAAAAACCCGGCCGCGCCGATTTCCCTGAAAGCTGACCTTTCGCACCTTTCTTTAACGCAAAGGATTTTGCTGACCGCTGACTGCTGATCGCTGACCGCTTCATTTACGTCGTCTCAAGCACCAGCCCAATAGCGTGAGAGAGCCTCTGCCAGTTGGCTTGCTCTTGCTGCAAATACTTGCGCCCTGCCGTTGTCAGCGAATAAAACTTCGCCCGGCGATTGTTGTCAGACTCGCCCCACTTCGCCTTGATCCATGCGCTTTGCTCAAGGCGATGGAGAGCGGGATAGAGCGCTCCTTGATTCACCTGGAGCACGTCCTTCGACACCTGCCGGATGCGCTGGGCGATGCCCCAGCCGTGCATGGGTTCAAGAGCAAGGGTCTTGAGGATCAGGAGGTCCAACGTGCCTTGGACCAAATCGGTTGGTTTGCTCATTCACACTCCCCTCAGTTATCGACAATGAATCCTACCTCACCTCTTGTCAATAATCAAGGGGAGATTTTGCGGTCAAAAACGACTGATTCGGTTTCTCGTTCGTCCGGCAGAGTCGGTTGGAGGAGTTGCTTTGTGGGACACGCGCCGGCTAAGCCTGAATCACATCCTGGCGCGGCCAGTTACGTCTTATGCGTTTGCGGAGCGCTGGAAGGCTTGGACAGACCGCACAGTCCGCATGGCGCGACGGTGGTCTGCTAAAAGCGCCAACAGCGACGCCCGTCCGATCTTTTCGCAATGCACCGTGCAGAGTGAAATGGCATTGAGGGGACGAACAAAGTCATGAAGTCGGCGTTGGTAATCGCGAATGACGTTGAGCCCGTCGCCTTTGGATAAGGCCCACGACCAGTCGGTAACCCATCGCATGACTGTTCCGTGGAGGTGCAACGGACTTCTCTGGAGTGGATCGCCTGCTCTTAATAGTTCGTTGAGGCATTCCGGAGCGGTCAGAAACACCAAACGCCCGCTATGCAAAGATACGTCCGGCCTTAACCCATTCTCACTCAGGCCGCGCGCAACATCGTTTAAGCAGGTCGGGCCGGCTACGATCACAACCTGCTGGCCGATTTCCAACCCTGCGATTACGAATTGTAGGATTTCAGATGAGCCCTTTTCCTTCCGGACTACCAAACGACATGCAGTGGCCTGGGCTGCAAGCCCCGCATGGTTGCTTAGTTCTGCTCCCATATATCTTATCTTCATCGAAGTTTGATGGGCCTGTCAACAAGACTTAGTGGCGCAGTGTCGAATTGTCCCAGGACTATTTTATACACTTTCGCCATATCTTCGTGTTTACAAGTAATGATCTCTGCCAGAGCCTATCCTGCGGGCGACGTGGGCTTACGGGCTCTCGAGTTGGACATTGAAATTCGCATGGCAATCAGTGGCGGGATCTTGCATGACAGACTTTCGTAAATCGCCGCCCCGGATCTTGAACTCCAGCGGCGGCTTCTTGAGTTTGTCAGGCAACCCCTCGATGCGCGCCTTCCCGTCGCTATTGGTGCCGATTTCAAGGTCGGATTTTCGTTTGTTCATGAAGCCGTAAAGAATGGTAACGTGGATCTTGGCGTCATAAAGAGGTTTGTTATTGCTGTCCAGGACCGTGAAGTCTGCCGAACAGGGCCCCAGGTCGCCTTTGATGACTGGGACGTCAACCGGTGAAACGCACAAAGCGTGGTCGGGGGCTGCTCCGGCCAAAAGTACGATCGCCACCAGGAGCAGCTTTCCAAGTCGCGGCGTCCCTATGCGGCTATCCGAGCCGCCAGTGTGACAATGAAGGAATCCGTAACGCATCATTTGCTCTCCTTTCCTTTCTTAGTGCAGGGCAGGCACATATTATAAGTGATTTTGAGTAACCAGCGGCCCGATGCTCCCTCGCCGCAAGTTTCGCCTGCGCACTCGAAATAATTCGCCGCCTTGCAGTGCCTGATCCTTGGGGATCATCAAGGTGAGGTCCCGTCAGGAGGTCACAGAGCCGAATCAAAGGCTCTCTTGTTGCCGTCCGGCAAAGCCAGAACCGTTTCGCTCGAGTTGGCTGAAAGCCGGACTTGGGTTTTCCCGTTTACTCGGATTGGGGGGCCGGGGACTCCCCAGGTGGGGCTAACCTTCTGGTAAACATAGTGTGTCGATTGGAGTAACCCCATCATTTTTCACTTGCAACCATTCTAAACAATTCCTAATCTGAATTGTACCCCGAATGTTGCAGAAGGCGTGCCCAGTGGTCATGGTCTGGCGAATTTCCTGCCTCAGAATAAGTCAACTGGAATTCAAGCTTGGAAGTCAATGGTTCAAGGTGGGAAGTGCATCGTGAGCATGGCAGGTGTGTGCGCTGGTGAAGCCGTGGAAGACAGGGTGTCAGACGACAACAAGGAGACCTCGGCGAGCTCCCAAAGACCTTTGCCAAGGGCTGGAGAGGTTCGGAATCAAGAAGCCCTTATGGCCATCGACTTCGAGGGAAGCTCGGAGTATTTGCTGGAACTGATTGTTGACAACTTGAGGCAGCTTGGCCCGGGCGCCCAAGGGGCATTCTTGCAGACACTCCTGAAGGGCCTTACCAGCGTGGAGGTAACCGAGAAGGAGAGCATCGTCCATTGGGAAAAGATCTTAGCCCACCGAAGCGAGTTGACGGAAAAACTCGGCCGCCCATCCTCGCTGAGGACAGCGGCGGTGGACTACTTTGGCGAATTACACCTGCTGCGGAAACCCATTTTGTTGGAATACGAAGAGCTTGAGAAGTTGCGTCACAACGCCGCCACGGACCCGCTTACTGGCCTCAAGAACCGCCGCATGTTTGAAGAACACCTGGGTCGGGAGATCAGTCGCTCCAGTCGTTACGGGACCTCGTTCGCATTGCTCTTGTTGGACCTTCGCAGGTTCAAGATTGCGAATGACACTTACGGACATGCTACGGGAGACGAGATTCTGCGCAGTGTGGCTCGTGCCAGCCTTGAAACCATTCGCGGCTCTGACATTTCTTGCAGGATTGGCGGCGATGAGTTTGCCATCCTTCTTCCTCAAGCCGAGAAGTCCAATGCCGAAGCGTTGGCAGAACGAATCGCGGGGAAGTTCGAGACATATGCCAAGCCCCTTGCTCCCAACACACCGGTTGGAATGGATTATGGGATTGCCATTTTTCCTCAAGATGGTGAGGATGCAACACACTTGTTCCAATCTGCGGACAAGAACCTTTACGAAAGCAAACAAAGGGCAGCTCGTCTACAAGAGGAGCCCGTCGTCACAGCTCGGGCTTCTGCGTCCGAAGTCGAAGGACTCGTGGGGGAATCTGAGGCTGCGACAGACCGCGGCGACCAGCGTAGCCCTGCCCAGTCCGCTTCTTCTCCGGGCGTTGGCCTGGCAGGAGAGAGAATCCGACCTTCAGATCACGCCCATGACCGGCGCAAGTATGAACGAATTCCGCTCCAAGGAGCGCGCGGGCTGGGCGTAGTTCGTTTTGGGCAGAAGAGCAAGTTCGTAAGGCTTCTGGACCTAAGCTTTGGGGGCGTTTGCTTGCGGACGGACGATTATGACCTGCCGGACAGTTTTCCAGCTCGACTAGCTGTTCCATTCCTGCCCGACGCTGAACTAACCTTGCATCGAATTTACTGCCGTCAACTTCCGAATGGGAAAAGGCGTGTGGGCTGCTCGTTCACACCCAAATCCCAGCCGGCGCAGGCGTAGCGCCCGGCGTCCGGAAGCCTGTCACTTGTTGTAGGCGCCAAGACTCACCGTTTGACCTCAGGAATTGTTAGGCGCAGGGGAGTTGACGGATTCACTGAGGTGTCGTTTTCTATTTGGCAAGCCTGGGAATCTGAAGGTGAAATAGCGTATCGTTTGCAGGCCGGGTTACGGCTTCACACTCTTGCGGAACCAATCCACCGTGCGTTCCAGCCCCTCTTTGAAACTCACTCTTGGTTCGAACCTCAAGAAGCGCCGGGCCTTTTCAATCTCAGCTTGAGAATGGCGTACATCTCCCCGCCGGGCGTTTGAGTACTCGGGTTCCAACTGGTGTCCCACGATGGCGGAAAGAGAAGAGAGGAGGTCGTTGAGAGTGTGTCGCTCGCCTGTGCCGACGTTGAAGACCATGCCACCCACGCCATCCGCTAGGCAAGCGAGCATGTTGGCCTCAACCACGTCATCCACATAAGTAAAGTCGCGCGACTGTTCCCCATCGCCGTAGACGATGGGACGAATGCCCCGAAGCGCCGCTTCGACAAAGCGCGAAATAACCGCCGAGTACGGGGAGCAGGGATCCTGACGTGGGCCGAAGACGTTGAAGTACCGAAGGGAAACAGCCGGGAAGCCGTAAATCCGATGGAAGACGACGCAGTACTTCTCGCCCGCAAGTTTCGTAAGAGCGTAAGGGGAGAGGGGATTCTCGGGCATGGTTTCTACCTTCGGTAACGTCTCCGTGTCACCATATACGGAGGAGGAACTGGCAAATACGAACCGCTTCACTTGGGCGTCCCGCGCCGCCACCAGCAGGTTCAGGGTGGCAGTGACATTCGCATTATGGCTTCTGATCGGGTCTTCCACGGAGCGCTGGACCGAAGGAATTGCAGCTTGATGGAGCACGTATTCCACTCCCTGCACGGAGGCCTTGCAAACCGAAAGCTCCGCCAGGTCACCTTCAACCAGTTCGATGCGGTCGAGACAATGGTCGAGATTTCGCCTAAACCCGGTGCTGAAATTATCCACCACTCGAACCGAGTGACCCAGCTCAACCAGTCGATTGACCAACGCCGAGCCGATGAACCCGGCGCCCCCGGTCACAAGAAAACTTGCCATGCTACCTCCGTTGCCAGGATTTTTGGCAGGGTGCTGAATGTCGACAACTCGCATAGGCTACCACAGCTCGGGCCTCGTGTCAAGAGGAAAAACCAGGATTCAGAGTTCGGGATTCGGGAAACGCGCTTGTATCTCTGAAATCTGGATTCTGCCATCCCGAATTACCTGCCGCCATCAGAAATAATGACACGAGTATCAAAGAAATCTGGTAACAAAAAACAGGCCAGCCGTCGCTCTCGCACTCGGGTCTTCATTATTGGGCGGGATTTTCTGTGCCCTGCGGCATCACAGTCGCAAACCAAATCCTGCCCGAAGCCGTTTTTAGGATGGAGAGCCGCCTGGCTGGTTAGGAACCTTGGAGCCGAGCGATAATCAGTCGCACGCCTGTGTAGCGATAACTTGACGAGGCGCAGAGCCCTGTTCGACGCGTGCCCGGCTCCCCAGGCGCAAGACAATAACCAGCGCCGCCACATAGAGCAGGCCGCCGATGAACAGTGTCTGTATCAATCCGAGGTAAATGGCGCACAGCAAGGCTCCTACTGAGCCCAGCACGCTGGATGCGGCATTGAGCGCCCACGCCCACCGAACCGACGGCTTGTGCCACTCCTCCAGCCGCTTCAGTCCGGTAGGAAAAGGCATCCCCATGGCAAATCCAGCAGGAGAGATCATCAGGACCGTGATAGCAATCTTCAGCCACAGCGGCAGTCCTACCCCTATGGGCAGCACAGATCTGGCGATGATCCCCAGCAGCGCAACCAGGATCGCGATCGTGCCCAGGGCTTTCACCCAGCGCACCTCACTCTGGTTCAGCACCCGCCGACTGAAATAGCTGCCCAGTCCACTCGAGGTCAGCATCGAGAAGATCACAACCGTCAGGGCATAAGTGGGGTGGCCAAGGAACAGAACGAATTTCTGGATCAGCGCCACCTCAATCAGAATGTAGCCGGCGCCGATGAATAGAAAATACAGGAGGAACACCAGCAAGCCCTTCTGGCGAGGCAGGCGTGTGCCCAGCACTATCGGGGGCAGCAGCAGGATCACAAGGGTCGCTACCACGCTGATTCCCATCAGCCTGAACAGCAACGGCACAGCCTTGTTCATATAGAAGTCCATCGCCTCGTTCGATCCGGTTGTCAGGAACAACCAGATGTCGCGCGGCTGGACCGTGTAGAAGAAGAACGGCCGGTTGTCAGTCACTGGGGTGATGTCGAACGGATAGCTGCGCTCATAGTCCAGCGCATCTGGGCTGCGAAGCAACTCCGCGAACTCGAAACCGCGCCCATGGCCCACGGCCCCAGGCAGGTAAACTGCCGAGAGGTTGGCGGCAGCCAAGGCGGAGCGGGCGCGAGCCATGTCGGCCTCCGAGAAGGGCTTGCGCGAGATCAGCACCGTGTCTATAAGTCCCTGGCGCGCCACGATGACGTGCCGCCACGGTTCCGGCTCGCCCATCTGGGTCAGCGCCTCCATCGCCAGCGACACTAACCGCAGCGATTCACGCGGCGGATTGAAGGCCCATCGCGTGAAGGCTATCAGCCCATCATTGGTCAGGTGGCCCAGGTAGTCGCGAAACGCATCGACGGTGTAGAGATTGTTTTCTGCCAGCGCGAATGCGCCGGCCGCCGTCGATGCCCAGGTGTCCACCAAGGTGGCCTGCAACACCTGGTACTTCTCGTGGCTGCGGCGCACGAAACTTCGCCCGTCTTCCACAACGATGTGAACTTCCGGACGCAAGTAAATCCCTCGGCTCCAGTCAAGGAACTTCTCCCGCATGATGGTGGTGGCGATGATGGGGTTGATCTCGACACCCGTGACGTCTTTGCTGCCAGAGGCGAGGCAGCGCGCAACATCGTATCCGCCGCCTGGCCCGATGATCAAGGTCTTCGCCCCGGGCCGCAGTACATAAGGCAGCCCTGGCCCAGCCGTTAGAAGATCGTGGCGGTCGCGCGTGGCAAGATGGTCGAAATTATATCCCGCAATCCACGTGGCTGCATCCGCGTCAATGAGGATGCATCCGTGCGTGGTCACCCCAACGCGCGAAAAGCTGTTCCACTTAACGAAGCTCTCGCTCTCAAGCTTATGTTGTTTGGCGTACGTCACGTCGATCAGGTTATGGGTGGTGTTGTAGACAAGGAACGCGATCAGCCCGAGTGCCAGTGCCAAGCAGGTCGCGCGCCCTGAGACGGAACTCGCCATGCTATGCCAGACGGCCGCCGCCGCAGCGAACAGTACCGCCGCCACGATCACAGTGTTCGGCGCGCCCAGATGGTTCAGCAGCGGAACCAGCACCAAACACCCAGCCGCCGCGCCCATCAGATCGAAGAAGTACACCCGATCCACCTTCTGGATAGTCTCGGAAATGGCCAGAGAAACAATCGTCCCGGCCAGAAAGAAGGGCAGGGCAGCGACGAAATACACCAGGGCCAGTGGCAAGTTGGCGCGATCCTTGGCCAACACCAAAGCTAGCATCAAGACCACAAGCAGGCTGTTGATGGCGCTGAGCCATCCTAGCCGGCTGAAAAGATGGCCTCGCCACCCGGCGACCACGTACGAAAACACACCGCCGGCTCCGAGCCCGAACAGGGCGATCGAGATCGCCAGAAAGGCGAAGTGGTAGAAGAAAACCACCGAAAAAATGCGAGTGAGGGAGAGTTCCAGCAGGAGCGTGGCAAGCGTCGTCAGGGCCACTGACAAGTAGATTTGAGACCAGTGCAGCGGAGGTTGTCTCTCGGAGTCCAAGCTGTCCGACATCATATCAGTCTCCACTTCCCTTTAGTTTAGGACACAGTGCCCAAGAAGGACAGGGCCAAAAGGCCGGGCGCCTTGACAGTTTCACCACTAACTTGAAGTAGCGGTGCCGTCCACCTAACCACAGGGAGCGAGACTCTACGCTACCTGCTGCTCCATGTCCGCGATTCGCGCGCTTTTCGACCTTAGGCTGTGAGATAATCCGTGAGCGCCGACTCCTTCGCGCTGTAATCCATGGAATAACCGTATGCCCCATGGCGCTCTTCATAATCACTTGACAGCGTTAAAGCGGCATGAAATCGCCACCCGCGGGCAAAACTCAGGGAGGGAAAATGCACAATATTCTGAAACCGAGGACAATTCTTCCGATATGTCTGATCGCTCTCGTGGCAGGGCTCACACCGGCCGTGGCTCAGACCACCCCACAAGCTGCCCTGCCCTCCGTGGACCAGATTCTCGATAAGTACGTCAAAGCCATAGGAGGCAAAGCCGCCATCGAGAAGCTAACCAGCCGGGTTTCCAAAGGCACCTTCGAGATGGATCAGATGCCCGGACTGGCGGCCGAGGAAATCTATGTGAAGGCTCCCAACAAGCAGTATATGGTCACCGACGCTCCCAACTTTGGCCAGGCCAGGCGGGGTTTCAATGGCGCCGTGGGCTGGGAGGACAACCCGCAAAGCGGCCTGCGAGATATTACCGGACCTGAACTGGCGGCGATGAAGCGCGACGCCGACTTCTATGGGGCGATCAAGCTCAAAGAGCTTTACCCCAAAATGACGCTTAAAGGAAAGGAAAGCGTTAATGGCCACGACACTTACGTGATCGAAGCGACTCCCCCGGATGGAGGCGCGGAGACGATGTGTTTCGACGCCGACTCGGGATTCCTGGTGCGCGCACAAAGGGAAGGCGAAGGGCCCAACGGCAAGGTCACATTCGGCATAACCTTGGGCGACTACCGCGAGGTTGATGGTATCAAACTACCCTTCGTCATGCACTTTTCGATGGGGGACTTCGCCTTCGTCATCAAGTTGAGCGAGGTGAAACATAACGTGCCCATCGATGACGCGAAGTTTGACAAGCCCGCATCGCACTAGTGCCGTTCCAACTATTCCGGGCCATCTCGTCCCAGCCTTGTGGCGGGCCGTCGGCGTAAGGCTCGCAATACCACAGGCGTGGCGCGTAGGCTCACTGGGTTGGAACGCCACGAGCCTCCACAGCACGCGCGCACTCGTCGCCGTGGCCAACTTTCGCGTCAAGAACGGGGCGGAAAAGACGGGGAATCGGGCCTGGCGGGATGACGACCCGCGTTCTTGCGGACACGACGCCGATTATCCGCCCTCGCTTTTGGCCCTCAGCCGGAACATACCGATGCTGTAACTGAAAGCTGAGGGCTGATAGCTGATGGCTTCTTAATGTGTGGCCTTGAGCCGTCAGCCTTCAGCAATCAGCAGGAACACGCCAATGTGGTAACTGAAGGCTGATAGCTGATAGCGGAGGGCTTCTTCTTTCCGCCACGAATAACTGAACAAATCTGCCGCACACAGTAAGCTATAATGATAACGGAAGTGCATGCGGGCTGGTGTCCGTCCGGGACTTCAAATCCTGCGGGTCTGCCTATGGTGGACCGGTCGGTTCGATTCCGACACACTTCCGCCAGTCTAATCGGCGAAGGTTAGGGTAAGCTAGTGTCCCGAGTCAGAGGTTCGTTGATGAAGTCAGCCCCGACTTGTCGGGGCGAAAGAGGGTAGCCACGGTCCCGCAGGGCGGGATGGGTATGCGAACCCTCCCTCTCCCCCGTCCCCTCTCCCGCCCGCGCGGGAGAGGGGTGTCCCGCTCTGCGGGACGGGGTGAGGGCTCCTTCCCCCAGGGCTGGCGCCCTGGGCTATCCCGCCTTGCGGGACCCCTGCCGGGGCTACGGTACGGCTATCCGAAACGGGAAGACTTTGTCAGCGTACTTCTGACTCAGGACACTACCGGGTGGTCCTGGATGAGTCCACGAGAGCAGAAGCCTTTCCGAGCCACAAAGGAAGTCAAACGGCGAGCGCGCAGAGAGATCGGGTCGCCTCCGCCGACCCAGCGCCATGAAAGCCGCAAGCACAAGCCCCCCAAGCACAAGCAACAAGAATTGCAGACAGCCGAAGAGGGTACGTAATGGCCGTGCCCATGCAGTAACAGCAGCACTGGCAGCGGCCCCACGGAAGCATCAAGCGATTTGTGCGCCGGGTCTAAGGCCGCGGGCCGAGTTGCCAATGGTTCTTGACTTGCAATCCGCTTGGCTGATCATGCGGGAGGGCGGGATCACACCTCGGATCCAGGATGGATAGCAAAGGCTCGAGTGATTTGGGGGTTACTGCATTGCCGGAGGGCAATCGTTCGTCGAGTGAATCGCGGATCTGCTGCCACACTCCCTGCGGCGTTTTGAGGAACAGGTCTGCGATCTGCGGATCGAATTGCATGCCTCGCTCGCGGGAGACCTCCGCATAAACTTCTGGCAACCCCCTTGCTTTCCTGTAGGCCCGGTCGGAGGTCATGGCATCCAGCGTATCAGCCAGCGAGAATAAGCGCGCTCCGAGCGGAATTTGCTCCTCGGCCACCCCATTGGGGTATCCCTTTCCGTCGTATCGTTCGTGATGATGCCGGACGACAGGTGCGGAGGGTCTGAGGAAGGGAATTCGGTTTAATATTTCCTCTCCCGCCGAAACATGCCGGCGCATTTGGACCCATTCCTTTTCAGTGAGCTTTCCTGGTTTAAGCAGGATGGAGTCCGCCACCGCAATTTTGCCAATATCGTGCAAAAGTGCGGCATGAGCGAGTGGAGGCATGAGTGCCGGTGGGTAACTGACCAGGCGGGCGAGATGGAGCGTGTAGGCACGTACACGCAGAGAATGTGCGTAGGTTTCGTGCTCGCGCGCGTCCAGGGCATGGGCGAGAGCCTCCAGTGTGGTTTGGTAGTTTTCCTCCAATTCACGCAAGGCCTGCATCAAACTCCGCGTGCGTCGCTCAATGCTGGTTTCCAGTGAGGTGCGGTAAGCGCGTGATTCGCGCTCCATTTGGAGCAGACGGAGGGTTCGTGCAATAGACTGCTCCAAGGTCCCAATGGTAAAGGGCTTTAAGAGGAAATCTGACGCCCCCAGGTGCAGGGCCTCGATGATTTGCTCGATTTGGACTTGGCCGGTGTCCAGAATGAATCCCACATCCCATTTCGACTGCCGCGCCAGGGACAAGAGCTCCATGCCGGAACATCCAGGCATCCAGATGTCACACAAAATGATGTCGAAATTCCCTCTTTCAATGGCTTCCAGCGCGGTCGCGGCGTTATCGGCGACACTCACTCCCGAAGCCATCGGCGCGATGGCTAGCTTTAAGAACTCGCATACAGCGGGGTCATCGTCAACCACTAAGACTTTTGGTAGGAAAGGTTCAAACATGGGCTGGTTCCATGAGAGCGCCCCCATAAGGGCAAGCAGGCTCGCTCTCCAAGTAGGTGCCAACGAACTGCATTAAGTTCCCTCATAGTGAGAATCGGATTTCCCTCCACCGACTTTAACAGGTCGCTGAAGCAGCCGCTTCCGGTGTGATTCTGAGTGCAGCCAAGAATCTCGGCAATTTGGGCGGTTGACAGTTGACCGTTAACAGTTCACAGCCAACAGTGAGGGCCGAGCAAACTCCCTTAGCCCGGATTTCCCACCGCGGGTTTGGAAGGGCGGGGCTTCAGCCCCGCCGCTATAAGCCTTTCATGATTATTCCCGTGTCCCGCGGTCGCCACGGCTGAAAGTCCGCCGATCTTAAGGGCGGGCGACCGCGGGGCGCGGGACGAACAGAGGGTGGGAGCCGCGATTTCGGCGGGTCCCGCCCTGCGGGACCCGCCCTTTCAGCAGGCTAAGAGCGTCCGAGCATAGTGAGAAATGCGGGTTCGTGGTCTTTGCAAGCATGTCATACCGAGCGGAGCGAAGAATCTGGCCATTTAAGTGCCGCGACGTGCCGCGGAGGGAGGATTTCTTAGAATGACATGGGCCGTTGCGGCGGGCAGTTCCTCTCCAGGAAACAAAAGTGCAGTTCATTTTGCTAATCTCCCTTGCTCTTTCCGCCGATGTAAGAGATGGCTAATGAGAACGGGCATTGGGGAGGAGTGATGAGTTGTGGAAGAGCGATCAGCCCCGAGGGGAGAAACCATGCGCATCCTGGTGGTAGAGGATGACAAACCCGTCGCCAGCTTTGTAAAGAAAGGTCTGGAATCGCAACAGTATGCGGTGGATTTGGCGTGGGATGGGGAGGATGCTCAGTCGCTGGTTGGTGAGGCCAACTTTGACTTAGTCATCCTGGATTTGGTGCTTCCCAAGATTGATGGGCTGGAAGTGCTGAAACATATACGTAGCCGAAAGCCCTCCCCTCCGGTGCTGATTCTTTCCGGTCGCGCAGGGGTGGAGGATCGGGTGAAAGGGCTGGACCTCGGGGCGGACGATTACCTGACGAAGCCGTTCTCGTTTAGCGAGCTGTCAGCTCGAGTGCGAGCCTTACTGAGGCGACCTCCCAATCCGCTTGGTGTGGTGCTGCGAGTGGAGGAGTTAGAACTGGATCGGGCTGAGAGGGTGGTCAGGCGGGCGGGGCGCCGTATCGACCTAACGCCACGCGAATTTGCCTTGCTCGAATATCTCATGCGTAATGCGGGACGGTGTGTGACGCGCGCCATGATTATCGAGCATGTCTGGAATTTTTCCTTCGACACCATGACGAATGTGGTGGATGTTTACATCAATTACTTGCGGAAGAAAGTCGATCAGGATTTTGAAAGCAAACTCATTCACACGGTTCGGAACGTGGGCTATGAGTTGGGGGAAAGAGGCATAACAGGATGAAAAGCAGCGAACCACCCACGGAACCTCCCGAGGGGAAACGGAGGCCTTCCCAAGTCGTGGATGCATCTTCTGTCTCATCCGCCCGCGGACCGATCCCTCGGCAAAGCGGCGGGAGTGATTCGCTGAGCAACTTGATGCCGTTCAAGGATCGGACGCTCGTCTTTCTCCATCAATTAAGCCAGACCTTGACGTCTTTGCGCGGAACCCTTGAATTGGCTCTGCTTGTTGACTGCGACGCGCAAGAGTACCGGAGGGCCATCCAGCAGTCACTTGCACAGGCGGAGGGCTTAGTCCAATTGTTTAAGTCATACCGGGCGTTGGCCGAGGGGGGGACAAGCGACCTTGTGAATGACGAGGTTGGGTTCGGCGAGCTGGTCCGGGTGGCGCTGGAACAATTGCGTCCACTCGCGGATTCTCGCCAGCTCGCTGTCCATGTCGAGTCTGGGGACAACTGCCTCGTTCAAACCGATCCGGCGCAGTTACTCGTGGCTCTGCGTCTGGGATTGCTCCACGCTATCCAGCAGAGCCCGACAGGAGGAAAGTTGGAAGTGAGCCTATCAACCAAGGAGGGCAGCGCTTGTCTCACCATCTCGGCGAGTGCGCAACGGGCCGAGGTGTATTCCCCGCCGGAGTGCGCCGAAATCCCTGAACGTGAATCCCAGAGGGCATTAGCCCCGGACAGTGAAGAGGGGGATTGGACCCCGGTGCGCAGAGCGGTCGAGGCGCTGGGAGGCAGCGTCCTGATTATATCTGCTGGGACTCCCTGCCTCATCTGCAAGATTTGCCTCCCCCTTTCACCGCACGAAGGCTAATGAACGGGCTTCTTGGTAGTGTCCTAATCCGACTGTAGGGCCGCCTCTCCCGCAAGGCGGGACGGGACGGCCTGGCCGGGGCAAGCCCTGTACCGTATGGTGCAGGGCAAGCCCCGGCCCTACATCCCATATTAGGACACTACTAGCTTCTTAGCAGGCTATGGCTATGGTGAAGCAGGGCAAAGTTAGTTCTTTTGCCTGAAGGATCCCACATCTTACTCGCCCTTCAATCTTAGAGAATTCTAATGCAAGGTTTATTAGTCTCTAATGATGCTATCTCTATAATAAGTATCATTGGAATGTAAGATGAGCCCATCGGATTTAAAACCGGCGTGCGAGGCTCGCAGCTCTGCTGTTGTTGCGAGCGCAAACAAAGAGTTTCGGGAGCGCATTCTCAAACGGTTGGGGGCTCGCAGTTGGACCGTGGAAGAGGCGCTGGGCGGAGCCGAGGCGTTATCACTGGTGGAGGAAGGAGCGTTCAAAGCACTCTTTCTTGATCGTTGGTTGCCAGACCTTGATGTGTCGGAGTTGGTTGACATTATCAAGGCCCGCCATCCTCAGGTGCAGGTCCTGGTCGTTGGCTCCGAAGTTGAGGAACGCCGCCTGGTTGAGAGGCTTTCCCCACGAAAGGACCTGCCACTGGATTTTCCCGATGCGCAGGAGTCGAGGGAGTGCGAAACAGGAGCGGAAGGGTTGAGGGAGCGCCCGGGCGGCACGGCTGGGATCGTAACGGAGGTGAAGGGGGAAGAGCCATTGCCCGGGATGATGGGATCGAGCCGGGCGATGCAACGGGCCTATCGTCTGGCGAGATTGGTGATCCCGCGTGATACGACGGTTCTCATCATGGGGGAGACGGGGACTGGGAAAGAACTGATGGCGCGAGCTATCCACAATCTCGGCTCGCGGGCCCGGCAGCCTTTTGTCATTGTGAACTGTGCCGCGATTCCTGAGACTCTCCTGGAGTCTGAGTTGTTCGGTTATAGTCGGGGGGCTTTCACGGGAGCATTCCAGTCGCGGTTGGGAAGGATCCATTCTGCGCATGGTGGCACGCTTTTCCTGGACGAAGTGGGAGGACTGCCTCTGGGCATGCAGGGTAAGATACTGCGCTTCCTGCAAGAGGGGGAAGTCCAGCGGTTGGGGAGCCCGGACGTATTCCGGGTGGATGTGCGGGTGATCGCAGCCACGAACGTCGATCTGGCGCGTGCCATGGCCGAAGGGCGCTTCAACGACGCGCTCTACTATCGGCTGTGCGTTTTTCCGATCGAACTTGCGCCGCTCCGAGAGAGGAGAGAAGACATTCTCCCCTTGGCAGCTTACTTTCTGGACTCGTTCTGTCGCGAGGCTGCGGTTCCGTGCAAGTCAATAGCCTTCGAGGTGGCCAGGGCTTTGGAGGCCTACTCGTGGCCTGGGAACGTTCGTGAGCTGCAACACATCATCGAGCGGGCATTTATCCTGTCCGAAGACATGCCAGTGCTTCGCTCTGAATACATGAGCCTGCCAATTTGAGGTGGTCGGGTGAGAAGAAACTTAGATTGGGGGCTGGAGAATGGCATGTTTCCTGCTGTTACCCATTGAGCCATGCAGATTTTTCCTGGGACGCAGCAAAGAAGGACCGCGCCTACCCACACATGTCAGTTGCGCCAACGCTCTGCGAAGCAATCTCGTTTGAAGGCGTTCCGCTCGTTTGCGCACGCGGCATTATCGCTTGAGAACTCTTATTCTCAGCATCGGGCAGAAGTCAGGCGGCTGCGTCGCGAGCTTGAGAAGGCAAATCAAGATCTGAGTCAGAGTCTTGAAGACAACAAGAGAATGCGGGCCCACCTGTTCGATTGGGGTTGGAGCTCTTGCGGCATTCCGTGGCGGTAGTGCGATGAGCACCTTTGTAACAACCCAACCCCAGACAGACCATAGCGTCCAGGCGTTGCGAGAGGTGAAACCTGCTTATGCCACCTTTGGCAATCTGAACCAAGCCGAGCGCGAGCGCCTGTTAGTTGATCAGCTTCCTCAGGTCAAATACATCGCAAAGCGAATCCATGATCGGCTTCCACCGCATGTTCTGCTTGAAGACCTGATCCATGCGGGCATTCTTGGACTGATCGAGGCCATTCAGAGGTTTGACCCCGCGCGCCATGTTGACCTCAAGGCGTACGCCAAATACCGCATACACGGGGCGATATTGGATAGCTTGCGTGATCTTGACTGGAGCCCCCGCCCGCTGCGCAGGAAGGCCCGCCAAATCGAGGCGGCCCATCATAAATTAAGCGCGCGCTTGGGATACTCCCCGTCGGAGTCTCAACTGGCTGAAGAATTGGGCATGAGTCTCGACAAATTCCAGCACTTACTGGGAGAACTTCGGGGGCTCGACTTGAGAAGCTTGCAGGCAGAAACAATGGAAGAGGGGTCTGATCGCGCGGTCAGTTCCGTCGGCTCATCCGCGGCTGCCGAAGATCCGTTTTTCCTTTGTTTGCGCTCCGAAATGACGGGATTTCTAGCAGAGGCCATTGGCGAACTCCCTGAGCGGGATTGCCAACTGCTGGCGCTTTATTATCACGAGGAACTCACGATGAGGGAAGTGGGGGCGGTTCTGGGTATCGGGGAGGCTCGAGTCTCACAGTTGCACTCCGCAGCGGTTATCCGCCTGCGAGCGCGAATGGAGGAACTGCTCAATGCGCGGGGGACTGCGCGAGCGCCGTTGGAAAGGACGAGCGAGCTGGCGGGCGGGAAATATTTGACAAGATCCTTAACCACGACGAAATCGAAGCGCTCTTCCACGCAGCGCGAGACCGGGTTCGCGATTTCGGACAGCCGGGAGGCAGGAACGAGAACGTGACCGCCTGCAACTTCCGCCGCGCCGCCGATGACTTAGCTCGCACCCTGGAGGACTCAAAGATCCTCTGCGCGTAACCTCTCGCGTCTTCCTTTGGGCGCTGGGAAGAACAGTAGCCAGTAAGCAGTAAGCAGTACATAGTGAGTAATTCACAATTCAGAATTCATAATTTATAAAACCCCCGCCCCTAGCTCCTGCCACTTACTACCTGTCGCCTGTCGTTCTCCCCCCCCACCTACCATCTACCACCTACATTTTTGTCATCACCTAAAGACCTGCTCTCGCGTGCCGATGGAGCTATCGGAGAGAGGCAAGGCATGCCAGCACAACTCAACAGACCGGGTGGAGCGGGCGGGGAGAGCGCAAGTTCCGATGAATCAGAGCGTTTGGAAAAGGAACAGAGCCAAGAAGCCAAGATCAGGGCTCTGCTCGTGGACGGCATCCCCACACTCCCAGCTTATGTTTTTGAGCTTAGCGCCTTGTTAAGCACCATACCAGTGGACTTGAGGCGCGTCTGCAGGGTAATTCGAACTGACCCCAGCCTTACCGCACAGGTCCTTCGCTTGTGCAATTCGCCTTTGTTGGGTTTGCGGGAAAGAGTCTCCAACATCGAACACGCGGTGATCCTCTTGGGGACGGAACGGCTGAGGACATTGGTGCTGAACTGTTCGCTAGTGGAGTGCATCGGAAACCGTTTTTCTCCCACCGAATTGCAGTCCTTCTGGCAGCACTGTCTGTTAACCGCGACTTTGAGTGCGCGCAGCGCCCTCTGTCTCCGCTACCCGGAGGTGGAGCAGGCATATTTGGCAGGACTCCTGCACGATGTAGGGGTTATTCCTCTTCTCATTCTTGCCCTGCGGTCAACGGAACCCAATGTTACGCCCGGCGCCATCCTTTGGGGAGAGTCACTTGAATCGGAGCAGAAACATTTTGGAGTTGACCACTGTTCGGTCGGCAAATGCATTGGCCTCAGTTGGAACTTCTCCGCCGAGCTCATTGAGGTCCTCGAACACCACCACCAACCTCAGGAAGCACGGCAAAACGTAGTTTTAGTGGAGATCGTCCGGGCAGCGGATCTTGTTTGCCAGATGCACGGCGTAAGAGTTGGAGGAGAGCCTCCCCGCATCACGCTGGGTGATCAGAACAAGTACAAGGACCTGCTCGATAGCTGCGCTCCCAGTCAAACCGATGAGGAGAGGACCAAGTGGGCGAAGACTCTGGAAGTCGAATTGCCAAACATTATCCAGGCACTTGAACTGCAAGTCTCCACCGGACGAGGGGGCACGGTCCTTCACTGGCCGGGCATATGGGGCTAAGACAGGAATGAAGCCAGCGCGTGTATTGATTGTGGGTGATTCCTGCGTGGTTTCTCGGCTTCTCCAGGTGCGGCTTATGGACCCTTTCCGCCGGCAGCAGGATCGGAAGCAGCGCCGCAGCCTTGAGCTCCCGGATCAAACCTTACCTGCTCGCGCTTAAGACGTGGGGAGGAATTGGCTTGGCCAGCATTCAATTCGATGGGCGGTTCCCACCTATTCCTTTGCCCCAGTAGAAGAGCTGCTGGTCCCACCTGGTCCAGGTAAGCGCCCGCGGGTATGAGGGTTGGCAACGTCAAGCCGAATGGCTTCCAAGACTTCCTCGGGAATGGTCAGAAATCCCTTGACCACCTTGGGATCGAATTGCCGCTCCGACTCCCGAATGATTTCTTCCCGGGCCGCAGAGTACGGACGCGCGCGCCGATAGGGGCGATCCGAGGTCATCGCGTCCAGGGTGTCGGCGACGGCAAATATCCTAGCCGACAGCGGAATCTCATCGCCTACCAGACCTTGTGGGTAGCCCGTACCATCGTAGCGTTCATGATGGGTTAGAACGATTTCGGCCGAACCCGCCAAAAACGCGATGGAACACACCAATTCGTACCCGATTCGCACGTGGGTTTCCATGGTGGCCCTCTCCTCCTCCGTGAGTTTGCCCGGCTTGAGCAAAATGGCGTCGGGAATACCGATCTTCCCGATGTCGTGCAGGAGGGCACTTCGGGCTATGGCCTTGAGCTGCTTGCTGCTGCAACCCAGCGCTTTGGCAATTTCCAGGCAGTAACGAGTGACCCGGCGCGAATGGCCGGCGGTTTCGTTATCGCGCAGGTCCAGAGTTGCGGACAGCCATTCGAGCGTTTCGGCGTAAGTCTGTTCAGTGCGTTTGTTGGCGACCCGGAGTTTTCTGGTCTGTTGGTCCACCATTCGCTCGAGGCGCTGGCGATAGTTCTCGACTTCTATCTCCAGGCGTTTCCTCTCGATCGCCCGATTCAGGGCGGTGAGGACCACCTCAAGCCGAAACGGCTTCACCAGGTAATCGTCGGCTCCCGCCTTCATCGCCTGAATGCCCACGCGCGCCTCATCCACGGCGGTGGCCATCAAGAAGGCCACTCGCGGATGGTTCTCACGAACGCCTTTGAGGAGCTCCAGGCCCGAGGTTCCCGGCATCAGCAAGTCGGAGATCACGGCATCGAAGGGTTGGGTTTCGAGCAGCTCCAGTGCTTCCGAGCCCCCTGAGGCATCGCGGCAATCGAATCCTGCCAGCCCAAGTCCATAGCTCAGGAAGCAGCGGATCCCCTGCTCATCATCCACAATCAGAATGCGTCCTCTGCCCAGGCTGGGACCCTTTTCCGACGGCGCAGAGGCCACCGTCAATGATGGAGGGGCAGCGCTTGTGGATGGTTTTGAATCACCTTCCATCCTCAAGTCTGAGAGCTGCGATAAGGTTCCCGCCATGACCACGCCAGCCGAACAAAAAGTATCAACTTCGAAAACAGCCTACCAGTGGCAACGAGCCCGGTCTATGGCCCGAAGGTACTGGCACACGAGTCCCATTCGACATTTGGCACTGACTGTCCTCGACCTCGAGATCGTTCCTAAAGCTGGCCGGCGCGCCGGGCGCGCGATTCGTCACTGTCTTTCCAGCTCCCGGTCCTTGGCCCCGCTTTTTGAACCGACCACTCGCAGCCTCCCTCGCATGCTCCCTCCTCACCCCCGCGTTCTGCCCGCGCCTTCTGCTAACTGCCCACTTGAAATCAGTGCGAGTCAGGTCGAGGGTGAGTTCAGAGGACGCATCGGAAGCGGACTTCATGTCTCTTGACATGCCGCAGTAGATAGGCTAGGATTGTAAGTGGGGTTGTGCAAGAAACAGGATTCAGGATTCAGGCGTCAGGTGGCAGGCGCTCGGGCTGGCGCAATGCTGAACAGTGAATTATGGATTGTGAGTTGCCATCTTACTTCTCGCCACCGCCGACTGCCTTCCGCTCAATGCCTACCGCCTACTGCTTACTGCATTCGAGGAGTTGGCGGGACGCTTCGACCGTTCCGCACCCCAGGACAAGATGTCGCCCCATGCGTTGGGAAGAAATCGTATTAAGTTTAAAAAGTGAAGGAACGAACCGGGAATGTTATTGAAAACAAAGGACCGCTGTGGAAAACTCGGGGGAGAAGCGGGGATGTCTATGAAAAGAAAGATAGTTAGCTGTTTAAAGCGGGAATGTTGTTGAAAAGAAAGGACGTAGGTGGTAGGCCGTATGTGGTAGGTGGGGAAAGAACAGGGTTCGGGAACCACGATCAGAAGACGGTAGGTGGGCAGTAAGGGGTATGGAGATGGCAGTAGGTAGAGGGCAATTCAATTCAATTCAGAATTCAGACTTCAGACTTCCGTAGCCCCTTCTTATCAGCTTTGGCTACCTACCCCGGCCTTATCGCGTTCCGAGAAAGCGCCTGGAATTTGCACTAAGTCACGAAAGCCTAAAGGTCCTGGCCATGGTGCCGATAGACTGCACATAGAAGAGACAGCGGATAAAAACTGATGCTTCCTTGGCCTTTCCGGAAATCGTTGGGCCACAAAGGGTTGGGGCGTTGTGGTCCTCCCCAGCCCAAAATCAAGGGAGAGAAGGTGGGCCTTTTTCCAGATGAGGTTCGGTTTTCGGTTGACCGTGAGAAGGTTCAACAATTGGAGGCGGACCTCGACGGTTTGCCGGACCCGCGCCAAGAACGTGTTGCCGTCCTCAGACAAGCGATCGAGGCGGGTAGCTACAAGGTGCCCATCCAGCAGATTGCGCAGGCGATGTCTTCTGACCTGCTGGGGCAAAGAGTAACGGGGACGATGAAAGCTAGGAGGCCGCGCCCATGGATGAGTCGTCAACCCCTTCCATTCCTGAGCCCACTCGCGCCGGAGACCCGCGACAACAGCGGGCACATGCGGCCTCGTACCGCCTGGAGAAAAGGCTCCGAACCCAGAACCGTGAAATAGAAATGAATGAAGGGGAGGAGCCGATTGACGGCAACGAGCAAGAGCATCACGTTGACATTTCGGTCTGAGCCATGGAGAGGTCACAAACTGGGCAGTACATTGAGCTTCTTAAGAGGCGAGTGGCAAGTCTGCGGCTGACGGCCAGGGAACTTCGCGAATGCCGAGAGTCTTTCACGAGCATGGACTTGGGAGCGATTCGTGAGCATGTTTTGTATCAGAAAAGCCTCTGTTCCGGAATCCGCGCCCTGGACGACGAGTTGAGGGTTTTGCGGCGCCAAATGGCTGTGGCATCCGGCCTGCAACCTAAGGGGATGAGTCTGGCGGCGTTCCAAGGGCTGTGTGATGCTGACTCCTTATTGCAGTTGCGACAAGTCATGGACGATCTCGAAGTGGTCCAGAAGCGCCTGCGGCGGCTGAACCGAGTCTACGCTGGGCTGTTGAGGCACTCGCGCCGCTCGATCAATGTTCTGATCAACGTGATGGCCAACTACATTGGAACTTACAGTCCATCGCCGGGCGGGAGCGCGCGGTCATTTCCATGGTACGTAGGGGTCTGAGCTGTGTCGAATCTATTCGGAAGTCTTTCGATTGCGGTGCGGTCTCTTCTTGCGCAGCAAGGCGCGCTTGACACTACTGCGAATAACCTCTCCAACGTCAACACGCCCGGTTACTCCCGGCAGCTTCCCATTCTGACTGAGGCCCCCCCTCTGGATACAGGGCAGATTTCGATTGGCAATGGGGTGAATTTCGAGGGAGTCCAAAGTGTCCGCGACATTATCCTGGAACTTCTGATCGACGAAGAAATCCAGCAGCAGAACCGTCTCAAATCTTTTGTGAGCTCCATGAATCCGGTGCAGTCGCTTTTCCATGAAACGGAGGGCGCCGGGCTCAACGACGCCATCAACCGGTTGTTCAGCAGCTTCCAGGAGCTTTCTGCAAATCCCACCCATGTCCCTGCGCGTCAAGTCGTAATCTCGGCAGGACAAGACTTGGCTTCGGCCTTCCGCGAGACCGGGCAGCAACTGCGTACCATTCAGGAAAGGGTTGACCAGGAGGTGAGGCAGACGGTCGAAGAGATCGACTCGCACACGGCACAGTTGGCCGGCCTGAATCAGCCAGTCGCAAGTCTACAGGGCGACAGCGAGCGGGCCGGGAGGCTCGATCATCAGCGGCACTCGGTGCTTGACCGTCTTTCGAAACTTGTGGACGTGGTGGTGACGGACTCGGGCGACGGAAGCCTCACAGTCACGACGAGCAACGGAGTGCCGCTGGTCGCTGCCGCCCAAAGTTTTGCCCTAAGCACGGCGGCGGACCCAGACACTGGATTCCTGCACATCTTCTCTCCAGGCACCGATGTGACTTTGGAGTTTACGGGTGGCCAACTGGCAGGACTGCTGGAAGCGCGGGACCAGGCGATTCCGTCCGTACTTTCCAATACAGATAACCTCGCATCGGGTATCATCACATCTATTAACAGCCAGAACCAGAAAGGGTACGATTTGAACGGCGACCCTGGGGGCAACTTCTTCCAACCGGTTGTCCAGCCTTCGCCGGGATCGAAGGGCGGCGCGGCTGACAACATGGCCACGGCCATCACCGACCCCTCCAGGATCGCCGCCAGCGCCGACGGCACACAAGGGGACAACGCTAATGCTCTGGCCATGGCGAACATTCGGAAGCAGGCGGTTGTAAAGGGTGAGACAGCGACGCACTTTTACTCGAACCTTGTTTGCAGGGTCGGCAATAAGGTATCAAGCGCCACGGACGAGCAAGAAGCCGTGGGCCTGGTTCTCATGCAACTGCAAAAGCAACGCGCGGATATCGCGCGTGTGTCTTGGGATGAGGAGGCTGCGAACCTGATCCGCTATCAGCGCGCTTACGAAGCCGCAGCGAAAGTTGTGGCCGCTATCAATGACATAACAAACGAGGTAATCCCGACCTTGTAGAGGAAACGGCGCGAGCATCGGGATCAATCCTGACCTGATTAGCTCCATGCGGGTACCCTGGAGTGTCCTCAGCGCCAACTCAGCCAAGCGAGCCTGACTCGGTCCGGCGCCCCGGGTCGGTGAGCTGAGGGCGCAACTGAGGCGAGCGCGATGACATGTCCAACAATCTTCGAGGGTTAATCAGGCAATCTTCTTTCCAGCCGCATCTTCTACACGCTTCGTGGTCCCAACCTGGGGGAGTTGGCTGGCCCTGGCACGTTCCCACCTTCCCGCCTATTTAAGATTGTGTTCGTTTCTGCCGAAAGACAGGTTGAGGGCCCGAATGTCGGAGCGAACCGCCAGAGTGTCGCGTGAGGAGTCTTGTGTTGAGACTACCTCTTCCACGGTTCCAACTGGCGCTGAGGTTTGCCCGGTCAACGAATCTGTTGAGGCTTTGAAAGGGCCACAACAGGCGTGTCCTCAGCTCGCAATCGACCTCAGTTTATCGAAGGGAGGGCTATTACCAAAAGGTGATGTTCTCCGCTCCCTTTTTGCCTGTGAAACCATCGGCGCCGCGCTGTGTACTGCCGAAGGGAAACTTGTCGCCACAAGTCCCGCCTTCGCACGGATGCTGGATTACCAGGCTGGGGAGCTTCTGGGCACTGGGTACGCGAACTTGACCCACCCCCAAAATCGTGCCGACGTTGGTCAGGTGGTTGGAGAAATTCAGAGCGGGGCGTTGCTGGTTCACAGCACGGAAAGACTCTATGTGCAAAAGTCCGGTGCGCCCAAATGGTGCTTGGAGAGTTTCTCTCTTATCCAAGACACTCCGGGCCTACCCGTCCAGGTGTTAGCCCTCATTCAGGACATTCAGCAGCGCAAGGACACGGAGGAAGAGCGTGGCAGACTACAAGAAAGACTCTTCCAGGCACAGAAGATGGAAGCTCTTGGGACCTTGGCGGGTGGCATCGCGCATGATTTCAATAACCTGCTGGGCGTCATCCTGGGGTTTGCCTCCATCGTGCGGCTGCGCTTAGCCCCTTCCGACCCACTTCTTGAGTTTGTGAAGATGATTGAGCAGTCTGCCGAGCGTGGCGCTGACCTCGCTCGGCAGTTACTTGGCCTTGGCCGGCAAGGAAAGCGTGAATCAGTACCCAATCGAGTCGGCGATGTCCTCGGTCGCGTGGTAAGGATCATCAGCAGCACATTCGACCGGCGCATTCAAGTACAAACTCACACCGAGTCCGCACCGTTATGGGTGGATGCGAACCCGGGCCAGCTCGAACAGGCAATTCTAAACCTGTGCATTAACGCGCGAGATGCCATGCCCGAGGGGGGAGTTCTGGCGCTTGAAAGTTCACGGGTCACGCTCGGTGAAGGCGATTCGTCTCGGCCCAGCCATTGTCTCCCCGGCAATTATGCGCGCATAACAGTTCGGGATACGGGTGTGGGTATTGCCCCGCATGTGTTGGGCAGGCTCTTCGATCCATTCTTCACCACCAAGGAACCAGGGAGAGGCTCAGGTCTTGGGCTCTCCATGGTTTATGGAATGGCGAACGGGGCCGGCGGGTTTGTGCAGGTGGAAAGTGAAGTCGGGCTTGGGTCTGCCTTTTCAATCCATTTGCCGCTGAAGGGCCCGGCCGTGGAGCGGAGGGTTGCAGCTAGAAGCTCCGTGCTCGAAGCCGGGACCGGGACAGTTCTTGTGGTGGACGACGAGCCCATGGTTCTGGCCTTTATTGAGGAGGCGTTGAAGAAGCTCGGCTATAAGGTGCTTACGGTTGTGGATGGCCAGCAGGCCTGCGAGGTTTATTCCTCCCACGCCGACCAGATCGACATGGTGTTGCTCGATATGGTGATGCCGGGCAGTACAGGTCTGGAGGTTTGCCGCCGGCTGCGGGGGATCAATCCCAAGGTGAAGGTGATTCTCTCCTCAGGCTACAGCTCAGGTGACGTTGCACGTGAAGCGCGGTTGGCAGGCGCCATGGGCTTCATCGGCAAGCCGTACTCGCTTGAGGAACTCTCCAGTGCGCTGCATCGGCCTGAATCGTTGAGCGCGAGGTCGAGTACTGAAGATCCAGATCCTGGACCGTCCCGACCCCAAGCCTGGGGTTGAAAGGCTGGTGGGGGAGGAGCGACATGCGAGTTCTGATTGCCGATGATGAGGCTACGTCGCGACACCTGATCCAGGCAACCCTAGGGGGTTGGGGATTTGAGGTTCTGGTCGCTGTGGATGGGTGGGAGGCCTTGCGTGTCTTGCAAGGGTCGAGGGGGCCCGAGATCGCCATGCTGGATTGGATGATGCCGGGGATCGACGGCTTGGACGTCTGCCGTCGGATGCGCGCCACGATGCCGAATGCGGCGACCTATATCATCCTTGTTACGGCTCGCGGGGGACTTGAAAACGTTGTCCGGGGGCTCGAGGCCGGGGCTGACGACTACATTACCAAACCGTTTGATCCCCGTGAACTGCGCGCGCGTTTGCATGTGGGCGTGCGCATCGTCCAGTTACAGAAAGCCCTCATGGAACGCTTTCAAGAGCTTGAAGACGCTTTGAAGCGCGTGAAGCAACTTCAAGGACTCCTCCCCATCTGCTCCTACTGCAAGAAGATTCGTAACGACCGGAACTACTGGGAACAGGTTGACGCCTACATTACCAGCCACTCGGAAGCCCAATTCAGCCATGGAGTTTGTCCTGACTGCTACGAGATACATCTAAAGCCCCAGTTGGCGAGGCTGCCTAATTGCGAGGAAGAGGAATGATGAAGCCCACGGGGTCACTCATGGTGCTGGCAGGGGCGCTCCATGCTGGCCGGACTCTCCGGGCACAGGCCCCGTGTTTGGCTCCCCTCGGCCGTTTGTGGGCGCTTTGCCCACACGGGTGTCTCCGGCACCAAACCGCGTTGGTCGCATTGTCCCTGAACCAAGATCTCTGGGTGATGGTCGTCATGGGTGCGATTCTGCTGGGGGGAATCGTATGGGTGGCGATTCTCAGGAACCGGCTGCGACTTCATACAGGGACCATGTGCGAATTCCTGCGGCGTGAAGCCGCGCTGAGGAAACAGTTTTTCGATCTCTTTGAGAATTCCACCGACGCCATTTTTACGCTCGACCTGGACACCAGATTTACCTCGTGCAACCGGGCGACCGAACTCCTCACCGGCTACACCCGCGAGGCAATCTTGACGAAAAAGGTCTCAGACCTGCTTGCTCCTGGATCAGTTGAGCGGGCGACTGAAATGTTGAACCTGAAACTTCAGAGCCGTGCGAGCACCACTTACGAAATAGAATTCGTCGCCGAGGATGGTCGCCGGATTCCTGTCGAAGTCAGCACCCAATTGATCGAGAAAGAGGGCAAGGTCGTGGGAATACAAGGCGCGGCCCGCGACATAAGTGAGCGCAAGCGAGCGCAAGAGGCGCTGCGGCGGCGTGACGCCATTCTGGAGGCGGTTAGTTTCGCCGCCCAGCGGCTGTTGCTGGCGCCGGACTGGAAGGAGGCCATCGAAAGCGTGCTAGCCAGGTTGGGGCAGGCAACAGGGGTTAGCCGAGTGCATATCTTCGAGAATCATCGCGGCCGGAACGGGGAGTTGTTGGCAAGCCAACGATTTGAATGGGTGGCGCCGGGAATCGCGTCTGATATCAACAACCCAAAACTGCAAGGATTTCCCTGGGAAGCCGGAGGCTTGGGGAGCTGGGCGACGACTTTTTGCCGGGGGGAGGTGATTCAGTTCCGCGTCTCGGATCTGCCTCAACAACAACGTGCGCTGCTCCCACAGGGCATATGCTCTTTAATCGAGGTCCCTCTCTTTGCAGGAAGCGAGTGGTGGGGAAGTATCGGGTTCCACGATTGTATAGACGAACGCCAATGGTCATCACCCGAGATGGAAGCGCTGCGCGCGGCGGGGGGAACTCTAGGCGCCGCCATCCACCGGCAACTTTCACAGGAAGCTCTGCGACTTGATGAGGCACGTCTCGAGGCTCTCCTGAAGCTCAGCCACATGTCAGAATTTTCTCCCCAGCAAATCGCTGACTTTGCGCTCGAGCAGGGAATCTTGCTCACCAAAAGCAAGTACGGCTTACTGGCTCTCCTCAACGAAGATGGATCGGCGCTGACCGTGCGCTCCTGCTCCGGAGCGGCCATGGAGGAGTGCGCCCTGGACGAGAAGCAGAGACTGCACTCCCTGCCCAGTGTCGGGTTGTGGGGAGAGGCGGCACAGCAGCGCAAGCCGATCATCGTCAATGACTACTCGGCAGCGAACTCTCTCAAGCAAGGATATCCGGAAGGTCACATCGACATCCTCCGCTTCATGAGCATCCCGGTACTTGACCACGAGAACGTTGTGGCCATTGCGGGTGTCGCCAACAAGGACGATGGGTACGACGAGCCGGACATACGGCAGTTGACGTTGCTGATGGATGGGATGTGGAAACTGATCCGGCAGAAGCGGGCCGAGGAAGCTGTGCGCTCGAGTGAGCAACGCTACCGCTTGTTGTTTCAGCGCAACATGGCGGGAGTTTTCCGCTCCACGCTGGACGGCCGGTTCATCGACTGCAACGAATCATTTGCGCAGATTCTTGGCTACTCCTCCCCGGCGGAAGTGCTCCGCCTTCGGGTGCAGGACTGTTATGTGGACGTCGGAATGCGCGAAATGCTCATTTCACGGCTGAAGGAGCACAAGGCCGTCGCTTCCTATGAGCTTTGCTGGCGTCGCAAAGACGGTAGCCGCGCCTGGGTATTGGAAAACTCCAGCCTGGTAGAGAATGGCAACGGTGCGACTCCGGAGATTCAAGGCACTGTTATCGATATAACAGAAAGGAAACGCGCAGAAGAAGAATGGCGGCAGGCCAAAGAGGCCGCAGAAGCAGCCAGTCGCGCCAAAAGCGAGTTCGTGGCCAATATGAGCCACGAAATCCGCACCCCCTTGAATGGCGTGATGGGCATGACGGAACTCGCCCTCGATACTCCTCTGAGCCCTGAACAACGTGAATACTTGGAAGCCATCAAGTCGTCCGGCGGTTCTTTGCTCAACGTGATCGATGACATCCTCGACTTCTCCAAGATCGAGGCCCGAAGGCTTGATTTGGATTCCGTCGAGTTTCGCTTGCTCGACACGCTGGGAGAGGCCTTCGAGCCGCTGGCGCTTCCTGCCCAGCAGAAGGGATTGGAGCTCTGTCTGGAGATCTCTCCCGCCGTTCCGGGCATACTCCAAGGTGATCCCGGGCGATTGCGACAGGTCATCGTTAACCTTCTGGGTAATGCCACCAAGTTTACGGAACAGGGGGAGGTTGTATTAACAGTCGAAAGGGAAACCGAGGAGCTGGGAAATCTGTGTTTGCATTTCTCCGTCCGAGACACTGGCATTGGGATTCCCCCTGAGAAGCGCGAGGTGATATTTGAGCCCTTTGCCCAAGCCGATGGCTCGACAAAGCGGCGATTCGGCGGGACGGGGTTGGGGTTGACTATCTGCTCCAGACTGGTCGAGATGATGGGCGGGAAGATCTGGCTGGAGAGCGAAGTAGGCAAGGGAAGCACGTTTCACTTTACCGCCTGCTTTCGCTCTGCCGTGCCCCGCCTGGAAGAAGCGCCGGCACCCAACCTTCGTGGCCTGCAAGTACTTGCCGTGGACGACAACCCCACCTGCCTTCGAATCCTGGGAAGTCTGCTCCGGCAATGGAACGCCCAGCCGGCTCTATGCGGAAGCGGCCGGGAGGCGCTCATCAAACTCGACCAGGCAAAACACCAGGAGAGACCTTTCGGCGCAGTCCTGCTGGATGCGCGCCTGCCCGACCCAGATGGCTTTACCGTTGCCGAACGAATAAAGAACGACCCGGAGTTGGCTAAGGCTTCAGTGTTGCTGTTGAGCAGCTCCACCCAGGGTGGAGCCGCCGCGCTGTGCCAAGAATCGGGGATTGCGGCCTGTCTGACAAAACCGGTATTTGCGCAGGAACTTCTGAATGCAATCCTGCGTGCCTCCGGCACGGTACAGGGGCAGACGGCGGAGGCGACAGGACCTAAGGGACCTCCGCAGCCGAAAGCCACCCGCAAGTTGCGGATACTCCTGGTGGAGGATAACCAGGTGAACCGCAATCTTGTGACCCGCTTGCTCGGCAAGCAGGGACACAAAGTGGTGGTGGCACGCAACGGCCGGGAAGCAGTGGCGGCGGTGCAGCACGACCCTGGGGGTGTATTTGACCTGATCCTAATGGATGTGCAGATGCCGGACATGGATGGTTTCGAGACTACGGCGGCCATCCGAGCGCACGAATTGTTGACGGGCGGACGTGTGCCGATCATTGCGTTCACCGCCTATGCGATGAAGGGCGACCGGGAACGCTGCCTTGCGGCCGGGATGGATGGGTACCTGTCAAAACCCATACGGGTGAAGGAACTGCTCGACCTCTTGCGCGAATATGAGGCGCTACCCGCCCAGACCTCAGAGGTCTCTCATCCACCTGAGCAAGAGGAATGTCGGTATGCGGGCGACGATCGTGAACATGTGGATAGGCGCGCCCTTTTGGATCGCCTCGGTGGCGACTCGCAGCTTTTGAGCGAACTCATCGAAATCTACTTGAGCGAGAGCCCTTCCTTGCTGGCGGCGGCCCAACGAGCCCTTCAAGAGAAGAATGGGCAAGATCTGGCGCGGGCGGCTCACACCATTAAGGGCTCAGCCGGGAATTTCATTGCGCGAGCCACCCTCGAGACGGCGGAGCGGCTGGAGGCATTTGCCGAGCAGGGAGATTTCTCGCGCGCCCAGGAAGCGATGAGTGCGTTGGAGCGGGAAATGGAGCGTCTTGGCCGTGCCCTCATTGCGTCACGTGGAGTAACTGTACCATGAGAATACTGGGCGATGCGGAAAGGAGATAAGACTACGAGAATACTTGTTGCTGAAGATGACCCTGTTAATCTCCGCCTCCTCCAGGTTTGCCTGGTCGAATGGGGATACAAAGTGACGAGTGTAACGGATGGTCAAAAGGCCTTGGAAGTCCTTCAAGGCCGTGAAGCGCCACGGCTCGCCATCCTTGACTGGATAATGCCGGGCATGAACGGCATCGACATTTGCCGCGAGATTAGGAAGCAGACTAGAAAGCCCTACACCTACATCTTGATGTCAACCGCGAAGGTAAAGAAGCAGGACGTCGTTGAGGGTTTGCAATCCGGCGCGGACGACTACCTGATCAGGCCCTACAACCCTCACGAACTGCGCGCGCGCTTGCGCGCGGGAAGGCGAATCCTGGACCTGCGGGAACAGCTTCTCTCGGCCTATCGTCTGATCGAAGCTCAAATGACCCTCGATCCGCTGACCGGCGTCTGGACCCGCAATGTGATCCTGGATATCCTGAAGCGCCAGCTCACCCTTTCATCTCGAAGCCATTCCCCCATGAGTCTGGTGATCGCGCATATTGACCACTTCCGGGACATCAATGCCAGCTTCGGCCCATTCGCCGGGGATACGGTCTTGCGGGAAGTTGGGAGAAGGTTTCGCGCCGCCCTGCGCCCGCCGGATTCGATCGGCCGATCTGAAGCGGATGAGTTTGTGATAGTCCTGCCGGGATGCGACGCGCCCACGGCTGCAAGCCTGGCGGAAAAGTTCCGAGCCCGAGTTGACCGGCGTGCTGTTGACACCTCCGAGGGCATGGTCCCGGTGACGGTAAGCCTCGGTGTTATGGTGACTCCGTCGGAGAAGGCGCTGCATTTGGATGCGGCCTGGCGCTTGGCCAGTGAGGCCCTCTCGCGCGCCAAAGCAAAGGGGCGCAATCGCGTGGAGTTCGCGACGCTCTGAAGTCAGGAGGCTGCCGGCTTGGGGATCTCCAGTGTTATCTGCTGCCTTATTTCACGCGACCGGCGTCAGGGGCTTTTCTGCGGAGCACGGGCCTGCACAATGATGAAAGGCGCCGGCACGTTATGGCGCCCCGTGCTCCGAGGGGTGCGGCTGCTCCTCTGGCTTGGGGCGACCCTCAATTGAGTCGATCTGAAAGGTCCACGTTTGGTAGGCTCCGTAGTCCGCCTCCTGGGGGTGCACTGAGGGCTCAGGCATCGCGATCTGTTGTCGAAGCAGCATCGTGGTTATGGGATTCCAACTGCCGGCATTTGAACCCAGACAGGAATCCGGCTGGGGGGAAACCGCAAAGAGGGCTCGTCCTTCGAGGTTGGTACCAACGTATTTGCCGTCCAAAACCTTAATCACCCGGCCAGGGCTTGCGGTCTCGAATGCGGAGCAACCCTTTTGACGTCCCTCGACATCAGCCTTGTAACGCCGCAGAACTTCGGCCCCGGAGACCGTGCCTTCGAGAGTCGAGCTGAGCACTCGCAGCCCGTGACTCTGGTCACCGATCTGCAAAGGCTCCGGCGGGAACCAGGGTCGCATCCCCCCTTCGAATTTGAGGACGAGTTGCGATTTCTCGCTCAGAGTGAATTTCACTTCAGCGTGGAGATCCTGTGCATAGGAACGAAGGGTGACGGGAAGCGGATGCCCCCCGTTCAGATCGGCGCGGAGGTTTCGGCTGCCGAGAGGAATCTGGGGTGAGAACTCGATCTCGACGGGCGGCCCGTCCGGGTCGGCTCTCAAGGTGATGTGGTCGTAGGACTGCTCCACCCAGAGGTAGAGCGAGGATTGGCCCACAGGGAGATTGTGGATCACCACACCGCGCCAATTGGGCGGCAGATGTGGCGCGAAGCGCAACCGGGCGTTGGGCGCATCCGGATCGAGACCCAGCATTCCCCGCAGCAGCGAGGTGATCACCATGCCTGACGACCAGATCTGCTCCGGCACGCTCACATCGAGCTCGCGGTAGAAGTCGCCGGAGAAGACTTCGGGCACATGGCCGAGTGAGTTGACGAAGCTCTCCTCAACCAGCGCATGTACCAGCGGCTCGGCGTTGAAGGGGCGGTGATAACGGTAGAAAGCCAGCGCCTGCACTCCTGTGCCCAGCGGCCACACGCTGCCGTGGCCGTAGGAGTTGCCAATGTAGAGCGGGTCGTCCGCAGGAACGCTGCGCAGTCCCCAGTCCGTTTCCCAGCGCGCGTGCGCCATGTTGGTCAGCGCGCGCTGGGATTTTTCCTCGTCGAGGGCGCCCTGCCAGATACCCCAGTTGGGCTGGCCGAGTTCCTGGCTGAGCAACTCGCCCTTGCCGTTGAAGCCGTAAAAAAAGAAATCACGCTTGGGGTTCCAGAACTTGTCGGCGAGCGAGGCGCGAGCCTTTTCGGCGTGAACGTGAGCGTCAGCGGCCAGATTGTGATCGCCCATGTAATTCGCCAGACCCTCGAATGCCTCCGCGCCTGCCACCCAGACGGATTCCAGATAAACGTCCTTGGCCACCTGCTGGTTGAAGGTTTCGTCACCGCCCCAGCCGCCCGCCGGAATGGTGACGAGTCCGTCCGAGGGGTCCACGCGCGAGGTGAGATACCGGTAAGCGGCCTTGATCGAATCCCAGCTCGAGCGAACGAAATCGGTATCACCCGAGGCGCGGTAGAGGTTGCCAAAAGCCACAAGGTACATGGCGCTTGCGTCGGTGTGACGGTAGCCGTAGGGATAATCCTTGAACCAGTCAATGAGGCCGGCGCTCTGCGAAAGCTCGTGGAAGATCTCGCCACTGCCCTTCTTCTGATACTTCTGGATGAAACGCAGGGCGTCGCGGGCCAGCGCGTGATCGCCCGAGGCCTCGAGCGCGAAGGTATTGATGAGCGCGTCGCCGCCGAAGAACCAGGCGTATTGCGGACGCCGTGTGTGGTGCGAGGGTCCGTACCCAGCCACGAGCCCGCACCCGAGCCAGGGATTGCAGACATACGCCTGATCCAGCGCAATGCGCGCCCAGAGGTAGGCGAGGTTCACACGCTCATCCGTGGTTTCCACTTGCATGCCGCTCTCGAGCAGCTTCCTGTAATGCTCTCGAGCCTCGGCATAGAGGGCAGGCGTGCGCGCCAGGAGCGCCTCGTACGTCCTCTCCGCATTGTAGTGAGGCGGCGCGGTGAGCGAGGCGAGCAGTGGGAAGATGCGGTCGGCAGAGTTTGCCGGAATATCGAGTTCGAGCGAGAGCGTGCGGTCCACCTGCCCCGGCTCGGCGTAGGAATTCTGTGCGGAGTGAAGGCCCGCGACGGGCGAGCCCACCAGCGCCGAATACTTCTCTGAAGATTCCAGCAGCGCGAAGGCGTGGCGGTCGGCATCCCAGGCGTAGCTCTGGCCGCCGATTCCAGCCGGCCACATGAGGTCAAGGTCGGGCCGGAAGCTGACCGCAATGTGCAGCGGGAAATGGCTGTCCACCTGGTAGAGAATCTCGAAGCCGCCCTCATCGAGGGGAACGAACAAGGTCTCACGCACCGTGAAGTCCTCACCCGAGTAGACGCGTGTCACCGTCTCGGGGTTGACGATCACCTCGCGAACCGCCGCCGCACCGGGAATGGCCTCGTCTGAGCCTTCAGGACGGAAGCCGACGCGATAATCATGCAGGATGCGGAACGGATAGACCCATCCTTCGAGCGACCCGGCCGCGTAGCCGACGATGAGGCCGCGGCGTCCGTGTGCGGAGATGAAGCGTCGCGGGGTGGCCTCAGCCCGAAGGGTCAAGGCAGTCTCCGGCATCGCGAAAGCAGGGAAACCGGCTTGCGCGGCTCCGGCGGGTCGCACGAGGGCCAGGGCCACGCCAAAAAAGATCCCAAAAAGCGATTTGCAAGTAAATCTCGACGGCAAGAAAGTACCTCCCAAGCTCAAGTAGTCTGAATCGTCATTCTCAAATAAGGCCCCACAGCGGGCCGATAAGCTCACCAATCCTCCAGGTGTAGACTGCCAAGCTCGCCTGCATCGCGGGAGTAACGCACAGGCCAGCGTGGACACAGGAGAGACTATACCAAGCTACAGAAAATGCAACTGTAGCTTCTTGGTTGCGTGGACGGGGGCCGAGCCGGATGCTGGGGATCAGGTGGTGCCCCGCTCTCCCGAGGCGGCTACCAACTCGCAACGCACCTTCAGCCAATTCAGTTACTAACGTTGTTGCCTGGGTGCGGCCGGCATTGACGGCGCAATTCCGCAGCAGCTTTCTGCTCCTTTTTCAGGACCTCCCTCATTTCTGGCAGCCTCTCGACGAGGCGCAGTTCCGAATCACGGTTCCCAGGAAGCAGGTGACTGGGTTTCTCACCCCAAAGGTCGCATTCCAGCCTGGACTCGCTTCGGAGCTTGGTAGTAGAATTGCCCCCGTTGTCCTGGCCTCAGAGTTTTCATTCGGTTCTGGATGAGGCATTTTATTAGGAGGAGAGCAAATCATGGTGGGCAGATTTGTTTCAATTATGGTTCGAGGATGCATTGTTCTGGTCGGGCTTGGTTTGCTTGGCGCGCCTGTATTTGCCCAGGGAAATGGGCCGGCTCGGACGCCGCCCATGGGATGGAATAGCTGGAACCATTTTGCCTGCAAGGTGACGGAAGCTGACGTGCGGTCGGCGGCAGACGCGATAGTCTCGACCGGGATGAAGAGCGCCGGCTACATTTACGTGAATATTGATGACTGCTGGCAAGGCACGCGCGACGAGAAGGGTGTCCTTCATCCTAACGAGAATTTCCCGGACATGAAGGGGCTGTCCGATTATGTTCACGCCAAGGGCTTGAAGCTGGGAATCTACTCGTCGCCCGGTCCGAAAACCTGCGCGGATCACGAAGGCAGTCTTGGGCACGAAGAATTGGATGCGCAGGCTTACGCCCATTGGGGTATCGATTATTTGAAATACGATTATTGCAGTTTCCAGGGCGACTTTGCTGCGCAGATGGCGGCCTACAAGAAGATGCACGAGGCGCTGGAAAAGACCGGCCGAGCCATTGTTTTCAGTCTCTGTCAATACGGTATGGACAGGGTGTGGCGTTGGGGACCTTCGGTGGGAGGCAACCTGTGGCGGACCACCGGCGATATTTCCGATGACTACGACCGCATGGCGTACATTGGCTTCGGCCAGAACGGGCTGGAGCGCTTTGCCGCACCCGGGCACTGGAACGATCCCGACATGCTGGAAGTCGGAAACGGCAAAATGAACAAGGATGAGTATCGCACTCATATGAGCCTCTGGTGCCTCCTCGCGGCGCCGCTGCTGGCGGGCAACGACCTTTCCAAGATGACGCCCGACACTCTGGCCATCTTGACGAACCCGGAAGTGATCGCGGTGGACCAGGATGCTCTCGGCATGCAGGGCCATCGCGTGGCACAGGAAGGCCAACTCGAGGTTTGGGTAAAGCTACTGGCCGACGGCTCGAGGGCTGTGGGCCTTTTTAACCGCGGCGAATCCGTAATGCCGGTGACGGCATATTTCCGGGATGTCGGTGCAGGGGACACGGGTTCGGTCCGCGACCTCTGGGAGAAAAGAGACCTAGGCGTGTTCAATTCGAGCTTCACAGCCCAGGTGCCGACGCACGGCGTAGTGCTGCTTAAAGTCAAGTGATGGATGCCGCTGGGACAGCCCGCACCCACGACTCTTGTGTTGGAAGGGCGGCCGTACTACCCTATTAGGCTATGAGCAAGGCTGTGGACACACCTGCGGTGAAACCGCTGGCTGGATCCTGCCAGCACAAATGGCAAAACCAGGAAAGTCCCTTCATCCTGGCGCAGGTCTGCGCCCTTTGTAGATTGTTCCGGTACAAGGCAGGCTTGACGGCAGATTGGGAATATAGGGCTCCCATTTCCATCGGGGAGCTTCCCCCCGAAGAGCAAACGCAAGTCTGAAGCTCGTTGCGCAGACCTATTCTCTGGGTCCGCGGCGTCAACAAAGCATTCTGCGATGTCAGCTACGGTGCGGCGTGCGCCTGAGCCAAGGCTCATCGCAAGGTCCTAGCTAGCGCAAAGCCCGGGATAGGTTAGCCCGCCGCCTGCCGGGTTTCATGTTTATATGTGGATGTGGAAGCGACTGCCTCCGGGTCAGAGCCGAGCTTCAGTGTCCACACACGTCCACACGGCAGAGTCTATACATGTCTATGCAGAAGGATGTCCACACACGTCCACACAGCGGAGGGTAGCGCCTGGGTGCGGCGTTGCGCCGGTGTAGCGCTTCCAGAGTTGCATGATCGCCGGCAGAGCGCCGCGCCGGTGCATCAAGGGGCTGCCTTGCCGTCCAGAGCCGCGCCGCAGGGCAAGAGCAGGCCAACTACCGCCGCCGTGCCGTCCCCCTCCTGACAGGGCTACGACCCCGCAGGCCCCTCGGCGCCGAGCCGTGGCCTCCCCGAAAAATCGTCGCCCGCCGCGCAGGTTTTTGGCAATTGTAGTACAGCTTCTGAATCGCAGGGGAAACCGCTGTGATCCCAAGTGTGGAGTGTATAATCGCCAGAGGCGGAGAATCGAAATGAAAATCTCGGTTTAATGCACAAAGCTTTGAGGGGTCACAATGGAAACTTCTGACCTGCCATTGCCATCTCAGCCTCAAGCGAGAGGGCGGCTCCTGGATCATTTCACGGAGAGATAGTCGGCATCAGAAGCTCGGGGTTAAGGCACATGGGACGTAGCCGCAAGTACACAGACTCAAGGACAATTCCCAAAACGGCTAGCCCGCCTGGCGGGACGCAGGCCCTGTCCTCGAAAGGAACTTTCTCGATAGCCGAAGCGTTGGTGTGGATTACATTAGCAATTCTTTTTACTTTTTCTCTCGTAACCTTCCACTATCCGATAGTCCGAGCCTTCTATCGGCTCGAAATCAACGTCAACGAAGGGTGGAACGCTTACAATGCGCAGGCGGTGATGCAGCATCACCCCTTGTACCCTGCAAAGCATAGCTGGATCCAGGTCGGTTATCCACTCCTCTCGTTTTACATAGTTGGATATGTGTCGCATTTTATCGGGGATTACCAATTGACCGGGCGTTTGATTTCTCTCATCGCGTTTGTCGTCTCATGCGTTCTGGTAGGACTCATTGCTAAGAAGCTGACCGGCGGCTGGGGACCTGCGGTTTTTGCAAGCACGTTTTGTCTCGGCCTCTGTTGCTCACGCATGCCAGACTACGTGGGGATGGACGATCCGCAGATGCTCGCCCATCCGTTTTTTCTTTTCGGCTTGTGGGTCTATTTGCAGGCTGTTCCGAGCACGCTGCGGATCGCGGGGCTCACATCCATTTTTATTCTGGGAGGCAACATTAAGCACAGTCTCCTCGGAGCTCCTATCTCAGTCCTCTCCGACCTTTTCACAACCTCCCTAGGCAAAGCAGTTCGATTCATGGTCTTTGGAGTCTTCTTCTTGGCCTTGTCAATCGCAGTCACCACGCTGGTGGGCGGTCCATTTTTCGTTTCCAATGCGTTGCTTGGACAACCTTTTACCTTCGAAAGAATGCGCAACACGTTTTTTTTCTTTTATATTCCACAAGAGCTGCCCCTGGCAATTTCTGCCTTTTGGTCAATCTCGCAGCTTCAAAACCGGCAGGCGCGTGTAATTTCCTTCTATTATTTCTCCTCGCTACTGGTTGGCCTGCTCTGGGCAGGAGGCGCGGGGGTTAACACCAATACGTTTTTCGACAACCTCTTTGCCATGTCGATAATCATGGGTGCTTGCCTGGATTCATTGTGGAAAGCTCCAATCCCCAGTTTGGGGAAAGGCGGTCGGTGGAGATTCCTGGTGCCTGTCTTGCTTTATTCGACTGTGGTCATGGCGTATGTCCCGCAGGGCCTCAAGATGCCTAAACTGCTTTCCGATTTGCCGGTGCGGCAGCGGCTGTTTGACGCTGAGGTATCATTCCTGGTCGCACAACCAGGACCCGCTATATGTGAGAGCTTAATTATGTGTTATGCTGCTGGTAAGGTGCACATTATCGACCCGTTTACCTTCCGCAAGCTCGTGAAACTCGGGATAGAGAACAGCAGCGCGCTCGTGAAACAGATTGCTGAGAAAAAGTACGGGGCTATCCAAACTTACTTGCCAGTGACTCAGAGGCCGTACATCCCTTCCGAAATGGGAGATTCGTACCCGGATGATGTGCTCGACGCTATAGACCACTACTACGTCGAGGCACTGAAGGGTCCCGGTTGTCATATCTACGTCCCCCGAGTGGAACCAAAGGGCCCCTCGAACCCCCAGTAGCCGTCGTGCACTCCACTTTGAGGGTACATTTCCGCTAAATCGGGAAAGTGGCCACGCTGGCTAGGGTAAGACTGGTGACACCTTCCGTACCTCGCTTCAGCAAAGCGCTACGGAGAAGATATGTAAGAGAGCAGTGAGGAGTGACGAGTAATGAGTACTGTGCGGGTTACGAGTGATAGGCAAGAGGTGATCACCACTTCGAACACGTTCATCGCCACCGCCGAAGCCATTTGTTACACGGGCGCCAAGCCGGTGTTTGTGGACATCGACCCGAGGACGGGGAATCTGGATCTCGCCCTGATCGAGCGGGTCATAACCGACCGGACCAAGGCCATCCTTCCGGTTCATTTGTACCCATGATTCATGTGGGAAGAATTCTCCGATGGTAAGGGAGACACCCAAGGCAACGACGTACAGCCCCAGCATTCGCGAGACGGCGTAAGTGAGCTTGCTTGACGCGGTTGGTTTATTCATTTTCCTGGTCAAGGGGAAACCGCGGTACCCTCATAGACGGTCCGCCCCAAAAAGTTGGAAGGGAAGTGCGGGCCGCCAGAGGGGAAACGCTTCGAGGAAAGTCTCGACTGGGGAGCCCCAGGCTCGATTCCTGAGGAAGGGTGGAAGGAACCCGAAGCGGCTTAAGGCCCGTGGCTCGAGACCAGCCTTTTTCATGGCGCTGAAAACCACGTGGCGGCGCATGTGGACAACCCCACCGTCCCCTTGCCAGGTCATACCCGGCGTTATCAGAATCTGGAGGTAGTACAGGATGTTGAAAGGATTCGGTTCCAGGAAAACGATGCGACCGCCGGGCTTCAGCAAGGGGGCCATGGCGGCGAAGGGTCTTTGAAGCTCGTGAAAATGGTGCAAAACGAAAAAGCCCAGGATCACGTCAAAGGCGCCGGAAAGATCCGGCGGGACATCCTCGATGGCACAGCAGTGTAAGGGGATTTGGAAGCGGCCACGGTTGTACCCTTGCAATCGGTCCAGCAAAACGGGCGAGAGGTCCAGACCTTCCACGCGGCAGCCCCGCTCAGCGAGGGGCAGCGTATAGCGCCCCATGCCGCACCCTACCTCCAGGATGCGGTCGGAAGGGGACACCTGCGCGAAGCGCAGAGTCTCTTCCACTTGTCGCGCCAAATAGGGCGTCGCGCGAGGCACCATGGTTTCTTTGACGGTGCGCTCGAAATATTCCCTCTGAGCACGGTCGTGTTCGACTCGCGTCACTTGGGTACGGACCCTCACGATTTGACTCCTGCGAAGAAGGAGGAGGTTTGGGATGGTGTCGTGAATCGTGATCCCACACGATCCCGAATTATCGGTTGCCGGTCACGGGAGCCTGCCGTTCTGAGCCTGAGGCGCAAACGCCATTGCAGGCCCCAGAGGAGAGCCGAAAAGCCGGTCTTCAGACGCGTCCAGGAACTATACGCGGACCGGCCGGTCTTGCGCGAGGAGCGAACGACCGGAATTGATTCCGTGGGCAAGCCCGTGCAGCCGATCATGGCCACCAAGCAAGGCTCCCGGACATCAAATCCCAGCAGAGCATCGACCACTTCTCTGCGCATGGCCACGAACATACCAGCATCCGTGGGTACGCGGCACACCCACTGGCGCAAGACCCGGTAAATGCGGGAAGTCAGCATGCGCATTGGAGATTGGTATCGGCCCTGTCGCCCGGCGAACACCGCCGCCGGTCCGGCTTGCAGCCTGGCAAGCAGCAGCGGGACCGCTTCGGGAGGATCTTGCAGATCCGCGTCCATCATCACCACATGCTCGCCGCGGGAGAATGCCAGGCCCACCATATCCGCACGCCCCTGCCCAACATTCTGGTTCAAAGCGAGAGCGGCCACGTGGGAGTCGCGTCGCGCCAGTTTTTCCAAAACCGCCCAGGAGTTCTCAGGACACGCATCATCCACGAAGAGCATTTCGTAACTGGTTTCCAGCGGCTGCAGCGCGGCGCTCAGTCTCGCGTGCAGATCCTCGAGTGTCGCCGCATTCCGGTACACCGGTATGACCACGGTGACGCGAGGAGGGCCGGCCGACTCGTGCGAAAATCCCTCTGAGTTTACTTGCGCCGAAAGGTCGTTGGTGGTTTCCTTCACGGTCCTTCAGGTCTCCAGTTGCGATGATTAACGCTCAGTCGCCGACCCGCACTTCCTTCTTCCAAGCCGGGCTGACTCACCCTCGATTCAAGCCTTGTAATCCTTCTCATGTCGGGCGAACCATTCCCACGACTTCTTGAGTCCTTCGCGGAGGGTGAAGCGAGCTTGCCAGCCGAGCAAAGTCCGCGCCTTCTCCGTATCCGCAACCCAGAAGTTCGTATCCGGCGGACGACGTGAGAATGTGCCGGCACGCACGTGAAGAGTTTTTTCCGCCAGGGACTCGACACAGCCCACCACATCCTGATTGCTCCATTGCTGACCGGTGCCGACGTTGATAACCTCCCCAAGAGGCAAGTCGGCACAGGTCGCCGCCAGACAGGCTTCCACGACGTCTTCTACAAAGATGAAATCCCGCCGGATGCCGGGACAGGTCAATTCGATAGTCTGGTCACGGAGTGCCCGTAGAATCACCGTCGGTATCAAACGGCTGGGTGATTCCCAATAGCCGTAAACGGAAAAGACTTGGAGCACCACCAAGGGCCGGTTTTCTCTCCACGCAAATTCCTGACAAACAAGAGCCTGGGCCGCCTTGGCCGTCCCGCGGAAGGTTCTGGGCTCCAGCCTATCGGATTCCTTTAGGGGCCGATTGCGTGGGCCATAGGCGAGCGAACTCCCCACGTGCACGAAGCGATGAAAATCCAGGTGCGCTAGTGACTCCAGCAGATTTGCCGTCCCCTGCGTGCAGGTGCGTAGCATCTCCAGGCGATCCGCCGTGCTGCTCGGGTGTCCTGACGCGGCGGCAAGGTGATAAATTACTTCCGGGCGCGTTTGACCCACAACTTTCTGCACCATGGCAAAGTCGTTCAAGTCCGCTTCGTGCAACGCGATCTGGTCCTGGATTTCCGAAAGACGCCACAGGTTGCTGGCGGCCCGACGAAGGGCGTGGACCTGAGCTCCCTCAGCAAGCAGCCGTCGGACCAAGTTTGCGCCAATAAAGCCTGTTGCTCCGGTTACCAGAACGCGGCAGTTTCTGAGATCTTTCATCGCTAGGTGATTTCCTAATGAGGTTTCAATTCACACTTCTCTAGGGGTTCATCATCTTTCTTCTTCCGCAGGTGTCCTGACCAGGAAGCGATGGCGGCCAGCAGTTCTGCTCGTTCTTCCTTGACCTTCTCCGGTGGCCGGTGGAAGGCTTCGCGTAGGGCAGATTGCATTCGTGGGACTTCCCGCCCAACATCGCGGCCTTGGATATCGGCATAAAACGATCGCCGCAAGAAGCTGAAATCACAACGCAGCCTGGCCATCTCTCCCATGAGCAACCGGCAGGGAATTGGATATCCGCGGTCGGGGAGGGTGAGACCTCCCACCCCAAAGGGAACCTGAAAGTGCCGTCGCACCCTTTCAACGGTTCCATCCGCTAGCGAGTCAAAAATGTTGTTGAGCCCTCGATCCAGGGCGAGGTCATTCAGGCCCACGAAAACCCGCGCGAGTGGCAGCTTGGCCAACTCCGCAGCGATTCGGGTGGCGGCAAGCGTCTCAATCAGGATCCCCGGGCCGCACCTTCCCGCCACCATCTCCAAAAACGACTTCACTTCATCCAGCGACTGGGCCATGGGGAGGAGAACCTCACTGGCGCCGGCCTCGATTGCCAAGTCGATCTCCTCTTGACTCGTGCTACTCAGAGCATTGATTCGACACAGGATGGGCGCCTCAGTCAGGCTACGAACCCGCCGCAGGTCGTCCACGCCATGCTCGTTGATTTGCGTGTCCGCAAACGACTGTCGCCTTTCCTTTCCCGCTCTTTCCCAGTCGACCACAACTCCCGTCACACCCGCCCGAATGGCTGCGGGGATAAAATCAGGGTCGGCCAGGAAAAGCCACAGCCCGAACGGGGAATTCGTTTTCATGCTTTGGTACACACCACCAGGATAGATGAACCCTAGGGCCAGGAGACATAGCGACCCGGTTTGGCCTCTTGAACATTCACCCACCTTAAGACGGCATTCAGGGCCGTGTGGGGCGCTTCTTCCATGTCGCGCATGCGCGCCTGACCCAAGGCTCATCGCGAGGTCCTAGTACCCACGCTTCTTATCCACCACGTTGAGCAGCGGCAGACCACTCACATAACGCCGAACATTCTCACAGAACAGATCGTACTTACGCTGCATTGAGCCCTCCGAGAGCGCGGAAGAATGCGAGGTGATGATCAGGTTGCCCGCCGTCCACAAGGGATCATGGGGCGGGAGCGGTTCTTGGTAGGCCACATCGAGGCCGGCCCCGGCGATCCATCCTTCCTCCAGCGCACGAATGAGCGCGGCCGTGTCCACCAGCTCGCCGCGCGAGACGTTGATGAAGTAGGCGGTCGGCTTCATGGCGCGGAAAATCGCCTCGTTAAACATACCTTCGGACAACGGCGTGTGCGGCGCTGCACTCATCAGCACATCCACCTGAGGCACCATCTTCGGAAGCCACTCGAGGGAATGCAGTTCGGCGACGAAGGATGGCTTCGGCAAGGGCTTGGGGTCTACGGCCAGGATCCTCATGTTGAAACCATAGTGCGCGCGGTAGGCGGTGTCCGTGCCGATGCCGCCCAATCCTACGATGCCCATTGTGAGTCCACTGACTTCTGTGAGCCCATCCAAGGGCTTCCAAACGTGCTCGCGAGTCTGTAGCGCGTAGTGATGCAGCTTTCGCGTGAGGGTCAGGAGCAGCCCGATGGCCGTCTCCGAGATGGTCGGCGAATAAATACGCTGCATGTTGGTGAGCACAATGGGACTGTCCACCAATTCCGGGTAAAGGATGTGTTCAACGCCCGCGGCGGTGTATTGAATCCAGCGCAGTTGGTGCGCGGCCTGAAGATCTTCACGGGAGAATCTGTCGAAAATCACGTGCGCGTCAGCAACTTCACTGCGGAACTGCTTCTGGGTTCGACATAACGTTAGATCGAGGTTGGGAGCATAGGCGCGCAGTTTCTCTTGATAGGCCGCCGGAATCCCATCCTTCGTCGCCAGCTTGACGCGCGCCAGACTGGCGGCTTTGCCGGGTTCGAGAAGTGGATAGGATTCAACGGTCACCGGCCACAGTGGCTCGGTGGCCGCCTCGCCCGTCACGGCGTGGGCCACCGCCGGAAGGGAAACCAGAGCTGCTCCTGTGGAGCCTGCGGCGACGTTGCGAAGAAAGCTCCGTCGCGAAAAACCATTTTCATGCATGGGAAACCTCCTCGGTGCGATACCGCATACTATACCATCGGCAGAGCCTTTCCGCACCCCCTCGCCGGATGCTCTGGCGTGCGGAGTCTGGCTGCTCACCCGCGACGCCCACGCTGCGTCGGAGCAAGTAGAGCGACGCCGCGGCCTTCGGCAACCAGCTATCATGCCCGCGCTTAAGACCGTGAATCCCTGGGGTCGCTGTGATATACTGTGAGGAAATGTGATTGAAGGGTGCTAAATGAAAACCTGCCCCACATGCCAGGGAAGCTACCCCAATAACTACGCCGTGTGCCCGCAGGATGGCTCGGCGCTTGAAGATGTTGGTATCTGGACCGAAGGGAGCGTAATCCGCGGGAAGTATCGCATTCTGAGCAAAGTGGGCCAGGGAGGAATGGGAGCGGTTTATAAGGCCTTGCACCTGGCATTCGACGAATTGCGCGCGCTCAAAGTGATCGTTCCGGAGATCCTGCACGACCAACTTTTCGTGAGGCGGTTTAGACAGGAGGCCGTAATCACTCGCAAGCTCCAGCATCCCAATGCCGTGCGGGTGGACGATATTGACGAAGCCGAGGACGGCCGGCCTTTCATCGTCATGGAGTTCATCCAGGGCAAGAGCCTGAAGAAACTCATTGAGGAAGAGGGACCACTGCGCGTACCCCGCGTTTGCTCGATTATCAAACAGGTTGCCTCGGCCCTGGACGCTGCCCACCGCCTTGGGATGGTGCATCGGGATATCAAGCCGGATAACATCGCGCTGATTGAAAGTCCGGAAGGTGAGCTAGTGAAGGTGCTTGATTTCGGTATTGCCAAGATGAAGGAGGCACGCCTTGGCGAGGCGTCAGGCATGACGCTAACAGGGATGGGAATGGTGATCGGCACGCCGCAATATATTTCCCCCGAGCAGGCGATGGGGAAGCGCGGAGACGAGCTCGATGGGCGCTCGGACCTTTATTCGCTCGGTGTGGTCATGTATGAGATGCTGACAGCCGATCTTCCCTTCAAAGCCGAAACTACCATGGGAATGCTGCTGGCCCACGTGCAGCAGCCGCCGAGGCCCATCCTCACACTCCGCCCGGAGCTGCAAATACCCGAGCCAATTGTCCGCTTGGCAATGCGCCTGCTCGAAAAAGACCCTGCCCAGCGCCCCCCGAGTGCCAAGGCTCTGATCGAAGAGGTCGAAGCTGCGGAGAAGGGAAATGCTCCTTCGGGCGCGAGGTGGGCCAAGCAACCAACCGAAGTCACATCGCGGGAGGAAATTCGAGCCGCACCCGAGGCGGTCCCTCCAGTCCCCGCTAAAGGCGAGGCCGCTGCTAGCAGTCTTGTTCCGGCCCCGCCTCCTCTTGTTCAACCTCAGGTTGTTACTCCTCGCACGCCGGCGCCGGTCGTATTACCGGCGCCGCAGCCAGAGAAACAATCCCGCTGGGGAATCTGGGTTGGGATTGCAATCCTGCTAGTAGGCCTGGGCGGAGGGGGCTGGTATATCCTGTCTCGGCGTTCATCCTCACTTAGCACAACTCCTGTTTCCACAACATCCGGCCAAGGAGGGGGGACATCGCAGCAGGCCTCGAGTCAGCCGCCCGCCATTGAGCAAAATCCGCCCGTTCCTGAGTCCCCAGAGGGGAAAACTCCCGGTGGCCAGGGGATTCAATCCGAAGCGGCGCGCACGGCTTCTGAAACTCCAACGAGTAATGTCAATATAGCCCCTATGGGGACAGCCGCTTCGGCAGTGGGGAAGTCCCCTGCGCCGCCGAAGTCTTCAGGCCCGCCCATTCTACTGATTGAGGCCACTCCGGGCGACGCGCGCGTCTATATCGATGATGAGACGGTGGGGACCACAAGCCCCGAGGGACGACTGAAAATCACCACCCTCTCGCCCGGCGCGCATCGCGTCCGGCTTGCGCACAGGAGCTTCCAGGATCATGAAGAAACGGTGCGATTGACTTCGGGAGAAACTACACTAGTTGCCTCGAATCTACAAGCATCGGCCGCAACAGTCACTAATCCAACGGCCACTGTCTCGGTTGCCCTGGGTTATTTGGGCGTTCGTGCCGTCGAACATCAGCCAGCCGGGAGCAGAGGGGTTGTAATCTTGGATACCGCACCTGGGGGACCTGCCGACAGGGCCGGGCTGAAGCCTAGCGATACAATTCTCAGCATCGGCGGCCAGCGAATAAGGACGCCGCAAGACCTTCAGGCCGCTATGGCTAGCCATAAGGCAGGAGAGACGGTAGAGGTCATCTGGTCCAGCGGCAACAGCGTGGTGACGAAGTCCATCCGGTTATCCGCCCGCGTAGCCGGCCCTCCTAGGTAGGAAAATGTCACCCGCCAGCCTGTGCCGCCCGCCGAGACATCCGGTCGTATGACCTTGGAGCGGCAAACGCGTCATTATTCCGCAATCTTTGGGAACAAACGCACAGGGGAAAGATGCTTGAACTCGATTCCGATCGCGCACTGCTGGTGGACCTCTACGAATTGACCATGGCGGCAGCGTACTTCGAGCAACATGTGGACTGCCGCGCAACTTTTGAACTCTTCGTCCGCCAGTTGCCCCCCGAGCGCGCTTACCTCGTGGCCGGTGGCATCGAAGACGCCGTGGATTACCTCGCGGCCTTGCGATTCACTCGAGAGCATGTGAACTTCGTTCGCAGCCTGCCTGTGTTTCGCAATGTTTCTTCCGAATTCTTCGAGTATCTTCGCGAGTTCCGCTTTGCCGGCGACGTTGAGGCGGTCGAGGAAGGCACACTCATCTTTGCGGAAGAGCCGCTCCTTCAGGTGACCGCGCCGATTCTGGAAGCACAAATTGTTGAGACCTACCTGCTCTCAATCACCAATTTTGAGACGCTGGTTGCCTCCAAGTCGGCTCGCGTAGTGCGGGCGGCGCGTGGCCGGGGCGTGCTCGAATTCGGCACGCGGCGGGCGCAGGGGCCTGAAGCCGGCGTTCGCGCCGCGCGCGCCGCGTACCTCGGCGGGTGTGTTGCGACCTCGAATGTTCTGGCGGGCTTTCGATACGGCATCCCGCTTGCAGGCACGGCAGCCCATTCTTGGACCCAGGCTTTCCCGACCGAACGCCAAAGCTTCGAGGCGCTCCTGGACACGTTCCCGGAGGATGCCATCCTGTTGATCGACACCTATGACCCAATTACAGGAGCGGAGACCGCGGCCACCCTCGGGCGGAAGATTGCCGGCGTACGCATCGATAGCGGTGACCTCCTCGCAACGAGCCGCCGGGTTCGGGAAATCCTGGACCGTCACGGCCTGCGTGAGGCGAAGATCGTGGCCAGCGGGGATTTGAACGAGTACAAGGTGGAAGCCTTGCTTTCCCAAGGAGCTCCCATCGACCTCTTCGGCGTGGGGACCGATCTCGCCACCTCGCGCGACGTCCCCGCGCTCAGCGTGGTCTACAAGCTGGTTGAGATCGAACACAACGGGCAGGTGGATTACAAGAGCAAATTCAGCGAAGAGAAAGTCTATTCGCCGGGTCGGAAGCAGGTCTTCCGGTTCTCGGCTGGCGCTCATTATCATCATGATCTGATCGCACGCTCCTGCGAAGAACCTTCGGAGGGCACACCGCTGCTCCACCCCGTGATGCGCAATGGCAGGAGGCTCAGGTCCCGGCCATGCCTCCAAGACGCGAGGACTAATGTCCTTACGAATCTTGACCGCTTGCCGGAACCTTACCACGCTCTGCGGAACGCGCCTGGTTATCCCGTAGCCAAGAGCGAGGCGCTCCAGCGCCTCCTGGAGGAGGTTCGCGAGTAGACCTTCGGGGCGAGCAGTAGGCAGTAAGCAGTAGGCAGTAGGCAGAAAAGCACGGACCAGGGGCTGAGGGCGCAAGAGAATAGAGTGATTGATTCATTGACTCATCGAGTCATTGAATCATTGAAAAGCAGTGGCGGGAACTGGGACAATTCTGAATTCTGATTTCTAGTTTCTGATTTTTCTTTTCGCTTGTCACTCGTCGCTGCTCAAGGGGTGAGAGAATGAGTGAACCGACCAAGTCTGACCGCTTGGTATTCCTTGATGTCGATACGCAGGTGGACTTCATGTCTCCGAGGGGAAGGCTTTATGTGCCCCATGCGGAGGAGATCATCCCTAACCTGGCGAAATTGATGTTGTGGGCGCGCGACCACAGAATCCCCATCATTTCCTCGGCCGACACGCACGCGCCGGATGACCCGGAGTTCGCCCAATGGCCTCCTCACTGCGTGGTGGGGACACCCGGCCAGCGCCGCATTGCTGAGACGTTCTTCCCTGACGCCGTGGTGGTGGAAGACCGTCCGGGCGCCTTTCAGGCCTCCCAAGAATGGGTCGGACAGCTCATCGTGGAGAAGCCCGTGTACGACGTCTCCACGAACGTCAATTTCGATGCCATCCTGGCTTCCCTTGGCCAGCCGCATTTCGTCGTGTTTGGCGTGGCCACCGAATACTGTGTACTGTCGGATGTCCTGGCACTGCGCAAGCGCAACCTGCCCGTGGCTCTCGTTCGGGATGCCATCAAACCCATCACCGAAGAGGGGGGGCGGAAGGCCATTGAGGAGATGGTCGCTGAAGGGGTCCAGTTAGTCACGACCGCGGCCGTTTGTAGTCCAGGGTTTCAAGATGCCGGCGGGTGAGGAGATTGATTCTCGACGGCGGGTAGTGTGCGGTGAGAAGATGGCCCCGCCACCGTACTTCTGACTGGATCATGCCATTAAATAAACTGGAGGCAAATGTGGTCAAAGCAAAACTGATGGTGGCTCTGCGAGACCCGGAGTCGGTCGAGAGTCTCGTGACCCTGGCGGTCCATCTATCGAACGGCATGGATGCTGAACTTGTTGTTCTGCACGTGGTTGAAGTGCCGCCAGCAACGCCCCTCGAGGCAGAGGATGAGGTTTTGGACCACGAGGGAAAAGAGATCCTAGCGGCTGCAAGACGGGTTGCGGAGAGATCTTCCAAGGAGATATCCACTGAACTGCTGCGGGCACGTGAGGCGGGAGAAGCCATAGCGGGCGAGGCCAAGGACCGGGGCACGGAATTGCTCATCATGGGATATCACCGACCCCATCCACATGCCTTGGGCGAACTTCTGCTGGGGAGCACCGTGCAATATGTTGCCCATCACGCACCGTGCCGAGTGCTCATTCAGATTCCACCACCCAAGCCGCGCTAGGTGAATCTGAACGCAGTATTGGCCCGGGAAAGAAGGGGGCTGGGGGCATAAGAGCATTGGGCGATTGATTCATTGAACCATCGAACCATTGAAAAGCAGCGCCGAGGGCTGGGGCAATTTTGGACTTTGAATTGCCTTCTTCCTTCTCGCCACTGCCGCCTGCCTTTTGCCATCTGCCCACTTTCTGATTTCTGCCCTGTATTCGTCACTCCTTGCTGTTCTCTCGCCTGCTGTCCGTTGTCAGTTGAAAGGTCAGGGCCTGGGAGACAAGAGGATTGAGTGATCAGTTCACTGAGTGATTTAGGTGGAATCGTTTTATGAGTCGTTGGCTGAGCCTAAAGAAATCCATTGGGTCCAGAATGCGGATCATTTCTTCGCGGGGAAGCTTGAGGAAGTTCAGCGCGTTATCCGTGAATTCCTGACCTTAATGTGGATGTCCGGTCTGATCCACTGCCGTTCTAATTCTTCGGATTGGCCTCTATTTTCCCGACGAATTCACGCTCATAGTATTCCTTGCTGTCGGCCTGCTTTTGGGCGGTGAGGGCAGCGATTTCGTCGTAATTCATCTCCAACACATTTACGACGTTGGAATCCAGACAATTCCTATCCCGCCCGCTCCTTAGAATGGGGAGAACCTCATCCCTTGTCATACCCTTCCTGTACGGCCTGTCCTCGGCCAATGCAGTGAACATATCCGCTACGGCTAATATTCTTGAGTTCACGTCAAGCCTCTTTGCATCCACGTGGAAAGGGTAGCCCGTTCCGTCCAGTTTCTCGTGATGGAAAGCTGCCCACTCGGCAATATTCCGTATTCCCCCGACGGTCGCCAAGACATGGTAGGTGAAATAGGTATGTTGTTGCATGAGGGCAAATTCCTCTTGTGTCAGCTTGCCCGGCTTGTTGAGAATACTGTTGGGGATCACCAATTTGCCCAGGTCGTGCAAATTCCCTGTGATTTCCATAAGTTCAATTTCCATTTCTGTGAGACCAAAAAGACGCGAAAGCGTGGAAGCAGAGGCAGCCACGCCGGAAGAATGTGTGGCTGTGAACCTAGACCTGAAATCAATCATGTTACGGAACAGTTCGGAAATGACTCTCAATTGGTCGAGATCGAGATCTATTCTTCGCCCGGGTCCGTGGTGCAGGAGAAGCGAATAGACCCTCGGCGAAACCAGATCGAGCCAGAAATCCTCCCGCTTCGATACCATCCTGAACATGTCAACTACTTCGCCATGAACGACTGTTCCGGAGAGCGAACCGATTCGGGCAATGATATCTTGGTTCTGATGCAGAATATACCGCCGCCGGTCAATCGCTCGTTCCAAGAAATCGGCGACAAGAAGCATTTGAGACTGGAGAACCACAGATGTATCAATCGGCGCTTGCCAGTCTTGCCATTTCCTATGGTGGAATCTGACAATTCGGGCACAAGGCTCAAAAATCGGCACTTCCTTAAGCAGCGCTTCGCCAATCAAGCAATGAGGCTCAGGGTCAAGCACCTCTGTCCGATGAATATCAATCTTCTCCTCAAGCGACAGGGCACCGACGTCGTGGAGCAACGATGCGATGAAGAGATTCTCCACGTCGCCAGCAGGCAGTTTGGCGACCTTGGCTAGCTCCCAGGCTACATAAGCTGTCCTTAATTGATGCTGGGAAAGTTCAGGGCTTGCCAAATCCATCGCGTCGGAAAGAGAAAGCACCAAATTCAAAAGGTCGACCGAGATACCCTCGTACACATTCACCCCCCGGATTACACGTAGACGACCTAATCGGAAATCGTGAACGTGGATGAAGCGGTCTGCCGCGCTCACGAGGATGCGAAGCTCAGCGTTCTTGACGTGTGCCGATTATGGCATTCTCGACATCAGCTTGATCATCTCGCCATCCACAGCGAACCTGCCGTACCCGTGATGGTGGATGGTCTTCGGATCCTCTTGCGCCGGATCGGTCCATGCCTTGAGCACTTCAAGCCGGAATTTCCTTTTTGGCCTTCCGGCCTGCTCCGCTATCCCTCGCTTGTTACAAAACCGTACCACCGCCCGGCCGGCCGTCTCCAGGTTGGTCACGATGAATCCGACTCGGGGGAACAACTCCCCAAATTTAATCATTGGGAAGCGGTGCCAAGGACCGGGGCGCGGAGTTGCTCATCATGGGATATCACCGACCCCATCCACATGCCTTGGGCGAACTTCTGCTGGGGAGCACCGTGCAATATGTTGCCCATCACGCACCGTGCCGAGTGCTCATTCAGATTCCACCACCCAAGCCGCGCTAGGTGAATCTCAACTCAGATGAGCAATGGCATGTCGCCATCGACGATATAAGCTTCGGTTTCCAGTGGTGGCTCGGCGATGGTCTGTTGGTTCATGTCCTGTTTGCACGCCAGCATCGTTCCCACGGCGAGGGAACTGAGTAACAAGACTCCCGGTTGGCACATTGCCCACTGCAGCACTTGCTGCGGGCTAAGGGGCTCATCCTGAATCTTCGATGGCTCCGGTTGGTTATTCGACATAGCACACCACCTTCTCGATTCGTTTATCGGCATATCCCGCCCAAGCTTGAGCGCTGAATCGCCTGAAATCGACAGGGCTGGACCGTCGGTTTGTGGCTTGACTCTACGAGCCGGAGATGGCGTAGAATAGCTGAGGGTTCTTAGTGTCACTGGACTTTTGTGGTGGCTCTTTGCCATCGCTGCGCCGCGCCCGAGCGGCCCGTAACTGCCCTCCTTCGAGGTTCCTATGGTGATCGCATCCCAGCTCCGTCCAGGAACGGTTCTGAAGATAAATAATGACCTCTTCAAGGTGATCGACGCGCAGTATCACATCGGACAAGGCAAGATGCCCGGCAGCGTCCATACGAAACTGCGCCATGTTCTAAAGGGCACGTTCAAAGAGTTGCGCTTCCGGCCGGAGGAGCGGCTGGAGGAAACCCAACTTGAGAAGCACGAGATGGAATTCCTTTACAGCGACGCTGATTCGGCGACCTTCATGAATCCAAGAACTTATGACCAGGTTTCCATCCCGCTCGAGGCCATCGGCGCGGCGGCGACATTTCTCCAGCCTGAGGTGAAAGTGCCGGTGGAGTTCTACGAAGGGCAGCCGGTCAGCATCGTCTTCCCGGAGATGGTCGAGGTGAAGATCCAGACGACCGCGCAGCCAGTCCACCAGCAACAGGACAACACCTACAAATCCGCTACCCTGGAAAATGGCATGGAACTGATGGTTCCACACTTCATCAAACCTGGGGAGACGATACGCGTCGAGGCGGCTACGGGCAAGTACGTGGACCGCGTGCGAGCCGATACGAAGAGGTTCTAGTAGTGACGAGGGAGAAGAGCAAAATAGAAACTGGAAATTGGGAAATAGAAACTGGAAAATGGAAACTGGAAAGCGGAAACTGGTATCTTGGTTTTCCCCACCTACCACCTGCGACCTACCACCTACCACGTAATGCAATTGTTCTCTGGCAAACATCGCCTGAGCTTGCTAAGATAGATCTTACATTTCAGTAAAATCATGGACACGCCAGCCCTGAACGTCTCTGCCAGACCGCACTTCCAGCTCAAAGTGCGTCCGGCCGAATTGCAGGACGCATCCGACATTGCCCGCATCTATCTACAGGCGACGCAAGACAACCTTGCTACCTTTGAGAACTTCCTCGCTACGCCCGAAGAGCGAACGCGCTGGGTGAATGAACATGGGGGGAAGTATCCTCTCCTGGTGGCGGAGTTGAATGGTTGGATTCTCGGCTGGGCAGCGCTCAGTCCATACCTCGTCCGTCCCCGCATGGACGGAATCGCTGAACTCCTGATCTACATTGACCGTGACTACCGGCGGCATGGCGTGGGGCGGGAAATAATGCGCGCGGTCCTGGCACTCGCCGAGGCCGTTGGCCACTTCAAGCTGGTGGGCCGATTCCTGGCGCACAATGATGCCGGGCGGACGCTCTGCCGCATGACGGGCTGGCGCGAGGTGGGAGTGCACTTGAAACACACCAAGCTGGAGGGGCGCTGGCACGACGTGGTGGTGGTTGAGTATCTAATCCCCGCGAACCTGAAGTGACGGCAGTAGGTGGTAGGTCGTATGTGGTAGGTGGTAGGTGGGGAAAAACCAAGATACCAGTTTCCGCTTTCCATTTTCCAGTTTCTGCCTTCTTGCTTGTCCTCGAGAAGGTGGCAGGCATGGAGGGACTCGAACCCCCGACCCACGGATGAGAAGACCGATGTAAGCAGTTTTCAACAGCTTAAACCCGAATTCGCAAGTTAGCGTGAGCGCGATGTGCATCTTGTAGGGGCACAGCGCGCTGTGCCCCTACGCGTGACCCCGCACCATTTTGTTCCTCCGGTATCTGCGTCGAACGGGCATCGAATCAAGTGATTGGGCTCGAACGGTGGCCGCCAACTTTGGAATTCGGGTTAAATCATTGAATTTACAGGACCGCTGAACCCAACTTGTGTCACAGATAAGGCCCTATTTGCGCTTATCTGTGACGCTAACTGTGACGCCGTTTTCCTATTCTACTTCCCCAATTCCCACCGGAAACCATCCCAGAAATCCGCCCCGCCAAGTTGACCAATGAAGAGCGGCGGTGGATTTGGGAGCATCGTGAGGTGCTGGCGGGTCAGATCGCCGAAGTGAGAGCTTTGACGGTCAATGAGAGCGAAGCAATCCGCGTGTTCGTGCGGTTTCACCCATCCAAGTCCGAGCAGGGACTTCTGCTGTACAACGAAAGCCTGGCTGGGTCGACGGACCCGGACAAGAGTCGGCAGATGATGTTTCGGCTGAAGAGTTCAGCCGGATGGCGGAGGTAAGCTGAGTGAAAACCTGAACCTCTTCACGCCCCGCGACCTCGCATTACGTCGTTTGACCCCCGAGAAAAGGGGCTCTACGGCCCTAGATTCGTTCGCGAAGCCGCAGTCGGTACCTTCCTACTAAACGGCCGACAGCAAATGCCGTCGGCCGCGAGAGTTTCGAGTTATGACGGAATCTACCTGCGCCCACCACCATGGGAACCGCCTCTGCCTCCGCCTCCACCGTGGCCATGTCCGCCTCCACCGTAGGCATGTCCACCGCCACTGAAGCTACGTCCACCGCCACTGAAGCTACGTCCACCGCCACCGAAGGCACGTCCACCGCCACCGAAGGCACGTCCACCGCCACCGAAGGCACGTCCACCGCCACTGAAGGCACGTCCACCGCCATTGAAGGCACGTCCACCGCCATTGAAGGCACGTCCACCACCATTGAAGGCACGTCCACCACCACCGAAGCTACGTCCGCCTCCACCGGCGTAACCGTTACCGAACCCACCGCGAAATCCTCCGCGCCCGGAAAAGGCCCGCCCGCCTCCATAGTAGCCCCGCCCGCCAAAGCCACGTCCCCCATAGAAGTGGTGCCAACCCCAGCCCCACCAGGGCCCGACGCCAATAAAGACTCCGCCCGAAAACCAGCTAGGTCCATAGTAACCGTAGGGCGCGCATGCGTAAGGGTAATAGGGGTAGTAGCCATACGGGCACGCCGGAGGTGGCCCGGGATCCATGTAGACCCGACCCCCATAGCCCGGATCCACGTAACCCTGATCCGGATTCGCATAACCCTGATCCCCATAGCCCTGACTCGGATCCGCATAGCCCGGATTCCCGTAGCCCGGTTCCATCTGCGATCCAGCTTGGGCATTTGCAAACGGTGCAACCAACAAGCCTATTCCCAATAATGTGAAGACTTTTACGTTTTCCATTTGATTCCTCCCTCGACCCCTGTTCTTGCCAAACCGCAACCACAATAATGGGGGCAATCGGCCTGCCAAACCACATGGCTCGAAAGCTCGTGATTTCATGGGGTTAGGGACAGAGCGACCAAGCCCCAGGATGGCCCAGTGCCTACATGGTGGTGGTTTCCGGTCGGGGTGGTGGTTTTCGGCCTAGCCGCTGGCCAGCGGATAAAAGGTGGTGGGAATCCGAGGTGGTGGATTCGAGACGCGAGCCTGGTGATGTACCCTGAAACACCACGCTGTGCCTTTGGGGCAGAACATCATTTCGACAGGAAGAATCCCCATGATCATTGGTGTCACGCATGACCAAGACGGCCGTGTCGTCCAGCGGCTGTCCGTTTCCACCAAGGTCTCCATCGGGCTGCCACCCAATGGAGATCGCAACCATCCCACCAAGCTCGACCACTTCGTTTTCCTACGCAGGAAGAAGTCGGCCAACCCGGTTGGGTGGGAAGCCGATCCGGAGCTGACCCTGCATTATGGCGAACAGTGCCGCGAACTTCACATCATGCTGATCGACGACGACATCGAGAACGTCTTCCCCAGTTCCTACGCTTGGTGGACAGCCACCGAGCGGAAGTGCTGGGGTGACGGTATCACTGCTACCCGGCGCACGGCTGAGATGCCTGGCGGACAGCCGTGGACTCAGTGCGGTAGCGGTTGTCCGGAGCTTGCCAACGGGCAGTGCAAACCGGGCGGAGATCTACACTTTGTGCTGGCAGACTTCCCGCGGCTCTGAGCATGTCCCACATTTATTGGTGGAAACGGGGGGTGTGGATATTCTTAGAATCCCCGAAGGGGATTGATAAAGTAGCCGGGGGCAACGCCCCCGGAAACGGGCGTACCCACCAGGCCCGACCCCGAAGCGCTCGAATGCGAGTGATGTCGAGAGCGTACATGGGGCCTCTAGCAGGTCTGTACGACCCCTTCAGGCGACGCTGCTGCCTCGCCTCCTGCCAACAACAATGCCAACGGGGCGGTTGCAAGTTCCGGGTTCAACCAGCTTCGCAATGAGTTCCTGACAGCGGCACGGCGTGTGGCCACGACCAAGAAGCAAGCGATCGGTGAGGTGGTGGAATGGGCAAGTGGCGGCGCATTCAAGTACGGAGATGTCGGCCGCCTGACGGAAGGCGATGTGCCCAAGCTGCGGGCAGCCACTGAGGTCATGGCATCAGCCCTAGGTGGCGCACCTCGCTGACCTAGAACGTCTTTCTTCTTCCCCACGCAGTCTACCTATCGTTCTACCACCCATATGATGGAGATTTGACGCCCACCTGATTTCAGGAGGAGAGAATGGGGAAGCTTCGCCTTCAAGCGCCCGCCGCTGTGGTGGCGCACTACTTCCGCCTCTTCGTCAACGGTCGCGCTTACACCCTCCAGTCCGACCGGCCGCACCCAGAAAGCGGCCGGCATTATTACTACCGGCCCAAGGACAAGAAAACCGGCCAGGGGCTGGGCCTGACACCCGACACAATCCGCCGCCACCTTGAGGGCGAAATCACTGGGCTAACGACCAGATCACGAGCAGGAGTTCTTGAGGAAGATGGGTAACACTCCAAAGCAGTGGTTCTACGAGACGGCGGTGCTGTTACACGAATTGCTAGCCCAAAACGGTAGCGTCTATGTGCACTTAGATTGGCGCCTTGTTCATTACGCGAAGAACGTTCTAGGCGAAGTGTTTGGCGAAGACCTTTTCCAAAACCAAATCATCTGGGCGCGAACCAATCCACAGAAGACTCGCAAAGGTTACGGAAGGATTCACGGTGTGCTTCTTTTCTACGCGAAATCGCAAGATTTTGCGTGGAATTCGCAGCTTCGGCCCTTGAGCGACAAGCACTTGGCGAGACATTACCAGCGGGAAGACGAACACGGCCGGAGATTCGACGTTGCGGAGCTAACTGCGCCTGGCACAACCAAAGGCCCAAGCGGCATGCCTTGCAGGGGATTCGACGTTGCTGCCCTTGGTAGGCACTGGCGGATGTCACCCGAGAAGCTTGATAAACTCGACGAGGAAGGCCGAATACACTGGCCCAAGAACGGCTTTCCAAGGTTAATTGGCCAGGTGACACCACCTGCGGAACACTTTGCGCCACAAAGTCGGGCCGCTTTGGCGACATCACCTGACAAGTGACACCACCTTCGGAACGCCCCGGTCAGCCCTGAAATTACCTGACCGAAAATCGATAAGGGACGCTACGAAGGAACGGTTGTGAATTCGGCTCCCGGCGTCGGAGAGTGTAAAAAGCCATCAACCCGGTGGCAAGACTAACTTCGACCCGAACCAGACGATGGGGCCTGGCTTCATCCACGTATATAGTACTACCCAACAGGTTAACATATCCAGATTCGGTAGTACTACGCAAATAAATGAGGCGCCTCCCCAGAGGCTGCTTCAGATCCAGGGACCGGCGCTCGGGAAAAGGCTGTCGCTTCGGGGCGGCCTCAGTCCGCAGGGCCCGGGTCCTCCGACTGGCTGCCACAAAGCGCGGCGAGTGTTCCCGCAACTCGGCCAAGGAGTGATGCTCCAAGCGCGCCGAAATAGGGGTTTTTGCCCAGATAACCGTTGAGATCGTCAAAACCCAGGACGACGTCGCCCATTTTGCCATTCCGATCCGGCGCCCACAACGAGACCACCCGCCCGCCGTAGTTCGTGATGGCGACTTGCATTCCCTTGGTGTTGGTCAGCATCTAGAGTTCGATCGTTCGTCCGTCGGGCGTTTTTCCGAAGGTGCTCACTTTGACTCGCAGATTCGATTTCTCTGCCGCAAAGCACGTTGAGCCCGCGGCGAGGACGATTGTGAACAGGCAAATGGAAACGTGCAGTCTCCGCATGTCTTCCCTCCGTAGATGGGTCGAAATCCCGGGCACTGCTGGCCGCGCAGCCTTCTACGTGAGCGTGACGTTCACCACCGTATACGAGTGCGCGGGCAATTGGAACGTCATGCGAGAACCCACGGGCGGGGCCTCGAGCGCTCCAGGCACAACCCGATTCGGAGCATCAAACCCGTTGACGGCCTTGAGGTCGGAGCCCGTCAGCACCAGGCAGGTGTTGACCCGGGTGGGCGTTGCCTCGTGCCAGACCACTTGTAGGTCTCGCGGCTTCTCCAAATCCCGGTTCAGGATGAACAGAGTGGCTGTCTTACTCTCGGAATCTATCGTGCCGCTAACGTCGAGATAGGGCACGGGGGTCTTTCCCCCGCCGCCGAACGCCCGCCGCTGGAAGCTCGATATTTCGTAAGCAGGTGAGACAGGGACCAGGTCAAGGGCCTTGCCGCGGGCGTACTGCAGCGCCCAGGAGTATGGGTAATAGATCGTCTGGCGGAACAAGCCGTTTTCGTTGGTCATGATGGGCGCGATGACGTTCACCAATTGCGCCAGGCATGCCAGGCGTACACGGTCTGAGCGCCGGATCAGGGTGTTGAGCAGTCCACCCACGAGGAGGGCATCTTCCAGATTGTAGATTTCTTCCAGCAGGTGTGGAGCAACCTGCCGCTCGCCGTCTACCGCCTTTCCGCTGCTAGCCCTGTACCACACGTTCCACTCATCGAACGATAGCCAGAGGGTCTTGTCGGACCGCTTGCGGCCTCGCACCAGATCGCATACGGCCATGATCTCTTCGATCTGCCGGTCCATGTCGAGATTCATAGCCAGATACTTCGCGGTGTCCCCTCCGGTCTCTTCATCGTTGCCGAAATACCTGTGCAGAGAGATTCCATCCACTTCTTCGTAGCACTGCTCGAGCGTCTGCTGATCCCACTCGAGGTAGGTGGGCATCTGGTTGTTGCTTGACCCGCACGCGATGAGTTTCACCAGAGGATCAACCGTCCTCATCTGGCGGGCAGCGTCCCGCGCTTTGATCCCATATTCAGTGGCGGGAATGTGCCCGATCTGCCAAGGGCCGTCCATCTCGTTGCCGAGGCACCAGTACTTGATGTTGTGGGGCTTGTCGTAGCCGTGCTGGCGGCGCAAGTCACTCCACTTCGTTCCCTTGTCCACATTGCAGTACTCCAGCAGGGCCACGGTGGTGGCGGGAGTTCCGGTCCCGAAGTTGGTTCCAATCAGGGGTTCCGTGCCCACGGCGCGGCACCAAGTCACATACTCGTTGATCCCAAATTGATTCGTCTCGATCGTGTTCCACGCACGGTCCAAAACGCGCGGTCGATCCTTCTTGGGACCAACCCCGTCCAGCCACTGGTACCCGGACACGAAGTTGCCGCCGGGATAGCGGACGATCGGAACGCCCAGTCCCTTGATCTCTCTGAGCACATCTGTTCGGAAGCCATTCGCATCAGCAAACTTCGATCCAGGTTCATAGATGCCTTCGTAGACCGCGCGTCCCAAGTGCTCGATAAAAGACCCCAAGATATTGCGGTCGAGCGCAGAAATACAACGATCTGGATCGATGGTGAGGCGCGCCTGCGCGGAAGCACCCTCAGCCGCTCGAGCGGTGCGCGCAAGCCACGAAGAACCTGCGGCAAACGAAGCGCCTGCGATCAAACCGCTGCCGAGAAATCTACGTCTCGAGAAGAAATCCATAGTGCCCTCCTGTAAACGGCAAGAAGTGTCGGGGGACTCGAGGTGTGTGGCGTGTCAGCCACAGCAATACTGTAAGCGCTTAGACCTGCCATCATGACGCAGCCGTGTCGGCTTTGACAACCAGGTACTCTCATCGGGTCCCAAAAACGTCGCCTAAGCTTATATCGGCGGCCACGAGAAGTCAACCGTCAGTTTTGGCCGTCAGTTTTGGCCGCCCGTTTTGGTTGTACCTCGCCCGAGACGCGGTCGGACATTTGTGCAAACGTTTTCAGCCCTGCTTTGAGCAGATCCCGAACGACGCGGTGGTTGCCTTGCCGCCCCACGCATAGTTCCTCACGGAGGGGCGTTTATTGAAGGGAGCGTCTCGGGGCTAGACCACGCGAGAGAAGTGTCGCGGGAACTTGTCGGCGCCTCCCGCCCTGAATGGGATCTTTACTGCGGTCTTAGCTCGAGACCTGATGTGGCACGCCGAGTCTCCCGCATCTTTTCCTCCAGCTCTGACGCCTGGTTCTCGATCTCTTTGAACTTGGCGAGGGCGTCTTCGCTTTCCTTGGATCGACCCAGCTTACGATAGGCGGTTGAAAGGATGTAGTAATAGCTTGGCGTCGGCCTAAGGCTGATGGCCTTTTGCAACGCTTCAACGACGCCGTTCCAATCAAGCTGCGTGCGGCAGGTCTTCGAAATCTGGAAGTAAGCAAGGTCAGACTGGGGATTCAGCGCGAGCGCTTTGTGCGCATACTCTAGAGCCAAGTCGAGCTGGTTGCGGCGGTTGTAAAAGCCGCTCAGGTTCACGTATGGCGCATCAAAGTTCCCGCCCCGCTCCTCATTGAGGCGAATCGCCTCCTGATAATCCGCTAACGCCGCCTTGTCATCCCCCAGGGCCTCCAACGCGAATCCCAACCCATTGTATGCTTCCATGTAATTGGGGTTCAACTTAAGTGCGATCTCAAACTCTGTCTTGGCTCGAGGGAAGTCATCGCGGATGGAATGGACCCGGGCCAAGTTGTAATGAGCTTCACTATAGTCTGGCGCCAAGCGCGCGGCCTCGACAAACTCCGTCTCGGCCATGGCGTACCTTCCCACGATCGTCAGGCATTTGCCCAGCAGGTTGTGAGCTCCGGGATCGTCGTTGTGCATCGCCAGCGACTTCGAAACGTACTTGACCGATTCCTCAAGCTGTCGCTCGTGAAACAACAGATAAGCGAGAAAGTAGCATGCCTTCCATGACGCGGGGTGGGCCGCGAGGTAAGTGCGCACCATCGGTTCGGCCTGCTGATACTTCTGCTGGTGAATCAAATCCTCTAGATTTGCAAGCTCTTCGGGATCATCCGGTTCCGGCAGTGATGGCCTTACCCCAGATACGGGGGGCTTTTCCTGCGGATACATAGCGTACGCGGTCCGGGCGGAAGAATGCGTGCCCTGCCGGCCCGGCAATAGCTCGGAAACGATTGGGACTAAAAGGAATATGACAAGAACAGCTCCAAACAATAAACCCACTGCGCGGCTAATGCAGTTAGGAATCATGTGCCGATTCTAGCACATGCGACGCAGCCCGATGCGGCGGAAGAGATCTGCCAGCGATGATTGTGAAGCGAACGAAACTCGGGCCTTCACAGTGTCCCCGGCGCATCTCCAGTCTCCGCAGTTGCTCGCGCCCAGCGGGGAGAATTCTCAGGCTTGGTGGCGCGGGCTGAACTTTTCCGTCTCGATCATCCGCTCGCCTTTCTGGATGCGTATCACGGCATAAAAATGTGTGTCTGGAGCTTTTTTCCTTCGACACGACCTTTCTTCTCACATTCCACCGCCAGGGCAGCCTCCTTAGCAGATTCCTCCTGTTTGCCAATGCGCCCAAGCAGCACGGCTAACTGGTAATGAGCTTGCGTCGACAAGGGGTCCAGGCGGATTGCCTTCTCCAGGATTGGCTGCGCATTCGCGTATTTTTTCATTTCCACCAGGACCGTCCCGAGTGCCGAATACGAAGGTGTGTGCTCCGGGTGTTGCTTAAGGAGATTGGTGAAAATGCGTTCGGCCAACGGGTAGTTCTTTTTCTTTTCGGCGGTCAGCCCTAGATAGTAGTGGGAGCCGATCTGGTCGGCATTCAGTTCAATGCTCTTGTTCAGCGAGGCTTCCGCGGGGTCGAACTGGTCCTCGAGGTACAAGACTGTTCCCAGGGCGTAGTGCAGGACGGAGTCGTTGGGCCGCTTCTTAAGCAGGCCCTCGAGGAGAGTCTGGGCCTTGGGGTAGTGAGCCGTGGATACGTACCCCGATGCGAGCACATATACGTAATGATCGTTGTCCGGCCGAAGCGCAACCGCCTTCTCCAGGGCTTCCACGCCATCGTCCAAGAGATCCCGCTCCAAACAGACCCTTCCAAAATCGAACAAAACCCCCGGGTCTTCAGGACTCAGGCGACGCGCCCGAATCAACCAAGCCAGCGCCTTCTCGGTCTCATTCTGCTTCTCAGCAATCGTGGCAAGGCTTCGCAGGCAGAGAACGCACGTCTCGTTTAGTTTCAGTGCGGTTTCGTAGTATCCCGAGGCTGCTTCGAGGTTCCCTTCTTGAACGTGAAGACCCGCCAGTGCAAACGCGAGCTCAAATGAGAGCGGTGTTCCTGCCTTCTCATAAGGCTCAAGCACACTGAGGGCAGCCGCGGTCAGACTGTTTTGGGCGAGGAGTTGCGCGAATCTAAGGGAGAGCGGTTCGGGGACTTCTTGGAAATTCTTCCACTGAGCGACCAGGGGGTCTACCAGGCCTTTCTTCTTGAGGCCCAAGTAGTCGGTTGCCAAAACCAGTACTCCTTCCGGCGAGCCTCGGAGCAACGGCTCGATAGGCTCAGCCACTCGCAGAGACGCTGCATAGTCACCTGCTGAAGCCTCCAGTTGCGCGAGGTCAAGCCGAGCCACGGTGCTATCTGGCTTTAACCTTAAGGCTTGCTGGTAAGCCTCGCGCGCCTCGGCTGTTTTGCCTGCCCGTGAGTAGGCGTCACCCAGGTTCAACCGGGCTCCTACCAAGCGGGGGTCAGTTTGGATAGCTTCCTTAAGCAACGCTACCCCTTCGTCAGTCTTCATCTGCTGGAGCCGAATCGCGCCGAGGATTGCCAATCCGAGCGCTTTGGTCGCCGGATCGGACATAGCAAGCCTGGCCTCATGCTCGGCGGCCTCGAGGTTCCCGCTGGCCATCAGACGCTGGGATTCCTCAATATGAGTGTCCGTGGCGAGAGAATTCAAACTGAGGAGAAGGAATATGAGGCAAAGCATAGAGACGGAGGCGGGCAAGTTGCACCTGCCGCCCGGACTTCCCTTTCCCCTCAACCTATTCTTTTCCTCCGCCATGATCAATGCCGTCTTCATAGGCCTCCACATACTGCACTGGAAATCAGGCCTAGTGCAATTTCGTGACGATGACACTACACGGCCATCTTACCATGCGACTCCAATCCCCCACCAGTCGGTCTCTCAGCCTTCGTGGCGAAAACGGGAGAAATCCAGTCGGCAGAGCGGGTATTAAGGGTGTATGCTGTGGGGCGGTTGGGAGCTAAAATGGAAATACCGGTGTACATGGATCGTCGAAAGTTTTTGGCCAATTCGATGGTTGCGCTAAGCGTGGTGGGGAAATCTTCACAAGGCGCGACCTTGAACGCGATGGGTCAGGTACAGCCGGTCCGGTTGAATGTAGATCCGGAGCGGGTGCTCGGCGTAATCCCACCTGATTTCATGGGGCTTGGGTATGAGATTTCATCCGTCGCGAGACCGGGCCTGCTCAGCGGGAAAAATCATACCTACGTGCAATTCGTCCGAGTCCTCGGGGTGCAGGGCGTGATCCGAGTGGGCGGGAATACTTCAGATTATTCGACGTTTTCGCCCGAGGGCCAGCCGTTGTCAGCGCCGAAGGCGACGGTGGTGAATGAGGCGGTGATTGAGGACTTGGGAGGGTTTCTGGATGCTACCGGCTGGAAACTAATCTGGGGCCTGAATCTTGGGCGCGGCACACCGCAGCAGGCAGTTGAAGAAGCGCAGGTGGTGGCTGCGGCTGCCGGGGACAACCTTCTGGCGCTGGAAATAGGAAACGAGCCCGACCTCTTCGACAGGGCGCACCGGCCGAAGGGCTACGGATATGCACAGTTTCGCGAGGAGTATCGCCGCTACCGGGATGCGGTACGGGCGAAGCTGCCCAATGTTCCCCTTGCCGGGCCGGACGTCGCCAGCAAGACCGATTGGGTCACCCAGTTTGCCGCCGATGAAGGCAGGGACATCAAGCTGCTCACGCACCACTACTACGCGGAAGGGCCACCGGAGAATCCGGCAAGCACGCTCGAGAACCTGCTGAGGGGAGACGAGAAGCTGACCCGGATCCTGGCACAGTGCCGGTCCGCTTCACTATCGGTGAACTTGCCCTATCGCATCTGCGAGACGAACTCCTGCTTCGGCGGGGGGAAACCGGGAGTGAGCGACACGTTCGCTTCCTCGCTGTGGGGTCTGGACTTTCTATTCACTCTCGCGTCCGCCGATGCCAGCGGGGTTAATCTTGAAACCGGCGTGAATCACCGCGGTTTTATCAGCTCGTATTCACCCATTGGTGACGACGAGCATGGCAACTATTTCGCCAAGCCGCTCTACTACGGCATGCTGGCATTCGCCCAAGCAAGCCGGGGGCGGCGGGTGAATGTGCAGTACGACGCGGGGAATATGAATGTGAAAGCGTACGCGGTGCTGGGCGAGGACAAGCGTTTGTTGGTGACATTGATCAATAAAGAAGCATCGCGCGACGTGGAAGTGACCATTGTCGGCACCCGGGCTTTCGCGGCTGGTAGTTTGTTGCGATTGGCGGCCCCGTCGCTTGAAAGCAACGGAGAAGTAACCCTGGGGGGTTCCGCAATAGCCGCTGATGCCCAGTGGACAGCAGCGCGTCGCGAGGAATTAACAACTCGGGGCGGCGAGTGGGTAATTGCACTTCCGGCTGCGAGTGCGGCGTTAGTGACCTTGGGGGGCTAGTGTCCTGTACCATTTAAGACTTGACAATAGCCCCGCTCCGTGTTGGGCATGGGCTCATGCTTGCACCACCGATAGCATGCTCGAAAAGGTCAAACGTTGTAAAGAATCAAATGTTACAGGACACTAGCCAAGCTGCGGAAAAACGCTTCCCTGCCATCATCCTGAGCATTGACAACCTATCGGCTGCGCATGATGGGCAGAAACTTGATTCCTGGGGCGCACACAACCTGAACCAAATCTTCCTTTTCCTGGATAAGAACGCTTATCCCTTTGCAGATCTTGGGATTGCGGGGCGGATAATCAGAACCAACTACCGGTCTTGAATATTTCTAATGTTTCCTTAGTTTTTTTGCTTGACAACCGTCATTTAAGGATTTACCATGTCCGCCGTTGGATCGATCGTACTGCAACCGCTTTCGGTTATAGGAGCTGGAAAACAGCTAAGCCCCAAGAAAAGACCAGATAGTCATTGAGTTATTCAAATTGGCTCTTGAGTCAAACGCTCGCCGTCTTCAGGGCGAGCAGCCGTAAATTAGGGAGCCAAGATCGTTTCTTGCACGACTTCTAAATGTTCGCTGAATATTTCTAATGTTTAAGGGTCTGGGTTTTTTGCCGTGGGATAGATCGTACTGCAAGCGCTTTCGCTTGTAGGAGCAGGAAAACAGCTAATCATGTGGAAGGTGTCAAATAAGGAGGTAAAGATGACTCGGTGCTTTCTCGGTTTGCTATGTCTGTGTCTCACAGCATTTCTCTCAATATCGAGCGTTCTTTTCGGCCAGGGCGTTGACCGTGCCGTGGTAGGCGGACAGATCACGGACTCGACCGGCGCTGCTGCGCCAGATGCCAAGGTGACAATCACTAACCAGGATACAGGTGTGAAGACCGTAGTCACCACGGACTCGGCGGGTGCTTACGGCACACCGCTTTTGATCCTGGGGACATACTCGATTCAGGTGGAGAAGGAAGGGTTCACGACTTTCCACCGGAGCGACATTGTTCTCACAGGAGGTGTGCATTTTCGGCAGGACGTAGTCTTGCAGGTGGGCAGGATGACGACCCTGATCGAGGTCAAAGCCGCAACGGGGATGATTAACACGCAGACGCCCGAGGTTTCTCACAGCCTGGGGCAGCGGTATTACGAGGATCTTCCGGCGGTGATGGGTGCGGACATCCGGTTGGCTGAACAGTTGTTGCAAGTCCAGCCGGGTTACATCCCTCTAGCTCCCAATGGCGACGCCATGTTCCGGGGCAGCCAGTTCCAATCCCGCATCAACGGCGGGCAGACGATGTCCACCGAAAACTGGTTTGATGGTGCGGCGTTCGGTTACGCTGAAGGGCACAGCCAAACCCAGGAAAGCTCGCTCCCGTACGATTCCGTAAAGGAAATGAAGGTTATCTTGAACCAGTTTTCAGCCCAGTACGGTCATACGAGCGGCGGGTTTATCCAGTACACCACGAAATCGGGCACGAACGACTTTCACGGGGAGATATACGACTACCTGATCAGCGGGAAAGAGAATGCCCGAATCTTCTTCCTGCCTGACGTTCTACCTTTGACGCAGAACAACTTGGGCATTGCAATCGGTGGGCCTGTCTGGATTCCGAAGGTCTACAACGGAAAGAACAGGACCTTCTTCTTCACGAACTATGACTGGCTCAAATACACCAGCACTGTCAATACCGGGTTCGTGAATTACATACCCTCAATGGCCTCGAGGACGGGGGATTTCAGCGGCTACCTCGGGCCGCAGATCGCGACGGACGCTCTCGGGCGCCCCGTCTATCAGGGGGAGATCTTTAACCCGGCCACAACCCGCACCGTCGGTGGGATCCCGGTTCGTGATGGGTACGGATTTGACCCCACCACCGGGCTGCCAACGGCCACCGCTAACATGATTCCGGCCGCCGACCCGCTGTGGAGCGCAATTGCGGCGAAGATCGTTCCGTTGTGGCAGAAACCAGACCGGGACTTGAACCTCCCGACTGTTCGCGCGAATGGTTACGGAGGAGTTTCGGACGACAACAACAAGATCACCGTCAAAACCTGGTTGCTCAGATTGGATCACACGATCAGCGACAAGCTGCAGTTGAGCAACACGTTCTACATGAACCGCCGGCCGCGCACGGCGCACTGCGGCGCCCCCATGGGCTGCACCACGCAGTTCGACGGCCAGCTTCAGTCCCAGAAGAACGACACCTTCTTCGGTGTCGGTTTCTACCAGCTCATCACCAACCACAATGACCATTTACAGTTGAGCTACGTGATAAAGCCGAACCTATTCAACCACACCACCCTTGCCTACGATCGCTGGATCATGGGTGGCCACTCTCTGTCGACCGGGGTGGGGTGGGCCCAAAAGCTGCCTCTGAAGGGGATCATTGATAACACTGCCGGACCTCCGAATCTCGGGTTCGGGGGCGGCATTACGCCCTATACCACGATCGGCAACAGTTGGACCGACGGTTTTGAAGTCAATAACCGCTATCAGTTCATCGACGACCTGACCTGGATCAAAGGCAAGCACACCATCAAGTTCGGATGGGAATACCGCTTCCTCAACGTTCCACAAAAAGGGTGGGCTTTGGGGACCGGCGGCAGCTACAATTTCAGTGCGAACGAAACCGCCGGCTACGACGCGGCGGGTAATAACCTATCAAAGACCGGCGACTCCTTCGCTTCGATGCTGTTGGGCCAGGTGGACAATGCAAACTTCAACATTCCTACCTACGAAATGTATCAAGACTATTACACGGCGCCCTGGGTCAACGACGAAATCAAGCTGACGCGCAAACTGACCCTTACCCTAGGCCTGCGTTGGGATTATCAATCCGCATATGTCGAACAACACAACCGCGAATCGTGGTTTGACCCAACCGCAGCGAACCCCGGCGCTGGAGGAATTCCCGGGGCAATGGTTTTTGCCACGGCCGGCAAACGCAGCCAGGAGAACATTCATTGGAATTGGGGACCTCGATTCGGTCTTGCCTATGCGCCCGACGCCAAGGACGTAATCCGTGGCGGCTATGGAATCTACTATTCCGGCGTAAACATGGACCAATGGATGGGGAAGCCCAACACCGGCTACCAGACAACCCCCACGGCTCCCAACCTCACCAACGGCCGTGCACCTGCGTTCTATTGGGATAGTGGGTTCCCTGCGGCTGACATCAAGTTCCCGCCGAATCTTAGCCCCACGGTGGCCAATGGAACTTCTCCGACCACGATACAGCCGGACGGGGAGACTCTGCCTCGTTACCAGAACTGGTCGCTGTCGTTTCAACGTCAGCTCACCGACAACATGATGATTGATATCGACTACGTGGGGAACCACGGAACACGACTGGTTGCACCCGCGGCCTGGGCGGGAACAGGCGCAAACAAGCTCAACCCGAGTGTGTTGACGCAATATACTGCAGCTCAGCTCACTGGTTCGCCTACGGCCGTCGGCGTCCCCCTGCCGTATGCAGGCTTCACCGGCGACTTGGCCCAAGCCCTTCGTCACTGGCCGCAGTACTATGACATTAACTACCGCAGCGTCCCGGTCGGGGAGAGCGTCTACCATGCCCTGCAGATTCTCTTCGAGAAGAGAATGTCTCGTCAAGGCATGCAATTCCGCGTCGCCTATACCTATTCCAAGCTCAGGAACGACGGCGCTGAAGCTGGTCACGGCGGGCAGACCGGAGGCCAGTTCGGGGGCAATAGCGTTCAGAATCCAGCCTGCGTTCATCAGTGTGAATATGCGAACAGTGTTGACGACGTTCCGAATTACCTTGGCTTGAGCTGGATTTATGAACTGCCTTTCGGACCCGGCAAGCACTTCGGGACCAGCACGAGCGGTGTGCTAGGCAGAGTGATCGGTGGCTGGAAGCTCGCCGCGACTCAGGTTTACCAGTCAGGCCGGCCTCTGCAAATCGCTATGAATAACGACATGGGTGGGCTGATATTCAACAACAACAAGCGGCCCAACGTCTCGGGCTCCGGGGTCAATACGAGCTTCAAGGACCCGAACAAGGACGTATACCTGCTGAGCAGTGCTTGGTCGGATCCCGGGGCGCTTAAGTTCGGGAATGCCCCCCGATCCGACGCCAATAATCGGGGGCCCCATTACTATAACGAAGACCTCAACTTCATGAAAGACACTCGTATCAATGAGAGGAGCTATGTCAGGTTTGAGGTACAGGCAGGAAACCTGTTTAACCGTGTTGACTTCTGCCTGCCCAATCAGAACTGGAGTTCGGGAGGTTTTGGTTCAACGGGCAGTCAATGCAACATACCAAGGCGAATCGAGTTCGGTCTGACCTTGAACTTCTGATTTGGAGTCCGAGACTTCCAACTGACGGCTCCGGGTAGTGATGCTCGGAGCCGTTGTTTTTTCCGCTCCAGACGTGGGATGGTGCATGAGGAGTCCGTCTCGCCCACGCGGAGGGGGATCCGTGTAATTGGAAAGTACGAGCTGAAAATGTGGAGTCCTAAATGTGGATGGTTCTCAGGCTTGCTTGCGGGGGCTGAACTTTTCGGCCTTGATGATTCCCCTACCTTCCTGGATGATGACCAACTGGTTGACCTCGATATTGGAGAAGGATTCCTCAGCACCCGAGGGCCAGCGGATGGCGATCAGATCAACCTTGCTGGCCTGCCCGAGGCCAAAGTGCAAGCGAAAATCGTTGTGAGAAATGTAGCTCGAGCTGCTCATTACCTCGTCAATCTGAGAATGGCTGCCGGTTACGACCTTTATCCGGGCGCCAATCGCACTGCGATTTGATTTTGTGCCGATGCACTTCACCTTGATCCAGTTGTTTCCTGTCCTGCAATCATTGCGCAAAAGCGAGGGTGGCTCGTTCATATTGATCACCACGATGTCCACATCGCCATCGTTATCGAAATCGCCGAAGGCGCACCCGCGGCTCGCATGGGGCTGTGTGATACCGGAGCCCGCTCTCGCCGACACATCTTCAAACCGCCCATGACCTTTGTTCCTATAGAGGATTCTGCGGTCTGCAAAGTTTACGGTCAATCTGCGGCCGGCTATTTCAGGGTAAACGTGCCCGGTGGAAATAAAGATATCCCGCCATCCGTCGTTGTCAAAATCGCATATCCCAACGCCCCAGCCTACCGATTTCATTCTCGAACCAAGGCCGGCTTGGTAAACAGCATCGTAAAATGTGCCATTTCCGTTGTTGTGATAGACGCTGATGGTTTCGTCGGAGAAATTCGGTTTGACGATGTCAAGCCATCCATCGCAATCGTAGTCGCCTACCGCGACTCCCATACCTCCCTGGCACACTCCGTCCTCACTCAGAGCACAGCCGGCAGCAGTTCCGATTTCGGTGAAAGTGCCATCGTGGTTGTTGTGGTAGAGGAGGCTGGGCGCCTCGTCGCAAGAGACATAGATATCTGGCCAGCCGTCATTGTCGAAATCCGCAGCCACCGCCGACATCCCATAGGACCCCACGGGGATCCAATTCGCGCTGACGGAAGTCGGTTCCAGTGGCCCACGCGGAGTCGTCACGCCTGCCGCTTCTGAGACATCCTCGAACGTCCCGTCGCCGCGGTTATGATAAAGGATGTTGGTCCCCCCACCCAAACCCTGCGGTCCGCAAGCCACAGGGATGCCGTAATACATGCAGAGTTCGCTCGAGCCCGGGGCAGGAGCCATCCGGGGGTCGAAGTTCACATAGTCGGCCACAAACAGATCCAAGTATCCGTCGCGATCATAATCGACGAAGCAACACCCAACGTGCCATCGCGGCCGGGGACCTTTTTGAATGAGTCCGGCCTTCTCGGTTACATCCGTGAAAGTTCCGTCTCCGTTATTGTGATAGAGAACGTTCTGCCCCCAGTAAGTTACGAAGAGGTCGTCGAAGCCGTCATTGTCGTAGTCGCCGATGCAGCAACCTTGGCCCCATCCCGTGCGAACCAAGCCGGCCTTGGCCGTCACGTCGGTGAACGTCCCATCCCGATTGTTATGGAAAAGAAAGTTGGAGGGAGGGGGGCCTGGTGGCAAGTCCTCGAACCGGGTCGCGTTCACCATGAAAATGTCCACCCAACCGTCGCTGTCGTAGTCGAAGAACGCCACCCCGCAGCCCATCTCGTCCATCAGCGTGCGTTTCGTGTTTACACCACCGTAAACATTCACGGCTTTGCCGAGGCCTGCCTGAGCCGCTACGTCAACAAAAGAGAATCCCAAAGGAACGTCGGACTTGGCGGGCCCGCTATGGCGTAAACGCGGCAAAGGGTTCGCCGCAATTTGCAGGAGTGGAGAGTGAGGAACAAGCCCCAGGAAATAGCCCGCGGGGATCGTCCCGCACGAAACGGAAAGGAGACGCAAAAAATCGCGTCGCGTCGGAGCCATGGACTCGAAACGGGGTGGATGGTGTCTCCTATTCATGGTCCAATCGCCCAGAAACAGCTCCCATCTCCCGGCCAGTATGGTTCCCGACGTCCTTTGAGTATTTATTCAATTCTTCCTGATGGATTCTCGCGAACGTTTCCATGGCCGCTGCGCTACCCTTGGCATCTCCAAGCTTTCGAAGCGCAATGCCCAGAACGTAATAGAAATTGGAATTCCGGGAATCTAAAGCAATTGCTTTCCGCGCAGAATCAGCGCACTCGTTCCACTGTGCCTTGGTCCGAAAAGCCTTGGCCATCTCAAGGTACGCCATGGCTGAGTTCGGATTGGTCTCGACTGCCTTCCGGGCGTATTCAAGGGCTTGGTCAGGCTTCTCCTGAAGATTGAAATATGCACTGATGTCGACGCAAGGCCACTCGGAGTGCAGTTTTTGCTCTTCATTCAAGCGCTGAGCGATCACGTAGTTCCTAAGCGCTGCCTCATTATCACCCAAAACCTCCATGGTCAGGCCGAGGTTATCATACGCTTTCATGTACGAGGGCTGGAGTCGAATCGCTTCCTCCAACTCCTTTTTGGCGAGTGGATAGACTCCTGTTGAATAATAGACCCGGCCCAGGAAGTAGTGGTATTCCGCCGCGTTGGGTCTTTGCCGGATGGCTTCCCGCAGTTCGGTCTCGGCCAGATCGTATCTCCCCACCGACGAGCAATCCAGGGCAAGGATCTTGTGGGCCTCGGGATCGTTCGCGTTTAACGAAAGAGACTTGGAAAGACTTTTGATCGAGCTCGGGAAATCGTGCGTCCTGAAGGTTGCGTAGCCGAGGTCATAGTGACCTCGGGATGAGTTCGGGTAATCTTGTAGATAGGCCTTCAAAAGCGGGATGGCCTCCTGATACTGGGCCTTCTCGACGTTGCTCTCGATGTTCTCGATCCGGCCAAGATCATCATGCGGGCTTGCCGCAGGAGCCATCGCTCGCTCGGAGGGATGGTGCTCCGAGCCCGAATTTGAAGCCCCAGTTTCTTGAGGCTGTAAAGGACAGCAGAGTCCCAGCGGTTTCGTTCCCGGGAAAGAGATGGCGACGAGCAGGTTCAACCACAAGAGAGAGCGGATCATTGTGCTGACAGCCGTACCCTCAGTGACCTGATCTGCTTTCCGCCGATAATCCGAAAATCTGCATGCCATACGATCCCATTGAGGTCACGATCGCATCTTAGTGTAGTGTTTCAAAAATGGGCTGACACTCATTCGCCCCGTAGCGCCGGCATCTTGCCGGCCAAAGCCGCCAGGATGGCGGCGCTACCGTGTAAAGCGAATTGCGAGCCACTACATTAGCCCTGCGGTCGCCGATTCTGGCGGCGACTGCTCCACGCAGGTTCCACGCCGGAGTAACGCCATGCTGGCTCATCATTCTTAGCGACTCTGAGTCTTTCCGGTATGCTTGAGGACTGCATTCAGATTGTTTTGCGCGATCAAGAATTTCGGGTTGATCCTCAGGGCTTCCTTGAAAGCGGAAACCGCCTTGTCGAAGTCGCCTTTTTCCGCCAAGGCGAGGCCGAGGTCATTGTAAGCCTCTGCAGAAAGTGGCCGCAAACGCACAGCGTTTCGGAATCTGAGTATGGACCCCTCCAGGTCGCGGTTCTTGTAGAGAGCCTTCCCGAGATTGTGCTCAGCTTCGTAATAATCTGGCCGCAATTGGACTGCCTGGAGGAACTCGGATATGGCCTCGTCGATTTTGCCCTGCCCCAACAGGGACTCCCCCAGCCCCTCATGCGCCCTGGCCCAGGACGGCTGAAGCCTCGCAGCATTCTCGAACTCCGTGCGAGCCTGTTCCCAATCGCCCTTCACCAAATCCATTTCGCCCCTGTTGATAGCGGCAGTCGCGATCTTCTCCCGATCCTGTTCGTCGTTCAGTTTGGTGGCTAGGCCAAACTCGGAAGCAGCTTCTTCCTGTTTGCCCGTTCTTCCCAAGGCCATTCCCAACTGGTAATGGGGGCTGCCAAGCTTGGGGTCGAGGCTCGCGGCTTTGCGCAGGTGGATGATTGCCTCGGCATAAGATTTCTTGGTGACCAGGACCTTTCCCAGATTTGCTTCCGCCCTAGCTGAAGTTGGATCCAGAGCAATCGCTTTCTGCAGTTCTTCGATTTCCTTGTCAAAGTCTGGAACTCGGTCATAGGCGACCGAGAGGTTGAAGTGCGCCGTTGCCATGTTGGGTCGTAGGTTGATCGCGGTCTGCAGTTCCTTGACAGCCTCTACGGTGTTGTTCTCGACCAACGCCGCTCCGAGGTTGGCATGGGCTTCCGCATAGTCCGGTTTGTATCGAATGGCCTCTCGGAATTCGGCAATAGCCTCATCATTCCTGTCAATCTGCATGAAAACAAGCCCAAGGGCGTTGTGGGCCTCATAGAAGCCGGGATCTCGTCGAAGGCATTCCTTGAACTCAGCAATGACCTGCTCCGAACTCGCGCCCTTCTTGCCCAGAAGCTCCCCGAGGACGTAATAGGCCTCGGGAAGGCCAGGCTTGCCTGCCAGCGCGCGGCGTAGTTCGTCGATGGCCTCGTTGAAATCCACCTCGCTTATGGCAATGCGTGGATCAAGGTCGATTGCCTCCTGAAACTTCGCAATCGCGGGAGAGATGCGTCCCATCTTGAGCAGTACGATGCCCTGGTCGATGAAAGCCGGGGCGTAGTTTCGGTTGAGGCTGATTGCACAGGTCAGGTTGTCGAAGGCTCCAGGATAATCACCCTGGTCTTTGTGGGCCATTCCAAGAAATGCATAAGCGTCAGTAAAAGTCGGGTCCAACTGGACAGCCTTTTGCAGTTCGGCAAGAGCTGGGGATTGTTGACCCGAATACCACAACGCAACGCCCAGGTTATAGTGCGTGCTGACGGATTGCGGGTCCAATCGGAGTGATCGGTGCAGCGCCTCAATTGCGTCCGGCAGGTCGCCATTCTGGCCCAGGGCGAAGCCAAGGAGGTTGTAGCCTTGGGCGAAATTGGGGTCGCTTTTCAGGCACTGAATGAATTCTTTGACTGCCGCCGCGACATCACCTTGCCCGAGCTGAGTGATTCCTTGCTTGAAATGCTCTCCGGCCTCAGCGGTGGGCGTGTATTGGGTGGCGTCTGCCGGGCGAGAAGAAGCCAACTGCTGAAGCGTCGATCCCAAATTGTAATAGGCTTCTCCCAGTTGCGGCTTTGCCTGAATGGCCTTCTTGAACGTCTCGACAGCCTCACCCAACTCGCCTTTCTGCCTCAGGGTTTGAGCCATTTCGTAGTACGCGTAATAGGCGATTTGGGAATTGGGCTTCTGGGCCAAGCCTTCTCGAAATTGTTTGAGCGCCCCGTCAGGATCGCCCGCCCCGCGCAGCGCGATGCCAAGATTGACATGGGCTTCGGCGTTATGAGGTTGAAGAGAAACCGCTTTCTGGAGGACCTTGGCCGCTCCTTCAAAGTCTCCCGATCTGCCTAATGCAGCCCCCAGATTATTGTAAGTCCGGAAGACATCAGGCTTCAGAGAAATGGCTTTCCGATACTCCTCGACGGCCTCCGGCAGGTTGTTATCCTGCGAGTAAGCGAGTCCAAGGCCATGATGGGCTTCCGCTGAGTTCGGATCGGCTTTCAAGATCGACTGGAACTCGGCGATTGCATTCTTGATCTCGCCAGCTTCTTGCCACTCAAGCGCCAGTGCCAGGCGGGCCTCCTCATAATCCGGCTTCAGTCTTAGAGCGGTCTGCAGTTGTTCGATAGCTTCCCGGACCTTCTGGGAATCGGCCAGGGCCCGGCCTAGCAAATAATGAGTCTGAGGATCACGCGGCTCAAGGCTTATTGCCTGGCGGAAGGCCTCAGCAGCCTTGGCGGCCTCGCCCAGTCTCGAGAGTGCCATGCCGGACCCTATGTAAGCGCGTACACTCCGGGGGTCAGCAGCGATGGCCTGGTCGAACTCCGCAGCGGCGCCTTTCCAATCCGCTTTCTGCAGCAGGACCGATCCCCGAGCGTAGTGTCTTTCGCCCGGAGTCGGCTGTTGTGCTGGGCCCGACGAGGAAACTACGAGCCACAGGGCAAGAATGCCTGCGGGGCAGCGCCATGCGAGGTCCGAGGGGAACAACCCCTTCACTCCGCTTGTAGTGCGGGAAGGTTTGTGACTCGCGACATTCCTGCGCCTGGCCATGCTTTTGGACTTCCCTCACATGCTGCAAACAGCCCATGGTATTTTACCACTCCCTGCCGAGGCTGCCTCAGGAATCGTTGGTTTCCATTCAGCTAAACGGCACCGTGCGCGAGAACGGATTGAATAACACTCACAGTTTTTCCCGTCTAGATGAGAAAGCATGAGAAACTATGCGGTGCCGTTAGCATATGAAGTGTCGGGTTGAAGGACGCCAAAAATCCTCTCCCCCAGCGCGAATGGTAATTGAGGTCGAACGGCGGGTCGCGCTATAGTTTTGTTGGAAACCCTAATGAGGAAGAAACTTGAGAGAACAGACCCCTAAACGGGATTCGACGATCCCTGCGCTGGCGGCGGTGGGCCTCCTGGCCGCCGCCGTCGCGATGGGAGGTGTGATGGTGCGGAGTACCCTGCACGCACAGCCCCCCCAGCCACCGGCCACCGCTATTCCCGTGCACTTCACCGATGTGCGCCAAGCCGCCGGAATCACCTTTCAGCACGACGCTACGATGAGCGATGATAAGGAATACATCGAGACGATGGGTGGCGGTGTGGGCTGGATCGATTACGACCAGGATGGCCTGATGGACCTCTACTTCGTCCAGTCGACTGGTACGGAGTGGTACAAGCCCTCACGGCCGCTGCGCTCGGCCCTCTATCACAACAACGGCGATGGGACCTTCACGGACGTCACGGAAAAGGCCGGCGTCGGCACGGAAGGGTTTTACGGCCAGGGTGTAGCGGTGGGTGATTATGACAACGATGGTTACCCCGACATGCTGGTGACCGGCTATGGCCACACGATCCTCTACCACAATAACGGCGACGGAACGTTCACGGATGTAACGGCCAAGGCCGGAGTGGCGGATGAGGGTAACTGGTCCACCAGCGCGGGATGGTTCGACTACGACAAGGATGGCTACCTCGACCTGCTCATCTGCAACTACATCCAATGGTCACCCAAGACCAATCTCTGGTGCGGTGAGCATGGACCTGGCTATCGCGCCTATTGCCATCCTGATAATTATCGTGGACAGCGGCTGAAGCTCTATCACAACAACCACGACGGCACTTTCACCGACGTGAGCGATGTGTCGGGTGTCGGCAAGCCGGAAGCAAAGGGAATGGGTGTTGTTCTGGCTGACATGAACAACGACGGCTGGCCTGACATCATGGTTGCCAACGACACTTGGCCGAATTTTCTCTTCCTCAATAACCACGATGGGACATTCCGCGACATCTCTTTCACCTCGGGCGTGGCGGCCAGCGAAGACGGGAAATACGAAGCCGGTATGGGTGTGGACGCAGCCGACATCGACGGGGACGGCTGGCTGGACATTTATGTCACGCATTTGGATTTTGAACTGAACCGCCTTTATCGCAATAACCACGACGAGTCATTTGACGACGCCACCTTCAGTTCCGGCCTGGGCAACAAGGCCGCACTCCTGAGTGGCGTCAGCGCCAAGATGTTCGATTACGACAACGACGGCTCGATCGATATTTTCCAGGCAAATGGCAGTATGCTGGATAATATTCACCTCTACCACAACGAGGTTTTCTGGAAAGAGCCCAAGCTGATGTTTCGCAACCTGGGCGTGGGCAAGTTCGAGAAAGTGTCTGAGCAGCTCGGAGCCGACTTCATGAAGCCCACCGTGGGACGGGGCGCGGCGGTGGGGGACTTCGATAATGACGGCGATCTGGACATTGCCATCTCCAATTCCAATGATTTCCCGCAGTTGCTGCGCAACGATGGCGGGAATGCCAACCATTGGCTGGAAGTCATGCTGGTGGGGGTGAAATCCAACCGCGACGGCCGCGGCGCAGCGCTGAAACTCGTCTCGGAGGGGTTTGTCGAATACCGGCAAGCCAAGGGAGGAATGAGTTACATGTCGGCTCAAGACCCGCGTATCCATTTCGGGCTGGGGCAGAGAAAGACCGTGGAATCTCTGGAAATCACCTGGCCCAGTGGTACCGTGGACAGGCTCGCCAAGGTGCCGATCGATCAGATCATCACCGTGAAGGAAGGCGTGGGAATTATTCCCAGGAGCTTTCCCAAAATCAATTGGAAGTGACCTCTGCGGTTGCCCCCAATGCGCAAGAAGTTCTTGGCTACGAGCAACCCTTGGACTGGCAGATGAAAAGAATAATTCTCGTCCTGTGTGTGCTTCTGGCTTTCAACTCGACTTTGGCAGCCCAGCAGAAAGTGACGATTCAAGTTGATGCTTCCGGACCCCGCGAGCCTTTGCGGCATGTGTGGTCTTACTTCGGGTACGACGAACCCAACTTCGCTTACGCCCGGAATGGGGAATTGCTCCTTTCCGAGTTGGCGCAATCGAGCCCTACACCCGTCTATATTCGGATGCACAACCTCCTCACATCCGGAGACGGTACCCCAGCACTGAAATGGGGTTCGACCAATGTCTACAATGAAGACGCTCAAGGTCGCCCGATCTACGACTGGACGATCCTCGACCGGATCTTCGACACCCTCCTGCGTGCCAATGTGAAACCGCTGGTGGAGATCGGGTTCATGCCCGAAGCGCTCTCGACCCATCCTCAGCCGTATCGGCACGAATGGCCGAAAGGCAACCTGTGGACCGGATGGGCCTACCCACCCAAGGACTATCAAAAGTGGGGAGAGTTGGTTTACCGATGGGCGAGCCACTGCGTGGAGCGCTACGGGAAACCCGAAGTTCTCTCCTGGTATTGGGAAGTCTGGAACGAACCCGACATCGGCTACTGGCAGGGCACCCCGGAGGAGTACTACCGACTTTACGACTACGCCGTGGACGCGGTGAAGCGGGCCCTGCCGGGAGCCCGGGTGGGCGGGCCGGACACCACGGGTCCTGCCGACCCGCACGCGGCAGAATTCCTTCGTGGTTTCCTCGAGCACTGCGCGCGGGGGAAGAACTCCGTGACAGGTGGCAGAGGCGCTCCGTTGGATTTCGTGTCTTTCCACGCCAAGGGGAATCCCAAAATCGTCGAAGGTCACGTGCGCATGGGAATCAGCCGGCAGTTGCAGTCGATTGACGGGGGGTTCCGCATCGCTCGCTCCTTCCCGGAGTTCAAGGACGCGCCGATCATCCTGGGTGAGTCCGACCCGGAAGGCTGTGCAGCCTGCTCGGCCCGACAGTATCCTCAGAACGCCTACCGCAACGGGGTGCTCTACCCTTGTTACACCGCGGAGGTCCTCGCGCGCACCCTCGAACTGGCCGCGAGATACCACGCCAACCTCGAAGGAGTAGTGACCTGGGCATTCGAGTTCGAAGATCAGCCCTATTTTGCGGGCTTTCGAACCCTCGCAACCAATGGCGTTGACAAACCCATCCTGAACTTGTTTCACATGCTGGGATTGATGGGCGCCGAAAGACTTCCGGTGACAAGTCCCCAGGCGATTTCGTTGCAGCCTGTCTTGAACTCCGGCGTCACGGGCCCGCCAGACGTCAATGCGGTCGCCGCTTCCGGGAGCCACAACCTGTCGGTATTGATATGGAACTACCACGACGACGACGTTCCCGGTCCTGGGGCTAGCGTCGAGTTGCTCATCAAGAACCTGCCCGCTGACGCCACGCGGGTTCAGGTCCGCCATTACCGGATTGATGATCACCATAGCAACGCTTACACGGCATGGAAGGACTCCGGTTCCCCACAGCAGCCGACCGCAGAGCAGTACAAGCGGTTGTTGGGCGCCGCCCGGCTCGAGGAACTGGAGCCTGCGGAGAAGACAAGTACGAGAAAGGGAGAAATACGATGCAGTTTTAATCTGCCGCGCCACGCGGTATCATTGTTCACCGTGACGTGGTAAGTTTTTCAGATGCTTGGCAAAGGTGGCAAGGCGGGGGGGACTCGCTCTTGTGAAAACGAGCTCAAACCAAAGTTCAGGCAGGCACCGGAAACCGTCCGGCCGGCGCCGGGCAGTCAATACCGAGCAGGACAGCCTCTCTGGCTGCCGCCACATCCTGATGGGGTGGACAGCCTGGCATCAGCAAGGATCTCCACGGCTCTCGGCCGTGCAGTCGAATGGAGAACAAATACCCCATGTTGAAACAACTATTCGCTATCAGCGCTTTGGCCTGCTTGTCGGCCTCCCCTCTGGTGGCTCAGGGCACGCAGCAACCTCCGAGACTGGAGGGAGTTACTGCGAATGAACCCCAGGACCGCGCTCAAAATCAGCCTCTGCAGCAGCCTCTGACTCAAGAGGAACTTTACAACCTCATCAAAAAGAACAAGAAGGATCTCGACGTCGTGTACAAGGCCCTGGACGAGCACGGCGTGAACTTTGATCTTGACCGCAAGATCGAGGCGAAAATGCGCAGTGTCGGCGCCGACGACAATTTGCTCCAGGCCATCTGGAAGGCCGGACCAACCGGCAGGAATGAGAAGACGGCAACGCTCACCAGTTCCAGCGGCGTGCCCCTCCATGCGAAATACGAAGAGGCCATGGGCTACAAGACCATGGAAGACGAATTAGACCCTGACAAGCGTCTGCGCATGGTGGAGGAGTTTGAGCACAGATTCCCCACGAGCGAGTTGATGTCAACTGTCTACACCCAGGCGGCGAAGTCTTATCGGGAAAAGGGGGACTTGAACAAGCTGGTCGAGTATGGTGAGAAGAGCCTGAAACTGGATGCCAATAACCTTTACAGCCTGCTGATGGTGGCGATCGCCCTTCCCCAGCCACGCATGGTGGAGAGCAACCCGGAACTGTCTGCTCAACGGCTCTCTACGGCGGAAGAGTACGCCAACCGAGCGCTCAAGCTCATCGATGGCGTGCCTGCCAGACCCAACGAGACCGGCGAACAACTCAAGAAGCGAAAGGACGTTCTGGCTTCGGACGCGCACACCGCCTTGGCCATGGTTTATATGGAACGTGATGAATCCGCAAAGGCCATCGAGGAGTTCAAGACAGCCATCTCCCTGACCCAAGCGCCCAATCCTCAGCTCTACTTTCGCCTGGGCGAGGTCTACGCCAATTCCAGCAAAACCAACGAGGCCCTCGAGGCTTTTGCGAAAGCCGCCGAATTGGGGCGCGGCACCGTGCTGCAACAGTACGCGGATCAGCGGATCGCAGAGCTGAGGAAGAAGTAACCTGCCACTCAGAACCTTGGCCCGGTTGTGGCGTCAGCAAACCCCGGGCAGGCGAACACGCCGAGGCGAATCTGTCCGCCAGTCCGGAGATTCTCCCCTGAGATTCCTGACGACGCGCTCGCTCGCCGCGCGTTCTGCATCGAGCTGCTTCAGCAGCGCCTGGGGGGCTTCCGCCTCGGGGTTCGCCACGGCTCCTTGCCTTGTCGTCGGCGCAAGCCTAGCCCACCTGGAGAACGAGCGCCTGCACGGTGTGCGGTGGAACAAGCTGAGTGAACTTGTTCCCTTGGACGGTAAGCTGCTTGGGCGCTGACGGCCGGACGACCTCCGGCTTTTCCAGGGTGTTTTCATCCCGCGCGTTGCCCGAAGTGAGTTCCCGCAGAGTGCCGCCGCGCACCCCAGGGCTATCCAGGCCGGGGATTTGGATCTCGACCTCCAAGGGCTCGGTCAAGTGCTGGTTGACCAGAGTCAGGCAAATCTGCTTCTGAGCCTCGTTCAGGGAAGCCGAGGCGCTTAGATAGGTGCGCGTCGTCTCGCCGCGTCCGCCTAGCTGAGCCAGGAACTGAGGTGGTAGCTGAGTCAGCGGCTTGAGGGTGTAAGTGGGGGAATCGACAACCGTCTTCAATGCCATCGCGTCCATGTGCGGTTGATAGAGGTCGAAGACATGATAAGTCGGCGTGAGCGCGAATTTGTCTCCCTTCGTGAACGCGATACACTGCAGCACGTTGAATGTCTGGGCGATGTTCGCCATGGAGACGGCGTCGCCATAGGAGTTCAGTGAGTTGAAAGTCACCGCGGCCAGAAGAGCGTCCCGCAGTGTGTTGCTTTGCCAGAGCCCTTGCGCGCCAGTGCTGGGCACCGGATGCCAGATCCCCCATTCGTCCAGGGCAATCCCGATGCGGTTTTGGGGGGTGGTGTAGTGCTGAATCAAGCCGATGGTCTCCTCGATATATCCCTCCAGCACGCTGACACCCGCCAGCGCGCGATAGTACTGCTCATCAGTGAACTCTGTTGCCTGCCCCAGTTCCCCGCGGAAATAATGGTGAACGGAGAGGTGATTGACCCCTCGAACCTGTCCACGGGCGCCTGGGCGCTTGAGCAGAGTCTCGAAGAACTTCTGGTTCCAGTCATCCCGGAAGTCTCCGCAGGCGACGAATTCTACTGTGCCCCGCTCGGCGTACCGATTCAGGTAGGTCACATAGCGAGCATACTCACGGGCGTAACTCTCGGCGTCGAAGTTTCCGCCGCAGCCCCAGTTCTCATTGCCAACCGACCAATAGCGGACGTTGTAAGGCTCGGGATGTCCGTTGGCGGCGCGCAGGGATGTGACGGTTGTGCTTTCCTTGCCGTTGCAGTACTCCAGCCAATCCAGGGCCTCCTGGGGAGAGCCCGAGCCCACGTTGACGCAGAGGTACGGCGCGGCGCCGCTCAACCGGCAGTACTGGATGAATTCGTCGGTGCCAAAGGCGTTACCCTCGTCGCGTCCCCACCAGATGTTCCAGATGCGTGGCCGCTTCTCGCGTGGTCCGACGCCGTCGCGCCAGTGATACTGGTCGGCAAAGCAGCCGCCCGGCCAGCGAATGATCGGCGCCCTGATACGCTTGAGTGCTTCAATGGTGTCTTTACGCAGGCCGTTCTGGTTCGGGATGGCCGAGCCTTCGCCCACCCACATGGCGTCGTAAATGCAGCTCCCCAAGTGTTCGGTGAAGTGGCCGTAGATGTTGCGGTTGATCTTCCCCACCCGGTCGCCCCAAATCACGTCAAGGCGGGCGCGCTTCGATTCGGCACCAGGTGCCGGCACGCCGAGCGATGGATGGCTTCCCGCCTTCATCGTCAGCGCGCCCAGCGCCGCAAGACTGCTGTTACGAAGGAATCGTCTGCGATTCATCTTACCCTCCAGTGTGACATGCGTTCGGCGATCCTAGGGTTTACTCCATTCCCAGACGGATGTCCAGCGTTTTCAGCGCATCGAGGCTGACTATCAGGCTGGTTGACACCAGGGCCGAGCGGGGACGAAATATCGATAAGGCCTACCGAATGGGCATTGCGGCAATCAGCTCGAAGCTTCATGAAGCAGGTTGGTGGGAAACTTCGCCCAACCGGAAGCTGCATGGCTATCTCTGCCCTCGCCACTGCGAGATCGGCGAGGGGCTGGCAGGTTTCTGTTTCATCCGCAAGGACATTGGCGGGAGGCTTTATAACCTTGGTTATGCTCAGCCTGCTGTCATGCAGGTCGATCCCATCGAGAAGAAGCCGCTCAACCACTTCCTGCCCGACACGAAGATTTTTTCCCTTGGCACTGTCGGGTGATCACCGCCAATCGTCCCATCACCGGCACGTTGTCGAGTCGGAGCCAAAGCAGACTGCCGTCCGTGGCCCCTGCGGGAATCGTGTGCTTCTCAAGATCGGCCCGCTGCACAAAAGACTTGACGCAAGCAAACCCGGCTGGGCCATTGCATGCCAGAGGTGGTCAGGTGTATGTTAAGGTTCGGCCGGGAAATGAACACGCAGATTCCGGTCAGAATGACTTATCCTGTGAGTTGGCTTCTTTAGCGCGTAAGTAGCTTCGCCGAGCAAGCCTGAGAGTATTGTGAACCGAGTAGTATTCCGCACTCTGATCAGCGTCGCTGCGGTCGTGGCGCTGCTCTTCGTCCTCGATCGGCCTGCTGCGCAGCATGTCCCGCACGGAGCCGGTCTTCCCTCATTGCACCGAGCGGCGACTGCGCCTCCGGCGGATTCCTTCCTGTCTCCCAGACCTGGCGGCGAGCGGCTGGCCCCCATCACGATCAATTATCCGGCGGAGGGATCGATCTTCCCACCTGAGATTACACCCCCACGATTCATCTGGCGTGACGCTTCGGAGGGCCCCACGCTTTGGCTGATCGAGGTGTCGTTTTCCGACGGCTCGGCCGGAATGCAGGTGAAATCACAGGGCGAGCGCTTGCACATCGGTGAGATCGACCCGCGTTGCATCGCTGATACAAACAAACTGCCTGAACTGACACCGCAGGAAGCCGCGTCGTGGAGTTGGCTCCCAGACGCCGCCACCTGGGCGACGATCAAGAAGCACTCCGTGGAGCGTCCGGCCACGGTGACCATCACGGGATTCCGGGACAAGAACGCGACCCAGGCCGTCTCCCGGGGTCAGTGCATGATCGAGACCTCGAAAGACCCCGTGGGCGCGCCGATCTTCTACCGCGATGTGCCGCTCATACCCGCTCCCGGCGAGCAGGGGGTCATCAAGCCACTGCCGGAGAGCATCATTCCATTCATCAAATGGTGTCTGCGCAGTGTCGGGGACACCGAGAGCCGGACGCTGATGACGGGGCTCCACACCTGCGCGAACTGCCATTCCTTCTCTCGCGATGGCAAGACGATGGGGATGGATGTCGACGGCGGGGCGAATGAGAAGGGGCTGTACTCTTTGACCCCGGTCAAACAGGAAACGTCAATCCGCAAGGAAAACGTGATCAAGTGGAGTTCCTTTCGGCCTTTGGAAGACAGCGGCAACCTCCGGGTGGGCTTCATGTCGCAGGTCTCGCCCGACGGGCGCTACGTCGTGACCATGATCAACAATCCCGGCCCGAAACAAGGTGGCCCCCGCTTCCGTCCGCAGGACAGAATCTACGTCGCCAATTTCACCGACTACCGCTTCGGGCAGGTGTTTTACCCGACGAAGGGAATGCTGGTCTGGTACGACCGGGAAGCGCGCCAGTTGAACCTCCTGCCGGGCGCCGATGACCCACGATACGTGCAAACCGGCGGCGTTTGGAGTCCCGACGGCAAATACATCGTCTTTGCGCGTGCGCTAGCGAGGGACCCGTACCCCGAAGGCTGGAAGGCGCCTCGATTCGCCAACGATCCCAATGAGACGCAAATCCAGTACGACCTCTACCGGGTTCCCTTTAACAACGGCCAAGGGGGAGTTCCGGAGCCCATCGCCGGCGCTTCCCAGAACGGCATGAGCAACAATTTCGCAAAGGTCTCACCCGACGGCCGCTGGATCGTTTTCGTGCAGTGCCGCAATGGCCTGTTGATCCGTCCTGACAGCCAGCTTTTCATCGTGCCCTTCCAGGGCGGTCAGGCCAGGCGGATGAAATGCAACCTTCCATTGATGAATTCCTGGCACAGCTTCTCCCCCAATGGCCGCTGGCTGGTTTTCTCCTCCAAGGGCCGCTCGCCCTACACGCAGATGTTTCTGACGCACCTGGACGAAGAGGGCAACGACAGCCCACCGATCCTCATCGAGAACGCCACCGCGGCCAACCGCGCCGTGAACATCCCTGAGTTCGTGAATGTTCAGCCGGAGGCCTTTCTGAAGCTGGATGCGCCGGTCACCAAGTTCTACGACGTGTTCGACCGCGCCATGGCTCTGGAAAAGAAGGGGCAACATTCCGCGGCCGTGGCCGAATGGAGAAAGGCCCTGGAACTCGATCCCGAGGATGCCAAGGCCAACAATAACCTCGGCCTCGGCCTCACGCGCGACGGGCGGCTTGACGAGGCGATCCCGCATTTCGAGAAGGCCGTAGAGGGCGACCCAAGATTCGCCGAGGCTTACAATAACCTGGGGATTGCCCGCGCCCAGAAGGGACAGGTCGAGGAGGCCATCCGGCATTTCCAGAAGGCCGTGGAACTCGAACCCGATTACGGCAGCGCCCACAACAACCTCGGCGCCGCCCTTCTGCAAAGCGGAAGAATCGACGAAGCGATTCCGCATTTCCAGAAGGCGGTGGAGGTCATCCCCGATTTCGCCGACGCCCACAACAACCTGGGGATGGCCCTCTTGCAGAAGGGAAACGTCGACGAAGCGACCCCGCATTTCCAGAAAGCCGTGGAGGTCAACCCTAACTTCGCCGACGCCCACAACAACCTGGGGATTACCCTGTTGCAGAATGGAAAGGTCGACGAAGCGATCCCGCGTTTCCAGAAGGCCGTGGAGATTAGCCCCGACTTCGCCGACGCCCACGACAATCTGGGCATGGCCCTCCTCGAGAAGGGAAAGGGCGACGAAGCGATCCCGCATTTCCAGAAAGCTTTGGAACTTGATCCCAGGCGGGCTCAGACTTATTACAACCTCGGTGGCGCCCTTTACATGCAAGGAAAGGTCCGAGAGGCGCTGGCACGCTGGCGCGAAGGGCTCCGCGCGGACCCGAACTCTCTGCCGCTACTGAACCAGACGGCCTGGGTGCTGGCTACCTGCCCGGACGCGTCGGTCCGAAATGGTCCTGAGGCCGTCGAACTCGCCGAGCGGGCGGTCAAAGTATCTCCCGGCCCTGACCCTGGTCTTCTCGACGTGCTGGCCGCAGCCTACGCCGAGGTCGGTCGTTTTCTCGAGGCCGTACAAATTGCACACCGAGCCTTGGATCTCGCTACCCAACAAAACGCCCAAACCTTGATAGAAGGCCTGAAAGCCCGGATCGCGCACTACGAATCCAAGTCTCCCTTCCGAGACAGGCAGTAACCGTCTCCTTCCCTCGACCTCGCGTCCAACGCTATCTCCTTTCCTTTCAACAACTTTCTTGCTTCGCCCCGATTACCGCGCAACCTGTGTATTTTCGTCCACATAGCCGGGTCAATCGTTTTCAGTTTCAGCCTCCACTTTATTTTCAAGGATATAGCCGGGTCAACCTGCATTTCTAACATCTTTTTGGCTCAGAGCCCCGTTTCGGATCTTGATCGGCGTGTTGGTGAGCCGCCACAATTTTGGATTTCACCAACAGTGGGGGACGTAATCCGGGCGGGCCAAGGCGGCGCAGAGGCCGTCCGGCGACGCTACCTGGTCCGGGCGTTAGAGGTTCTCTGCACGCTACCTTCGGCTTCCCCCCTTGAGCGTTTGACCTCTGATGCTCGAACCCTGAAACCGACTTCTCAATTCACCGTCAGCGTCAGTGTGAGGTCGTGCGTGAGAACCGTTGAGCCGGATACAGAGGTACCAGTAACGGTTAGGGTATACGTTCCTAACGGGGTGCCAGGGTTCCCGCCACCGCCTCCTCCACCCCCTGGTCCACCGCCGCCACAAGCAGCCCAGACCGTTACAACGAGGATTATGAGTCCTAAACCGATCTTGGCCGGGACCGGGACCCGGCGAAGTTTACTTGATAAGCTCAAGGCGAGCAGGACACCAATCAGGGCTAAAGCCCAAGCCCACAGCGGTGGAAAAACTCTGAAGGCGCGGCCGTTTGTAGGCGTGTTAAAGGGGGTGCGGACAACAAGCGATGGGGCAGTTGTGGTAACTGTCACAGTAGCGGCAACGGCAGCCAGCCGACGACCGTATCGAGCGGGATGTCCTTGGTGGAATAGGCCGGGAGCGGCACCGACCCTAGCGCCCTTCGCGCAGGTCTCCACTTTCTCCACAACAGAGGCCGCATGAACTTCTAACGAGGAAAGATTCCTGCACCTTCAAGAGAGAAGAATCCCTTCAAATCCAAGAGAGAATCTACTCGCTACTTGCCAACCCGGGGCTTGGCTCCTGGGGGAACCAGTCCGGGTCTGTCCCGCCAAGTTTCTGCACCATGCCCTCGCGGGCCGTGCGCTGGAGTTTGACCTGCTTTAGGATTGCTGGCGGTGCTTCCGAAATTGTATTCTTCCGGAAGTCGTAAACTAGCGTCCTCTTCGACCCGGCCAGCAACAGACCGGTGCCGTCTGGGGTGAGGCCATCGAGATGAAAGCTCCCTTCCTCTGGGAGATCCATCTTGCGCTCCACTTTGTTGGCGCGAACTAGGACAAGCGTGGCGGGCGGGCGGAGGTCTAGGAAGGCCAAGTACTGGCAATCAGGTGTCCATTGCAGTGGAACGTGAATATCGGGTATCCCATCGATCGCGTCGGGGAATCCGAAACCCATCTCTTTGTCGTTCACTTGTAACTGCATCGATCGATGCGTGGGAAACACAGGAGTCCAGAACGCGACCCGTCCCATCGTCGCACAAGTCGCAAAGTTGCCTCCACCATAACCACCCATCCTACCGGTGCGAATGTCAATCGTCCGGTATTCAACTACGTACGGGTTGGCACTCCCGGCAGCGAAGACGTGATCAAAGTCGTACCAACCTATGAGCTCCACCCCGCGCATGCCGGCAACCGGGGTCCCGTCAGGGAGGGTGACGAGCACGGAGGCCGAGCCTGCTTGCTCCCCGGAGGTATTGATGATCCGGATCGTGCCCCTGCTCTTGGGAGTGGCACGCATATCGCCTTCAGTGAGATATGCGATTCTCTTACCCTCCGGAGACCATTTGGGCCATTGCTTTCGTTTGCCGTCGAGGGTTATGCGGCGAATATTGGAACCGTCTTCATTGGCCGTATAAATTTCGCTATCTCGCACGAACACAACACGGCCGGACGTTCCAGCCGTACACAGGACATTGGCGCACATTGCCAGAATCGTTAAAAGGACGCCTGCTTTCATAAAGCCTCCCTACTCAATGGCATATCTGGGGCATAATGCGGTCGGGGTGGATGGACTGCAAGCGCCAACGACGATGCTGTTCGAGAATCCCGAACACACGGAGTTGCCTATTCCCTTGTAAATATCCAGGATGTATAGCGTAATCCCTTGGCCAATGTCATTGGCAGCGTAACTACCACCAGGCAACTGAACAGTTATACTGGGGGCCGTTTTGGGGATTATGCTTCTATCGCGCGCGAGGGTTTGGTTAGCGACAACGGCGGTGCCGTCTGCCCCCACGTACTGCGTGATCACCTGGAATGTCCAGTTCGGCTTGCTTCCCGAGACCCATGCTATCTTTGTTCCGTTTGCGGTCAGCCCGCTGCCGTTCAACCGGACCATTCCGAGGAAGGCATCGCAATAGGTTCCCGCTGGCAATCCGGACGGGTTCGTATCAGTTCCAGAGTAGAGGGTGCCGTAGATTGTGATTTGTGTGCATGCACCTCCGGATATGTAGTCAGTTTCTAGCTGCGTGTTGTAGCACGACAGCCCGAACGTGGGCACGTAGAACTGCACGAACGGAGAACCCCCCGAGGTATTGTAGGTCGCCGTCAGTATTGCATATCCCCCTTGCACCACCGAGCCGCCCGGATTAGAAGGAGCGTTGATCGAAGCGGTGTTCGGGTTCGCATTCGGGTTTTGCGTCGTATAGGAGGCAATGTTACCTCCGCCGCCGCCGTATGCCGCGGCGGCGTAGGTGAACGCAGGATTAGCCGCAGCAGAGGAGGGGGAACCAGTGGCCGAAGTGGACGTGAGGCTCTGACGGGTCACGGTAATAGTGGGATTCTGCACGCTGCACGGGGTGTTGCCGACGATGGGCACCCAACTGCTACACTGGCAGACCGCTCCCATCATGTACCACGCCTGGCATGCGGTCGTCCCTTGAGCGAGCGCAGTGGCTGCGCCCCCGCCGATACCGGTCAAGAGGCCTTTCGGATTGCTGTTGTTCAGCGTGAAAACGTTGGTGTTGGTCGAACTCCAACCCAAACTAGTGGTCATGTCGAAGTAGTAGTAGGCCCCTCCACAAGCGGGCGAATACCACACCTGGCCGTGGACCTGGTCGCCGACCGCCACGGTGATGGGACAGGTGATCACGGGTATGAGCAGAGTGTAGCCGTACTGGCCGGGACACCCGCAAAGGCAACAATCGTAGCTTGAAGCCATACCACCGTGCCGGGTGATCACCGCCAGCCGGCCCATCACCGGCACGTTATCGAGGCGCAGCCAGAGCACGCTGCCGTCCGTCGCCCCCGCCGGAATCTGGTGCTTCTCCAGGTCAGTCTCCTGCGCATCCCGCAGCTTGCGCAAGTCGATCATGCGTGTCTCGTGGGGAACGAGCTCCAGGCTGCCGAGGTAAAAGATTTGCCCGTCCGCCCACACCTTAAAGCCAATCCTAACGGGCTTGTCGCCCATGTTGGTGAGAAACTCGTAGCTCTCCGTGTCCTTATCCAGATGCCAGGGGTTGCCCCCCGAACCCACCCAGCCGTTCGCCTCGTTTTGAAGGTGTCTGTCCACCACGGGGTTACCCCTCGACTCGCTGCTCGAGACCTCCGCCTCGACTGATCCCGGCGGCCCACTGTATAGCATGCGAACCGAGCAGAAGGGGGAGAGGCAGCGGCAGGTCCCGACACATGGCGCACCTCGTCGCAGTCGCAGACATCACAAAGAAGGTGTGAAAAAATAAACAATCTCATCCCGCAAAGCGGGACCAAGGCGCAAAGACTTGCAAAGAACAATCGCTTTGTTTTCTTTGCGCCTTCTATGACCTTGCACGTTTGCTTCAAATGCTTTTGCTCATCTAGGGATATTTCACAGCTTCAAAACGATGTCTGTGCTACCGAGCGAGCAGGCCCGCTAGGGAGTGACCGTCACTGTAATCTTGTTTGATCCGACCAAGCCAGCCTTTTCATTTGTAGACGAGATTGCCCTGAACACCTGGATGACATACTCGCCCGGTCGGGTCATGTCATATATCCGGGCAACGTCCTGGCCCTCGGTCCGCGTCTCGCCGGGCCTTACGGTGCAGTCCATAATAGGATGTCCTTCTGCAAGCTCCGGGTGCGGATACACTCTCTTCGGGACCAAGTGCCCGTGGTCGTCACGGACATCGAACCTAAAATACGGGTCCTGCCCGGTAAGGTCGCTGATATTCGCGCTGCAGCTCAGGGGCTCAGCGGAGGTATTCTTGAGAAGAATCTCTATGTCTACGCCCGTACCCACCTTCACCGTCTGCCCAGCGGCGATGATCTGAATCATAAATGGCTCCTTAGGTGGATGGCCTTGAGCGGGGCCAAGCGCGGCTGGCGCTGGTGGCCGCACCCCCGTCACCGCTATAGCCCTGCGCGATATAGCCCGCGGCGTTCGGCTGGGCACTGCCCGCCACCGTGGTGATGACTCCCGTAACCGCGTCCACACGGCGAACGCGCTGGTTGTTACTATCCGCGATAAGGAGGTTGCCGTGGGTGTCGAAGGCCAAACCACCGCCTGGAAGACCGTCGAATGTACCGACAAAGAGACTGGCGCTGATAGCCGGCCCCCGTCGCCGCTGTACCCCGCTATATGATTTCCGGCAAAAGTGGTGATGATCCCCGAGACCGCATCGACACGCCGGATGGCGAACGCGTCCACGAAGAAGAGGTTGCCCAGCGCGTCCACGACCATACCCCCAGGGCCGTTCAGACTGGCTTTGGTCGCCAGTCCATTGTCGCCGCTAGACCCCACAGCGCCATTGCCCGCCACTGTGGTGATGATCCCGGTCACCGCATCAACGCGGCGGATGCGGTTATTGTTGGTATCCGCGATGAAGAGGTTGCCCTGAGTATCCAAAGCAACGGCGATAGGGAAATTCAAGAGCGCACTCGTAGCCGGTCCGCCGTCACCACTAAAGCCAGGAGCGACAAGGCCGAACTGGCTATTGCCTGCCACCGTAGTAATGATCCCGGTCACCGCATCCACACGTCGGATAACGCAATTGCCCGCCTCAGCAATGAAAATGTCGCCCTGGGCGTCCACGGCCACGCCGGAAGGGTAGGCGAGGCTGGCCTGCGAGGCCGGCCCGCCATCGCCGCTGAGGGCATCGATGCCCGTGCCGGCCACCACGGTGAAATCGCCGGCGGGAACGACCTTAAATACCTGGTGCATCGCGTGTCCGGCGATGAAAAGATTGCCGCGGGTGTCTGCCGCCACAGATACAGGGGTAATGTCCGCGGACAGCGCGAGCGTGCTGTTGGGCCCGCCCCCCGCAAACATGGTGATAATGCCCTGCTGGGGGAATGTATTTGTTGGTAGTCCTGTAATTAACAATATGAAGAAGAGAAATCCTGTTGTCAGTTTCTGCCATTTGCGCTTCATGATCTCCCCCCTTTCTACTTTGTCGGAATGGGAAGCATCCAAACTGGTTGCCACGTAGAGCTACACAGCCAGCACCCGCCGCGGCTGAAAGTCCGCCGATCCTAATGGTAGGCGGGTCCTTGAAGGCTACGGCCTGTCGTTACCCAAGATCGAGCCGCGGAGTTGCAGAACAGCTCCGTCGGCTGCCGGTGGTCGAGCGCTTCGCGGCACGGAAACCCGCCACTTTGCACCAGCCGCCCGAGTGTGCAGTCAGAATGGAATCTCTACAATCGAGTTCAGGGCGGCCAGGTGTCCCTCCTCGGAGTCTTGCACCACCTCGCGGATCAGGTACGTTCCCGGTCTGACGGCAAAAGAGGTTTCCCGGTTGATGCCGGCTTGCTTGTCGGGCCCGAAGGTGGAATCGAGGTGATCGGCGAGTCGCAAGGCGACGTCGAGCAAGGAGCGCTTGCCCGTGGCTCGATTGTGAGCCACGGCCGCCTCGAAGAGCGAGCCCGCGCAAAACAGTTCGTGGTTGAACGCCAAGCTCGTCCACTTCAGGTCCGGGAGATTCAGTTGAATGTATGTATCCAGATAGCCATCTTTCTGCTGGGCCGCCGCGATCTTCGCAATTAACTCGTCCACTTTGGGTTCGAGTCGAGCATCCGGATGCAGGGCGCGTTTGAGGTAAGCATCGTCTTGAGCTCCATTCTTCTCTCCGAACTCTTCCTTGCTTGGAGAGATTGAGTGTCTGTTTCGCACGATTTGCACGGCTCACCGCTGTGATAACACTCGAACGGGAGACTCCGAACGTCCTGCTCGCGTCGGAAATGTCTGGGCCTTCACGATCCCCCGTCCTTCTTCGAGCGTGATCAATTGATTGGCGAGGACGTTGCGGAAAGACTCCTTGAGACCTGAGGGCCAGGCAACTTCCACCAAGTCGGCTGCCTTTGCCTGGCCCAGGCCAAAGTGCAAGCGCAGGTCGCTTTGAGAGAGGAAGCTGGACCCGCTGATGACTTCCTCCATCTGCGCGTGCTGGCCGGTAACAACTCGGACCCGAGCCCCAATAGCACTGCGGTTCGAACGAGTACCCAGGCACTTCACCAGCAGCCAGTTGCGTTTGTTCCCGCCGTCATTGCGCAGGAGGGTGGGCGGTTCGTTATTGTTACTGACCAGGATGTCGATGTCGCCATCGTTGTCGTAATCCGCGAAAGCACACCCATGGCTGGAAGCAACGATCTTCAGGCCGGGACCCGCCGTCGATGATACGTCAGCAAAACGGCCGTTCCCCAAGTTGCGAAACAATACTTTGGGCTGTTTGAACCCGGGGATGCCTGGAGTTCGGTCCGCCTCAGGGTAGACGTGCCCGTTAGCCACGAAGATGTCCGGCCAGCCGTCGTCGTCGAAATCCAGAAAACCCACACCCATGCCGACGTACTGGGTAATCGCCCCCAGCCCGGCCTGCTGGCTGACATCGCTGAAGGTTCCATCACCGTTGTTGTGATAAAGAGTGGTCGGATCGCCGGCGAAATTCACCTTGACGAGGTCGAGCCAGCCGTCCCCGTCATAGTCGGCTGTCGCTGCTCCCATCCCACCCTGCCGGGTACCCTGGCCGCTTAGCGCACAACCGGCAGGGACACCTACCTCGGTGAAGGTGCCGTCATGGTTATTGTGGTAAAGCAGGCTCGGAGCGGTGTCGCACGATACATAGATATCCGGCCAGCCATCGTTATCGAAATCTGCGGCGAGGGAGGCGAATCCGTACGCGCCCACGGGCCGCCACGTCCGATCCGCGGCCAAGGTGAGTTCCTTAGTCCCGCGCGGGTAGGTCACACCCGACTTCTCGGAAACGTCCTCAAACGTGCCATCGCCGCGGTTGTGATAAAGAATATTGGTTCCTCCTCCCAGACCTTCCGGGCCACAGGCCACTGGGACATTCATGAAGGAACAGTAATAGTTGGTGCCTGGGAGCGGCGCCACCTTCAAATCGAAGGTAACATAGTTGGAAACAAACAAATCGAGATGACCATCGCGGTCATAATCGAGGAAGGAGCATCCCGTCGACCAGCGGCCTTCGGTCCCTGACAGGCCTGCCTTATCGGTTACATCCGTGAAGGTCCCGTCACCATTGTTGCGATAGAGAACGTTGCCGCCCCAATAGGTGACGAAGATGTCGTCGAAGCCATCGTTGTTATAGTCGCCGACGCACACACCCTGCCCCCAGCCGGAGTGCACCAATCCCGCCTTCTTGGTCACGTCAGTAAAGGTTCCGTCGTGATTGTTATGGAACAGGTAGTTTGATGGCTCTTGGCCTTCCGGGAATCCCTCGAGCCTGGTTCCGTTCACAAGAAAAATATCCGGCCACCCGTCGTTGTCGTAGTCGAGGAATGCGACCCCGCCACCCATTTCTTCCAGGATATAACGCTTGCTCTGGACCCCGCCCCCGACAATCACCGCGCCACCCAGCCCCGCCTCCTTCGTTACATCGACAAAAGACACACCTGCCGGTGTCTGCGTGACTTTCGAGCCAGCACGGTGCGGGCCAACGGGGGGCGCTTCCTTTCGCGCCTGCCCCGAGCCCCGCAACAGTTCGCCCAAGCACGCAAAGCCCAGAAACAGAGCCATCAAGCCGAGGGAATATCGCAGCCTTCGACGCTGGTTTCCGACCGTGGCACGGCTTGGCAACGTACGAGTCTGATTCGGTTGCATGAATTGGGCGATAAAGCGCGCAGCCTGAGCCCCGTCTTGCGCGATCATAACGGCCCGAAGGCTCAGTGTTTCACCTCGGCCGGGTTATCCGCCTCCGGATGAGGGCGCTCGGCAGTGCCTAGTGGCCGTTGAGACCTAGCCTGCTCAAATAATTTTCGGTAAGCCGCCATTTCGCTCTCGCTCTCCGCAGCCTTTCCCATCTTCCGATAGACCGTGCTCAAGACATAATGGAACTTCGGAAAGCGAGGATTGATTTCGATTGCGCTCTGCAAGGCCTTCGCAGCGCCGTCCCAGTCTTCCTGCGCCATGTGTGCCCTGGCAGCTTCGAACAATGCCTGGTCGGACTTGGGATTGAGTGCAATCGCTTTCCGGCAGTACTCCAGCGCCTGCTCGGGTTTGTTCAAGCGGTTGTACATCGCGCAAAGGTTGACGCACGGCCATTCGGATTTCCGCCCCTGTCGCTCCATGAGTTGGATGGCCTTTTCATAGTCTGCAAGAGCGGCTTGGTCATCGCCCATGCCCTCCATCGTCAGTCCCAGGTTGTTATAAGCTTTCATGTATGACGGATCCAGTCGTATGGCCTCCTCAAACTCCTGTTTGGCGAGTGGGAAAGCGTTCCGGGTGTAATGGATCCTGCCCAAGAAGTAGTGAACCTCAGCGGAGTTCGGTCTTAGACGTGCAGCTTGCTCCATCTCGATTTGGGCCTCCTCGTATTTTCCAGACATGGTGAGGTCCAATCCCAGAATCTTGTGTGCTTCGGCATTGTTGATGTCGAGCTGCAGGGACTTGGCCAGCGCCTCCACCGAAGCGCGGATGTGATGGGTTCGGAAAAGGACATATCCCAGGTCGTAACAAGCTCGGGCCGAATCCGGGTGGGCTTTCAGATAACTTCGCAGGGGTGCCTCAACCTCATGAAACTTGCCATCCCTGACGTAACCTTCAAGATGCTGAAGCTGCTCTAGGTCGTCTTTTGCAGGCGTCGGGGTCTTTTCGATCCCGACGGGCAAACTGCTTGGCAGGGTCGATCCCAAGATCTTGGGAGTCGTTGCCACCAGGCACGCTACCCACACGGAGCCCAAACACCACGAACCGCGCCGGATCAACTGGCAAAAAGACCCTCTCGCACCTTTGCGCCCGACGCCTGGTTGGCGACCTGCGATGTTATTTGACTTGCCTGCGCGCCCCATGGTTAGCCGTGTCTGTTTCATTTAGAATCAAGGAGCCCACCGTTCCTGACCGCGGCCCGAACAATCACCCAACGCAGTTGGAGTGATTCGATGCGTCCATCCTATCGCTCTGCTGTCCTGACACAGGGTTATGGGGGCACAACTGCGTCAGCCACAGCAGTTTGATCTTCCCCAGCTACTTCGGGAGCTTCGCCAGATTCTCGCGTGCCTGCGCGAGAGTCGCATCAAGCTCCAACGCCCTCTTGAAAGCGCCGGCCGCGCCTGGCGTGTCTCCCTTTTTGGCCAGAGCCTCACCGAGCTGATTAAAGGCCTCGGCAGAGGACGGACGGAGCACGATCGCCCGGTTGAACATCGCGATAGCTTCGTCCGGCTCTCCTTTCATCATCGTGGCGAGCCCCAGGCCGTAATAGGCGTCGAAGTCATTCGGTCGGAGCTCCAGCGAGCGTTTGAATTCGGCGATCGCCGCCCCCGCATCTCCACTCCGCAGCAGGGCGGTGGCCAACCCGAGGTATCCATCCGCCCAATCAGGCTCCGACCTCGTCACTTCGCGGAAATCCCTGGTCGCGTTCTCAAGCTCCCCCCGCTTGAGCTCGACTTGCGCCTCACCCAGCTTGTCGCTGGTCAACTGAGCGCGTTCCGCACTGGCGATAAGTTGTCTGGCCAACGTGAGCTCCGCTTCCGCTTCCTCCCGTTGGCCCGCACGGACCAGCGCTAAACCCAACTGATGATGGGCTTCTCCGAACTTCGGATCGATTTTGATCGCTTCTCTAAGGGGAGCAATAGCTTCTTGCACCAACCCCTTCTTTAACAGCGCTCTTCCCAATGAGTACAAGGCCTGAGCGTGTTTGGGGTCGAGAGCGATCACCTTCTTCAGCTCTTCAATCTGGCGGTCGAGGTCCGGTTTGATCTCATAGGCCATCGCAAGGTTATAGCGAGCCCGTATGGATTCAGGTCGGAGCTCCACCGCCTTCTTTAGCTCCCGGACCGCTTCCTCAGCATCCACTGTGACCAGGGCCCCGCCCAGATTCTCATGGGCCTCCTCGTAATTGGGACTCTGCTTGATGGCTTCCCGAAACTCTGCCACGGCTTTGTTCGCGTTCCCCCTTTGCAGGTAGACCAGGCCCAGGTTATTGTGCGCCTCCGCGAAATCGGGCCGCAGCCGGACAGCCTCCTGGAACTCCGCCAGGACTTCCTCCGAGCCCATACCCTTTCTGCCCAGCAACCTGCCTAGCGTATTGTGCGCTTCGCTCGCGTCGGGCTTCTGCGCGATCGCCCGGCGTATTTCGCGAATGGCCTCATTGAGGTTCGCGTTCCCTTCGGAAGACTGGGGGTTAAGATCGAGCCCTGCTTCGAATTGGCTGAGACCGTCACGCAGCCGGCCCAGCCTGAGCAGAACAATACCCTGATCAACATAAGCGGGAAAAAGATTGGGGTTTAGCGAGAGGGCACAGCTCAAGCTATCCAGCGCGCTCGCGAACTCACCGCTCTCGCTCAACGCCATCCCCAGGAACAGATACGCCTGCAGGAAAGTCGGATCGAGATGAACCGCCTCTTTCAGCTCTGCCGAGGCCTTCGCTCTTTGTCCACCAAACCAGAGAGCCGCTCCCAGGTTGTAGTGTGCTTCGGCGAATTTCGGATCTAACTGAATTGCGCGATTCAGATGGTCGAGTGCCCCAGCCAGGTCACCCTGCTGACCTAGCACAAAACCGAAGAGGTTCTGAGCTTGAACATAATTCGCGTCAAGCTGGAGTGCCGCCGTGAGTTTCTCCTGCGCCCCCAGAAGGTCTCCCGTTCCGAGCGCCGCGAGGCCTTGTTTGTACAGCTCCTCCGCGGAGCCTAGCGCTTCGCGCGGCGAAGATTCTTGTGAAGCGCGTCGCGTGGCCGCCAGTTGCTTCAAAGTCGACCCCAGACTGTAGTAACCCTCCTGGAGGTCAGGTCGAAGCCGAAGCGCCTTCTCAAAGGCGCGGACTGCGCCTTCTAAATCACCCCTCTGTCTTAGTACATCCGCGAGGTAATACTGCGCCTGCTCGTTGTCGGGTTCGAGGGTGGTCACAATCTTCAAATATCGTTGCGCGCCCGCTTGGTCACCTTTCATCCGCAAGGCCATGGCCAGGTTCATGTTGAGCGAGGGGTCGCGAGGCCGCAGCTTGAGTGCCTTTTGGTAAACTTCCAGGGCCTTGTCCAGTTCCCCTGTCCTGATCAGCACCGAAGCCAGGTTGTTGTGGGCCCGCACGTAATCTGGCTTCAGAGCAATGGCCCGTTCAAACTCGTGGATGGCCGGCAGAGGCTCGTTTTTTTGCTCGTACACGACGCCGAGCCAGTTGTGAGCGTCCACGTTTCGGGGGTTGACCTTCAGAATTGCCTGGTATTGATCGGCCGCCTTTTCTAACTCTCCCGCGTGATGCCAGAGAAGGCCCAGGGCCAAGCGCGCGGGCTCGAAATCCGGCTTGAGCTCCACAGCTTTGGCAAGCTCGGTCATCGCTTGCTGCGGATCTCCCCATTCCCCCAATGCCATGCCCAAGTTGTAGTGCGCTTCGGCATAGGCCGGATCGATTTCTAGCGAGCGGCGGTATTCCGCCAGAGCCTCCTGGGGCTTGCCCTGCCTCGCGAGGGCCAGCCCCAGCCCGTCATGGGCCTGTGCCCGCTGCGGGTCAATCTTGATTACCATTCGGAACTCATCGGCAGCGGCTCGCCAATTCCGCTTTTTTAACATTCCCATCCCTTGCTCGAAGTGCAAGTCTGCCGGCTTGGGTGATGGCTGCTGAGCTGCCGCCTGCCAGGAGAAAAGGAAAGCCGCACAAAAAATCAAGCTGCAAAATAGTGATAAGACATGCTGACAGGGAAGCGGTCGCGCTGGCGCACGCAGACCTCGGTGTGCAGGCTGTTTCGTCGTGCGGGGGGGGCCGATCAGCCATCGAAATCTGTTCCCGCTGGCAGCGGCTTCCCACATAAAGGGCTTGCAGCCTCCTTACTTTTGTTTCATGTCCGTCCATCGGCAGGTCAGGCGTGTTACTGCGGGTTCGGCAGCTAGAATTCGGTTGCTCCTGTTGCAACGGCCGCGCGATTTTGATTCCTTTGGCCGATTCCTCGCGTTCTCCCAGTCGCGCAAGGAGTACGCGGTAGGGATAGTCATCGGTGAATGAATTATAGTCCATTCGCAGCACCTGCTCAAGCTGTCCGTGCCAAAAACTTTAGTGTCGTTCCCGGGCGGTCGTGGGGCTGGATCGAGAAAATCAGCTTCTAGGATGCCGCAGGATCGCCGATCTCGCATCGACACATCTCCCTGCACCCTCGGAATCAGAAACCGCACTCAGCGCGCCGGCGCGGGCCTCCCCTTCCGCCGCGGCGGCAGGGGGTAGGGAGTAATGCTGTTACTGCAAATTCCCGCCCGTCACCTGGCCGGGCGCTGGAGCGCCAAGCCCTTGGTGAGCGTGCTTCTGGTTACGTGGGGAATCTCAGAATGTCATGTCATCCTGATCCCGCCCTGCGGGAGAAAGATCTGTTTTTCTTCGCGCCACGCGATGAAGTTCGCCATTAGTGCCACAGGGATGCAGGCAGAGAAATCGTGCGGCCTTATATTCGAAGGACCCTTGCGGTGCGCGGCGGGGTTAGTTACGCGGCGGTGGCCCGGTGGACTCGCGGATGACCACTTCGGGGTCGATCAAGAAGCCGCGGCCCTGCACCTGCCCACCTTCGGGTGGAACGAGAGCTTCGAACGACAGGCGTCCAATCTTCTCCCGAGGGATGTTGACCGTGGTGAGAGCTGGACAGGCGTACCCGGAGAGACTGAT
>JBEKHR010000013.1:0-126458 GCA_050012175.1 Terriglobia bacterium | reverse complement strand
GCTCCAGCAGGTCGGCCAAGAATTGTTCCAAGCGCTTTCGACATTTCTCGATTTCGCTCTCGGTCATGGACCGGAGCTTAGCACCTCTCCTGTGGGAGGTCAATAACTTAACGTAGTAGTACTAACCACTAGCCACTGCCCTTACACGGTTATAAAAGCGCCGGGATCATCAAAGTCGTCTGGGCCGCCCTGGCTCTTGAACCAGGAATACAACCGGCTGGTGTCCACCACGATCTGCCCTTCGGACCCTAGCTCCACGTGGGCGCGATCCATGGGCCGCGGTGCGGGCCCTTCAAAGTTGACCCCTTCGGGTGTGTAACCGCTCCCGTGGCAAGGGCATTTGAACTTGTTCTCGGCCGGCTTCCAATCCGGCGTGCAACCCAGGTGCGTGCACTTGGCAAAAATGCAGAAAAGACGGGGAGGCTCTTTGACCACCCAAATTCGGTAGGCCTGCTTGTATTTCTCATTGACCCCGATCTGGAAGTCCGATGGATAACCGATGACGTGTACTGTCTCCGGCTCAAAGAGGACACGCGGGAAGAAAAAGCGCAGGAACATCAGGAAATTGGCGATGACGAATCCCCACACGCAACTCCAGATGATGCGCCGTCGCATCTTCCCTGAGTCAGGAATCTCTTGAGCGGAGCTGCTTGCAGGTTTGGGTGGAGCGGCTGGCTTTGCCCCAGGCTTAGAGGGAGTGGCAACAGAACTAGCCTCCAGAGCCTTCGCCGAAGTCGTTGAAGGCGCACCGTCCGCATTCGCCATGCTCGAAGCTCCTCTAATTACGGGGTAGCAAAGAGATTTGTTTTCCAGCCAGGCCCTAAAAACCCAATATAAATGAAAGCTGAAGCACGTGTCAACGTCTGGTAACAACAAATCGCGAAAACAATCAAGAGTTGACGCAGATCAAGAGAAACCCGCCTGATATATCGCAGCGCGATTTGGTTCCCTGCGGAGGGTTCGGCAAGAACTCCCCTCCCGCCGCGGCAGGAGGGGAGCCAGCGCGAAGCGCGCTTGGCGGGGGCTCCCCTCGTCTAGAATTTGGCCTTTTGGGGTCGCTCTTTCGCTTCGTTTGAGTTTTTTTGCATACTCTTGGCACATTTTTCGGCCCCTTTTGCACGCCTTTTGGGTTCGTTTTTTGGGCAGTTTTGTTGATTCTAAAGGACTTCTTAGGTTCGTTCCGTTAGATTTAACATCTTTTGTGAACTTCCTGCGCGTCTCTGGAACATTTGCCGAGGCCTTGCTCGAGCACTCGGTCATCGGAATTCCCATCACCCTGACCAGCCGAGGATCTTCGCTAATGAAAATCAGTCCTACCTCCCTGGCTTCGCAGGGCCGGTGCGGGCTGCAACCTCGCCAGCTCCGGACGGCCTCTTCGTCAAGGTCCATGTTAGTAGGCTACCTTAGGGCCGCGCATTTGTCAAGACCTCCGCGGTCTGTGGTCCCGCCAGGGCTTGAAGCACAAGGTCGGCAAGGGCCCGAATGAATGTCGGCGAACCATTCAATCCCATCGTGACATGAAAACGTTGGATGCCAAGACGCTCGGCTAACTCGCGCGCTTCGATATCGATTTCGTAAAGCGTTTCGACGTGGTCGGAGACGAAAGAAATCGGCACCACCAGAACTCGCTCGCTTCCTCTTGAGGCAAGAGTCTGAAGGGCCGCGTGGAGGGAGGGACCCAGCCATCGGCCCGGACCGGAACGACTCTGGTAGCAAAGGCTGTGCGGGTTCGGCCACGCCCCCCGCTCCATTACCAATCTCACGGTGGCTTCAATCTGTGCCTGGTAGGGATCGCCCGACTTGATAATCGTCTCCGGAACTCCGTGGGCGCTGAAAAGCAAATGGACATCTGAAGGGAGGCGCAGGGCAGATCCATTCGTCTGCCGAAACTGCTCGAGACCTTCGTTCACACGTTCGACGATCGCTTCAATGTAAAGAGGGTGAGTGTGGTAGTCGCGGACGATTCTTACATCGACAGGGTGGCCGGGTGAGAAGTTGCGCTCCCACTCTTTCAGACTGCTGCCGGTGGTGACGACGGAGAATTGGGGATACAAAGGCAGCAGCACAAGCCTTCGGACTTGATGATTCAGGACCTGGCGGACAGCCTCTTCGGTTAGTGGATGCCAGTAACGCATGGCTACGAAAACATGCGCGTCGAGAGAATTGCGCAACTCGCTTTCGAGCCTGCGGGCCTGAAGTTCCGTCAGTTCGCGGAGGGGAGACCTGCCGCCAATCCGGGCATAGTGTTTTTGGACTCGCCTGGCACGCCGCGACGAAACAAGTCGAGCCAGAGGCTCGCGGGCCAGCCGAGCTAACGGGAAGTCGATGATATCCGGATCGCAGAAGAGGTTATAGAGGAAAGGCTCGACCGCCTCAAGGGAGTCCGGGCCGCCCAACTGGAAGAGGACTACCCCTACCCTGCTTCTGCTTTCTGCCTCAATTGGACTCACTTTGCGCCCTTAGTCCCTGCACTGTAATATCCTACACAGGCCGGTAGTAGCACCGCAAGTGCTGACGGCACGCCCTTCAGCCGCAAACGAAGATCGGGTTCTCCCGCCATTCTCGGCCCAACGATGGTCGCAGAAATTCTTCGCAAGACACGGAGAATTTCGGAAGAGGTGCTATGGGGAATCCATTCACGGTGTCGTTTAAGATCGGTCCATGCTTGTGGATTATGAGGGGCGATTTCAAATGCCACCACTACCCAACTCCCTTACCGCTTGACGATCCTCCTTATGACTTGGTATAAAGAAATGGGGCATGAAAACCACAAAAAAGGCTTGGGCTTTATCGCTCTCGCTCCTTCTTTTCCTCGTTCCAGGTGTGTCGCTGTTGGCTCAGAAAGGCCAGCACGCGGGGTGTTGCGCTTCCTCGGCCTGTTGCTGCTGCAAGAACTGCCCAATGCATTCGTCACATTCCCCAATGCCTGGACGATGCCCGATGTCCAAGGCACCCCAGTCGCGTTCCATGATGGCGTGTACCTGCGGCATTTCGCAGGGTCCCCCGGTACCTGCACTGACCACTTCAGTTCGCTTAATCTTTGACCTGCCCGGGTCCGACGAGCCCGCGAAGCTGGACTCATCTCCTTACCGTCAAGTGGCCAAATCACTTGCACCAGAAGATGCTTTTATCCCCCCACCGGATGAACCTCCAAGGACCCTATGACAGCTTGCTGAAAAAGCCATGCTGCTGTAATCCTCAGAATGACACCGGGAACCGGTTCTTCAGCAATCTGTAAATAGCTAAGCCACAAGATAGGCGCGGGCGAAGATTTGGTCGGCGCAGGCTTGCCTCAATAGCTTGCGCGCACCGTGCTCCCTAACGCCCGCTGTCCCCCAAGTTCTGCACGGGTTGGTGAGTTTTCGAGGAGGTTAGAAATGCGTCCACGGCATGCCTTTTTTGCCGTTGCGTTAGTCCTGTTGTCAGCACCGCAGTTCTACGCCACAGTTCCTGCAAGTTTTCGCGGTATCGTTCACGATCCGACCCACCGCCCTATCCCGGGCGCGCAGGTGACCCTTCGCGCTCTCGCTTCGGGATGCACCCAAACAGCGCAGTCGAATGCCGACGGCGAATTTCAGTTCGACGCCGTCCCAGTGGGGGACTATGAGGTCTCGGTGAGTGCCCCAAACTTTGCGCCCTCCCGACAACAAATCACCGTGACCTCAGGCAAGGCTCCGATTTTCCATTTCCAACTGGAGATCGCGGGGCTCAAACAAACGGTGGAGGTTTCGGGCGCGGTCAGCAAACTCAACACGCAGTCCTCCACTGTCCAAACCGCGGTCTCGCCGCAGGAAATTGCGCAGACTCCGGGCGCGGATCAGACGAACAGCCTGGCCATGATCACCGATTACGTGCCTGGCGCCTACGTGGTGCACGACATGCTTCATATGCGAGGCGGCCACCAGGTGAACTGGTTCTTCGACGGCATTCCCGTGATCAATACCAACATCGCCGCCAATGTGGCGCCTTTGATTAACCCCAAAAACGTGGAATCACTGGAAGTCCAGCGCGGCGGCTACTCGAGCGAGTATGGAGACCGCACCTACGGCTTTTTCAACGTCATCACGCCTTCGGGGTTCGAGCGCAACAACGACGCCGAGTTGGTTACTTCCTATGGCAACTTCCACACCACAGATGACCAGCTTAACCTTGGCGGACACACGGAGCGCTTTGCCTATTACGCCAGCTTGGATGGCAACCGGTCTGACCTAGGCCTGGGCACACCCACCTCGGCTGTGATTCACGACCAGGTGGGAGGATTGGGCGGGTTCCTCTCCCTCTTGTATAACCCCTCTGCGCAAGACCAGGTGCGGTGGATCGCCTCCCTGCGCGGTGACCATTATCAAATCCCGAACACACCTGGCGACCAGGCGGCTGGCATTCGCGATCTCGATCTCGAACGAGATTACTTAGTGGGTTTTCAGTGGGTTCACACCACGCGCGGCGGATTGCTGTTCTCCCTCTCTCCTTATTTCCACTTCAACAACGCGCACTATGTGGGCGGGCAAGGGGATACGCCGTTCGTCCTGGACGACAATAGCCGCTCAACTTATGTGGGGGCACGTGCTCTGCTTTTGGCGCAAAAGAAAGGGCACAACGCTCGAACCGGCCTCGAGGTCTGGGCTCAACACGATAACACCTTCTTTGGTTTGACGGCGAATCCGGGCGGCCAAGTGGTTCAACAGCAGGAGCGCCATTGGGCGAATACGGAGTCTCTCTTCGTGGAGGACCAGTACCGGGCGACTTCCTGGCTTACCGTGGACGCCGGCGTCCGGCTGACGCATTATGGTGGGCTGCTCAGCGAGAATGCCGCCGCCCCTCGGCTGGGTGGCGGCATTCGTCTGCCACGTCTCCATTGGATCGTACGGGGTTACTACGCGTCCTATTATCAGCCTCCGCCGCTCGAGAGCCTTTCCGGTCCTCTGCTGCAATTTACCCTGAATCAGGGTTTTGGTTTCGTTCCGTTGCAGGGCGAGCGAGACATCCAACACGATATCGGTTTGACCATTCCGTTTCGCGGCTGGGCGGTTGAGGTGGATAACTTCCACACCAATGCTCGCAACTTTCTGGACCATGATGTGATCGGCAATTCCGGCATCTTTATACCGTTGACCGATCTGGCCGCGCTCATTAACGGAACGGAGGTCACGGTGCGCTCACCGGAAATCCTTGGCCATGCTCAACTACGGATTGCCTATTCGAACCAACTGGCCGAGGGTCTGGGGCCGATCACGGGAGGCTTGATCGAGTTCGCACCCACAAGTTATTTCTTGCTCGACCACGACCAGCGCAACACTTTGAGCACCGTCCTCTCTCTCAGACTGCCTCGCCGCTTTTGGGCCACCGCCGCCGTCAACTTCGGGTCAGGCTTCTTGAACGGCGATGGCCCGGCACATCTGCCGCCCCACACCACGGTTGACCTTGCCCTGGGCAAGTACTTCGGAGAGAGATGGTCGGTCTCCCTGAACGCGGTTAACCTGGCTAATAACCGCTTTATGTTGGATGACAGCAATACTTTCGGAGGTACACACTTTGTGAACCCGCGCCAGATTTACGGCGAGCTGCGCTACCGCTTCCACTTTTGATTGGTATGATCGCCAGCGGCTGAGAGGCAAAGAACAAAAATGAAACCAGAAACTAGAAATCAGGAAGCAGAAAAACGGAACATTCTCGGGCGTGCTGCGTATGATTAAACCAGACGGCATTCTGGAGGTTGCCCGATGGTCAAATTCTTCCTCTGGTGTATACTCTTGGTTCTTTGCTGGCCGCTGGCGTTGCTGGCCTTGGTTCTGTACCCGTTGGTCTGGTTATTGCTTTTGCCCTTCCGCCTCGTAGGCATCGCGGTGGGAGGGGTCTTTGAGCTGCTTACCGCGATCATCACCTTGCCAGCGCGCGTCCTGCGCTGGCCGCGCCAGGCCTGAGGCGTACAACGCGTTCGGCGCCCTCCCCGTTCACACTGCCGTCACCTCATGCTGCAACTCGCCCCCGGCTCGCCCGAACTTTCTGTAGTTCATCAATATCCTCCCTCCGGGCTTGAAGACTTTCCTGACTTCTCAGCGCGATGAATGTGGCAGAAAACCCCGCGATATTTAACCTGAAATCATAAGTTTTAGTTGGGGTGAATCGTGGCAACAATGTGCGTACCTCCTGTTTGTCATCCTGAGGAGCCCTGCTTTTTGGGCAATGTGCGTACCCCGCGCTTGTCATCCTGAGGAGTCCGCCATTCTTATTGGCGGACGACGAACCCGCCGCGGCGGGTCGGCAGTTGCCATGCAAAATTGGCCGGTTGCCCATGGGAAGGAACTGCAGAGATGCTTCGCGGAGTTTACCCTGATCCCGCCGCGGCGGGAGAACGGGCTCGGCATGACAGGGAATCCGGTGGATCAATCGAGAAAAGGGGAAGGGGACTGGGCCAATTCAGAATTCAGAACTGCCCCTGCCGACTAGCTGCGAATGCCGAGGTCCTGCATCAAGCGGTTGGTCTCCCGATAAGCTTCCGTGACCCAGTCAACGATCTTTTCCGGCTGAGGCGAATATTCCAACTCAATGCTTATCGTGCCATCAAAGCCCTGAGGAAGTTGCTACGCCCCCTCTCAATCGACCCGCCACGGCGGGGCAATCGGCAGTGAAAACTCGGTCTCCGGTTGCAGCCGAAGGCGGCGGTGCACGGGCTGGGCGGCTGCGAATGAATTCTGGCCGAAACGCTTGAACCTGTGATAGGTTCTGAGCGCGCCATTGTCGCCGCCGTGATCTTGCGGATTGTTTGGATCGTGGCGGAGGCCTCTGCCGCCGGCGCGCTCTTGATTGTGGATCGTCAATGGAATTGAAGCTGGGCAAACCCGAGCTGGTCAGCATCGTCGTTCCCCTCCTCAACGAGTCCGAGAGCCTGGAGGAACTGGGAAACGCCTTGCTCACCGTGGCTGCGACGCACGGGCTATCCCTCGAGGTGATTTTCGTGGACGACGGCAGCCGGGATGGCTCCTGGGATAAGATTCGCCGGTTCGCCACTGCCGACCCGCGTATTCGCGGCATTCGCTTCCGGCGCAACTTTGGCAAGGCCGCCGCACTCGCCGCGGGGTTCGATGCCGCGCTGGGGCAGGTGGTGCTCCAGATGGATGCAGATTTGCAGGACGACCCCGCTGAAATTCCAAGATTCCTGGCCAAGCTGGAGGAAGGATTCGACGTCGTTAATGGCTGGAAGCGGGTCAGGAAAGACCCCTGGCACAAGGTCTGGCCCAGCCGCGTGTTCAACTGGCTCGTCAGTTGCCTGACGGGCCTTAAGCTGCACGACCATAATTGCGGGCTCAAGTGCTTTCGCGCCGAGGTGGTCAAGGAGCTGCCTCTCTACGGAGAGTTGCACCGCTTCATCCCCGTGATGGCCCACGCCCGCGGATACCGCGTCGCGGAGCTGCCCGTCGAGCATCATCCCAGGCGCTACGGACGATCGAAGTACAGATTCCATCGTTTTGTTAAGGGTTTCCTGGATCTCCTTAGCGTCGTATTCCTGACTGTCTTCGGCGAGCGTCCGCTTCATCTGCTGGGCGGGATCGGTCTTTCCGCCTTCTTGCTCGGAGCGGCCGGGCTCTCCTACCTTGCGGTGTGCTGGGTGCTGGCGCGCTTTAGGGTGCCTGGCTTTGGGCCCATTGGGACCCGGCCTCTGCTGATCTATTCTCTCGCCTGCCTCATCATTGGGTTTCAAATGCTGGCCATCGGATTTCTCGGTGAACTGGTCGCTTCTCAGAACATTCGGAATGAGCACAAGTACAGCATTGCAGAACTTACTCCACCCACTCGGGGGAACGGGAGATGAACGATCCGACACAACTCAAGACACGGGATGACAGACGAAGATCGCGAAAAAAGGAAAGAAGAAAGCAATTGAACGTTCCGGCACAACTCAACGCGCAAAACGACCCTTTTGCCGAAAGGAGGCGCCTGGACTTCATATTGATTGCCGTGACTGCAGGGGCCGTGCTCGGCTTGATTCTCTTGGCCCGACCCTTTTACGGCGTAAACGACCTGTCGCGATGGGCGACGGTCTACAGCCTCGCGGAACGAGGGACCTACGACATTGATGAAACCCCCTGGCCTACTACGATTGACCGGGTGCAGCTCAACGGCCACTACTATTCCTCCAAGCCTCCCCTGTTGCCGACTTTACTCGCCGGCGAGTACCTGCTCCTGAAGAAACTGAGCTTCGGCCGGCTGAGTTTTCGCAATAGCCCCCAAAGTGTCATCCACATTATCGTCGCCACCATAAATCTGCCGCCGCTGGTCTTCTTTCTGGTTCTCTTCTCGCGTCTCCTCGACAGGCTCGCCCTTGATCCCTGGATTCGAGCCTACACCATGGCGGCAGCGGGGCTGGGAACATTCTTGACGGGTTTCAGCATCACGCTGAACAACCACACCATCGCAGCCTTCAGCTCCTTCTTCGCGCTCTATCCTGCTTTCCTGATCTGGCGCGAGGGGCAGCGCGGGTGGCGGCTCTTTGCCCTGGCAGGGTTCTTTGCAGGATTCGCCGCTGTGAACGAATTCCCGGCCACTGCCTTCCTGGTGGCACTCGGCGCCGGGCTGGCCTGGAAGGCGCGGCGGCAGACTTTGACCTGGTTTCTTCCCCTTGCGTTGGTCCCTATCGCCGGGCATTTCTCGACGAACTACTTGGTCACCGGAGACCTTAGACCCGCTTACACGCACAAGTCAGCCTACGTATTTCCCGGCTCCTATTGGTTGATTGATCCGGCATCAGGCCGGCTGGTAGGCAGCGAGGTCGATCCCGCAAGCGGAAAGCCGACGGGGCAAATCGGCAAGGGAATCGACAACATGTATGAACCCTGGCCCGTGTACCTGTTCCACATGCTGGTCGGTCATCACGGGATTCTCTCACTCTCCCCGATATTCATCTTCACCCTGATGGGGGTCTGGAGTTCCCTCCGGTCCCGAGGAAGCCCACTACACGCCTTCGCGGCGCTTGCTGCCTTCCTCACCTTGTTGTTGCTCGTCTTCTATACTTTCTTCGCCGGTAATCGGAACTACGGCGGGATGTGCTGCGGCCTGCGCTGGTTTTTCTGGCTGATCCCTTTATGGCTCATGCTGCTTCCGGAGGGGCTGCGGGGCAAAACCACTCACCGCTGGTTCCGCGGCATGGCCCTGGCTTTTTTGCTCATATCCGCAATTTCGGTCTTCTACTGCGCCCGTAATCCCTGGTCGCGGCCCTGGCTCCAACAATACCTCCGTTACAAGCAATGGATTAAGTATTGATGGAGATGACCCCGCCGCACTCTGATTGGGGTGTACACCCACACCCTCCTTTGGGACCGGCGCCCACCTGAGGGTTTCTGTAAGTTTCCGTGAGCATGTTGGACCGTATTGGACAGACTCGAATCAGGTCTCGCCTCGCGGCGCTACCAACTGCCCGAGGTAAACCGACACTACCTAAAACGTTCTCCCGGGCGATAGGTCCTGCGCGCCTGCCGCTTCCGGTCAGCGCTCCAAGCGAAGCGAGGCCGCTCGACGGTAACAGAGAGTGGGAATTCCTGGCAGCGCCGGCGGATCACCTCATGCTCGGCCGCCGTCAGACCTAACCCTTCCGCGACGATCTCATCGATCTTTTCCAGGATTCGAAGGACGCGGCTTTGAATCCTCTCCTGGTCAGCAGCAAAGTCACGGATCTTTTGGGCCAGGACGCCGCGAACGTTCGAGTCGGAGGGAATGGGCGCGTTCTCGACATCGTGGGCAGTGAACTCGTCCTTGTCGCTTGCTAGCAAGGCTGTGCGCGTGAGTAGAAGGGTATCTGCGGAATCGCACCGGATTTCGCCCCCGTCGACGGCAACCTTGTTCCCCTGAGGTTGGACCGCCGCCAAGTCCTCCCGGTCGATAACCTCCAGACCTCGCGCCTGCACGCCAAGAAATCCGGCCTTGGTGAAGAGCGCAATGTCGGCAACCCAATCGGCGTATGCGTCCAGCAGGTTTCGCGCCACGTGCCCCGACAGATCGCATGCCTCGACCGCGAAGTTGTGAAGCGCTCCTGCGCTGCGGGGAGTCAGCTCTGGCATGCGTAGCGCTTTGAGTGCCCGCGGAAACCAATGCGCTCGCCGCCTGAGGAGGATGGCAGACCTGAGGGTAAGGAAGGCATAGTATCGCGATACCCGAGAATTGATGATCGCGGCGAGACAGTGGGCGCTGTACCTCTTCGGTACCACAGCGATGACGCTATTGTTGGCAACTACCTCGAGAGGGTCGGCTACGGCGGCTACCAGAGTGACGTACACCTCAGGAACGAGGCAGCATAACGTGTCGCTGGGTGAGCCGGCGGCCAGCATGTGGGGCGTTTCATAATCGAACCGCCCAAGGCCCGTCGTATCCGACTTTCCAACATTCGCGCGGTAAAAGTCAAGCTCGCCCCAGATGGAAGGATCCTCTGCCGAACCGAGCTTGGCAAGATTGGCAAGCTCGTCCGTGCCCATGGCCACTTGGAATGCCGCAACATGCTGCCCCTTAACAAAAGGGACTTCTCCCGGCTTGGCTTCTCCGGCCTTGGAAGGCCGCAAGAACTTGGGGCTGTTACCCGCCTTGACCCCATAGGAACATTGAGCGAAGCCATCCCCCAAGCTCGGACATAGGTTCAGCTTCCGCAGGAGAGGTAAGTCCTCTTCCGCGACGTCCAAGCACCAATCGCCGAACGGACTAAGGGCCGCCCAATCCTGGAACGGCACCAGTGACGACGTAGCCACGAGAAGCGCGTCGTCTTCCGCATAAGACTTGAGTTCGGCGAGGCTGGCAATTCCCCGCACGAGGCGGACTTTGTGGTCGGGTGGGCACTCGCCCTTCTGCAAAAAAACCAGCATGGGCACGATGTCGGCGCCGGGGAAGGCTTGCTTGGCACACCACTCAAGCGAAACGAGCTCAGAGATTGTGTGGTCCTTGAGAACGTTTCTCAAGTAAGCAGCCCACTGGGCGTTAGCGATGGCCAGCGGAGCGACCATACCGACCTTTCCGCCCTCTTTGATCATGTATCTGGTGGCCGCGTAAAGAAAATAGGCGGCAAGGTCGGTGTTTTTCACGGCGAGCGTGGGAAAGATCTCGTTCAGCACCTCGCGGTCCTGTTCGGGCAGCCTCTCGTTGCGTACGAAGGGCGGATTTCCCACTACATAGTCGAACGCCGGAAGCGTCCCGGCCCCGGCATCGCCGGCGCCTTCATCGCTTGCCTGCCCGATGTCCGATTCTTCGGGAATCGCCTGAGTCAGCGAGTTCTGGACGGCGACATCCATTGGCGCGATCTCATATGCCGGGTTGGAGCGCTTCGCCTGGAGATAGGTCTCAAGAAGTGCGAACAGGAGGCTGAGATGGGAAAGGAAAACAGAGAAGGGATTGATGTCCTGGCCGCGAAGACAGCGGCGAACCAACTCGATCTTGTTTTCGGGAGAAAGGTGTGCGCCGGCTTTCAGCAACGCCAGCATAGCGCGGACGCCAAAGGTAAACGACCCGCAAGCCGGGTCAAGGATGCGCTTCTCCATCAAGCCGGTGTCCGACGCAATCCCTGTCCGCGCGAGGATGTAATCCACGACTTCAACCGGCGTATAGTACTCGCCCAGTCTCCGGCGCTCGACGCGGGGCCGGAAATACTGGTAGATCGAGCCCAGCACATCGCGATTGATATCGCGAAAGTTGAAAGCGTTGAGGCGGAAGAGAATCCGTTCCAGAATGTCGTGGAGCTTGGTGTTTCCCTTGCCGAACCAGTCAAAGACCGTCGGCTCAAACAGGCTGACGTAGACGTGGGCGACGTCTTTGAAGGCAACGTCCAGGAGGTCCTGGTAGTGGCCTTTAATATTCTCGACGAAGTTGCGCCAGACGGCGATGCCGGAATTGGAGATCTTGCGCGTGGTCAGCCCCACATCCTCGCAGATGCGCACGAAGAAGAGCCGGCTAAGCGCGACGTAGGCCGTGTTGGTGCAGAAAATATCCTCAAAATGTTCTTCTTCCTGGGTTCCCGCGTAGGTCTGGTCGTGCTTGAAGCGCTCGTAATCATTTTCGTATTCGAAGAGTTGCAGGGCAAGGCGGTGGCGGGCTCGCAAGGTACGCTTCTTATAAAGGAGCTTCTGGCGCGTTTTGATTGCCCCTGAACCGATGTCTTCGAGCTTCTGGTCGATCTGGGCGATTTCCTGGCTGGTCCCTTGGTACTCCGCCTGAAGCTCGCGAAAGTAAAAACGGCAGTACTCCTTGAGTTTCCCGATAGCGCCTTCGAAAACCGACTGCAAATGTGGAAGCGTTTCCAGCGTGATGGGGATGTGGCCGCTCTTAAGCTCGCCGGCGCGGAAAGCCTCAAATTGCTTTCGTTCGAGTGACGCGGCATAACTTACGGCGAACAGGCGCTCGCGGAAGCTTGTGTCCGTAAGAGGGAACTCCGCGCCGGTGCGCGGATCGAGCAAGTGACCCGCTTCAATTTGAAGCGCCTCCAGAATCTGACCCTCCAGATCACAGACAAGGAACGTGCGTGGGGCACAAAGGACTACGTAGAAAGTGTCCGGCGAGATGTAACCGTGACCGAGAATCTGCTCGTTCCAGATTCGATCGCGCTTCACCTGTTCGCGGATCTCGCCGTCCTCGAACTTGACCTCGACGACGGCCCACTGGGAATCATCCTCTTGGGAATACAGCCGGATGTCAGGGATGCCATGCGTGCCGGACTTGTTGATAACCCTGTGCTTCGCCGGGTAGCCGAGAAGCGCTCCGAAGACGTGGGTAGCAAGCGGCGTGTAGAGTCCTATCTCGCTGGCCACCGACCCGATTTCGTCGAGGTATCTCTTGAGCGACATGGCTAGAACTGGAACTCATCTTAACGGACATAATGGTTTGGGGCAACGCAAAACTTGGAAGGGTGCCCGCGATATCGAACCTCCCCGAGATGACTAAGTGAAGCTGACCTTGACGTCCTCGCGGTCCGCTGCGGCAACTTGGAAGAGAGCATGGGGCTGGAGGCCCATAAACCCGGCGACGAGATTTGCGGGGATCTGGGCGATGCGGATGTTGAAAGCGTTCACATCCTCGTTGTAAGCGCTGCGTTGCGCCGCAATCTTGGTTTCCAGTTCCGTGATGCGGCCCTGGAGCTGCATGAAGTTGGTGTTGGCTTTCAAGTCGGGGTATTTCTCAGCCACCGCAAACAAAGTCTTGAGCGCCCCGCTCACCATGTTATCCGCCTGAGCCTTTTCCGCCGGCGTGGTGGCGCGCATAAAGGCCGTGCGGGCCTCGGTGACGGCTTGCAAGGTTTTCTGCTCGTACTGCATGTAACCCTTGCAGGTCTCGATCAATTTGGGAAGCTCGTCGTGGCGCTGCTTGAGCAAGACATCGATATTGGAGAATGACCGTTCGATATTGTTCTTGAATGTCACGAGGCTGTTGTAAAGGCCCACAAAATACATGATGATGGCGATGACGATGATTGCCAGCACCGCCACCACCGCGAGCCCAACAATCAATCCACCCAGAAACAATGCAAGTACCACAGCAGACTCCTTTCACATCCTTCGCGCTGATTGGTCGGTAGACGACACGCAGTAGGATCTCCGCCTTGCTTGTCCCCATCTGCCACATACCACCTACCACCTACTGACCGAGCTTCACTTCCACGTCGTGGCGGTCTTCCTCTGTCACCTTGAACAGGTCTTTGCGTTGCAAGCCCATCATGCCCGCAATAAAGACATCCGGCAGTTGCTGGATTCGGATGTTGTAAGTGTTCACGTCGTCATTAAAGAACTCGCGGCGGTCGGCAATCTTTTCTTCCAGTTCGGATATCCGGTTCTGGAGCTGCATGAAATCATTGTTGGCCTTCAGCTCGGGATAATTCTCCGCGACCGCAAATAGCGATCTCAATGCGCCAGTTATGAGGTTATCAGCCTGGGCCTTCTCAGCCACCGTGTTCGCTCTCATGAAGGCGGTACGGGCTTCGGTAATGAGCTGAAAGGTTTTCTGCTCGTACTGCATGTAGCCTTTGCAGGTCTCGATCAGCTTGGGCAGTTCGTCGTGACGTTGCTTGAGCAGGACGTCAATGTTGGCCCACGCCTTGTCAATGTCATTCCGTAGGCGCACCAGGCTGTTGTAAACAGTGATGAAATAGACGAAGACTCCCACCCCCACCAGGACCACAACCAATCCAATCAAGATCGCAACTCCCATCCTACCGCTCCTCTCAAGTTATTTGCGGGCTTCTCCTTCACCTTGCAGTCAAACTAGGCGCGGCCTCCGATGAAGTGACGAGTGACAAGTGACGAGTGAAAAGCAAAACACGCAGTGGGAATATTGATTTGTAAACGTAACAAGGTTCGGCCGTTATGAACCAGGCGCAACCTGGGCATTTTCTAGTTTTTTCCGCGCTCGTCACTCGCCACTGGTCACTCGTCACTGCTCTACAGCCAGCCGAGCCTGAATAGCAAAATGGCCAAACACGCGACCGAGAGCGCTCCCCCGCCGAAAATATGAAGGGCTGCACGATTTCGCAACGCGCTCTCGATTTCCTTTTCACTTCGCCAAGAGATCAAGAACGTGGGTTCATTCTGCCCCTTCACGATCATGTTCCGGTCGTGTTCGTCCTGGGGATTGGGGTTCTCAACGCAAGTCCCGGTGACGTCGTACGATTGTTCAGGAACGATGCAATACTCGCTCAAGCGATAACGGTGTTCCGAACCCATCCCCAGACTTAGGGAGCCTCGTCCCAGGCCTGAGAGAAGACTCCCTCCGTCAACAGAGAAAGTGGTGTGGGCCGTCGAAACCACCGACTCTGCGTAATCGAGCAGGTCAGAGTCAGAAACCCCGGAGTCGGTTGTCGGGCTCAAGTCTCGAGTTCCGCCGAATAGGCGTCCCAACGAAGCCCCAACGCCCCGTCCTGTTTCGCGTTTCGTGGTCAGAATCAAATCGTATTCGGCTCCATGAGCATCGACCAAAACCTTACCCGTTGCGTCCTCGAGGTAGAACCGGACGCCTTCGGCGTCGGTCGCCGCATGGGACCAGTGCCCGCCACTCTTATCTCTCACCCACCTCTCAATATCAACCTTGTAGAAAAAGCATGGCGTGCCGGTGATGGGGCTGGTCACGCGTTGCTCACCCGTGGCCTTCCCGTGCACGTGGACAAGTCCCATGGGGATGCTACGAATCGGCATTTCGGGAGTATCCTCCACCACGCGGAACTCCCGATAGTCGTGAAACCCCTTGAAGAACCAGAACAGACCTGCGCCGAACCCCACCACAATCGCAACCTCGAGATTCGTGCTATGAGAAGACATAGGGCCCCGTTATTTTCTCGCCCATCCTACTCATGAGTTCGGAAGAAGTCTAGCAGGTTTTTGACGGACTACCCAAGGGGGCAAAGGTTGAGTATGATGAGAACCTATTTCCCGTCTGGTTTCAGCTTTGATCTGGAAAAGAGCCGCTCAGAATGATGGGCGGAAAGTTGACGGCTGAACGGTGAAGGACAAAAGATGCAGCCCTTTCGCGTGCTCGAGCACACGGCCGACATCGGCTTCGAGGCGTTTGGGGCCACGCGCAAGGAAGTGTTTGCGAATGCGGCCCGCGCCCTGATGCATTTGATGGTGGATCTGGAATCGATTGTGCCCCAGGAAAAATTGTCGCTGCGCGCAGAAGCTTCCGATATGCCCAACCTGCTGGTAAACTGGTTGAGCGAAATCCTGTATCTCTTCGACGCGGAGGGCTGGCTGTTCCGCGACTTCGAGGTTGAGGACCTCACGGATCACTCACTGGGGGCCATGGCGCGAGGTGAGAAGTTCGACCGGACGCGGCATCAAGCCAAATTGCTGGTGAAAGCCATAACTTACCATCAGCTTGATTTGGGAGAAACAGCGCAGGGCTGGCGTGCACAGGTGTATGTGGACATTTAGGAAGAGTCGAAAGTTGAGAGTCGAAGAGTCAAGAGTCGAAGAGTCGAGAGTTGGCAGTTCATACGCTGCTCTTTGTAATCTTTTGTCCAGCCCCCGCCTCCTGACGCTTCTCTGCACTTGCCTTCTGCTTACTACCTTCTGCCTACTGCCTTCGGCTTACTGTCCGGCTGCCGGTTGGCTCTATAAGGTCCAGGAAGTGAAGCCGAATGTCTTCGTATGGGTTGCGGATGATGTTCTAGACCTGGACGGAGACCCTCAGTTCGACCGCGCGGGGACGGCGGGATTCATCATCACCCCGGAGGGCGTGATCGTGGTGAATACAACCAATAGCCCTTTTCACGGCCGCGAATTGCTTTATGAGATCCGGCATCACTCCGAGTTGCCTGTGAGGTACGTTATCGACACCAATTCCAGCGGCGAGCAGATCCTGGGCAACGAAGTCTTCACGGAGCAGGAAGCCACCCTGATTTCATCGGCGAAAACGCGGGAAGAGATCCTCAACTACCGGCAGCTACTGGCACCGCGTCTGGCCGGCGAAGAAGACAAATGGAAACTGCAAATCCGCATGCGCGGCTTCCACATCACAGTTCCCACCGAAACTTTCGGCAGTGAAATGTCGCTGCGGCTGGGCGGACAGGAGATTAAGCTGCTATGCCTGCTCAAGAATGGGTCTGGAGATGACGCGGTTGTTTATCTGCCGGCGGCAAAGGTCTTGTTCCTCGGGGAGCTATTTCAGAACGACTACTTCCCCCGCATCGATTCAAGGACGCTCCATGAGTGGATCGACGTCCTGCGACAGGTCGAGGGGTGGGACGTGGAAGTTTACGTCCCCGGTCATGGCGCGCCTGGCGGGAAGAAGGAGCTTGCAGAGTTCCGGCAGTTTCTGGAATGGTTCGGAAAAGAAGTTGAGACGCGTTTCCAGGAAGGAAAATCCATAAGCGAAGTGAAGCGTGAAATAGGTCCCCTGTTGGAGAAATATAAGTGGCATGCACCGGAGCTGGTTTCGGACGACCTGGAGGCCGTTTACAAGCAAATGGTGAAAACACAGCCGTCTAAAGGGGCAGCCCCGCAACCGACCGCCCAAGGTCCCCTGCCCGTACAGCCCTCCGCTCAGCCATAGGAAGAACTGCCGGAGTCCGCAAAAGATTGTGCGCAGTCACCTGAGTTTTTCGTACTCTTCCTTAGCTTGTTTTAGGATGGGAATGTCGGGGTCGGCGTCTTTCCAGAGGGCGAGAAAATCCTGGTACGCGGTACGGGCCTTTGTCGTTTGGCCCTGAAGCGCGTAAGCGCGTCCCAACCCCAGCCGTGCCAGTGCGTAAACCGGACTCAAGGGCTCTATGCCGCGATGGTCCAGGATCTTCTGGTACTCGGCAGCGGCCTTTGCTCCCTCATGCGCGCGCCGGAAGGCTTCCCCGCGAACGTACATGGGCCCGTAATCGGTGAGGTCGTAGGGGCTGGCAGCCTCCAGCAGCGTAATAGCTCGCGTGGGGTTGTTTTGCTGGATCTCAATAATCGCCCGCACTACGGGAATGGAGAGATTGTTGAGCAGAGTGTCCAAGGGGGAATCTTTCGCCAACTCGTCGATGAGTTTCTGAGCCCGATTGGTGTCTCCGCATAGCGCCAGCGCGCTCGCTAATGTCACCCTCGTATCCCTGTCCACTGGGGAGGTGAGAGCTTCTGTCGCCTTTTGGTGAGCCTCTTGGATATTGCCAAGCGCGGCCTCCAAAACAATCTCCCCCGCTCGCGCATTAGCCGCCGCCTCTTTGAGGCCGTTGCGCTCGATTAGATTGACCGCGCGCGTGACGGTCTCGTGAGCCCTCTGCATTTTCCCCAACGCGTACTCAGCCTGCGCCGCGAGAAAGAGCCCATACCCTTCCTCCTGGTTTCCAGCCGCCCACGCTATCTCGCGCTGCATGCCGGCGGCGTCGCCCCGGATGAAGGCAATATCATAGAGCACCGAGTGGATACCCTCAGAGCCGACATTCTGCGCGATGGCCTGCTCCGCAATAGCCTTCGCCTCATCGTAGCGATCGAGCTTTTCGTAAGCGCCTGCAACATTCTGGTAGGCGAAGCGATCCTTCGCGTCCAGGCGCATCGCTTCGCTGGCGTTGGCTAAGGCCTTGTCATACTGCCCGATCACACCGTACCGGAGCGCCACGTTGTCGCGGGGAACAGTGTCGCGAGGGTAGGTTTCTTTCCACGACTCATAGACTTCAATGGCCTTGTCAATCTGCCCCGTTACCACCTCATAGTAATGCGCGGAGATGTATAACTTCTCCCGTTCGCTCGCCCTCTCTTTCAACTCAAACGCCTTCTTCAGGCAATCCGAAGCCTGCTCCCTTTCCGACAGGTTGCCATAGACCACGCCCAGCGTCGCATACGCCATGGCGAAATTGGGGTCCAGTTCGATGGAGCGTTTCAGATGCGGCATGGCTTTGTCTTCGGCGAGCTTCCGGTGTTCGGCTTGTCCAAGGCTGAAAGCTTCCAGCGCCTCGAGCGACGAGGTGGTGGCTTCCTCGAGAGGGGTTGTGAACCTCTGAACCGAGCCGAGGGACTCGCCGAGTTTGCGCCGCAGGCTGGAGGCGGCGCGGTCCAGCGCCTTCAGCACCTGCTCTTTGCTTTCAGCCTCGACCTGCTCGCGGGCCAGCGCGTCACCTGTCTGCGCGTTGACGGCTGTAAGGGTAATCACGTAGTGGCTGCCCAGGCTCGAGATGGAACCTGTGAGCATTGCCTTGACCCCCGCGCGCAGGCAAATCTCGCGGGCCACATCGTTTGAGACTCGTTCATCGGGAGAACGGCCCATGTAGCGCAAGGCCTCACGCAGCCGCGATTCCGGGAGGATGTTCAGATAAGGGGATTGCTCGAGTTGTACCGTGAGCGCCTCTTTCAGCGTTCCGTCGAAAACAGACTCGCCGGTGGTGTTAACGAAATCCGCCACCACGATGGAATCCCGCTCGGTCAGAGCCGGCGTTCGGCGGAAATGCAACAAGGCTCCGACCAAGGCGATCAGCGCTGCCACCGCTGCGGCGGCAATCACCCAGCTCCGGCGCGACTTGGCTCGGCTCGGCGTAACCGACTCAGCCGGACCCGATGGGGCCCGGGCAGCAACCGCAATCTGGCTGCTCACTTCTTGGGCGGGAGTCATGGCCGCCGCGGCAACCGAGGCCGAGCGGCCCGAATCCGTATCGCGTTTGAGGCGTTTCAGATCGCTTCGCATCTCGGAGGCGCTCTGATAGCGCATCTCCCGGTCCTTTTCCAGCGCCTTGCTGATGATTCGTTCCAGTTCATCCGGCAGGTCGGGATTCGAGCGCAGCGGGGAGGGTGGGGCTTTGTGGAGGATGTTGTCGAAAATGGCAGCCGAAGTGGTTCCCGAGAAAGCAGGACGGCCGGTGGCCATCTCGTAAAGGACCAACCCAAAGGAGAACAAGTCGGTGCGCGAGTCGAGTTCCTGGCCCAGGGCCTGCTCGGGTGACATGTAGGCCACCGTACCCATCGCTGTCCCAGGGCTGGTCAGATGTTCATCGCGAGTTCCCAGCGTGGGCATAGCTGTTGCGCCGACCGCTTCGGCCACCGGCTTCGGCTGCGATGCCAGCTTGGCTAAGCCGAAGTCCAGAATCTTCGCCTGCCCGCGCTCGGTGACGAAAATGTTTGCAGGCTTGATGTCCCGATGCACAATGCCCTTCGCGTGCGCCGCATCGAGCGCGTCGGCGAGCTGGATACCGAGGTCCAGGATTTCGTCCACCTTAAACGGCTTTGCCGCAATACGGTGCTTCAGCGTCTGTCCTTCCAGCAACTGCATCACAATGAAAGGCTGACCTTCGTGTTCGCCAATGTCATAAATCGTGCAAATGTGCGCATGGTCGAGAGCCGAGGCTGCTCGAGCTTCCCTTTGAAAGCGCTCCAGGGCTTGACGGTCTTTGGCAAGGTCTTGCGGCAGGAACTTGAGGGCCACGAAACGGCCGAGACGGGTATCTTCGGCCTTGTACACCACACCCATCCCGCCAACGCCCAGCTTCTCAATTATGCGGTAGTGCCCGAAAGTGCGGCCAATCATGGGAAGCAACCTAGTCTTGAAAGCGCATCTTAGCCCGCACGCGCGGGCAAGTCAATGAGATGAGAGTTCTTTGCATCGCAGACTGGCAGGTGCGTTCCCGTCCTCGCCCACGGGCTTCATCGTTGACTAGGCCGCGTCGAATTTGGGACAATATGTAGGGATGGGTGGTGAAGGAGAGACAGCGTGGCGCAGTTTTACATTCCGCTCGGCGAAGTTGTCAAGCTCGAGCCGAAGTCCGAAGGCATTGACACCCCGCGCAAGAAAAAGCCCAAGGAAATAGCCGTTATCACCGAGTGTTGCACCGGTTGCGCCGGTTCCCCGGTCTGCGTTCCTTACTGCCCGGTTCTGGATTGCATGTATTGGGTGGTTGACGAGGAGAACCCCCCCTTCGGTCGCATCGAGGTTGATCCTCAACTCTGTATCGGCTGCAAGAAGTGTACCAGCAAAGGCCCCGACGGATGTTTTCTGGATGGCTGCCCATGGGACGCCATCGAGATGGTGCCCACGGAAGAAGTGGAAGCCCGTTTGGGGGCGAAGTTCAAGTTTTAGCCTCTCTACTCCGCCTTCCTTTTTTGCCTAACCTTCTGGCGGATAGCCTGCGCGGTCAGGAGCGCCTGCTGCCGGACCCGCTCGGACATTCCCGGCACGCCAGCGGCGAAACGCTCCACATCGGCCAAGGTTTCAGGCTGGCCAGTCAACACGAGGGCTCGCAAGGCTTCAAACACTTGCGCTTCCCCGGGCTCAATGACGGCAATCGCATCGCGGGCGCCGATTTGCCCACCCTCTTTTGCAGCCAGCCGCGCAACTTTTCCGGCCAGTGGTGAGAGAACGTTCACGGAGTTCGCGCCGCCCACGGAACTGATGCGCGCCACGATGCCCCCGCTTTGAACCGCGTCCTGTTCTTTGAGGCAGAATTTGAGTGTCCCGGCCTGTGGGGCAGCCAGCGTAAAGGGTTGCAGCATTTCCCGCAACTGCGGCTCTCCCGCCGCATCGCCGAAGCGCGCCAGCGCCAGCGCCGCATTCCACCGCACCAGCGGCGCAGGGTCGTCAACAAGCCTGTGTAGTATTTGGTGAAATTCCTCGCAATGGTTGTCCTGGCCCATCACCCAAGCAGCCATGGACCGCAACTGCGGCGCCTTATTCTGCGCCAAGGCGATGATCTCGGGATACCAGCGCCGCGCCCTCCCATCGCCGCGCGCCATCCGGTCCGAAAGCTGCACCAGCGCGTGCTGGGTTTTGTGAGGTACTGAGGTGTCCGATAGATACTGGCTCATCTCCCGCTCGCTCAGTGGCCTCCCAAACCACGTCTGGTACCAGAAAAGAAACGTAATGAGGACCACTAGAATCGGGACAATGAAAATGAGCGTGCTGCGCGGTGAACCAAGCCCGCCCGCCTCAGCCACCCGGCGCGGCGCCTGGCCCTCCTGAAAGGAACGACCTTCGCGGGATGGGGATTCAAAAGACATGATTTGACTCAGTCTCACAGAGTAGCGCAAGGTCTTCGGGCCAGTCCACCGCTTTGCCATTTGCGTGTGTTCTGCGGCCGAGACACTATCTCTCCCATTGGACGATCGTCCGTCATAGACTGGCACTGCGGGCTAAACCGTCGGCGCTAGTTGCTTCTTCTCCCAGGGTTTGGGGCGACGGTTGGCGGCAAGGATTTTCTTCCGCAGCCGGATGGACTTAGGTGTGACCTCGACGTATTCATCGTCGGCGATGAAGTCGAGAGCTTGCTCGAGGCTGAGCGGGCGGTAAGGAATAAGGCGGATAGCCTCGTCGGCCACCGAGGCGCGCATGTTGGTTTGCTTCTTTTCCTTGGTGACGTTGACGTCGATATCGTCGGCGCGCGAATTCTCACCCACGATCATGCCCTCATAGACCTCCGTGCCAGGCCCATAGAAAAGCTCGCCGCGCGCCTGAAGGTTGTTGAGGGCATAGGCGGTGGTGATGCCGGCACGGTCAGCCACCAGAACTCCCGTGGGGCGAGTGGCCATTTCTCCCTGGTATTCCGTCCAGCCATCAAAAAGGGAGTGAAGCAGCGCCGTGCCGCGCGTCTCCGTGAGCAACTGGCTGCGCAATCCAATGAGCCCGCGCGAGGGAATGCGGAGTTCCAGGCGGACGCGGCCGGACCCGTGATTCACCATCTTGGTCATTTGCCCGCGGCGGCTTCCCAGGGTCTCAATCACCAGTCCGGTAAACGACTCCGGGCAATCCACCACAAGGAGCTCGACCGGTTCCAGGAGCTTGCCCTTCTCCCTGCGGACCACGATCTGCGGTTTGCCTGCGACCAGCTCGTAGCCCTCGCGGCGCAAGGTCTCGATCAGGATGGCAAGCTGAAGCTCGCCGCGCCCCAGCACCCGGAAGTTGTCCGTTGAGTCCTGCCAGTCCACGGCGATCGAGACGTTGGTGAGCAGCTCTTTTTCCAACCGCTCGCGCAAGTGGCGAGAGGTCACGTACTGGCCTTCGCGGCCTGCGAGCGGCGAGGTGTTCACCGTGAGGACGATGGCGATCGTCGGCTCATCGATCACGATGCGCTCGAGCGGAGCGGGCTGCTCGGGGTCGGTGATGGTTTCGCCAATCTGGATGCCCTCGACCCCGGCGAGGGCGACGATGTCGCCGGCGGGCACTTCCTGCACCTCTTCCCGTTCCAGGCCAAGAAAGGTGTAGAGCTTGGTGATTCGAGTCCGGACCAATTCCCCCGAGAGCTTGGCGATAGCCACCTCGTCGCCAAAGTGAACGGCGCCGTTGAACACCCGGCCGATAGCGATGCGGCCCAGGTAGTCGCTGTAGTCGAGGTTTGCCACCTGAAGCTGCAGGGTAGCCTCCGGATCGCCAGCGGGGGCGGGGATGGAGTTCACAATCGCTTCAAACAGTGGCAAAAGGTCTTGCGAGCCGTCGCCGATTTGACGGTGGGCGACACCTTTCTTGGCGTTGGTGTAAAGGACCGGGAATTCGAGTTGGTCCTCCGTGGCGTCGAGGTCGATAAAGAGGTCGTAGATCTCGTTCAGCACCTCGGCGGGCCGCGCATCCTGCCGGTCAATCTTGTTCAGCACGACAATTGGAGGCAGCTTGGCCGCGAGAGCTTTCTGGAGAACATAGCGGGTCTGGGGCAGTGGGCCTTCGCTCGCGTCCACCAGAAGAAGCACCCCATCCACCATCATGAGCGCCCGCTCAACTTCGCCCCCGAAGTCGCTGTGGCCCGGCGTATCCACAATGTTGATCTTGATGCCTTGGAAAAAGAGCGCCGTGTTCTTGGCAAGAATTGTAATGCCGCGCTCGCGCTCGAGATCGCCCGAGTCCATGACGCGCTCCACCACGGCCTGGTTGGCGCGGAAGATGCCGCTCTGGTGCAGCATGGCGTCGACGAGTGTGGTCTTCCCATGGTCAACGTGGGCAATGATGGCGATGTTGCGGATCTGTTGGGTCAAGAGTCTAAACCCCTCTCACATTCCCGTGCGCCCGCGTTCCTTTCCCGCTCGACGCCGCTTCAACCAGACTTGGTTTGGAATGGGTTGGTGGAAGCCGAAGGAATTCTTGAGGCGCACCGGCCAGAACGGGCAGCCTTAACAGGTTGCTGAAGAAAGCGACGGCGATTTTCCAGCAAGCGCCGAATCAGTATTATACCATGGCCTGTCCCTCGCCGGCTGATTGGAAGCCAGCGCGCACGGATCAGTTACTAATTCTTCCCGGCAATTACCGTGTGAGTCCGAAGACGGCCTAACTGGATTTATTCCAAATCAAGGAATCCAAGCTGAGGGGCCCGGCCCCAGCAATGCACAGGTAAAGGAAGACGAAGCAGTAGACCGCAGCCAACTCTCCGTGGTTAAGAAGGGGGATGAACCCGTGGGGAAAATGCACCTTGAAGTAGGCCACGGCCATTTCCCCGCACAGAATAAACGCCACCGGAGAGGTGAAGAGCCCCAAGATGATCAGCAGCCCGCCGATCAGTTCCAGGCCGCCGCCAAACCAAAAAAAGGAGCCGAATGGAACCGTCGCGCCTTTTCCATCCAAGCCGCCAAAGAAGCCGAGCAGTTTTTGCATTCCGTGCAGGGAGAAAGTGAATCCCACAACCACGCGGAGCACGGAGCGCGCATAAGGCTCGAGGGTACGAATCGTTGACATGTCTTCCTCCAATGTGACGAAGCGCTCTGGAGTGCGGCAGCTTGCTGCCGCTTTTGCTTGGGCCAGCTTGCTGGCCCTGCACAGGAGCGGGGTACTCAGACCGGTGAAGCGCGAGCAAGCTCGCAGGAGAAAAGCGGCAGCAAGCTGCCGCACTCCAAAGACCGCGACCCGTCAAGAGACAAGGCAACGCCCTGCCTCTACTTGATGTGGCATTGGGCGAGGCCGCGCTTTTCCAAATATTGCTGGTGATATTCCTCTGCTCGCCAGAAGGCAGCGGCGGGAACGATCTGCGTTACGATGGGTTCTTTAAATGCTCCGGCGCGCTCCAGACCTTCCTTAGATGCTCTGGCGACTGCCTCCTGCTCCGGAGTGTGATAGAAAATCACCGATCGGTATTGAGTCCCCACGTCGGGGCCTTGGCGGTTCAGCGTCGTCGGATCATGGTTCTGCCAAAAGACGCTCAAGAGGTTGTCGTAGGATGTCTTTGAGGGATCATAGATGACTTGCACTACTTCTGCGTGTCCGGTCTCATCAGTGCAGACATCCTGGTAAGTTGGGCTGTCGAGTGTTCCTCCCATATAGCCGACAGACGTTGAGACGACTCCCGGCACCTGCCGAAACATTGCCTCGACTCCCCAGAAGCACCCCGCGCCAAAGGTGGCTGTCTCCATGACCTGCTCTCCATGTCAGGATTTCAAATTTGATGCTGTCCCCAGCCGCAGAAATATTGTTGCGCGCCACCGACAAGAATGCAAGGCGCAAACGTCTGCATGCGCATCGCCTGTCCTTGGTCGCTAGGTTGAGAGCCGGGCGAGCAGGACGTCCATCATAGCATGCAGCCTCTCGTGGGTTCCGGCGCCCATTCTTTCGACCTCCAGCTTTTCGAACCCTTCTGCCAGGTCGGCTTGCTCCGCGGGCGTAAGGACTTTTTCCGCCATTGCGAACAGGATATTGTTTTCTTTATCGATGTGGGCGCGCAGCAGTGCGGCATAGCTTGCGCCTGCCCCCGCCCAGCGTATCCCGGCGCTCTTGTCGCCGGACTTGTAGGCCGCCGTTGCCTCCGCCATTTGCCGGATCAACGACCGGCCGCGCTCGTGCTCGAAAAGCATCACACCGATGGGTCCGCCATCGCGTGGAAAGCCCTTCTTTTCGAGGAGCGGGAATAGCAAGTCCTCCTCTTTGCCGTGATGACAACGGTCAGCAAAGAGCTGGAAGAATTCCAGCAGGCCGTCGAGCGTTTGCTGCTCCACTTGTTCACCCCGCTCCAGCCGGCGGGCTACCTCTTCACTTGCCCCAAGCATTTTTAGAATAGCTTCATGTTCGTGCCGCAATACTTTGGTTGCTATTGCCATGTGTCCTCCTCTGCAATTCACGCTCTCCATAGTGGCAGTCATTTCAGACCTTGCATGTGACCAAAGTCACAGGGCAAGAATGGCCGGCAAATACGAGTCGAGGTTCGCAGGCGCCCGAGCTTACCAGTTCGTAATGGACCCGTCGGGCCGTTCGAACATGGGGATGGGGCGCGCGCGTTCCGTGATCTCGGCCGCGAGTTGTAGCGGCTTAGTATCCAACGTTACACCGAGGCCTGGACGGCGGTTCGGCCACATCTTGCCATGGTGGAAATCGTACCACTCCGGCAAATGAGGGTAAGAAGCCTTTCCCTCGCCGAGCATTTCCATCAACACCGGTCCCGAGAAAACTCCGCAGGCATGGACCAATGCGGCTTCCGCAAGCGGCCCGGTGAAGTGTGGAATCAGGCCGACGTAGTGCGTCTCACAGAGGGCGGCGATCTTCACGTACTCGGTGATGCCTCCCACATTCGCCAAAGTGACGCGCGCGTAGTCAATGAGTTGCTGTTCGATCAACGGGTTGATGTCCCACCGGGTTCCGAACTGTTCGCCGACCGCAATGGGTACTTTGACGTGCGCGCGGAGTTCCTTATAGACCTCGGGATTTTCAGATCGGATCAGATCCTCCGCAAAGTAGGGCTCGAGCGGCTCAATCAGTGTGCTGAGCCGCACGGCATCCGGGAAGTCGAGGCGGGTGTGGTAATCCAGCGCCCAATCGCCGTCTTTTCCCACGCCGTCGCGTATCTCGACGCAGTCCTCGTATGTCTTCCGCACCATCTGATGTGAGTTGAAAGGCTGGCCGGCCGGGGGGTCCGCAGTGGCATAGCGGAAAGCGCGGAAACCAGCCTCAAGGCAGGCGCGGGCGGTTTCCTTCAGGCTTCCCTTGCTTGGAAACCCGGTGGAGTAACACTCCAGGTGGTCGCGTGAGAAACCTCCGAGTAATTCGTAGACGGGCACGCCCAGGGCCTTACCTTTGAGGTCCCAGAGCGCAAGGTCGATTGCACCCAGCGCGTCGAGTTTTTCGCGCCCGGCAGGATAAAAGTAACCGCGAAACATCATTTGCCACAGATGCTCGATGCGGAATGGGTCTTCGCCGATAATCATAGCGGCACACTGCGAGATGGTGTCGCGCGAACCGCCCTCGCCGATGCCCGTGATGCCCTGGTCCGTTTCGACGGTCACGATGTGGAAGCTCTGGTTGAAATGAGTGGGAGACTTCGGGTTGTGGTAGAAACGGATGCGTGTAATCTTCATGGGCGCAGGCGCGGCAGTCCCCGTCGCCTTCGAAGTCGCCACTAGAGCCGCTGCTCCTCCCAAACCGACCGATTGCAAGAAAAAACGCCTTTGCATATGACCTCCTGAGGACCGGTTCCAAAGTTTGGGTTGTAGCGGCGAGTTTACCTCGCCACGTGGCGGCGTAAAGCCGCCTCTACATTAAACTGACCCGCTACCGGAAGCTCTTCCTCCCAGCGCACCAAGTTATTCCCACACGAGAAGGTTTGCAAGCGGATCGTGCGGTCGTAGGAAGGTGCGACCCGGAAAAAGCCACGGCAGTCGTGTCCGCTAATGCGTCATAGTGTGGTGTCCCATCTTGAGTGTAGCGCCGACCTTTAGGTCGGCAGGTGCTGGCCTGAAGGCCAGCTCTACGAGAAAAGTTAGGACAGCACCCGTCATAGCGGCTGTTTGATTGGCTTTCTTTAGGAGTATAGAATGGCGTTGGCAGGGTCCAGCGGCGTGAATTCCTCTTCTGAACGCAGACAACGCCGATGGAAGCCCAACTCATCAATGAGCCCGAAAGATCGGTATGCGCCCACACCAGAAAACACCGAGTTATTCGCTTTGGTTGATGCCCACCGGGGAAGTTCGTCACCGCTTGGCAGCAACAATCCTCGATTTGAGCCGGGAATATGCAGCGCCGACTTTTGAGCCTCACGTCACCTTGGCCGGCGGCATTGTGGGGCCGGCGCGGGAGGTCGCGTCGAAGATGGCGGACTTGGCAAGGCGAATCCCACCTTTTACAGTTCGCCTTACCGAGGTCGATTTCCTTGACGAGTACTTTCGCTGCCTGTTCGTGAGGGTGGCGACGACTCACCCCATCATGAAGGCGAACAAGGTTGCGCGGGCAGTCTTCAGCCTCGAGAAGCAGCCCGCCTTCATGCCTCACCTCAGCCTTCTGTACGCCAATTTGCCCTCAGGCATGAAAGAAAGAATCGTCGCTTCCCTTGGCCGGCGGTTCGAGCTCGAGTTCAAGGTTAGTGGACTTCACCTGTATCTCATCAAGAGTGAGCCAGCGGCTTGGCGGCGCGTGGCAAGGGTTGGACTGGGGTTGTGAGAGTCAGTTTCACGAATTGACCCAGCTTGGTGTGGCTTCTTCCGGCTTGGCATCCTGCGCAGGCTGCGTGGAGCGGATGGTGAGCCAGTCGGCTTGAGCCTTGTCCCAATCCTGGATGACGAGCCCTTGCGCCTCGAAGAGACCGCGGATTTGAGACCGTCCCCAACCCACGATCTCCTCCAGGATGGGGACCAGGACGCTCAGCGCGTCGTCGCTGAGCACAGTACGCTTGGCGATTTGCGTAATATTTCGCGCCTCGGAAACCGCTACGGTGAAGCCCTCGCGCTGATTCAGATGCAACATCACGTGGATGTCAGAGCTGCCGTCACCAATGTACACGATCCGGTCCGCGCCGATCTGCAGCTTCGCCTGCAGGTCGTCCAACACGGCCACTTTGCCGTAACCGGCATTCACTCGAACGAGCCCCGCAATGCAACCCGCATCGTCATACTCCAACAGGGTACCGTGGATATGGTCTGGCGCAACGATGTCCTCAAGTGCCGACTCCACAACCTCCTGGGGAGCAGCCGAGATCACATGGAACTCGAACTGGTAGCCATCCACGGCGCCGGCCAGCATTTCGTGCAGCCGCTTAATATTCTTTTTCAGACGGATTTTCTTCCCTGCCTCCTTGAAATGATCTTTCCTCACTCGGGCCTGAAATTCGGGATCGTGAAGCAGCAGGTAAGCTAATTCCCCGCCCTGTTGCACCAGGTTTTGCACCGACAGGATTGCCGTCTTTCGCTCGAACTCTTCATTGGAGATTCCCACCAGCTCACTCAAAACTACGCCGGAATCGTGGAAGCTGAGCGTCTGGTCAAAGTCGCTCGCTACCAGGTATTGTTTAGCAATCTGAGTTGTCACTTGCATAGACATCTCCTCCTCAAGCCTGTAACCCCAACTCGCCTGTTTGATCGAGTTCCTTGGTCAGCTTATTTTAAATGGCCATTGTTACGGTAGAGTTTCTCGACTCTTGCGTGACTCGGCCATCAACACGATGGCGGAAAAAAACAGGCAGGTGAGTTCCCGAATTTGGCTAGTTTGTTGCATCTCATTTGCTATTATACTCCACCTGACCCGCCTTCATCCAATTCATTAAATTGATTCAACCTATAACTGCCGGTATATGGCCGTCAATCTACTTTCCAGTGGGATTGAAGGAAGCAAGGACGGTGGCGAAAACCTTCTTGTACTTCTCGTACTTTTCCTCCACGCGCCAACCGGTTGTAATAAAGACGATGTCGCCGCGTGGATTCCTCTCCCGCAAGGCGGGACGGGACGGGAATGACTGCGTTCCAAATGACACCAGTACCCGACAACGCATGGGGTTGTGGCGGGCGGGCGATTGGGGTACAGTGTCCCCGGAGTTTTCTGGCGCGGTTTGCGCACGCTGTCTTGACGCGGTTGTGGAGCTGTTCAGGACACGAGAGCCCTGAAAGGAATACCCATGGTTCCAATATCAAGGCGCGATTTGCTGGCTTCCTTGCTGGTTCTGCCTACGACGCTCCGCGCGGACCCCGACTGGATGCCGCTCTTTGACGGTCGCACGCTCCGCGGCTGGAAGGCCAGCGAGAACAGCCGCTCCTTCCGGGTCGTGGACGGGCAGATCGCAGCCGGTGGACCGCGTTCGCACTTGTTTTACACGGGACGGACGCGGAATGCGAGTTTCAAGAACTTCGAGTTAAGGGCGGAAGTGATGCCGCGCGCGGGGGCCGAGTCCGGCATATACTTTCACACCAAGTTCCAGCCGAAAGGCTGGCCGGAAAAGGGGTTCAAGGTTCAGATCAACAACACCTACCCGGGTGAGGGTGATTACCGCGAGCGCAGGAAGACCGGCTCGCTTTACGGCGTGCGCGACGTGTACAAGGCGTTCGCAAACGACAACGAATGGTCCCAGTTGTACATCCTGGTTCGGGGTAAGCAGGTGCAGGTCCGGCTGAACGACACGCTGCTGGTGGATTACCTCGAGCCTGCCCCGCCGGTGGTGGAGGCTGATTACGCAGGACGTGTTCTCGGGCGCGGTACATTCGCGCTCGAATGCCACGACCCGAACTCGAAGGTCTTGTTCCGGAATATCCAGGTGAAGCCGCTGCCGGACGATCTCCCCGCAAACACTGCCGAGCGGCCCGTCGTAGACGCCGTCTACCGAGAACTGCTGCGCATGAATGCCCAGAATTTCCCCGTAGTGGATTACCACGTTCACCTGAAAGGCGGGCTGACACTGGAAGAGGCGCTTAAGGAATCGCGACGGCTCGGCATCCAGTACGGAATCGCCATCAACGGCGGGCTCGGCTTTCCCGTCACCAACGATGCCGCAGCCGAGGAGTTCCTCCGCGCCATGAAGGGACAACCGATCTTCGTGGCGCTGCAAGGCGAAGGCCGAGAATGGGTGAAGCTATTCTCAAAGGAAACGGTGGCGAAATTCGATTACGTGTTTACTGACGCCATGACCTTCACCGACGACAGCGGCAAGCGAATGCGGATTTGGATCAAGGAAGAGGTGGGAGAGATCAAGGACAAGGAACGGTTCATGGACATGTACGTCAACCGCATCCTTGGAGTGCTCGATCACGAGCCGATCGACATCCACGCCAATCCGACGTTTCTACCGGATGTTATCGCGGCCGATTACGATCAACTCTGGACGCTCGAGCGAATGCAGACTGTGATCGACGCCGCGCAGAGGAACGACGTGGCCATCGAAATAAACAATCGGTACCGAGTGCCCAGCCCGGCTTTCATCAAGGCGGCCAAGAAGGCCGGCGTCAAGTTCTCTTTTGGCACGAACAACAGCGACAAGAATTTGGGCCGTATGGAGTACGCCGTGGAAATGGTGAAGGAGTGCGGGCTAACGTGGCAGGATATCTTCCTTCCAAAGCCCGATGGAGAGAAGCCCGTCCAGAAACGGGGACTTCCTAAGAGCAGTGACAAGTGCAGTGACGAGTGATGAGTGACAAGTGACGAGCGGAGGATAGAAGCCAACCTTGCTCGTCGTCACTCATTACCCATCCGTCGCTCGTCACTCTGCTTCTTTTTGGGTGGTTCCCAGAGTTCAATACGGTTGCCTTCGGGATCCATGATCCAGGCGAAGCGGCCGTAATCGTAGTCCTCGCGCTTTGGATCGACCTCCACGCCTTCTTCGCGGAGCGCGGCCAGTAACCCGTCCAAATCTTCCACAATAAAGTTCATCATGAAGCTGGACCGGCTGGGGTCGAAATACTTCGTATCCTTCGGGAAGATCGACCAGACGGTCATGCCGGATTTTTCTGGATCGTCAGCTTGACGCCAATTGAAAACGACTGCTTCCTGCGCCTGACGCTGCAAGCCAAGATGCTTCTCATACCACGCATAAAGCTTCTCGGGATGGTCAGCTTTGAAGAATATTCCGCCGAGCCCACTAACTCTTTTCATACCGATTATCCTCTTTGTTTTCTACAACATTCCCGCTTTCTGCGCTTATCTCCTTTGTAATCAACAACATTCCCGCTTCGTTCCCACTTTTTCCACAGCGGTCCTTTGTTTTCAATAACATTCCCGCATCGTTCCTGCAAAAAAAAAGAATTCTTTTTCCTGCTTCCAGTCCACCCTACGATGGACAGCCGACCCGCTGCGCCGAGGCAGTTTACAGTGAACGCCGACGAAAAGATTGTCTTTTCCGGCCAGCATGGACTTGTTGTCACCATGACAGGGAAGGGTGCGGAGGTGGCCAATGTTCCCTGGAATATCCGCTGCGGAAGCATACGCTACAATTGTAGCCGACGGAAGGAAGTTTGTCAAGCCTTGAATTGAATCCTATCGTAAGCACAAGATGCACTTCGCACCCAGGTGGTGGTGTCATTTGGGATGGGATCCCTTTCGAAACGCCGGTCATTCCCGTCCCGCCGGCCCCATCACGGTGATGTCAGATAGAATCAGTTCCCTCATGGCTGCTACGGGTTCGTTTTTTGCGACGCACGGGCTTGGGGGAGCCCAGGTGCTTGACTTCGATCTGGTGGCCTTGCGACCTCCAATGTTGTGCCAGCATTTCCGCCACCAAGCGACGATGACACCTGTCAGGTTCAGCCTCCGAGCAAAGAAGCGCCACTTTTCCTTCAAAGGAGGCCGAATCCACGTCATCCAGAACTCTCCTTTGCATCATCAGTTCCCGAAAAGACTTCTCGAATTGCGCCCAGTCGCGCGTCTTGCGGTAGGCAGTCCGAATCTCCGGGCTGGGAGCGAAGATGGGTTGATAGTCATAGGCGATTCCCAAGATTCGATCAAGGAAGAAGGCAAGGTCGGGATACTTCGCAAATCCGGCGAGTTGTCCGACGCGGTTCTCCCGGATGTCAATCAGCTTCTGCACTCGGGCCTCGCGAAGAAGCCGGAAGAATTCCTCCGCGGTCTTCTGGGTGAAGCCGATGGTGAAAATCGTTGAGGTCATTCGTCGCGCTACCCAGGGTCGAGCGCGAAAGGCTTGACGCGAAAGGCGAACCTTTCCGCTTGCAGTCGGTAGGCATCCTCCAAAGCATCTGTACGAGCCTGGGGGAAAAACGTGTTGGCGGCAACGGCGGCAAAGCCATTGGCAGCGAGCAGCCGGTTCTCAGCGGCTTCTTGCGTTTCAATTCTCGAGTCCTTACGGATGTGCAGCGTATGGACTCCAAGCTTGACGAGCTCAGGGCAGACCATGAGAAAGCGGTGACACTCGAGCGGGTCTTCCTCCGCGCACATCATCGCCACCGAGCGGCCCTCCAACTCCTTCAAAAGACGTTCCAGTCCCCTCTGGAACGCGTAGGATTTGCGGCGAACCTGATAGTCAACCAACCCATCGGGGCGATAGGCATCGACGTCGTCCGGGCGACCTCCCAGCTCCTCTCCAAGGAAGAGGTAGGAGATGTGTTCGGCGCCCAGCAGCTTCTCAAATGCCGGCTGGCTGAAATGCGGCAAGCGCGCGCTCTGCGGCAGGCTGCGCACATCGGCCACCAGCTCGACTCCGAAGTCCTTGAGCAGTTTGGCGAAATGCTCGAAGTCCAAGATCGAGTGACCTACCGTAAAAAGTGAGTTCAAGCCGCCGGAGTTAGTTGGGCAAGAGTTCTCAAGCTGCACCCCGACACCTCCTTGTAGCGCATCTTACCAAAAACCGGCTACGTGGGCACCCACTTTCCTGGCATCACTTTCGCGGGCAGCCCCGGACTTTGCGCGCCGCAGCGTGCTTGAAACCCGCGACCAACCGTCGCCATGATTTCCATTTTGGGCACGTCGGGCATCTGCGAGTGTACACCCCACAGCAAGCGTAGCGCGGACCTCCGCTGTGTCAGGTCCGCGGCTTTTCGCACGCGCCAGCGCTCGCCGGTTCGGTTCACTATCGCCTCGGCACCTCATCACGCGCAGATGGATCGCATGTCCAGGTTGCGGCGCCCGTTCTTAGAGGACCGCCGCATCTTCGTGACGAGCGAGGCATCCGTACTCATCCCGAGTACAGTCGTACTCAATGAGGGTACACCTCTCAAGCCCATACCTTCGTGCCGCGAGGATGCATCCTTCCGTCCAGACGACCGAATGCGAGCCCACAAACATAACCCGAATCTCTCACCAGGGGGGAAGGGCGGGGTTTTAACCCCAATTCGAAAGTTGGCAGCCGCCGTTCGAACCGAATCACTTGATTCGAGGCCCGTTCGACGCGGATACCGGAGGAACAAAATGGTGCGGGGCCGGGCGTAGGGGCACAGCGCGCTGTGCCCCTACAAGATACACATCGCACCCACGCTAACCTCCGAATTCGGGTTTAACCCCGCCGTTACATGACCTTCCTAATTGTCCCTGGTCTCGCGCCCCGCGCAGTTTGCAGAGCAAGCTGCGCGGGGCGCGAGACGAACAGAGGGTTGCAAGCCGCTTTTTCGGCGGTCCCGCCTTGCGGGACCGCCCTTCCGACCGCCGAACGAAAAATGGAAGAGGATGGTGAGAAATCCGGCCTAGCGCACATCTTGTTGAATCTGGGCTTCCCAATTGGAAGGAACGGGCGTCCAATCGCGGGTGAACACGTCGCTGAGGGTCAAGCCGATCAGGATGGCGAGCCAGAGGAGGGAGGAGGCGACCACGATCCGCAGGAGGTTAGAACTCCAGCGAAGATGCATGAAGAAAAGGACTACCAGCGAGGCCTTGCAGACGGCTATCACAAGCGCCGCGACGGTGTTCCATTTGCCCAGGTTAATGAACGCGACACCTGTGGTGAGGCCGGTAAACACGATCAGTGCAGCGAAAACCAGGACATAGAGCTTCTTGGGAACAACGTGGCGCGACATCAGTAGCGCCCTCCGATCAAATACAGCAAAGGAAAGAGGAAAATCCAGACGATGTCCACGAAGTGCCAGTAGAGGCCCGACATCTCAACGGTGTTGTAGCGCTGCGGTGAGAATTTCCCCCGCCAGGCCATGATGATGAGTGCCGTGAGGACTCCGACTCCAATCACCATGTGCAGGGCGTGGACGCCGGTCATGAAGAAGTAAAAACAGAAGAACAATTCCAGGTGTCGCGAGTCAGGCCCATCAAAAGTCCAGTTCACCCCAGGCACCAGCCCTTCGATGTAATCGTGCCTCCATTCCAAGGCGAGTTTGACACCGACGAACGTCAGTCCCAAAAGCAAGGTAAGCAGCAGAAAGGTTATGAGTGCCCCCTTTTTCCCCAGTTGGGCGGCGCGAACGGCCAGCGCCATGGTCAAGCTGCTGCACAGCAATACCGCTGTATTGAAGGCTCCAATGCGGACGTCCAGCAGACGGCTACCAGCTTCGAAGGCGGGCAAATAAAGGTTCCGGAAAATAACATAGGCGGTGAACAAGCCGCCAAAAAACATGACCTCCGTAGCCAGGAATACCCACATCCCAAGGCTGGAGGCTTCGTGCTGCTGTTCGAGATCGTCGAATTGTTCTGCCAGAGCGGTGTTGCCGCTATGCAACTTGAGTTTCCTCCGTTCCGTACGCGTAAGCTTCCTCCGTCACGATGGGTGTTTCCTCGAAGTTCTCGGTGGGAGGCGGAGAGGGCGTCTGCCATTCCAGGCCTTTGGCGCCCCAGGGGTTGGGCCCGGCCACAGGCCCGTAGCGCATCGACCAGACCAGGTAAACCAGCGGGATCAGGTAACCCACGCCCAGGACCGACGCGCCGGCAGAGGACATCACGTTCAGCACCTGGAATTCCGGCGCGTAGATGGCGTAGCGGCGCGGCATTCCAAGGTAGCCGAGCATGTACTGAGGGAAGAAAGTCAAGTTAAAGCCAACAAAAATGATTGCCGCCGCCAATCTTGCCCATCCGTCCGGATAAAGGCGTCCCGTGATCTTGGGCCACCAATAATGAATGCCGCCCAGGTAACCCATCACGGCGCCACCCACCATGATGTAGTGGAAATGAGCCACCACGAAATAAGTGGCGTGAACGTGCACGTCAACGGCCAGCGTAGCGAGGAACAGGCCGGTCAATCCACCCATGGTGAAGAGCCCGATGAAGCCAATAGCATAGAGCATCGGCGCCTGGTAGGAGACCGACCCTTTGTAAAGCGTGGCGGTCCAGTTGAAAACCTTGATGGCGGAGGGGATGGCAACCGCGAAGCTCAGCGCGGAGAATACAATCCCCGCGTAAACAGATTGTCCCGACACAAACATGTGGTGACCCCAAACCAGGAAGGAAATCGCGGCGATGGCCACGCTTGAAAAGGCGATGAACTTGTAACCGAAGATCCGTTTCTTGGAGAATGCGGTGACCAGCTCACTGATGACGCCCATCGAGGGCAGGATCATGATGTAGACCGCGGGGTGCGAGTAGAACCAGAACAAGTGCTGAAAGAGGATCGGATCCCCTCCCACGGCCGGATCGAAGACCCCCACATGGATGAGCCGCTCCAGGGCGACCAGTACGATACTGATCGCCAGGACCGGCGTCCCGAGGATCTGAATGACGCTGGTCGAGTAGATCGCCCATATAAACAGCGGCAGCCGGAACCAAGTCAGCCCGGGGGCGCGCATCTTGTGGATGGTGACGATGAAGTTAAGCCCGGTCAGGATGGAGGAGAAGCCGGCGATAAACACGCCGAGTGCCGCAGAAATTACGTTGGTATTTGAATACGTGGTGCTCAGCGGCGTGTAGAATGTCCAGCCCGTATCGACCCCCCCGGCAATCACGGCATAAAGCGTGAAACACCCGCCCACCATGAAGACGTACCAGCTCAGAAGATTGAGTCTGGGGAAAGCCAGGTCGCGGGCCCCGATCATCATGGGGACGAGAAAATTCCCCAGCACCGCCGGAATGGAGGGGATCATAAAGAGGAAGACCATGATGATTCCGTGCATACTGAACAGCTTGTTGTAGGTTGCCGGCTCGAGTAGGGCGCCCTGGGGCTCAATCAGGTTCAGTCGCATCAGCACGGCGGCTGACCCACCGACAAAGAAAAAGAAAGTGATCGAGACGAGATAGAGCAAGGCAATGCGCTTGTGGTCCGTGGTCAGCAGCCATGACTTGATGCCGTAGCTGGCGTTCAGATAATGGACGCGAGATTCGATCCCTGTTTCAACCGCTGCCGTTCCCATTACTTTGCTACCTTCCCCTCCACGGAGCTCAGAGACTTGATGTAAGCAATAAGCTGCAATAATTGCTCCTCAGAGACCTGGCCTTTGTAGGTGGGCATGAGGGGCTGATATCCGGCCACGATTTTCGCCGAGGGATAAAGGACCGACTCCCGGATGTAAGCCTCGTCAGCGATCACGGTCGTCCCGTCGCTGAGTTTGACCGGCTTCCCGAATAGGTCCACGAACGGCGGGCCCTTGCCGGTTCCATGGCAGGTGATACAAGCCAGTTGTTCGTAAAGCTTGGCGCCTGCGGAAACCATCGATTCCCCGCGGATGCCGCCACTGAGCCACTGCTCGTAGTCACCCGGCTTCATGACGGTCACGTACCCGCCCATGAGGGAATGATTCGTGCCACAGTATTGATTGCAGAAGAAATGGTATCGGCCCGTTACGGTCGCCTGAAACCAGATGCTGGTGTACATTCCCGGCACCACGTCTTTCTGAACCCGGAAGGCGGGGACGTAGAAATTGTGAATCACATCCTCGGAGGTCATGGTCAACTTGATGGGGCGGCCCACGGGCACGTGCAGCTCATTGATTTCCATCGGGCCTTCGGGATGCTGGAGCTTCCACATCCATTGCTTCCCGATGACAAAAATCTCCATGGACGCTTCGGGCGGGCGGGAGTTTCGGATGTAGAGATTCGTTCCCCAAAGGAAGATCACCACAACGAAGACCAGCGGGATGAAGGTCCATAGCACTTCGAGCGGGAGGCTCCCTTCGACCTGGGTGGCCTTTTCTTTTTCGGAGCGGCGCCGGTATCGGAGGGCGAAATAGAATACGGTCAGGAAGATGACGGCAGTGAAAAACAAATCGACCGCAGTCAGAAAATAGTAAAGATGATCCACTCCACGCGCGATGGTGGAGGCTTGCTCAGGCCGTATTGGGAACCCTTGCCACATTCTCCTCAGTCACCTTCCGTCCAACAAGTCAAAAGTCGAAGGTCAAAAGTCGACCAACTGCAAGTGGGTGCGAGACATCGAACAGAATCGAACGATCAGAGTCTCCGCTTTTGTAGGGACCCCGCTGTGGTGGGACTCCCCCTCATAAGCGCTAACTTAAGGGCCTCGGCATCGTCCCAAGCCGCGTTAGCGGTCCCGCAGAGCGGGATGGCCCACGGCCGCTTACGGGGCTCCCCCTACGTCCGAACGACAGCCGCCTCACCCTTTTCCGCATCCGGCAAGAATCATCACAAGCTGGCCGGCTTCCGGCTCCTGGAGAGCGCCAGTATCAGCCCTCCAATGCAAAGGACGGTTATCAGCCCTGCCATCTGCAAAAGGCGCGAAATAATCATGCCGTACTTGCCGGTAGCGGGATCGTACCGGCAGCAGAACAACAGCACTTCATCAACTGGCGAGCCAATCTTGTTCTCGGACGCCTCGACCAAGCCCAGGCGCAGGTCGCGCGAAGGATAGTAAATCCCGTAGAAGTAGCGGGCGATTTTGCCTTTGGGGGTAAGCACCATGATCCCCGTGGCATGAACGTACTGCTTGGCCTGCGCGTCGTATTTGTACCGGAACCCCACTGCCCTGGTGAGTTTCTGGATCGAGGCTTCATCTCCGGTAAGAAAGTGCCAGCCACGGTCGGCTCCCTTGCGCCCGTAAAGGCCGACGTAAACCGCCTTCTTGGCTGCGGCAAGTTCAGCGTTGTCGTGCGGGTCGAAGCTCACCGTTAAAACCTCAAACTGGTCTCCCACGCTGAACTTGACTTCCTGCAAGCTGTGCAGCAAGCCATTCTCAGCCATGGTGCAAAGCATGGGACAACCGAAATAAACCAGGGAGAGGATGACCGGCTTCTTGCCGAAGTAATCGCCCAGCGTCACCGTCTTGCCTGCCTCGTCCCGAAACTGCAAATCGAGAGGGACCTGTTCATTCAGCCTTTGGTCGATCCCGATTCCTTGAAGGAGGGGCGGAAAATCCTTGGAGTTGTCCGCGCGGGCGCCTGGCGCTCCACAAACGGCGAGAAACCCTAGAAATAAACCCATCCACCGCCGCCAAGCAAAGCCATGCCCCTCGCGTTGAACGCACAGCCGAAACCTTCTCCAGTGATTAGCGGTCGCCATCAAATTCATCCCCTCGCCTCTTCACCCCAGGACGGTGTTGCACCCTATTAATAAGATGTTAGCGGATGTCATCCGGTTCATTCCCTAGCCTCTTCTGGCCTGGAGCCCAACGCCGTTTGGTCCGGTGTAGCTTTTCCTGCCCCTCGGCCGGACATCGCCCCTCCAGAAACTCGATGAATTTCTCATTTCAGTTGAGGAATTTAGGTCCAGCGGACCGGCAGGCGTTTTACCTGCTTCTTGCGGTCCAGAACGCCCTCGGCACTGTCGACCCTTGATCCCCGGAGGGGATCGGTAGAGTAGCCGGGGGCAACGCCCCCGGAAAACGAGCCCCCAACCAGGTCCGACCCTGAAAGGGTCGAATCCGGTGGCGTCACACCGGTCTTGCGTCCCGCGGCTCAGGGTAATACGACCCCTTCAGGGTCGGGGAACGAGCGCGGCGCCTTCCGGGGGCGTTGCCCCCGGCTACTATCTTGTGCCCTTGCAGGGCACGAAAAACCCACCCTTCGGTCTCAGCCCGCGGCACCCCGTTTCTCACATCATGGATAGCGGCTTTCGGCTATCGATGCTCGGAAGTTTTCAGCACGCCTCGCTTTACGGGAGTCGCACCGCGAACCGGCAAACCCTCCTGAACCAGGATATCCATCGCCCGGTCAATCGGAATCCTCACAATACCAGCTTTCTGATCGACCCACCCGTAGTTATTCAGAATTTCTTCCTGCGCCGCCTTGTACTGCTCGAGGTGCTTCGGCGCAGAAACTTGCAAGCGCGGCTCGGGTGGCAGCATCCGAACATTCTCGAATGGTGACGCCGGAGGACCTAATCCCTGATGCCCGACAAAGTAATGGAACACACCTCCACTGACGAGGAGACCTGCGATGACCAGACAACACAAGAAGACACCAGAAATAATCAGGTTGCGGATATTGGCATCGCTTGTTTCGTGGCCGCGCCTGGGCTGGTCGCCAGGCCCACTGCTCCCATCCATGATGACCTATGCCCTCCCTTCACTGCTCACGGGCAGGATGCCCCTGCTACGCATGGTGACCTACTCCTTCCATTCCGGGATCGTGAAGTGGCAGCAGCGGCCTGCCTTTCAGACCTGCGGTGAATCGCCAAATCCAAACGCCGCCGATGCCCAGAATCGCCGCCCAGTCCATCCAATGAAACTGGGGACCTGACCGCTCGTAGGCAGGCACCGTGAGCCAGAAGATATCAATCACGCTCATGACGATTTGAATGGCAGCCACGATTCCCAGCCATAGCGTCCTGCGTGTTACAAAGCGGGATAAGAGCAGAAGAAAGGGTACGGCAAAGTGAAAGACGATGAGTGCCATCGCCACCCAGGCCCATCCACCCGAAGCGCGGCTCACGTACCAGGGAATCTCATCCTGCAGGTTCCCCGACCAGATGATGAGGTACTGTGAGAAAGAGAGATAGGCCCAGAGCATGGTGAAGGTCAGGAGCAGGTTCCCAAAGTCATTCAGGACCCGCCTGGAAACGAGGCCAGAGAGAGGCTTCTGGGTTGAAAGCAGGATGACGGCAATGGTCACGATGGACATCGCCGCCAACGCTTGCGTGACCATGAAGATCATGCCATAGATCGTCGAGAACCACCGGGGTTCGAGCGACATTACCCAGTCAACCGACGCGAAGGTGACGGTCAGCCCGTAAATGACCATACCGGGCCCGCTGAGGTTCTGGAGGCGCTTCGCCAGGTGGGGGTTCGCAGTCTCGTCCTGCTCCCGGGACCACTTGTTGAGGAAGTAGGCCAGCGCGATCCAAGCGATAAAGTAAATCACCGTCCGGAGAATGAAAAACGGAACGTTCAAGTAAGGCTGCTTGTATTGCAGAATAGGGTCCAGCCTGACTTTCTCCGGGTCCGCCCAACTATAAAGGAGGCGCAGGCCGAACAGTAGAGGCAGCGCCAAAACGGCCATCAAATAGAATGTTCGTGTCCCCGATTCGAGCAGGCGGCGCAGCAGAAAGCCCCACCTCCCACCCACCATGTGGTGCAACATCAAAATGGCGGTGCACCCAAGCGCCACTCCGACCCAGAACACAAACGCCAGCAGGTAAGAGCGGAAGAACTGCACAGGGCTGTGGGATGCCCCGGCGAAACAGAGCGTCAGGGCCAGCAGGCCGACGACCAGCGAACCCCTCTGGAAGCGGCCCAGACCGGTTTGGATGGATTCAGTCGAATTCATTTAGCCTGTTCCGTCAAATGCTCCCTTTCTTGTGGTGGCACATCTTCCAGCGTTGCATGCTGGCTCAACTGGAGGGCCCGAATGTAGGCGACGATGGCCCAACGATCCTCCGGAGTCACGCGCGACGCGTAACTGTACATGGCCCCATAACCGTTGCTCATGACCTCAAAGAAATGCCCCGCCGGGGCCTTCACCAATCGCTCAATGTGATAAGAAGGCGGAGGCGGGAAACCTCTTTGGACGACCATCCCCCGTCCACTGCCCGTGTAGTCGTGACAGGGTGAGCAGTAAATGTTGTATCGCTCGCGGCCGCGCTCCAGGACCTCACGCGTAACGGGGAATGGAAAGGCATCAGCCGGCTCCCCATTCACCTTCCCTGTATACAGGAATTCGTCGGTGCGTAAGTGCCCGCGCGCCACGGTGCCTGGAACTTCCGGCCGCGCGGACCTGCCGTCGTCAAAGAAGGTGCTCGGGTCGAGCGGCTTGTACTTTGGTTGGACGTGCATGTCCAGCCGGCACCCGAACAGGAATAGCCCGCACAGAGCGATACAAAGCCAACGTGTGCTCTGGAGCACTAGCGTTCTGTAACTGAAGTTTGTTGGATAAACGCCGTACTTTGAGAACGACTCCACAGCCCCGAAAGGGGCGGTAGAACTTAGCCCACGGCGTGAGCCGTGGGTAGGCGAACCCTCCCTCACTCCCGTCCCCTCTCCCGCCCGCGCGGGAGAGGGGTGCCGAAGGCGGGGAGTGGGTCGTCTTTCCCAGGGCTTGCGCCCTGGGCTACAGTCTTCCGCCCCTGCCGGGGCTGGGAAGCGCCCGCCGGACGCACTGTTCCACAAGTTCTTTAACAAGCCTTTAGGACTCAATCTCTGAAACCTCTTTGGCTTTCAGGGTCGCCAAAAATTCCTTGGTCTTTTGCAAATCGAACTTCGGATCCCACGCCTTGATGCACAGGAAGAACCGGTTCCGCGTGGCCAGCTCGAAACGGGGGACGTTAAAGACCGGATGATAGGGAGTGGGCAATCCATTGAGCGCCAACATTCCGAGTACAGTCGCCAGACCCGCGCAGAGAATCGTCAGCTCAAAAGTAATGGGGATGAAATTAGGCCAGCTATTGTAAGGCTTGCCACCGATGTCCAGGGGATAGCCGAAAACGTTCGGCCAGTATTGAAGGAAGAAGCCCCCAAAACATCCGATGAGTCCTCCCACCAGGCAGAGGAGCGGGATGCGCGTGCTGTGAAAACCCACCGCATCCGCCAATCCCTCGATGGGAAACGGTGAGAACGCATCCAACCCGCGGTATCCCGCTTCGTGCGCGCGCTGGGCAGCACTGAGCAGGTCTTCCGAGTTTTCGAATTCGGCCAACAGGCCGTATATTGCGTGTCGCTTCATGTCGTTCAATGAATCAGTGACCCGATGAATCAATGACTCAATCCCTCGTCTTGTGCACCAGTTCCCGCATCTCGAAGATCGAAATCATCGGCAGGTAGCGGATGAAAAGCAGGAACAAGGTGAAGAACAGGCCGATCGTTCCAATGAAAGTCGCCCAGTCCCAAATCGTCGGGTAGTACATCCCCCAGGCAGAGGGCATGAAATCGCGATGCAAACTGGTTACGACAATGACAAAGCGCTCCAGCCACATCCCGGTTTGGATCACCAGCGAAATCAAGAAAAGCGCCAGCACGTTTCTCCGGATCCGAGAGGACCAGAGAAGTGTCAGGGGGATGGCAATATTGCAGGCGATGAGCAACCAAAAAACAGGTGCGTATGGACCAGTCATGCGATTCATAATCATGAACTTCTCGTACTGGTTCCCACTGTAAAAGGCCGAAAACGTCTCCATCACGTAGCCGTAGGCCACGATCAAGCCCGTCGCCAGCAGCATTTTACCCATGTTGTCCAGATGGCGTTCGGTGACGAAGTCCTCGAGCTTGTAGAAATATCGGAGCGGGATTGCCAGCGTTAACACCATGGCGAAGCCCGAATAAATGGCCCCTGCAACAAAATAGGGCGGGAAAATGGTGCTGTGCCAGCCGGGAACTATGGCAATAGCGAAATCAAAGCTCACTACCGTGTGGACAGAGACAACCAGCGGCGTGGCCAGCCCTGCGAGCAACAAGGAAGCCATTTCATAATTGCGCCAGTGTACAGCCGAGCCGCGCCACCCCATGGCTAACACGCCGTAGGCGACTTTAGCCAAGCGCTGCTTGGCGCGATCGCGCAAGGTGGCCAGATCGGGAATCAACCCCACAAACCAGAAGAGGAGCGAAATAGTTGCGTACGTGGATACCGCGAAGACGTCCCAAACCAGCGGGCTGCGGAATTGCGGCCAGGTTCCCATCGTGTCGGGGTAGGGTACCAGCCAGTAAAACAGCCATGGGCGGCCCATATGCAGGAGCGGGAACATCCCCGCGCAGGCAACGGCGAACAGCGTCATCGCCTCGGCAAAGCGGTTGATCGACTGCCGCCAGGCTTGGCGCATCAACAGCAGGAAGGCTGAGATCAGCGTCCCTGCGTGACCGATTCCGATCCACCAAACAAAATTGACAATGGCAAATCCCCAGGCAATGGGGATGTTGATTCCCCAGATGCCAACGCCGATGTAAAGCAGGTAAGCCACCGCCATGTTGAAGAGCATGAAGAGTGCAAAGGCGATGGCAAACCCCGCCAACCAGCCCTTCCTCGTGCCTTCCACCAAGACAATGGAGCTGATCTTGTCGGTGACCGACGCGTAGGAATGGCCGGGCCCAAGAAAGGGACTAGCCGGCTGAGCGGCGGCTGTCTTGTCTGGTGCGTCGGGGCTCAACGATTACTCCTTGATCTCCGGGTTGGGGTTTCGCAGCCTGGCCAAATAAGTGGTCCGTGGTCGCGTGTTCAAATCCGTCAACAGCGCGTAATTTCTGGATTGCGCTCTCAGCTTGGATACGCGGCTGTTTGGATCCTTGATGTTTCCGAAAACAATGGCCTGCGTGGGGCAGGTTTGCTGGCACGCCGTGAGGATTTCTACATCGCGCACTTCGCGGTTCTGCTCTTCCGCCTCGATCTTTTTTGCGTTGATGCGCTGGACGCAGTAGGTGCACTTCTCCATCACACCCCGGCTCCGGACCGTCACGTTTGGATTCCGCATAGGGACCAAGCTGGGTGTTGTCCAATCCTGAAAGAGTTTGAAGTTGAAGCGCCTTACCTTATAGGGGCAGTTGTTGGAGCAATACCGCGTGCCCACGCAGCGGTTGTAAACCATTTCATTAAGGCCCTCGGGGCTGTGGACCGTGGCGCCCACTGGACAGACGGATTCGCAGGGAGCATTCTCGCACTGCATGCACAGTACAATTTGGTGGTAAGTCTCCGGATTCTCCAGAGCCCCGCGGAAGTAGGTATCCACCCGGATCCAGTGCATCTCGCGGCCCCGCGCCACCTGGTCCTTGCCGACCACCGGGATGTTGTTTTCAGACTGGCATGCCACCACACAGGCGTTGCAGCCTGTGCAGCTATTCAGATCGATCGCCATGCCCCAGGAGTATCCCTCGTCCTTAAAGCCGGGATAAAGCGAGGGGGCATGCGTGGTCTGTTCCTCCGGGTCCTTGGCAAAATCCGGGTTCTTCCGATACTCCTCGATTGCGGCAACCCTGGCAAGGTCTCGCCGGGCCGCCGCAACGCTTTCCTCTTCTTCTTTCTTCTGGTTCTGACCGGTGATGATGTGGTGATGCTGCGTGGTCGCCAGACTGTACATGTCGCCGGTCTTCGCGATTTCAAGCCCGGAGCCAAACCACGGCGCGCTCGCGGGGCGAATCGCGTACGCGTTGAACCCGATCCCCGAGCCCACCTTGCCCGCCCGCCTTCGCCCGTAGCCCAGGTGCGCCGTGACAGACTCATCCGCGTGACCCGGCATGACCCAGACAGGGGCTTGGACTTCGCGACCTTCGACGCGGAGTTTCACCACCTCCCCGTTCTTCACCCCAAGGCGCTCGGCGGTGGCCAGGCTGAGCATGGCCGCGTTATCCCAGGTGAGCTTGCTCAGCGGCTTCGGCAATTCCTGGAGCCAGCCATTGTTAGCAAACCGCCCGTCCCAAATTGCGGGGTCTGGTCGGAAGATGATTTCAAGGCCGCGGCTCTGAGTGTGGCCGGCGGCCGCGTTCTGAGAGAGCCGTGCGCGGAAATCGGGCACGAGCTTCACTGGCTTGGGAGGCAAAGCCGTCCCGGCAACCACTCCGTCGTTGAGCCAGGATTTCCAGGTCGCTTCAAAATTCGCACCAGGCGTCTGGCGTTTCCAATAGTCCTGGAGAACGGCGTGGGCTTGCCCGCCTGCCTGGCCCAGGAGCACCGAAAGCAGCTCGTGCGGGGACTTGCCCTCGTAAAGCGGGGCAATGAGCGGCTGGATGATACTTACGGTCCCGTCGAAGGCCCGGACATCGCCCCACGACTCGAGATAATGTGCCTCGGGGATGTGCCAATGGCAGAGTTCAGCGGTCTCGTCTTCGTGCTGCCCGAGATGGATTCGCAGGCCAACCTGGAGAAGCTTCTCTCGAAATTGCATGTCCGCAGGGGCAGTGAAAACCGGGTTGCCGCCCAGCATCACCAGCACATCGACTTGGCCGGCTTCGATCTCTGAAACCAGCTCGCGCAGGGATTGGAGTTGATTGACCGGGTTTGCCTCGATGGGCGCCGTGTAGTAAACGGTCTTGCCCACGTTCCCCAGCGCTTCATTTATGGCGTGCGCCAGCGCGTGCACGACGGGCGGCTGCTGATCGCCTGCGACCACCAAACTCGCCCCGCGGTGATTCTGAAGATCACGGACGAGCGCGCCGACCCAATCGGAAGGAAGACCCGGAAAGCTTGCTTGTGCTCCCACCGGCACTTTAACTCCCAGCCCTTCCGCAACCACGCAGGCAAAAGCTTCCACGTCTGAAGCCCGCAGGGGCAGCCGATGGTCTGCCATGGCTCCGGTAGCCGACGGGGTGCTCTCCACAACGTACAGCCGGTTCATCGTAGATTGGCGGTCGGAAATCCGTCGCTTGCCGGCAAAGTCATGCGCGTAACGCAGACTGCCGGGCCCTGAGGAGAGGAAGTCGGAATCGAGAGAAAGGACTACGTCTGCCCGGTCAAATCTATAGACCGTGCTGACGTACTCACCGAAAGCCAGGCGCGAGCCCTCGCGCGCGGCGTCGCGTCCGCAGGGCTCAAATTGATGCCATTTGGCGGATGGGAACTGAGTCAGAAGAGCATGAATCTGGTCCGCGAGCGCCGGCGAAGTGACAGTCTCCGTCAACAGCCGGAACCCTGCTCCCTTGTCGCTTGCGAGTTGCAGCCGAAGCTCATCCATTGCCGTGAGGAAGGCGCTCCAACTCCCAATCCGGCCGTTGCGGATGGCCACCTGCGAGCGATCCGGGTCGTAGAGGCCGAGCACAGAAGCTTGCGCGAAGATATCGGCGGCCCCAAGGCTGGCCGGGTGGCCGGGATTCCCCTCGACCTTCGTGGGGCGGCCCATGTGGCTTTCCACCAGCAGTCCCGTGCCCACACCACTGAAAGGCATGGCGGTAGCGTAGAAGAGCGGTTTGCCCGGAATGAATTCCTCAGGCGCCTGTCGAGCGTATGGGACGATTTTTTCGGTGGGGAGCTTCGTGCATGCGGTAAGGCCCGCAAAACCAGCGGACGCGGCCATCAGCTTGAGAACATCGCGGCGTCCGAGGGTGTTGACTTCGTGGTCAGCTCCGCCCTGCAATCCGTCAGCCGACGGATGCGGGGCCCCGTACGGATATTCGTGACGAAGGAAGTCCTTGTACTCCTGAGTCTCCGCCAGCTCGTCCAGGCCGCGCCAAAACCGCTTCTTGGCGTCATTCGCGACTGATGTAGCGCCGACCTTCAGGTCGGCACTCGGGTGTGTAGCGTCGCCCTTTAGAGCCTGCCCTGATCCCGCAGTCGCGGGAGAAGGGGCGGCAGCTGCCGGTCCCGCCGCGCGCGGGACCGGCGCTACGTGCTTGACCAGATCGTGAGCCCGCATTGTGTTCTCTCTATCGGCCATTAACTTTTTCCGCCATTGCAGCTTACCTGTGGCATGTGTAACAGTCGGTCAGTTGCCTCGCATCCTTAATCTTGTATTCCTTCACCAGTTGTCGCCCCAGGGCGAGCTGGTCTTTGGGTGGTTTGTAATCGGCCTTGAAAACATCCTCGCGTCGCCTGACGTAACGCTCCGGGTGTTTATGGCAATCAATACACCAGCGCATGTAAAGCGTGTTGGCTCGCCAAGTGAGAGGCATGTCCCCAACCGGGCCATGGCACGTGGTACACCCAACGCCCTTATGGATGTGAATACTGTGGTCAAAATACGCAAAGTCGGGAAGCGCGTTGACTCGCGTCCACTCCAGTGACTTGTCGGTCTGATAACTCATGCGTACGGGTTCCAGCATCGGGCTGTTAACCCATAGCTTCGAATGACAGCTCATGCAGATATGGGTTGAGGGAATGCCGGCGAAGGATGATTTTTCAACGGAGGTGTGACAGTAGCGGCAATCAATCCCGTCATCGGTCACGTGATGTTTGTGGCTGAAAGGGACCGGTTGTTGCCGGGCAACGTTGACGTCGGTGAAGTAGGGTGATTGGGTGATGGCCCACCCAAGGTAGCAGAGAGCGGCGACGATAAATACCGCCCCATAGATACTCACGCGCGAGATGGTATTGGTGCTGCGATGAAAAATCTGGGCCATGGAGGAAGCCCCAACAGAGTTTCCAGAAGCGAGTTGCTCTCAGATCGCGCTGTTTGTTACCGTGGTCCCGCTCTGGTGCCTCGCCTGCTGCCTGAAGAGCTTTCGACCACCGGACTCTGCCGAGCCGTATCGGAAGCTGTGAATAAGACGACGCGTTGCACCCAACAGTCGTCTCTTCAGTTGATGTCTCGAAATCCCCTTAAGATACTAATTTTATTTCTCCAACGTTCCTGTTGTCAAAAAAATCAGCCAGCCCTGTAGTCCCTCAATCTCGGTTGGTGTAGCGCCGACCCCGCATCGCGGGGTCGGCATTTTCACGGTGCTGACCCCGCGATGCGGGGTCAGTGCTACGGCTTCGGTCTGAGGCGAAGCCGCGTTAACCAATTTTGAACGGACCGAGACCTGTGAGACAGCCCCAAGCTACCTGTCGACGGTCAACTCCAATGCGGGCAGCCAGCGGGAAAGGTGATTGAGGCTGGGGTAATGTGTGCGGTCAACGTGCAGGGGGGTAACGGAAACCTCGTGGGCGAGAATGGCGGCATAGTCGGAATCCGGCTCGACCTCACTAAGTTCCACTGTTTCATCAAGCCAATAATAGGGGCGGCCGCGCGGGTCCTTCTTTTCCAGCACCAGGTTCTGCGAAATCTTCTGGCTTTGCCGTGTCAGACGTACGCCGGACACTTCGCCGCGCGGGACGTTCACGTTAAGCATCACGCCTTCGGGCAAGCCTTCCTCCAGGACCTTTGCAGCCAGTTGGGCGGCGAATGTGGCGGCGCTGGAAAAATCCAGGTGCTTGCGCGTGGCCAGGGATATTGCGATCGCCGGCACACCGTGCAGGACCGCCTCCATGGCTGCCGCCACGGTGCCCGAGTAAACCACGCTTTCCCCCAGGTTGCCGCCCGGGTTGATGCCGGAAATTACCAGATTGGGCTTCTGCGGGAGGAGGTGGTAGAGAGCGATAATGACGGTGTCAGCGGGCGTGCCTGAAACAGCGTAATGCCGCTCATCAAGCTGACGAACGCGCAGCGGCGCGTGCACGCTGATGGACTGGCTGGCGCCGCTCATCTCCCTGTCCGGCGCTACCACGGTGACTTCACCTATCGACGCCATGCTCTCTTCCAAAGACTTCAGCCCCGGGGCCTGAATCCCGTCGTCATTGGTCAAAAGGATTTGCTTCATCTCAAGCAGTCTTCCCGGAGAAAAAATATCGGGGCGGCGGGCCTCGAGCCTTCGACCTCGCTCCCCGAATCCGTATCGTAATTGTAGCATGGGTAACATATCGATTGGGTTTCAAGTGGTGGGTGGCGCAGGCCCGCCGCGGCGGGTCTGCGACATGCTGATGCCGCTTGAGGCTGAGGTAGAATCTTCTCATGCCTCGGCTGCGGCAGCGATGGTTCTATGATATGAACATCTGGGGCCCCGAGGAGCGGGACGAGAAATTGAGCTACATGCACAACGATCCCGTCAAGCGCGGCCTGGTGAAGCAGCCAGGAGACTGGCCGTGGTCGTGACCCATAGGTCGCATACATCACAAAGAAGCTGTGAAATAATCCCTGGGTGACCAAAAGCATTTCACGCGAAGGCGCAAAGTCGTAGAAGGCGCAAAGAAAACAAAGCGGTTGTTCTTTGCGAGTCTTTGCGCCTTGGCGTCTTTGCGAGAGACTGTTGATTTTTTCACAGCTTCAAACCGATGTCTGCGCCACCCGCGGATGACCGCTTCAAGCCTTTCTGCAGCCGTCTGTAATTTTCACGCCGTGGACTTCGCTCAAGAGCTTTACCGTGCGCTCGATTTCCTGCCGGGTTCTTTCCTGCGACCATGCCAACACCAGCGCCAGCACGACAGCCAGCTCCTCTAACAGATCAAGGCTTAACTGGCCCAAGAGAGCCACGATGGTCCGTCTCAAGATGAGGTCATCCAGGTGCACGATGCTCTCCTGCGACGCCATGAATTGAATTTCGCGCCGGCTATATTCGGGCAACGAATGCAGCGGCTGGTCAGGCGCAGCACTGATGAATTGTGCCAGGCCTTCCGCGCGAGTCCCATACCGGTCCAGCAAGGCCGTCAAACGCCCGATTGATAGCCCAGTCTTGCGCTCCAGGGAAGCCAGCCATGCACTCTTTTCCACCGGTGTTTGCGGGTAGCCCTTGCCGCCGCCAATGGGCAAATCGGCGGAACTGGTCAGGCGTGGCCTTGCCAAGTGGTTGAGAATCTTGTCCGCCACCTGCTCGGCAAAGGCACGGAAGGTGGTCCACTTCCCACCGATCAGCGAATAAACCGGAAAGTCAATTCCATTCCCCGCCGGGATAACCGCACAGCTATGATCTCGGCTGATCTCTCCCGGAGTGGAGGAATCACTGCGGGGCAGTGGGCGGACTCCACAGAATCGGTAAACAATATTGGACCGGTCCCGCAGGTGCGGAAGGGCGGGGAAAACCTGGCGCAGGGACTCCAGGATGTAGTCCACCTCATCTTCCTCACAAAACGCCGTTTCGGGATTCGTAACAGGTATGTCCGTGGAACCCGCAATCACTTTCCCATAAAAGGGATAAAAGATGCAGATACGGCCGTCCGCATTGGCAAAATAGAGCATCTGTCCTTGGGTCGCGGCCAGCAGTTCGGGATGCTCAAGCACGATGTGCGAGCCTTTGGTGCCGCCGATATATTGAGTCTGCCGCCCGAGGGCGCCATTGGTGAAATCGATCCAGGCCCCACTGGCATTCACCACGATCCTGGGCTTGATTTCGACTCTGCGACCGGAAATCTCATCTTCCAGGACAACCGTATCTCCCTTCGCGCCTTTGGGGCGTGCATAATTCAAAGCGTACGCGCCTGAACCTTGGCTCTCTGCATCTAGAACGAGTTCCAGGCAGAGCCGTTCGGGATAGCTGATCCAGGCATCGTAGTAGATTGCCGTGCAAACGATCTCCGGGTGGAGCTGAGGGCGCGCGGCCAGGGAAACATGACGAGACTTGAACTGGTGAGCGGGTAAAACCGCTTGATTTCCTGCGAGGAGGTCGTACAAAGACAATCCAATTTTGAACAGCAAGGCTCCTCGATCGCTGGGCCGCACCCTGAAGCCCAGGAACTTTCCCAGGGCCGAAAACAGGCCGTCTGCCCAACTGAAGATTGGAATGGTGGTGGGGAGAGGCCTTACATAATGCGGAGCGTTTTTGAGCAGCCGGTTGCGCTCCCGCAAGGCTTCTTTGACCAGGCGAAATTCGCCGTTTTCGAGGTATCGTAGCCCACCGTGAATGATGCGCGTGGAAGCAGAACTGGCGCCGGAGCAGAAATCGGATTTTTCCACCAGAAGCGCGTCCACCCCCTGCAAAGCCAATTCACGAAGCAGGCCAACGCCATTAATCCCGCCTCCCACAATGAGCACCGAAACCCCCGGCCGATGTCGGATGGCCTCGAGCCGCTCCTCTCTCGTCATTCAGTTGACCTCTCCCCGACTCGGTTTTCTTGACCTGCCATTAGACAACCTTCCCAGGGCGAGCGTCCGAGAGGCGGATTCATTGGGGCTTTCTGACTTCACGGCCATGCGCGCGCAGGAGCTGCCCACACTTCCGACACTGGCTTCGCCGCCGGGCGTTTAGCATCTGGCACAATGGACAAACTAGGTACATGGCGCGAGCGAACAAATTGGTAAGCACCCAGGCGCCCCCCAGGATAGCGGCGGCAAGCGCGAAATTGAGCAGCGCGGACCTCATGCCTTGCTATTGGCCGAGCGATGCCCTGGCGGAGCGGACAGCCTCGATGAACTTTCGGGCATTGGCAACCACCACATCCAGTTTGCCTTCTTTCAGGACTTTCACGTTCACCAGTTCTCCGCCCACCGCCACTGCCGCTGCCCCAGCCTTGATGAACTCCGGTGTGGTTTCAAGATTGACTCCGCCCGTGGGGACGAAATCGATCTGCGGGAATGGACCTTTTAGTGCCTTAATGTAACTGGGACCGCCCACGGGTCCACAAGGGAATATTTTCACCATGTCCGCGCCTGACTGCCATGCCGAAACGACTTCGGTGGGCGTGAGGGCGCCAGGGAAACACGCCTTGCTATACCGGCGCGCCACTTCGATGACCTGGGGATTGAGGGAGGGTGTGACGATGAACTCCGCGCCTGCCAGCAGAGCTGCCCGGCAGCTTTCAGGATCGAGGATCGTTCCCGCGCCGAGCAGCACCTTATCCCCGAACTTCTCCACCACGCGTTCCATCACGTGAATGGCATTGGGAACTGTCATGGTGATCTCGGCAATTCCTATCCCTCCTTCTATAATGGCTTCCGCGGCACGCAGGGCGTCGTCAGGTGAGGGCGCGCGAACGATGGGAATAAGTCCAACCTCACGAATAAGTGCCAGAGCCTTTTCTCTTGTCCAGGACATTGCTTTCTCCTTCCACGGTAGACGAGGTGTGACAAGTAACAAGTGACGAGTGACAAGTGACGAGAAAGGTGCCGGAGGTCAACACTCACTCACAGGCAACCTTGTGGTTTGCTGAAAGCTGACTGCTGATAGCTGATGACTTGTCCGGCTCGTCACTTGTCACTCGTCCCGCCACGGCGGGTCACTGCTCTCACCTTGCTACTCTCAGGCTGGCGCCCTTGAGCAGATTCTCCACTTCCTGGAGCGTTGCCCAATTGAAGTCGCCGGGTACAGAATGCTTCAGGGCGCTGAACGCATTTCCGTAACGGACGGCGTCCGCATAAGACTTCTTCGTTAAATAGCCGTAGATGAACCCGGCGCTGAAGGAATCGCCTCCACCCAGGCGGTCCACGATTTCGAGTTCGTACTTCACATCGTCAAAGTATTGCCCATCGTGGTAGGCAATGGCCGTCCAGGTGTTCCGCCAAACCAGCGGGTTCTCTCGCAAGGTGATGGCCACGGCCTGAAATTTGAACTTCTCCTGAAGCTGGCGTGCCACCTCCTTGTAAGTCTCGGCAGAGACTTCCGCAAAACCCTTATCCTCGGTCTTGCCGGAGGCTTTGATCTTGAAGACAACCTTCGTGTCCTCCTCAGTGGTTATCAGGACGTCCACAAACTCCATCATCGGTTCCTGAACTGCCTGTGCTTTATCAGGCGGCCAGAGCTTGCCGCGGTAATTCAGATCGAAACTCACGGTAACCCCAGCCTGCTTTGCAGCCCTCAAGGCCTCGAAGGTAACGGCGGCAGCGGAATCACTGAGCGCCGGCGTGATGCCACTGGTGTGGAACCACTTCGCGCCCTGGAACACTTCTTTCCAGTCGATCTCGCCAAGTTGCACGGCGCTGATGGCGGACTGCGACCGATCGTAGAGCACTGAACTGGCTCTTGGCGCAGCACCGAACTCGAGGAAGTAAAGCCCCACTCTTCCCTCCTCGGTCCAAACCAGGTTGGAGGTGTCCACGCCAGCTTGGCGGACCCTGTTTTCCAACAGCTTTCCCAGCGCGTTTTTCGGGAGGCGCGAGACCCAGGTGCTTCGCAGGCCCAAACGGCTTACACCCACGGCGACGTTCAACTCGCCGCCGCCAATGCGCAAGTCCAGCGAGTTGGCTTGCTCCAGTCTTTCGAAATGCGGTGGAGAGAGGCGAATCATGGCTTCGCCAAAGGTCACAACATCGAACATCGTTTACCTCCATGAAACGTGGCAATGAAGGACGACTGCCCAATATAGGCTTTCCCGCCCAAAAAATCAGCCCCTTTTCCTGCCTCCTGCCTTCTGCGCCTTGACCCCGCGTGAATCCCTCCCACATAATGACCGGTTCGGTACTTGCCGACATCCTTGGGGGCAAACCGTGCGTGACATTCGCAAAGTGGCCGTGCTGGGCGCGGGAACGATGGGAGCTCGTATTGCTGCTCATCTTGCCAACGCTTCAATTCCGTCTGTTCTGCTCGATATCGTCCCTCCCGAGCTGACACCTGAGGAGCAAGCCAAAGGCTTGACGCTCGGCGACGCCAAGGTTCGCAACCGCTTTGCGCAAGCCGGGCTCGAGGCAGCGCTGAAGTCACGGCCGGCAGCGTTCTTCGTCCCGGAGGCCGCTCGGATGATCGCCCTGGGCAACTTCGAGGACAACTTAACCTGGCTTAAAGATTGTGACTGGATCATCGAGGCCGTGACGGAAGACCGCAGCATCAAGCGGACATTGCTCGAAAAGGTCATGGCAGTGCGCGCGCCCGGGGCGGTGGTGAGTTCCAACACCTCGGGCATCAGCATCGCCAGCATCCTCGAAGGCTTCAGCGCGGAATTGCGGCGGCATTTTCTGGGCACGCACTTTTTCAATCCTCCTCGCTACCTGAAGTTGCTGGAGATTATTCCCGTCGCCGAGACGCTGCCGGAGGTTGTCGAGGCGGTCTCGCGCTTCGGCGAGGTAGTGCTGGGCAAGGGGATCGTCATCGCCAAGGACACGCCCAATTTCATCGCCAACCGCATCGGGACGTTCACAACCCTGAACGTCCTCCGCGCCATGCAGGAGGATGGCTACACGATTGAGGAAATCGACGCGCTAACTGGCCCTGCCATGGGCTTGCCGAAGTCCGCAACCTTCCGAACGCTCGATATCGTCGGCCTCGATGTCCTGGCGCACGTTGTCAAGAACCTTGCGGAGTCGCTGCCCCATGATGAACGGCACGACCTCTTCCAGCTTCCCGGTTTTATCCAGCAGATGATGCAGCGCCGGCTGCTGGGAGATAAAACCGGACAAGGCTTTTACAAGAAAGTGCCGGTCCCGCGCACTGCGGGACCGGCACGTGCCCCGACGAGTCGGGGCGCTACACCACCCGAGACTGAGGGATCACGTAGGGAAGAGAGCGAAATTCTCACGCTGGATTTCAAGACCTTCGATTATCGCGAGCGCCAGAAACCGAAGTTCCCCTTGCTTGAGATGGCCCGCAATATCGAGGATGCGCGGGAGCGGGTGAGGACGCTCTGCCAGTCACCTGAGCGCGCCGGGCAGTTCTACCAGAAGGTTCTCTTCGATACGTTCCACTACACCGCGATGCGCGTGCCGGAGATTTCGGACGACATCGTCTCCATTGATGATTCCATGAAGTGGGGTTTCAACTGGGAGTGCGGCGTCTTCGAGCTTTGGGATGCGGTGGGGATTGAGAAGGTCGTCGAGGCCTGGAAGAAGGCAGGCCGATCAACACCCCCCCTGGTCGAAAAACTCCTCGCCACCGGGAAGAAGAGCTTCTACGCGTCAGGCGACGGCGCTCGTAGCTACTTTGATTTCGGGAGCGGCGCGTTCCGCGATATCAAAGATAAGCCGGGCGTCCTGCTGCTGCCGTCGCTCAAAGCCCGCAAAAAGGAAATCAGGAAGAATGCCGGCGCAAGCCTCATCGACCTTGGCGATGGCGTGGTCTGCCTCGAGTTCCATTCCAAGATGAACACCGTTGGGGCTGACACGGTGCAGATGATTCACTCCGGGCTGAAAACCTTGAACGAGGGCTTTGACGCCATGGTCATTGGGAACCAGGCGGCGAACTTCTGCGTGGGCGCGAACCTGATGATGGTCCTGATGACGATTCAGGAAGGCGAGTGGGACGACCTTCACAGGGCGGTGCGCGCCTTCCAGAACGCCAACATGGCGCTCAAGTATGCGCCCAAGCCTGTTGTGGCCGCTCCCTTTGGCCTGACGCTGGGAGGGGGAACGGAGATGATTCTACACGCCACGCGCGTTCGCGCGGCGGCGGAGACTTACCTGGGTCTGGTGGAATTCGGGGTGGGCCTGATTCCGGCGGGGGGCGGGACGAAGGAAATGTTAGTGCGCGCCATGGACGCCGTCCCTGCCGATCCGGAGGCCGACCCATTTACATTCGTCAAGGAAGTCTTTTCGAATATCGGCATGGCCAAGGTCTCCTCCAGCGCTGAGGAAGCGCGCAAGCTCGGCTACCTTTCCGCGAAGGACTCCATCAGCATGAACCGCGACCGGCAACTCGCAGACGCCAAGCAGTTGGCGCTCGACTTGGCCCGCTTGGGGTACCGTCCGGGCAGCCCGCGCGAGGACGTTCGAGTCCTCGGGCAGGCGGCTTTCGTCAAAATGAAACTGGGATTGCACTTGATGCGCCGCGCCGAGTACATCTCCGACTATGACGTGGTGGTCGGAACTCAATTGGCGAAGATCCTCTCCGGCGGGGGCGAGTTCACTTCACCGCAGCTTGTTTCCGAACAGTACCTGCTGGATTTGGAACGGGAGGCCTTCATAAGCCTCTGCGGCCAGAAGAAGACCAGCGAGCGCATCCAATACATGCTGAAGAAGGGAAAGCCCTTAAGGAACTAGAAGAGCAGTGACGAGTGACAAGTGACGAGTGACGAGCAGGATTCAGGAGTCAGGAGGAAGGGCGGAACCGGAGAGTGGGTGCTCAGCATGCGCCTTTCCCTAGCCCCCAGTCCCCAGCACCCAGCCCCTGGCACCTGCCAGCCTGAACTTGTTTTTGGCTCGTCACTCGTCACTCGTCACTTGTCACGTGTCACTGTCTTTGGGAGGTTCGCATGCGCGAGGCAGTAATAGTATCCATCGCGCGGACTGCGGTGGGCAAGGCGCCGCGGGGAACGCTGCGCAACACGCGACCGGATGACATGGCCGCCGCCGCCATTCAGGAGGTCCTGAGGCGGGCCCCGGCGATTGACCCTAACGAGGTTGAAGACGTGATCCTCGGCTGCGCGATGCCCGAGGCTGAACAGGGAAACAACGTGGCGCGCGTCGCCTCGCTCAGGGCCGGCCTGCCGGTAAGCTGTTCGGCGATGACGATCAATCGCTTCTGCTCCTCGGGCCTTCAGGCCATCACCATCGCTTCCGAACGCATCATGGCGGGGTTCGCCGAGGTGGTCATTGCCGGCGGCACGGAAACCATGAGCATGATTCCCATGGGCGGACATCATTTCGCGCCTAACCCTTACCTGATGGAGCATTATCCTGATGCGTACCTCAGCATGGGGTTGACGGCTGAAAACCTGGCACAAAAATACCACCTCACGCGCCCGCAACAGGATGAGTTTGCGCTGCGCAGCCATCAGCGGGCGCTGGCAGCGATTGCGGAGGGCAAATTCAAAGAGGAGATCGTTCCGCTCGAGGTGGTGGAGGTCAGCCTGAACGGGAAGGATAAGCCGCAGAGGCGCAAGATCCGGTTCGACACCGACGAGGGACCGCGGGCTGATACTTCCCTGGATGCGCTGGCCAATTTGAAGCCTGCCTTCCACGCCCACGGTACCGTTACGGCGGGGAACGCCTCGCAGATGAGTGACGGGGCGGCTGCGGCCGTGGTGATGTCGGCGGAGAAGGCGAAGGCGCTAGGACTGAAACCGCTGGCCAGGTTCGTGAGCTTCGCGGCGGCGGGATGCCTGCCGGAGGAGATGGGCATCGGCCCGGTTTACGCCATCCCCAAGGCGCTGAAGTTGGCGGGCCTGAAGCTCGCGGATATCGCAGTAATCGAATTGAATGAGGCGTTCGCGGCCCAGGCGCTTGCGGTGATCAAGCTGGCAGAGTTGGACCTCGAACGAGTGAACGTCAACGGCGGGGCCATCGCCCTGGGGCATCCCTTGGGCTGCACCGGCGCCAAACTCACGGCTGCCCTGCTCGCTGAGTTGAAGCGGCGAAGCGCCAAGTACGGCATGGTCACGATGTGCGTGGGCGGTGGCATGGGAGCAGCAGGGATATTTGAAAACCTGCAATAAGAAATTCAGAAACTAGAAAATGGTTACCAGCGCAGCGTCCAGTAAAGTTGCACCCAAGGGCGGGAGCTTTCTGATCGAGACCCGTTCTCCCGGGGACGTGTTCACGCCGGAAGACACTACCGACCAGCACAAGTTGATCGCCCAAACCGCACAGGAGTTCATCGATCTGGAAATTGTCCCTCGCCTTCAGGAGATTGAGGACAAGAAGCCAGGCGTGCTGAGGGAGCTATTGAGGAAAGCCGCGGAGGTTGGCCTTTCCTCTACGGACCTCCCCCAGAGATTCGGCGGGCTGGCGCTGGACAAGATTTCTTCCATCATCGTTTCGGAGAAGATGGCGCGCAATGGCTCGTGGGCGGCGACGGTGGGGGCGCAAGCGGGCATCGGGGTTCTGCCTATTGTCTTCTTTGGGACCGACGCCCAAAAAGAGAAATACCTGCCGAAGCTGGCCAGCGCCGAATGGGTGGGCGCGTATTCCTTGAGTGAAGCAAGTTCGGCCTCGGACGCCTTGAATGTCAAGACCAGGGCGGTCCTCAGCCCCGACGGGAAACACTACATCTTGAACGGGACTAAGATGTGGGTGACCAACGGCGGCATCGCCGACGTGTACGTGGTGTTCGCGAAAGTGGACGGGGAAAAGTTCACCGCCTTCATCGTGGAGCGGGGATTCGCGGGTGTCTCGGCAGGCGCCGAAGAGCACAAGATGGGTATTCGCGGTTCTTCGACCACGCCCCTGAATCTCGAAAACGTGCCAGTTCCCGTGGAGAACCTTTTGGGTGAGATCGGCAAGGGCCACTTGATCGCCTTCAACATCCTGAACGTGGGGCGGCTGAAACTCGGGGCGGGTTGCGTGGGAGCCTGCAAGTACCTATTGCTCGAAGCCCTGAAGTGGGCCAAGGAGCGCGAGGCTTTCGGCCGCAAGATCGCGGACTTCGGCCTGATCAAGGAAAAACTGGGCGAGATGATCGTACGCACCTTCGCCATCGAGAGCGTTTCCTATCGGACGACGGGCATGATCGATTCTCTGCTCGAGGGAATTGACCAAGGAGCGCCCGCAGCGCCCAAGCAGATCATGGAAGCCCTGCAAGAGTACGCGGTGGAATGCTCCATCCTGAAGGTGATGGGAACCGAAGCCCTGCACTACGTCACAGATGAAACTGTCCAGATCTTCGGCGGCTACGGCTTTTCCAGCGATTATGAAGTGGAGCGCACCTACCGTGACCAGCGCGTGAACCGCATCTTCGAGGGTACGAACGAAATCAACCGGCTGCTGATTACCGATATGCTCATGAAGCGGTCGATGAAGGGCCAGCTTGCGCTGATTCCCGCTGCCCGGAAACTGCTCGACGAGATTCTGGGCATGGGGCCGGGGGAAGAACTGCTGGACGATCAGCCGCTCGGGGAAGAAACCAAGCTAGTTGAAGGGGCCAAGAAGGTGGCGCTGCTGGTGGCCGGAAGCGCCGTCGAGCGCTTCCTGATGGGGCTCGAAAAAGAGCAGGAAGTGATCGGCGTGCTCAGCAACCTGGTGATGGATGTTTACGCCATGGAGAGCCTGCTGCTTCGCACCTTGAAGAAGCTCTCCGCCCGCGGAACCGAATCGAGCGCCGCTGAGGTCGCGGCCACGCGAGTGTTCATCTACGATGCCTGCGACCGCACGGATGTCGAGGCGCACCGCGCACTGGCGCGGATCGCCGAGGGTGACACACTCCGCGCCCAACTCGCCATGCTAAGGCGCTTCTTGCGGCGCACGCCACCGGATACGATCGAACTGCGGCGGCGAGTGGCGGACCGCGCGCTAGACCTGAATCGGTACCCGTTCGTGTGAAGGGCGAACGCGCACCGGGTGCGCAAACGCGCAGCCGTTTGCATCTTGGTGTAGGGGCGGGCCTACTGCCCACCCACGAGGGACGCCCCTACGCTGATCACAAACCGCGCAAGGCCTTTGCGGCGCCCGCGAGATCAGAGACGGCCAGCACGATCTCGGCCTTCTTACCGCCTTCAGCGACGCTTCCATAACCATAGTCCACATTAATGTTGGCCGCGCCGAGCCGCACCCCGGCCTCCCCGAGCTTTCCAGGCTGGTCAGAAAGCGTAATGCGCCAGACCTCCTCTTCGGTGCAGCGGATGCCGAGGCCCTCCAACACCTTTTTTGCCTTCGCCGGGCTGCTGACCAGGAGGTGAACCGGACTCTCACCGGTTGTGCTGCACCCGGAGAATGCTGTGATGTTCAGCTTCGCCTTGCCCAGTGCTTCAGCGATTCGGCCGAGTTCTCCAGGCTTGTTTTCTACCCAAGCTGTGATTTGTTTCGCTTTTGGCATGATGAAATCCCCTCTGTGAAGTGTGAGTCAAAGGAAACGTGACCCACTTACTCCAGCGATCAATGTGAGTCGAACTCGATTTGTTATATGCGTCTCGGCGACGGCAAGGAACAACAGACCAAGGTTGTCTGCGGTTTCACGCAGCGCCATTTCATCCGTCGCAGTTACCTCCGGAAGACCATTCTTGCCAGTAATGATAAAATACTCCTCCCGCTTCAGTATGTAAAGGGGGTCAGCGCCACCCCCGGATGGAAGCAGTTTCTTCCGGGGTCGAGCACCCCAAGGGAGTCCTATGATACGTCGCGCAGAAGATCTTCAGGTTGTGGTTGTGGGCAGCACGAATTTCGATTTGGTTGTCAAGGCGGAGCGGCTGCCGAGAGAAGGCGAGACCATGTTGGTTTCAAATCTCAAATTCTTTCCTGGCGGCAAGGGAGCGAACCAGGCGGTGGCCGTGGCGCGAATGGGCGCCAAGACCTCGCTTGTTGGTGCAGTGGGCAACGACATAATCGGAGACTTCCTGCTTCAGGGGTTGGTGGCGAACGGGATTGACACTACCTGCGTCCGGCGAGACCCGGTGCGCACCACCGGGAGCGCTTTCATCATGCTTTTCCCCAACGGGAACAACTGCATCACGGTTGACCCAGCCGCAAACTTCAGCCTGACACCCGCCGACATCGAGCGGGCAAGGGATGTCATTGAGCGCGCGGATGCACTTTCAACCGTGCTGGAAATCCCATTAGAAGTTGTGGAAGCAGCATTGCGCCTGGGTCGGAAGGCCGGCAAATTGACGGTGCTTGACGCGGGTCCGCCCCGGTACTGCCCGATGGAGATATTGACATTGGCCGACGTTGTCTCGCCCAATGAGACAGAACTCGCGCACCTGACCGGCGAGGAAGTTCGCGGACGAGTTTCGGCGCGCGAGGCGGCTGAAAAACTCCTCGCTCTGGGTGTAAAGACAGTGGTTCTGAAGCTGGGCAGCGACGGCTCAATGCTGGTGACCGCAAAGAAGTCAAAACACTTTCCCGCCTGCAAGGTTGACCCTGTTGATCCCACGGGAGCAGGCGATGCATTTACAGCAGCTCTGACGGTTGAACTGGCTGCCGGCCACGACCTCGAACATGCCATTCGCTTCGCCAATTGTGCCGGTGCTTTGGCGGCGAGCAAATTGGGCGCTCAGCCTTCCCTGCCCACGCGCGTGGAGGTCGAGGCCCTGATGGCACAAGCGAAAAAAGCGTGATCGCGGGAGGCTATCGCAAAGCCTTTCGTAGAGGCGCGCTTCAGCGCGGCACCTCTATCGCAAAGCCTTTCGTAGCAAAGCCTTTCGTAGAGGCGCGCTTCAGCGCGGCACCTCGCGATGCGCAACAGGTGCCCGGCTAAAGCCGAATTCGAAAGTTGGGAGCCGCCGGTCGGGCCGAATCACTTGATTAGAGGCCCGTTTGACGCAGATACCGCAGGAACAAAGTGGTGCGGGATCGGGCGTAGGGGCACAGCGCGCTGTGCCCCTACAAGATGTACGTCGCACCCACGCTAACTTCCGAACTCGGGCTAAAGCCGGCCTCTACGCGAGTTCGACCGGGAGCGAAGGATGGAATTCGTTTCCATGCTGCAATTGTTGCGGCGGGCCGCGCCTGGAAGGATGCTGAAAAAACCGCCTAGTCCGTCAGCTGACGGATCATTCCGAGGAGTCCCGATCTGATCGGGACGACGAGCAATCTCGCAAGTCCTTTGTTTCCAGAGCGAGATTCCTCGCTGCGCTCGGAATGACACGGAGACGGTGTCTGATTGGAGGCTCGTAACGGGTGAAAGCATGAAGAGAATCCACTGTGTAGGAGCCGTGGTGGTGGACCTGTTGAACGGGCCCATCCCGCAGTACCCCGTGCCGCGCGTCCAGCCCCAGGTCACCGCCCAATGGATTCGCATCATGCCAGGTGGTGGCGCCGCCAACATGCCCTCGGCGGTGGCTCGCATGGGCTTGCCGGTCAGTTCCTTCGCCAAGGTGGGCGATGATTTTAATGGCGAGTTCATTCCACGCGAACTCGCGAAGTTAGGCGTGGACACGACCGGCATTCGTGTTTCGGCGCGCGACACGACCCCGTTCACGTTTGTGGGAGTGCGCGCCGACGGGGACCGGACGTTCATCCATACCCCCGGCGCCAACCTGACTTTCAATCTCAGCGACCTGGACCTCGACCGGGTGCTGGCCACCGATCTTCTCCTCTATCATGATTTGTATGTTCTGCCGGAACTGGACGGCAAGCCCGCGGCAACCTTGCTGGCGGAGGCGCAACGGCGGGGCGTGCTGACCTTCTTGGACGAGGATTTTGGTTATGGGCCGAAGCTCGAGCCCCTGGCGGCCATGTTGCCTCACTGCGACTATGTGATTCCCAGCTTCGATGATCTGCGGGCGATTTACCCGGGCGCCTCGGCGGAAGAAATGGCAGGCCGGCTCCTGACCTTGGGCACCCGCAACGCGGTGCTGAAAATGGGTCGAGACGGCTGTCTGGTTGCCCGAGGCAGCGACCGCATTCGGGTGCCGGCCCTCCCTGCCAATGTAGTAGATACGACAGGCGCGGGCGATTGTTGGGATGCGGGTTTTATTGCCGGATTGGCGAGCGGCGAAGATATCCTCACCGCCGCGCGCATTGGGAACGCCTGTGCGGCGTTCTGTATCGAGGCTGTGGGGGGATCAACGGGCGTGCCCCGTTACGAGGCCGTGCAGCAACGAGCCGCCCATGGGTGAGTAGCGGCGATTTTACATCGCCATTTGTGGGTCAGTTTGATGTAGAGGCGATTATACATCGGGGCTGTCCAAATTAGCCGGTAGCGCGGAGTCTCGTCCCTCAGAGACTCCGCGGCTCTTCATCGAGCAGGCAGGCCCAGACGCTGTGCGGAAAGCCTCCGGCTTTCCGGCCAATGCCGGACCCTTGGTCCTCCTCCGCGCAGGCTGGAAGGCTGAGCCTTCCAGCCTGCGCGGAGGAGGTTCTTCAGGGCGCACGTCCTTCGGAAAGGCGAAGCCTTTCCGCACGGCAGGCGGCGGAGCCGCAGGTCATCGCTGACCGGATCGAGCGTAATTTGGACAAGCCAGATTTTACATCGCCATTTGGTGAGCCGGTAGCGCGGAGTCTCGTTCTTCAGAGACTCCGCGGCTCTTCATCGAGCAGGAAGGCCCAGACGGCGCGGGAGCCGGTGGCGGGATAACTCTGCGCTGAGCTCGTTCCTTGTGTCATTCTGAGCGGAGCGAAGAATCTCCGCATTTGACAGCCGGTAGCGCGGACCTCCATTTTTGAGGTCCGCGGGCTCGTTCCTCGTGTCATTCTGAGCGAAGCGAAGAATCTCCGCATTTGCCAGCCGGTAGCGCGGACCTCCATTTTTGAGGTCCGCGGGCTCGTTCCTTGTGTCACTCTGAGCGAAGCGAAGAATCTCCGCATTTGCCAGCCGGTAGCGCGAACCTCCATTTTTGAGGTCCGCGGGCCCGTTCCTTGTGTCATTCTGAGCGAAGCGAAGAATCTCCGCATTTGCCAGCCGGTAGCGCGAACCGCCGTTTTTGAGGTCCGCGGGCCCGTTCCTTGTGTCATTCTGAGCGAAGCGAAGAATCTCCGCATTTGCCAGCCGGTAGCGCGGACCTCCGTCTTTGAGGTCCGCGGGCCCGTTCCTTGTGTCACTCTGAGTGAAGCGAAGAATCTCCGCATTTGCCAGCCGGTAGCGCGGACCTCCGTTTTTGAGGTCCGCGGCTCGTTCCTTGTGTCATTCTGAGCGAAGCGAAGAATCTCCGCATTTGCCAGCCGGTAGCGCGGACCTCCGTTTTTGAGGTCCGCGGCTCGTTCCTTGTGTCATTCTGAGCGAAGCGAAGAATCTCCGCATTTGCCAGCCGGTAGCGCGGCCCTCCATTTTTGAGGTCCGCGGCTCGTTCCTTGTGTCATTCTGAGCGAAGCGAAGAATCTCCGCATTTGCCAGCCGGTAGCGCGGACCTCCGTTTTTGAGGTCCGCGGCTCGTTCCTCTGACCGTGCTTGTTATGGAAATCAGCCTCGACGACCTCGGCGCGCTCTTCGAGTCGTCGCACGGTGACCAAGAAATGTCGATCGGAAAGAAAGGGGCGATCCCGCAACGCGGGACAGGTCGGCGCTAGAAGACATCACGGGAGAATGCGATTGCCAGAAAAAAGCCGCGGACCTCAAAACCGGAGGTCCGCGCTACTCGCTGCCTATAAGGGAGGTCGTTTTGAAGTGCCGCAGAGTAATCCCGCTGGGCGCGAGATAACTCTGCGCGCTGCGCACCCGGCCGATAGCCACACCGAGAGCCACACGACTTGCCCGACGACTTGATAAGTGCTAATCTGCATCCCATCGCGTCATAAGGACTGCGCGGCCAGGTCTGAGGCTGAGTTATGCCGACCCTTTATTATCAGCTAAAACAAAGCGTTCTCGCGGCGGGCGTGGAAAAGAAGACCTGGGCAAGCTTCATTCGCGCCTTGAGGAGCCTTGAGCATGGTCGAATCGCCTGCTGGACGGGCGCAACGACACCGGGAAGGATGATCCTGCGCGCTTGGCGCCGCGAGTGGCGCGTAAATCCGAGTCGTGTGGAACAGGTTGCCAAGCGGCTTACCGACATTCTGAAGACAGAGGGGGCAGATCCGTTCGCTACGGATCTCTCGCACTTGAAGTGCTTCAGGGGGTTCGAGGCTGTTTGGGGATGCCCTGAGGCTGGAGATCTTGGCGGGGCTCGCTTGGCTTCGGGAACTACGGTCGCGGACCTCTGCCGCTACTACTTTGACGTGGATTCTGGGCTGGGCCTGATTTCCGAGGCTGACCGTGAGAGTATTGCCGTGTCACTCCAGAAGACCAATCCCGCTGAGCAACGGAAGGTGCTTGCGCTGTTCCAGCGCCCTCTCGGAAAGCGAACGGGCGTGCCAGCCTCCTGTCGATCCTCTCCGCCACCCTACCCTGAGCGGTTTGACATGGTATGGGCGCTGCGAGAGCACGATCTGCCCCCGCATGTGACGGCGGACGATACGAGGAATGCTTTAGGACTTGTGCATTTTCGCAAAGGGGGAGATCTGGTGTTCTTCACCTATCTACTGCCGGGGAGTACCTCACCTCGCGTACCGACGGCTGTTGAGGCCTTGGGCGGATGGGCCTACTGGCCCGCCAAAGACCTACGGAAACAAACTACAATGGATTATTCTAAGGGCACGCCCGGGCCGCGCGAATTCGTGCACTCCGCGGACGTTCCGCCAGACACGATGGGGGTTCGATGGATGGGCAGATTGGCCCGCGATTGGGACGACGCGTAGATTAATGAAGCGCATCCAAGCTATTATGGAGCAGATGAAGATCCCCATGCTTCAGTACTCCAGGACTTCCGAGATCGCTGCCGCCCTCGCTCGGCTCTCGCCAGAGGAGTTGGCGTCGGTGGTCGAGGCTCGTCTGCGCGGCGAAAGCGCAGGTCTTCCCGCGACGGAGCGCGAGGAAGATCCGGGAGCAATCCTCCAGTACGCTTTCGAGCAGGGAGATGCAGCCTTCAAAGAGAAATTCAAGCATGCCCTTGCCCAGGTCCTGGAGAGAAACCTGCGATCTTTTGCCCTTACCGGCTCCCCTGAGTTGAATGGCCGCCGCAGCCTGTTCGAAGGCGTCTTCTTTCTGATCGGACAGACCGGCGACCGAGAAGCGCTACCCACCGTACGCAGGTTCCTGCCAGTGGTCGAATTTCTGGACACGTCACTGGTCCAGCGCCTCCTCGGGTGTATTGCCGCTCTGGCCGGGCCCGAAGATACTGCACTGGTTCCCTGGCTCCTCGAGAAGGCAACCGCCACCGAATATTCTCGAATCGCTTTAAGAGGGCTTTATCGAATCCACAGACCGACCGCCGCTGCGGCGTTGCCAACCGTGGCTAGGAGCCTGCTGGGCAGGGGACAGGACGCTCCTCTTTTACTGGCGCGAACGCTTGCCCTACTCTTGCCATCGCTTTCTCAGCCCGAGCAAATGGAGTTCTTCAATCAAGTTGGCTCAACGCTCCGGCTTGTCGATTCTGCCGAGTTGACTCAGAGTCTTCTGGAAGCGTTGGAACAAACGCCAGGTGTTACCCCCCAAGCGCTACGAGCCGCGCAGCTTTGGAAGTTCAGGCGCATCCCCGCCGTTCCGGCACTGATCTCGGAAGGCGCTTCGCAGGAGCCTGGGTCAGAAGAAGGTGATCGGCTTGACAAGAAAGCACGGCGCTCGGCAGTACAAAAGAAGGAGATTGCCGATCGCTATGTAATCAGAATGGAACGGCTCCTTGACAGGCTCCGACACGAAAAACTGCGCCCCGAACCTACTCTACGCCAGATCGACCAGCAGATCGCCTATCTGGAAGCATGGCAGGGCCAAAGGCCCGAAGACGCGAAACATTATGCACAGACGTTGACGCGGCTTGGCAAGTGTCTTCTGGATTGCGGTTTGACCGAACGGGCAAAATCTTGCCTCCAGAAAGCGCGCGAAGCGGCACCAGAGGACCCGTACCCGGTGAGTTTGCAGATTCTGATTCACGCTCGGGAAGGAAATCTGGCGAAGGCCGAAGAGACATTCTGGCACGCCGTTGCGACAAGCTCGACTGATGCGGCCACTTATAACGCCATGCTTGATGCCTACGGGAAATCGGGCAACTTGGCGAAGGCGGAGGAAGTCTTTGGCGAAGCGAAGGAATTGGGGTTAGTCAACGAGGTGAGCTGTAGTGCTCTGCTCGACGCGTACGGAAAGGCGGGGAATCTGGCGAAGGCGGAAGAGGTGTATGCGGAGGCGAAAGAAGCGCAGCTGCTGAGCGAGGCGACTTACAACGCGCTGCTGGACGCGTACGCGAAGGCGGGGAACTTGGTCAAGGCGGAAGAGGTGTTTGCGGAGGCGAAAGAGGCGGGGTTGCTCGACGAGGTGACCTACGGCGCGCTGCTGGACGCGTACGGGAAGGCGGGGAACCTGGCCAGGGCGAAGGAGGTGTTTGCGGAAGCGAAGGAGGCGGGGTTGCTCAGCGAGGAGATCTACGGCGCGCTGCTGGACGCGTACGGGAAGGCGGGGAACCTGCCCAAGGCGGAAGAGGTGTTTGCGGAGGCGAAAGAGGCGGGGTTGCTCAGCGAGGTGACCTACGGTGCGCTGCTGGATGCGTACGGGAAGGCGGGGAACCTGGCCAAGGCGGAGGAGGTGTTTGCGGAGGCGAAAGAGGCGAGGTTGCTGAGCGGGGCGACTTACAACGCACTGCTGGACGCGAACGGGAAGGCAGGGAACCTGCCCAAGGCGGAAGCGGTGTTTGGGGGGGCGAAAGAAGCGGGGGCGCTCGACGAAGTGACCTACGGTGCGCTGCTGGACGCGTATGGCAAGGCGGGAAATCTGGCCAAGGCGGAAGAGGTGTTTGCGGAGGCGAAAGAGGCGGGGTTGCTGAGCGCGCCCACTTACAACGCGCTGCTGGACGCGTACGGGAAGGCGGGAAATCTGGCCAAGGCGGAAGAGGTGTTTGCGGAGGCGAAAGAGGCGGGGTTGCTCAGCGGGCCGACCTACAACGCATTGCTGGACGCCTACGGCAAGGCGGGCAATCTGGCCAAGGCAGAAGCGGTGTTTGCGGGGGCGAAAGGGGCGGGGGCGCTCGACGAAGTGACCTACAGCGCGCTGCTGGGCGCGTACGCACGTGCCAGGCGAATCGACAAGCTCCTTGCAGCATTCGACCAGGTGATGAAGTCCGGCATCACGTTTTCCACTTATGGCACCAAGGTGATTGCGGCCACCATGCTCAAGGGCATGCGCACAGGTGGCAGGCAAGTCGAAGTCTTTGAATTACTTCCCCAAAGTTTCCTCGACGAAGAGGTTTTGCTGTTCTGCGCGAAGATTCATCCAAGACCCGCCGAAGCACTGACACGTTTGGAGGGTATGGGTGAGCAAAGCATAGCCGCCCAGTTGGTTTGCCGGTACCGACTGGCAACGAAGCACCCGCTAGCCCCATACTCGGCTTTTCAGGAGGTGCGGAAAGAAATGGAGGAGAGGCTTGAGAGCCCTGGCAACCTTTCTGGCTTCGCTCAGGTCCACCTCGCTGATACCCTATCTCGTTGCTGGTCCAGAGTTGACAACTGGCAAGCGACGTATGAGGCCTGGGAGCGCATCCCCACAGCCACACTGCCTCGCGGACCTCGCATCACGTTTTTGGCGGGTCATGGTCGGGACTCTGTCGTCTGGGGCTTACACAGTCACAAGGACCCCGCCGCGATACACGCGCTAGTATCAGGAGGAACGCGGGAAGCGCTCCAGGCGCTGTCTCTGGAACAGGGTTCGGACTTGAGATTACCTGACGCTTCGATTGCATACGGCGATGTGGTTGCGGCCATGAGGCAGGTCCGCTTGGGGATAGAGGTATTGCCCGAGGCGGAAAGGAGGGAGGTCCTGGAACTCCTTCGGTCTTCCAGTGCGGCTTGGGATTGGCACGCGGCCCTCGAGAGCCTGCCGGAAGTCGGTCCCGACGAATTCAACGAAGTTCGTGAAGGCCGCCAAGCCGCTATTGAGCTGCTGCAAATGACTGTTTGAGGTCGCTCGGCCCCACTCAGGCGCGCTCATTCCATCAATTCGCTTAACTTGGTCGCCGGTTTTTCCGGCAACCCAGGCTGTCCTGACCTAGCGCTCACTAGAATGAGGGCTGAACGTCGGCTGTCCGCGGGTGGCGCATACGTCCCGACGATTTTTGTCGGGATGTATGCGCCCTTCGGTCGGTACCGTCACACCATTTTGTCCATGGCCAAGACCGAAGCGTCATTCCAGAAATAGAACCTCCCCGCCGCGGCGGGACCACGGCCAGTCGCCGGGGTGCTTGACAAGGCCCGCCGTCATTGAGTTTGGGTGATCCTGCCCCGGTTTCCCGGAATATCCCTCAACCCTCCGCAGGCCGCGGCGGAGAGATCGCGCTCGGCAGCACAAGCCGCAGAGTCTCTGGAGAACGAGACGCTGCGCTACCGGCTGCGCTTTCCCGCGGCCGGCGGAGGGCTTCGCTCCCAGGCGCTGGCAACGAGAAGGGGTGGAAAGCGGCGCGTGGTGGCGCGAGAGAGGCTGGCGATAGGCTATACATCTAGCGTACTACCAAGCGGGCGAGCCGCCGAGTGTGCCAAAATGCCACATTTATGCGCTCGCCCGCATCCTCCCGGAATTCTTCTAACCCATTGAAAACACACGGGAATAAGGCGTCGCGCGCCCAGAACGCTTCAAAAAAATGAGACGCATGGGCCAAATGGAAAACACCCTCCCTTGCGCGGTAATCAGGCGAATGCAATAAGGTCAAACGCTCAGGTTGTCCAGGTAGGTGTAACTGATCTTCGCGCTTTCCAGTGAGTCTCGGTCGCACTCGTCCTGCTCCACGTAAAAATGCTTCATGCCGCCTTCGCGTGCGGCCTTGAAAATTTTCTTCCAGTCGATGACGCCCTGGCCGACTTCGGTGAAGGCCCCAGGGCGGAAGTCCTCCCCAGTGGTTGGCGGGTAGCCGGGTTTCAAGTCCTTGAGGTGAAGCTGCGGGAAGCGCCCCGGGAAACGGTGGAAGTAGTCTACCGGGTCCTTCCCCACGCGCACGCACCAGAAGCAGTCCAACTCGAAATTAACGAGTTTGGGATCCGTCCTACGAATCAGCTCGTCGTACACGACCGCACCCTCCACGGCGGCATAGTCGAAGTTGTGGCCGTGATAAAAAAACCGGCAGCCTGCACCGCGGACAGACTTGCCGATTTGATCGAACCATTCCGCATCTCGCTTGACGGCGTCGAGCGACTTCCGGTCTTGCTCGTCCAGGCTGGCCAGTCCGATGTAAGTGATGCCGCATTCCTTCGCCTCCGCAAGGTGCTTCTCGAGGTCAGACTTGAGCTGGGACTCAGTGAAGTGCATGCTGAGCGCCGTAAGGCCGTGGTCAGTCAGGATCCGCCGGAGCTCTGCGGGCTTCTTTCCATAAAAGTCGAAACTGCCCAACTCCACCACTTGGTATCCAATTTCGGCCACCCTCTTGAGCGTTCCCTCCAGGTCCTTTTCCATGTGGTCACGGACTGTATAGAGCTGTAAACCGATGGGCATGCCGTAAGGACTACCCAGAAGCTGCCCATTGCGGCTCAAGGCAAAAGCTGTCAACCCGAGTCCCGCGTTTTGCAAGAATCGTCTTCTATGGATCGAATTCATCATCTCGTTTCACTCCTCTCGAGAATTTGCAAGAACCCTGCGCGCTGGATCGCCCACCACCGCTCCCCGCATTAGAGTTCAATGCGCTTCACAAGGCCTTCAGGCTGGCGTCACCCGAAGACCCCCGGCAGAAACCGGAAGCGAGAGTTACAGTTTTTCTGCCGCCACCAGCAGGTCGTTCGATTTTGCCGGATCGAACGGTGACTTGGCGTAATCGCCCCAAAATCGCACCTTCCCAAAACCGGCTCGAGTCAGAAGCTGGGCGAGGAGGTTGCGAAAAAGAGGGATCTGCCGAGAGCTTCTGACGTGAGATTGCCACTTTGCCCCTGCCTTTTCGCGCACCAGAAACATGGCATGAAAGTTGATAGCTTCTTGTTCGTAGTCGGCAAATTTCACGAGCAAGACTTCTTCTTTGGCAGTTTCTCCCGAAAGCAGCGGGAACCAATGGGCCTTCTCTTTCCATCGAAGGTCGTAGTTGAGGTTTTGCGTGAGCAATATGCCTCCAGCTCGCAAGGCGCCTGCAATGCCTTTTAAGGCTGCCAGCAACTGCCCCTCGCCCGAGATGCCCGGCAGGGCATTGCCCAAGCAGAAGGCTGCGTTGTGGGTGGGGCCGAGTTCCCCGGCTTGCTCCATCTTCAGGAGGCTCACTTTGGCTTCGCCGCCGGCCGCTGAGATGGCATCCGCCTCTTGGTTGATTCGTTGCCGGGCGAATGCCACCGCGTCTTCATCGGAGTCGAAGCCAAGGACGCTGAAGCCCCTCTCGGCCAGCGCCGCGACATGCCCGCCCGTCCCACAGGCCGGCACAAGGACTCGCGGGCCGGCACTGCGGGCGAGTTCTTCCAGCAGCGGCATCTCGCGCGACAGACGCTTCTTCCAATTAATGACCGCGTCGTAGTATTCCGCGAAGTTAGGAGGCATGGATCACCCTGGGTCGCGTTAGCGCACGTCCTCCCGCTTCGGTCCGATAATCTGCTTTTGAGGTGATTCAGGAAGAGGCTTGAATACTACCGGGGTATGATACTTCGGCTTGAGTGGAAGGTCGCGCAAGTTCTTCCATTCCTCGTTGGCCGGCACGAGGAAAGAAACGATGTTGCCGGTATCGCGTTCTCGAGCGATGAATTGGAGCCCGGCGTTACGATGAAAGGATTCCGTGACGGCGTCCTTGGTGAAATTCGGGAGAAGGACCTGGAATGCACCGCCTTCGTCTGGCGTCACTCGCGCCAGATGAAAGGTGGTTATTAGCCCGTCCGCGATACCGAAGAAATCATGCGCCCAGTAGGCCATGTAGGTGATTTCCACCTCGTAATGCCGGCTGCGAAGAGGTTCCGGCAGCTCCACTCTTCCGTTGAAGGTTATAGGAGGGAGGTCCTCACAGGAAACATCTGTGGCTTTCTCAGACTCAGATAACGAGGGAACAACGATAGTCACAATCTGGCACCCAGGCGCATATAAAATGACTTTGAGTGTTTCTGCGGCTTGATGATTCACGGATGTGCCGATCAGGTACGCGTTCCTCTCCGGCTCTGCCTTCACAGATTCTCCGTGGGCCCCAAACTGTCCAGTTAAGAAGTATTTAGCCTGCACCTGCTCCGAGCGAATCTCAGGAGGAAGCCGGATTTCGAACGGCGCCGGTTCTTCTTGCTGTCCCCGGGCTGCTTCACCAAAAAGCAGTGGCAAGCCCACCAACAAGAAGAAGGCGAGACCACGACCTGCGGAGTGCATCATCGGCTGACTTCCTGCCGGGCATCGGGCTTGGCCTGCTTCCCGGCACGCGAGCCCATAGCCGGCTCGAGGGTTGTTCACGCCGTCACCTATTCTACCCTACCGGGCGACGCTCTTGGATTCACGCTGCTGCGGTCCACGGAACACTACTTCATGTCCGCAGGCACGGGAATAGTCACTTGTCCCGTGGCGGCCCACTCGGCGCCGCGTTGAAGGGTCAAGATGAAACCGGAACTCTGCATGGCCTTCACGTCATGTCCCAGCGCGGTCTGGAATACGCGGCCTGCTCCGTAAGGAAGTGTCCAGATGAGCGGCTCGTCCTTTCCTGTGCCGCAACCCTCGCCGGGCTTGTGGCAATTGTTAGGGTCATCGAACGCGGCGGCGAGGATGTGAATGTTGGGCTGCAATGAGAGGCGATGATAAAGCTCGTCTGTTTCGGCGAAAGAAGCGGGCATTCCCTTGGTGATGGGATGGTCACGGTCAACGATGCTCACGGTGTAAGCGTGATAAGGGGCATGTCCAGCCGTCTCGCGCCACGTGCCTCCCACCAGCTTGTCGAATTCCTGCCAGCCCCAGAAGGCATTGTTGGAAGCGTGGTAGGAAACAAGGCCCTTGCCGTTTCTCACAAAGTCGAGCAGCGCCTGGCGCGCGCCCTCGTCCCACCAGGGGCCCGAATTCTTCCAGTCGTTGTAGTTGAGCAGCAGAACATCATAAGGCGAAAAGGTTTGAAGCGTGTTTCCGCGGACTTCTTCGTTGACGTGAACGTCGAACTTCCCCGTGCGCTCCAGGATTTCGCGCAGGAGCGGAGTTGTAGCGCGCCAGTCGTGGTTCGAAACGCCCGTCAAAATCAGGACCCTGATCTTGGGTGGCGTCTGAGCGGGCAGGGGAGTGAGACATGCAAAGACCAAAAGAAATGCCAATAGCATGCGAGACATGATAATGAGACCTCCGGGTGGCCATTATAACCCTCGCAAGTCGTGGTCGTGCAGAGGATGTTGAAGAAAGCTATTGGCGCGTGATCCTGAGCGTTCATAGCCGAAAACGGCTACCCGTGATACCAGGACGTTGGCGCGAGATCGGCGCAATCGAACCGCTGAAAGCAACGGATTTACGCACCGGCGTCTTGGAGAGCGCCCCGTCACTGTCCCGCAGAGCGGGACCCGGAAAAGCATCTCGCCCTGTTGTTTCTCGGCGGGAAAGTCCAGAGCGAGATTCTTCGTCCGCCAATAAGAATGGCGGACTCAGAATGACAGCATGGCAGGCGAGCGCACGGATGTCACGCTGAGCGGGTAACACGAATTCTATAACCATAATACTGTAGAATGAGGATGTGCTATGCTGACGAGCTGATTCCTATGCATATTCCCGATGGCTATCTAAGTCCGGCGACCTGCGCGGCCCTGTATGCAACCTCCGCGCCGTTCTGGTACGTGGCGCTGCGCCGGTTGAAGCGACTGCTCACCACAAGGCTTATTCCGCTGCTTTCAGTGTTTGCCGCATTTTCCTTCCTGGTGATGATGTTTAACCTGCCGCTGCCCGGCGGCACCACCGGGCACGCCCTGGGCGTCGCCATCGCTTCCATAGTCCTCGGCCCCTGGGCTTCCATCCTCGCCATTTCGATTGCGCTGCTGATCCAAGCTCTCTTCTTCGGGGACGGTGGCGTCACCACGCTGGGGGCCAACTGCCTTAACATGGCGATTGTCGGTTCTCTGGTAGCATATCTTGTTTACCGCTTTCTGGCCGGCCGGGCGGCCATCACGTCATCGCGAAGAGTCGTCGCGGCAGCATTGGCGGGCTACACCGCAATCAACGCAGCCGCGTTTTGTGCGGCCGTTGAGTTAGGTATTCAGCCGCTGCTTTTCCGTGACCTCAGCGGAGCGCCTTTGTATGCCCCGTACCCTTTGAGCATTGCCATTCCGGCCATGATGATTGGACACTTGAGCTTTGCCGGACTCGCCGAAATGGTCTTGTCAGGTGGAGTTGTGGCCTACTTCCAGCGCGCGAATCCGTCCTTGCTGAAGCTCACAGCCCCGGGCGCAACTCGAGGCGATCAAGAACTCCGCCAAGTTACGGGGCGAGGCGCTTGGAGTACATTGAAACCCCTCTGGACCGCCCTGGCCCTGCTGTTGGCCTTGACTCCTCTGGGTATCTTAGCGGGCGGCGCTGCCTGGGGCGAGTGGGGGGCGCGCGATTTCTCCGATGCAGCGGCACGGCGGAGAATCGCGGCGGCATCCAGGAACCTGGCGCCGCCCCCACGAGCACCCCAAGGATTGGACCGCCTTTACTCCGTGTGGACTGCACCCTTTCCCCAGTACGCTCCTTCGTTCGTCCGGCGACCGGCTCTTGGCTACGTACTTTCCGCCATGTTCGGTTCTGGCATCATCATCCTGGGTTTCCGGATCGCCAGCTCGCTGTTCGCACACGGAGGCAGCTCACAAGAAGCAGACTCGATGAAGAGCCACACGGGAGAGTCCTGAGCATGCCGGCGGAAAAGTACAGGGCGAGATTCTTCGCGCAGTTTATCCTGAGCGGGCAGAGCGAGATCCTTCGCTGCGCTCAGGATGACAGCGAAGGACCCAGAATGACAGCAGGGCACATGAGGATTGGGATGTCCCCACCCAAGATCGAGAGCCTCTTGTAGGTACCGGATGAATTTTGTTGAGCGGACCCTTTCAAGTCTTGTTAGTGCGATGGAGCGAGCTCTTTATGCGGAAGAACTCGCGAAGACCGACGGCTTGCTCCAGCGTCTCGACCCACGTATCAAATTGATCGGAATCCTGGCCCTGGTGATTGTGTCAGCGATGGCCCACAGACTCTGGGTTATCGGCGCGGTTTTCGCGGTCGCGGTGAGCATGGCAGTAATGTCTCGCGTCTCTCTTGGAATCCTGGCCAAGCGGGTCTGGGTTGCAATCCTCTTGTTTACCGGGGTCATCGCGCTGCCCGCTCCATTCATTGTCCCTGGCCGGGAGGTGTTGCGCCTTCCACTACTCGATTGGCCGGTCACGGCCCAGGGGCTGGCCAGCGCGTGCTACCTCGTGGCCCGAGTTGAAACCGCGGCAACGTTATCGGTCTTGCTGATACTTTGCACACCCTGGAGCCACGTGCTGAAGGCGCTTCGAGTGCTCAAAGTGCCCGTGGTCTTCGTCGTGATTCTGGGCATGACGTACCGCTATATTCTCTTGCTGCTTCAAACCGCCCACGATATGTTTGAGTCGCGCCGGAGCCGGATGGTGGGAAAGCTGGAGGGTCCCGAACGCCGCCGAGTGGCCGCCTCGAGCGCAGGAGTTCTGATGTCCAAGAGCCTTCAACTCAGCGGCGAGGTTTACAGTGCCATGCTGTCGAGAGGCTTTCGAGGCGAAGTGTATGTGCTGGATGACTTCCAGACATCAACGATCGATTGGATCATGCTGGCCGTATTTGTGGTACTCGCTTCAGGCGGATTCTATTTCGGGCGATAGGGAGCCCGCGGAGCGGGCGAAAGAATGTAGCCCACGGTCCCGCAGGGCGGGATGGGTCAGCGAGCTCTCCCTCACCCCCGTCCCCTCTCCCGCTCGGGCGGGAGAGGGGTGTCCCGCTCTGCGGGACGGGGTGAGGGCTCCCTACCCCAGGGCTTGCGCCCTGTGCTATCCCGCCTTGCGGGACCCCTGACGGGGCTGCGAAAAGGCCGCCCGCATGAGAAAGACATTATCAACAGAACGCCCCGCCATTAGGGAGATCTGAATGTCAGTTCCGGTTTTCGAGGTCCGAGACGTCACTTTTCGCTACCACAAGGTGACAGCGCTCGACGGCCTGAACCTTGCCATCAAAGCGGGTAAGCGGGTGGCTCTGCTGGGAGCCAACGGGTCGGGCAAGTCAACCCTGCTGCGCATCCTGGACGGTCTCGCCTTCCCTGAAAAAGGCAGTGTTCTATTCTGCGGCGAGTCACTCACCGAGGATCGCTTACAGGATCTTGAATTCGGTTACCGGTTTCGACGCCGGGTAGGACTGGTATTCCAGAATCCCGATGTCCAGCTTTTTTCCCCGACGGTTTTTGACGAAGTGGCCTTTGGCCCATTGCAGCTTCATTGGCCCAAGGAGGAGGTGCGCAGTCAGGTTGCCCAAATGCTCGAGGTCATGAAGATAACCCACCTTAAAGACCGCTCACCCCATCATTTGTCGACGGGCGAAAAGAAACGGGTAACGCTGGCGTCGGTGCTGGTGCTTGACCCCGAAGTGCTCCTGCTCGACGAGCCTACGGCGGCCCTGGACCCGAAGAGCGCAAGCCAAATGATCGACTTCCTGGTGGGCTGGCGTGGGGGAGTCAAGACCGTGATCACGACAACACACCACCTGGAGATCGTCGAGGATATTGCGGATTACTGTTATGTTCTCCAGACGGGCCGTGTTGTCGCAGAAGGGGAGCCCTCGGAGGTGTTGCGGGAGACGGCCTTGCTGGAGCGAACCAACCTTATCCATGTGCATCGCCACCTCCACCCCTCGGGCGAAGTTCACTCGCACCCCCATATCCATCCCCACAAGCATTGAGGACCGACTCGATTGGTTTGGACCGATTTCCCCCACCCTTTGGCTTGGAAGATAAGGCGGGAGCAAGGTTCCCCACTCCAAAGCCTGCGCTTCGCGAAAAAGCTCGGTAAAGAGTTCCGCTGGACCGCGGCTTTCGACGCCACGGGAGGCGCTTAACCCGGATTTCTCACCACGTTTGGACGCTCTTAGTGGGCTGGCGGAAGGGCGGGGCTTCAGCCCCGCCGGTCAAGTTTCTACGTTCTCCCCTCGCCCCCTTGGGGGAGAGGGGCCGGGGGGTGAGGGGGTCAACGCCCTGAAACCACAAACAACGCAACGCTGTCCCCAGGTTTCTCGAGAAGGTGCTGGACGTCGCGTGGTCGTTGCCCAATGCTTTCAGCGGCGCGATGTGAACTGCAAATGGACGGGCGCAGGCCCACCACCCCCTCACCCGGCCCGCCTCCCGATGAAGTGCATCGGGACGGCGGTCCACCCTCTCCCCCAAGGGGGAGAGGGCAAGTCGCGCCAGGCCAGAAAATCTCAGCAAAAATGTAGAAACTCAAGGGGCGGGGCTGAAGCCCCGCCCTTCCAGACCCGTGGTGAGAAATGCGGGCTAAGGGTTCCATGTCACGCAGGAGGATCGTCCGGCGCCTTGTTCAGCAAATCCAGCTTCTCTTCTTCCGATAGGAAGGCCGCGCGGATGGCGTTTTGGCAAAGATGAAGGATTTGCTGGCGCGCGAGACCGAAAGTCTTTGCGGCCAGCAAATATTCATTAACCAAGGTTGTCCCAAACATGGCCGGGTCATCGGTGTTCAACGTCACCACAAGGCCGGCTTCCAGAAACTGAGGCAAGGGATGGTCTTCCACGCGAGCCAGCACGCCCGTGGCGACATTACTGGTGAGGCAGACCTCTAATGGAATCTCGCGGTCACGAAGCAGCGCCAGCACGGCCGGATCGCGGGCCGCTGTGAGCCCGTGTCCGATGCGCTCGGCTCCCAGCAGCTCTACCGCTTTGCGGACGCTTTCCGGCCCACAGGCTTCTCCCGCATGGGCAACAACATGGAGGCCCATTTCCCGCGCCTCCCGAAATACCTCCGGGAAGAGTTCCGCCGGACCGCGGGTTTCGTCACCGCCGATTCCCAAAGCCACCACGCCCTGCGGCCGGAAGCGCTCGGCCCAGTGGAGCACCTCACGCGTATGCTCGACGCCGAAATGGCGGATGGCGTCAAAAATCCATTGCACCCGCACGCCGAAGCTTTTCTGCGCCGCGCGCGCTGCCGAAGCCGCCGCCTCGAAAATTGCCTCGAGAGGTTGCTTCTTCCACAGCACAACTCCGGCGGCGAAAATGACTTCGGCATACTTCACATTTTGGTTCGCCAGCCCCTCGATCAGCCGGGCGGTGGCCATAGCATAGTCGCCAGGCGTCTCCAGGAGCAAGGTCACCAGCTTGAAGGCCTGGAGAAAGTCCTGGAAGTTCCTGTACCGGTATCTCTGCCCAGTGCGTTCCGAGATCCAGTCCCGCGTCTCCTTCTCCAGACGCCCCTTGGAACGCGAGAGTTCACGCAGAGTTTCAGGCTGGACGCTTCCCTCCAGATGGAGGTGCAGCTCCACTTTGGGAAGGTGTCGGATGAATGACTCAAGTTCAGTGGCGGGTCCGTGCATGGCAAACGTAAAGGTAGGTGGTAGATGGTAGGTCGTAGGTGGGGAAAAACCTCCCCCCACATACCATCTACCACCTACGACCTACCGCCCTCCGGGCAGCGCCGGCTTACCCGCGTTGAGCCAGGCCGTGTACCAGTAGGACCCCGCGTCGTGCGCTGCTTCGTTGATCGCCCTCATCACGTTGGCGCCGACCTGTGAATAAAAGCGATCGAAGTACTCGTCGGTATAATCCGGCAGGCCCGCCCGAGCGCGCAAATCCGCGAGAAGGATGGAATCCAACCAGGTATAAGCCTCGAGGCAGGTCTGGAATGCGTATTCCGTGGGATCGTCAATCTTTGCCGCGTCTTCGGGATGGAGAATGAAGAACTTCGAGTAGCGGTCCAAGAGGCGGATTTCATACCGATCAGACAGTCCGGTCTGGCCGCTTAATTGGCCGTTAAAATTCTGGGTCACATGAAACGGATCGCGGGCGTCCGCCACGTAGTGGGCCAGTACGGCCGCCTCCAGCTTCACCTGGTCCCAGTTACGAGACTTGAACGCCTCCGTTAAGCGGAGGCTATATTCTCCCACCTGCCAGGGCAGCACGCCATCGCGATTGACGCGCCAGGACCCGTATTGCCCCACAGCCTGTTTGAACGAATGCGGCAACCCCAAGAATGGAAAGATCCCATACTTGTCCATGTAGATATAGTGCCGCTTGCGTTCGTAACGATCTTTCTTCATCCACTCATCGGGATCATTGGCGTGTTCAACGAGAAACTGACGATTCGCCTCAAAAAAGCCGCGCATTTCGGAGGGAAGGGTCTGGATCGCCCAGGTATTCACGATGTCGTGGCCAATCGGACCCCAGGCCGCCACCGGATGAACGGTCCATACCCAAAGCGCCAGAACCGCGACCAGCCGGCCAATGGAGCAACGGGATGTCAACTGCGAATGGCGCCGCACCTTGGGCATAACGATCTCACTCCCCCGCGTTCGGGGGTCCTCAAAATGCCAAACGATCTGCCCGATTTTACCCTATTTCACGGAAATTTGTCGTCGTCCGTCAGCGATTAACCCGAATTCGGAAGTTAGCGTGGGTGCGATGCGTATCTTGTAGGGGCACAGCGCGCTGTGCCCCTACGCCCGGCCCCGCACCATTTTGTTCCTCCGGTATCCGCGTCGAACGGGCCTCGAATCAAGTGATTCGGTTCGAACGGCGGCTGCCAACTTTCGAATTCGGGATCAAACACCGACGCGACCACGCGCGCTTAAAATGCGCATACGGATAGCAAAGCCATATCGGCTCATCAGGCTTGTGAAATCTCAATCAAAGGTCCGGACGCCCAGCGGGCGTAGTTGCCGCAGGAACGATTCCCCGCGGACTCCTTCCAAATTCGCTACGGTGCCTGCTGTAACCGAAATAGATGGTCAGGCCAATAATCAACCACACCACGAAACGCACCCAGGTTTCGATGGGCAAGCTGGCCATGAGGACAAGGCAACAAAGGATGGAAAGGATTGGAACGACGGGAACCCAGGGGGTGCGAAAGGAACGACGGCGCTCAGGCTGGGTGCGGCGGAGCACGAGCACGCCCATCGACACCAGTGCGAAGGCAAACAACGTTCCGATATTAGAGAGGTCCGCCAGCGTGCCAATATCAAAGATGCCAGAAGGGATCGCCACAAAGAAGCCCGCCACCCAGGTGCTGACGTGAGGGGTGCGAAACCGCGGATGAACTTTTGAAAATGCTCGAGGAAGCAGGCCGTCACGCGACATGGCGAACCACACCCGCGCTTGCCCCAACTGGAAAACCAGCAAGGAGCTGAGCATCCCTGTCAGCGCGCCTACCGTCACCCACTTCATAACGTTTGAAAGGCCGATGGCCATCAGAGCGTTCGCCACGGGCGCGGCGTTCCGCAAAGTTTGCCAGTGCTGGATTCCCGTCAAAACCAACGCCACCGACACATAGAGCACAGCACAAATTACCAGCGAGGCGATGATTCCGAAAGGAACATCCTTCTGAGGATTCCGGCACTCTTCGGCGGCGGTGGATACCGAGTCAAAACCGATGTAGGTGAAGAAGACAATGGCCCCACCGGTTAACACGCCCTGAAAGCCGTTGGGCATGAAGGGCTTCCAATTCGAAACGTGTATAAACCGCGAGGCCGCAATGAGGAAGATGAGGATGGCAACGATTTTCGCGCACACCATCAAATTGTTGGCGCCGGCGCTCTCCCGGATTCCAATCACTAGAATCACGGTGAGGGCCATCACGATAAGGAAGCCCGGCAGGTTAAAATAGGCCCCAGTCATCTTTCCGCCCGCGATCATGGGCTGCATCAATTTGCGCGGCAGTTCCACCCCGAAACCTCGCAGAAGGCTGTCGGCATAGGCGGAGAATCCCACCGCCACCGCCATGTTGCTGACCGCATATTCGAGGATGAGGTCCCATCCGATAATCCAGGCCAAGATTTCACCTAGGGTGGCATAGGAAAAAGTGTAGGCGCTCCCTGCAATGGGAATCATCGAGGCCAACTCGGCGTAGCAAAGTCCCGCCAGGGCGCAGGCAATCGCCACCAGCAGGAAAGAGAGGGCAATCCCCGGCCCCGCTCCAGGCCGTCCTGCCATTCCCAGCGCCTTCTGGCCGTGCAGCAGCGCGTCCAGCAGCGGGGCCTTGAGGATGGAGCGCACTTCCAAAACCTCACCGGCGGCGGCAGTGCCGGTCAGGACGAAGATTCCCGTGCCGATGATGGCGCCGATGCCTAGCGCCGTCAGCGACCATGGCCCCAGTGTCTTCCGGAGTTGATGTCCGGGCGCGTCGGCATCCGCAATGAGCTTGTCGATGCTTTTTTTCCGAAAGAATTGATTGGCCACGCGATTCCTCGCCACCCCCTTGCCCCCTCCTCTGAGAGGAGGGGACTGGATTTGATGATCTGGCTCCCCTCCTCAGAGAGGATTGGAGTTTCCACATTTGCGCTGAGATATTCCTGGCCCTCTCCCCCTTGGGGGAGAGGGTGGCCCGCGATCCCGATGCACTTCATCGGGACGCGGGACGGGTGCGGGGGTGCCCCAATCCGTCTGCGGATCACAAATCTCAGCTACCGTCGTGGCGGCGCGCCGGGTCCTCTTTTCTTGACCTTGGGCTTGCGGGAGCCTCGCGGTTCAGTCCGTTTCGGCTTGGGAGGACGCTTCTTGCGCGCCGCTCGCTTTAGCTTCTTGCGCTCTGCTCTGTCCTTAATGTTCTTGGTGTTCATAAATGTGGTCACCTCGTCTTGGTTAACAATGGCCGTGGTATAGGCTGGCTGTGGAGCGCAGCCGAAATGAGACATGCCTTTCGAGCTTTAACACAGAGTACACTATGGAAAGCGCCGCAGGCGCTCTGGAGTGCGGTCCCGCCTTGCGGGACCGCTTTTCTCCTGCGAGCTTGCTCGCGCCTCACCGGTCCAAGTACGGCGCTGCAGTGCACGGCCAGCAAGCTGGTCCCGCCGTGCGGGAAAAGCGGTCCCGCAAGGCGGGACCGCACTCCAGAACGTATCCGGCTACGCCTTTTCCAGCAGAGCGTATTGTGCCATGAACTTCTTCGGCCCGTAATCAGGGAAACTGACGGTCAACTTTGTATCCTCGCCCTCGCCTTCTGCCCCAAGAATCGTCCCCACCCCGAATTTGGCGTGCCGGACCTTCGACCCGATTCGCCAGCGTGAGCCGGCGGGGGAGCGCGCTCTGGAAGCTGCTGGGGCCCCACGCTTCCCGCGGCGCTCGAGAAACCGCTCGACGCTCGAGACGGAATTGACCGCATTGTCCCAGTTCGTTCGAGGCTTCCAACCCAAACCCGCAGAACTGAAAGGCTCCAGAAGTTCCCCTGGGATCTCCCGCAGGAAACGGGAAGACTTCGTTTCCTCATAGGATTCGCGAGCAAAGGAGCGTCGTTGCCGGGCCCAGGAAAGGGTCAAGCGATCCTTCGCCCTGGTCATGCCCACATAACAGAGCCGTCGTTCTTCTTCAATCCCCGCCGGATCGTCGAGCGAGAACTTGTGGGGAAACAGTCCTTCCTCCATGCCCACCAGGAATACGGTTTCGAATTCCAGGCCTTTGGCGCTATGCAGAGTCATCAAGGTTACTCGAGAATGTTCGTCGTAGTCATCCGCGTCGGAAACCAGCGAGGCGTGGTCCAGGAACTCCGCAAGCGTTACGCCCTGCTCTTCGGCTTCGGTAGCGGCATTGACCAGTTCCTGGAGGTTCTCAATGCGGTCTTCGGAGGCCGGCTGATTCTCCTGTTTCAGAAGCTCGAGGTAGCGGGTTCGCTCCAGGATGCGCTTGAAGAATTCTCCCAGGAGCAGGCCTTGGCGGTCGTCCACCAGTTCTTTCACGAGCGCGTGGAAGCCTTCCAGCGCGCTCCGGGCTCGCGCTGGCAGCCGGTTTTGAAACAGTTCGTGCTCGAGCGCTTCCCACAGGCTCAGTCTGCTCTGCCGCGCGGACTCCGCGAGCGCTCCCAGCGTCGTGTCCCCAATCCCGCGCGGCGGCGTGTTGACGATGCGCCCAAACGCGACGTCGTCACTCAGGTTATTAGCCAGCCGCGCGTAAGCGAGAGCATCCTTGATTTCTGCCCGCGCGTAGAAACTGAACCCACCAACCAAGCGGTAACTGATTCCGCGACGACGCAAGCCCTCCTCCAGCACTCGCGATTGCGCATTGGTCCGGTAGAGGACAGCCACGCTCCCGTCCCCCGGCTCGGCAACCGCCCGCGCCACTTCGCCGGCCACGAATTCCGCTTCCTCATCGGCGCTGCGGGCCTCGAATAAACGGAGCTTTTCACCGCTACTGCGGTCCGTCCACAGGGTCTTGCCTTTGCGCGCCAGGTTTCGGCTCACCACCGCCCCCGCCGCATCAAGAATGACCTGGGTGGAGCGGTAGTTCTGTTCCAGCCGAATGACCTTCGCCCTGGGATAGTCCTTTTCGAAGTTGAGGATGTTCTCGATGTCGGCGCCGCGCCAGCGATAAATGGATTGGTCTTCGTCGCCGACCACGCAGAGATTCTGCTGGAGTAGAGTCAACTGGCGGATCAACTGATACTGGATGCGGTTCGTGTCCTGGTATTCATCCACCTGGATATGGCGGAAACGCTGGTTATAGCTTTCGCAGACTTCGGAGGAATTATAGAGAAGGTCTACCGTCTTGAGCAGCAAATCGTCGAAGTCGAGCGCGTTGGCACGTCGCAGCTTGCTTTCGTACCGCTCGTAGAGGGAGGCTAACTTCTCCATTTCCGGGTTGGCAGCCTGCCTGTATAGCTCCTCGGGGGAATGTCCCCGATTCTTCGCGTAACTGATTTTCGCCAGCGTGCTTCGCGGGGATGTGATCTGCTCGCTGAGACCCAGCTCCTGGATGCAGGCCTTCAACACCCGCAACTGATCGTCATCATCATAGATGGTGAAATCGCGACTGTAACCGAGCCGCTCAATATGCCGGCGCAACACACTGACACAAAATGAATGGAAGGTGGAAACGTGCGGGGCGCCCGGCCGCAGCTTCAACTGCCCGGAAAGCAGCTTCCCAACACGTTCCTTCATTTGATCGGCGGCTTTGTTGGTGAACGTCACCGCCAGTATGTTCTCGGGTGGAACTTGCCGGGCTTCGATCAAATAGGCAATCCGGTAGGCGATGACGCGGGTCTTGCCGCTGCCGGCTCCTGCCAGGATAAGCAGGGGCCCTTCAGTCTCTTCTACCGCAGCGCGCTGCTGGGGATTAAGTTGGTTGAGGAGGTTGGACATTCGGAATCTGGCAAGTTGAGAGTCGAGAGTCGAAGGTCGAAAGTAAATCCAGGATGTTACCTTCGGTGACTTCTCAAATTGACCCTGGCTCTCCTCCAGTTCGAATGTCCATTGTACACGATTGCGCCACCTTTTGGCTTTTCGGAGAGGCCGGCTTTAGCCGGGCACTCTTGCGCATTGGGCGACGTGCCGCGCTAAAGCGCGCCTCTACGAAAACTCCTCCGCCACACTAGTTTTCGTGTTCCTCATCCCGGTCGCGCATGTCCCTCCGAATGGTTTCGGGGTCGTCAAGGGGCGCACCGGGGCGCGCTTGCATCTCCAGTCCCGGTTCGTGGACTTTCGCAGGGTCGAAGATGCGCGTGTCTGAAGGCAGCGCCTCAAACGGTGTGAAATCGGGCCTGTCGGTGAACATATCCGAAAGGTCAGTGGCTGCGGCGTCGTACTGGTTCAATTGGGGCAGGCCGAAAATCAGGTCAAATGTTTTCAAGATGCTGGCCACGCTCGTGTGGACGTGTGAGACGCCGCGGCGAGCGTAAGGGCTGATCACCAGCAACAGACTCCGGTGAGCATCCACGTGGTCCTGGCCCCCCTGGGCGTCGTCCTCAGTCACGAAGATGGCCATGTCCTTCCAGAAAGAGCTGTGCGAAAACAGTTCCACCAGCTTCCCCAGAGCCAGATCGTTATCCGCGACGTAAGAAGCGCGATAACGATAGCCATCTTCCGGACGCGGCTTGGCCGTATGATCGTTGGGCAGCCAGATATAAAGGAATTGCGGAAGCGATCCCTTCCCATTTGCGAAGCGAAGCTCAAACTCGCGTTGGAATTGCCCGAAGCGATATTGGTCGGAGATATTCGTGTTGAAGGTTGCGTAGCTTCGCGAAGTATTTTCGAACAGAACCTCGGGCATGGGGATGTTGACAGCCTCCCGGAGGCCGGTGGGCATAAGACCGGGACCGCCGTTGCTACCAGCCATCGAAACGCCCTCGCCGTAGTTTCGGAAGCTGATGTGATGCCTTGCCAGGTGCTCCCAAAGAGAACCTGCCTCAAGATAAGACTCCGGGCAGGGGTTCCCACATTCGATGCCGAGGCGGCCGGGCGCGTCAGCGTCAGGCACGAAGCTAAGCTGGTGGCCGTACGCGGCCGGCCATACCGATTCGACAACCTCGTTGGGATAATTCCCCACCAGCCAATGGTGGCCGTCCACCGAAACGTCCGAGTCTACGTAGAAGTTGTCACTGAAGGCAAACCTTCGCGCTAACGCGTGGGCGTTGGGCGTGACGCGCGCATCCTCCACGACTGCAGGTTCTCCCTTTTCCTTCACGAGCGCATTCTCGCCCCACCGCGCCATGCTGGGTTCGCCTTCCACCGTTGCACCCGCGATTCGCAAGTCCCCAAAGACCTCATCATAAGTCCGGTTCTCCCTCACGATGAAGACGACGTGGTGGATCTTCGTGCTCGGCTGTCCGGGTGGGGGGACAGGGAGCTTCGCGCTGCCCGCGAGGGTCTGAGTTGTAGAGACGAAGCCATTGTTCGCCAGCACCCGAGCGGTCATCTGTTCGAGTGCGCGTCCGGTAGGGATAGAAGAAATGGTGGAAACGAATCCGTGCGTAATGTCTCCGATGTAAACTCCTTCCGGCCCCTCCTGAAAATTCGGTCCACCGTTGGGTCCGGCGCCAAATCCTTTGGTATTGGCCACGTAAAGCATCTTGCCATCGGGGCTCACAGCAAGCCGGGCCGGGAACCAAGCAGTTGGGAAGTACCCCATCACTTGCCCTTTCTGGGCGTCGAGCACCGCCACGGCATTAATGCCGGAACATGCCACGTAGAGGCGCTTGTCATCCGGGCTGAGCGCCATCCCGAAAGGAAGCACACCGCGCAATCCCTTAACTGTGGTTGCGGGCTCCAATAAGATGGTCTTCTCGACTCGGTTTGAGCGGGCATTAATAATGGTGACGCTGTCCTGCGTGGCGTTGGAGACGAATACTCTTTCGCGGCCAGCCACAACAGCGCCAGGGCTTGAACCGCCTACGGACTTGTCTCCGACCTGAATTCCGGTCTTGATCTTCGCGGTGACGTTAGGCTGGGCTGGGTCTGCTACGTCGATCACCCATAAAGAATTCGCCTCGGGCACATTCGGGTCGCCCAAGCCGGGAATCTGCTTTCCCTCGACGGTCGCGCCTTCCGCCGCTTCCTTCGACGGGAAACCGTAGGGAGGAAAATCCAACCCAGTCTGCTTGGGTCGGTCCGCGTTGTATCCGGGAACCAGAGAGTACCGGAACATGCCGACATTTGAGACATAAGCAAACCTGCCATCCGGCGAAATGGCTAATCCGAAAGGCATGCGTCCGACAGGAATGCTGGAGACAATCTGCTTTGAATTTGTATCAAGGATGACAAGCCGGAAATGGGCGAGGTCGAGCACGAAAAGGCGACGACCATCCGGTGAAAGCTGTAGGGAGGCAGTAAGGCTGTTGGCATAAGTCTTACCTTGGAAAGTCCCGTCGAGGCTCAAGGAATAGAGGCGCTGGTGGGTAACCAGGTCGAAGACGCCGACCCTGCCGTTGTTCCCCTCCGAAAGATAAAGGGTTCGATTATCGGGGCCTACGGCCACGCCGAGGAAAACACTGTCCGGGTCTGCGTCCGCAGGTTTAAAGCCGGGTGGAATTTGAACGACCTGGGGTTCGGGGCTGTCCAGTTGGGTGATGATGGAGGCGGAAAACGGGTGGGTGCCGCTGTTGGCGGTGACCAGAGTCTTTCCGTCCGGACTGAGCGCAAGGCCGTAAGGGTGAGGGGCAACCTTAACATGCCTGCCCAGCGGAGTAATCAGGCGGCCGTTGGGAAGAATTGTTTGGCCGGAAAGATCAATCTTGACCGGACGCTCAACGGCAGGCGCCCGGAGTTCCAAACTTCCCTGCCCAGCGCCTTGACGCGCGAGAAACAGTACGTGCTCCGGGACTAACAACACAGGTAAAACCGCCAGCAGGACCGCTCTGCATGCCAAGCGACGCATAAGGAACGCCTCCCTAATAAAAGTCTTGCCGCGATCTTCGAGTATAGGACAGATTCACCTTGCGCTAGTGTTACAACGGGCCAACGGAAAGGTGAATCCCATCAGCAATTATGAATGGTGAATGGTAAATTGTGAATTGCGGACGCAGAGTTTGCTTTGCGCGCCGCGCCCAGGCGTTCTGACCGCAACGCCTCGTTAATTTATAATTTACTATTCACTATTCAGAATTGCCCCAGCCCCTAGTACCTGAGGCTGGAATCGTCGCATAATAGGGCTACCCTGGCAGCAGGGAACCTATGCCTGCGAACCTCACGCCGCAATACCTGGAAGCCGAAAGACGGTTCAAGGCCGCCAATACGACAGAAGAAAAGCTGGCTGCGCTGGAAGAAATGCTGGCCACCATCCCCCGCCACAAAGGCACGGAAAAGATGCAAGCCGACCTGAAGCGGCGCCTCTCCAAGCTGCGGACGGAACAGGCCAGGAAGCCAGTCAGCCGTGCAGGCATCATCCACCGCATCGAGAAGGAGGGCGCCGGCCAGGTGGCGTTGGTGGGCCCGCCGAACAGCGGCAAGTCGATGCTGGTCCGGCAGCTCACCCATGCCATGCCGGAGGTAGCCGACTACCCTTTCACCACTCGCGTTCCCCTGCCGGGTATGATGAGGTTCGAAGACATTCAGATCCAGCTTGTGGATCTGCCCCCCGTCCATCCCGACTTCCCTGAATCATGGCTTTATCAGATCATCCGCAACGCGGATGCAGCCATGCTAGTAGTGGACCTGAGCGATCCGGATCTTCTCGAAGATCTCGAAACCACCCTCACCCAGCTCGCCAAAGCCAAGGTGCAGCTCGGCGCCGGCGAGTTGCCAAACACCCCGGGATGGCTCGGCAAAAGGACGCTGCTCGTCGCCAATAAGCTCGACGCCAGCGGCGCCCTCGGAAGTTTGGAAGTCCTGAAAGACCTCTACGGCGCGCGGCTTGAGACCTTGCCGGTCTCTGCCGAAACGGGGCAGGGACTGGATGAACTCAGGCGGCGCGCTTTTGAGTTGCTCGAGGTGATCCGGGTCTACACCAAGGCCCCCGGAAAGAAACTGGAGCGGACCGCGCCCTACATCTTAAAGCGCGGATCCCGCTTGCTCGACCTTGCTGCACATGTTCACCATGATTTTCTCACCCAACTCAAGTATGCGCGCGTCTGGGGGCACGGGAAATTTGAGGGCCAGATGGTCAACCGCGATTACCTCCTCGAGGATAAAGACGTGGTCGAATTGCACCGGTGATCAGAGTCTCGAAATGGGCCTGCGGTTCTACCGGGCCGCCGAACAGACTGCTTCAGCGCCAGCTTCGCTCCTTGCTGGCCGCCTATGACGCGGCAGCGCCTCGCTCCCCGGCTTTCTAATGACGCAGCGGACTCCCTGTCTCTTGACAAGAGGAATAACATAGGCTACAATTCTAGATCGAGTTGGGCTGGAACTCATGGCCTTTTCGGAACAGTCCAATCAGGAGTCAGGAGAGAGACTTTGAGGACGTGTCAGGCGGCGCGACAAAGGTCACGAACCCCCGTTGCTCCTATTGGACAACTTGTCAGTTGGGATGGGAAAAGAAAAACTCAGTAACTTTAAAAAGTGAAGGAACGACGCGGGAATGTATATGAAAACAAAGGACCGGTTTCCAATGGGCAGAAACGAACCGCGAATGTTATAGAAAAAAAGGGAGTTGCGCGTCGAAGGCGGGAATGTTATTGAAAACACAGGTGGTTAGTAGGTGGTAGGTGGGGCAAGAATTCCAGAAGTGCAGGCAGAAAGCAGAAGGCCGAACGATGCAACGAGTCTTGGGTACTGAGCGGCAGATGTATTGAGCGAGTTGTTGATAAATTCATCAATTTTCTTGTGAAACTGTTTTGTTTCGGTCACAATATCCCATTCGTACTGTCAGTTTGTCCTAAGCCAGCTATTTTCTTGGACAATTAGTACCTGCCTTCCTCCTCGGAACGAGAATTGCCCATCCCTAGAGTGTGGGCGGAGCGTTAGGGTGATTTCACCCGAAAGCGGGAGACCGCATTCCAAGCTAACTCGAAGGAGATTTCCAGGGGACAAGTCAGCGGAAAAAGAGTAGAATCTCGCATGCCAAGCTGACTCAGAAGAAACCGATAGCTCGAGGTTCCCGGGATATGTCCTTCCGGTGACCGTCACCGCCCCCGGCTTTAAACGGTTAGGCTTCTATGAGCATCAACATTGGGTTAGATATCGGCGCTGTCAGTTTTAAGCTTGCCGCCATCGGAGCAACGGCGGACGACCAACTATTCCGCAGCCTGAGTGAAAAATCCCAGACCTTTTACGGGGCCACGTTTCCTGCTTCCAGCCCTTTCGCGGGGCGGCCGCTGATCCTCTCGAGGTACCGGCGCATTCAGGGCAGCCCCATCCAATCCACCTTCGACCTGCTGCAAGAGCTTTACGAGGACCTCTCGGAGGAAAACGTTGAAGGGATTCGCGTGACCGGGTCGGGCAGCCAACTCATCGCTAAAATCCTGGGCATCTACTTTGAGAACGAGTTTCGCGCCATTGCCAAGGGCGTGCGGACGTTCAACCCGGAGGTGCGCACGATCTTCGAAATCGGTGGCGAGTCCTCGAAATACCTGCGGCTGGACCCGGAGGCGATGGGCAAGCACCTGGGAATCGTGGACTACCAGACCAGTGGCGAATGCGCGGCGGGCACAGGCTCCTTTATCGACCAGCAGGCCACGCGTTTGCTTTACAGCATCGAGGAGGTCGGCCCGGCGGCGTGCGGGGCAAGTTGCGCGGCCCGCATTGCCGGCCGATGCTCCGTGTTCGCCAAAACGGACATGATCCACGCTCAGCAGAAGGGCTACAGCACGGAGCAGATCCTGCGGGGCCTGTGTGACGCCGTAGCGCGAAACTTCAAATCGAGCATCGTCAAAGGCCGGGCCGTGGTTGCGCCGGTGGCCTTTATCGGCGGCGTAGCGCTGAACGCGGGCATCTCGAGCGCCCTGCGAGAGGCATTCAAGCTGGGCGAGAACGACCTTGTGGTCCCCGGCCTCTACGCGTGGTTGGGGGCGCTGGGCGCAGCCATGCTGGAGGCTGAGGAATGGCGCAAACGGTCGTTCAAGCGCATTCATCAACTGCGGCAGCATGAGGCCGCCAAGAAGAGTTTTGCCTGCACGGAAGCGCTCTCCATGAAAAACGTGCTCCTGTTGCGGGACCGAGCGGAAAATGTAAGGCCACCGGTGGCCGGCCCGAACGGAGAGGGCGGCAACCCCATACCGGACCACCACCCGCTTACGGAAACAGCAAATTTGAAATCTCAGATTTCAGACAAGATCCAAGCGGACCTGATACCGGACCACCGCCCGCTTACGGAAACAGCAAATTTGAAATCTCAATTTTCAAATAAGATCGAAGCGTACCTGGGAATCGATATCGGCTCGGTGAGCACCAACTTGGTGGTTACCGATGCGGCAGGCAATCTTCTGAAAGAAATCTACCTGCCCACGCAGGGGCGGCCCATCGAGGTGGTTGACCGGGGGCTCAAGGAGATCGAGGCCGAACTCGGGACCTGGCTGGACATTCGAGGCGTGGGGACCACGGGTTCCGGCCGCGAGCTGATCGGCGAATTGGTGGGCGCCGACACGGTAAACGACGAGATCACCGCCCACAAGACCGGGGCCATGCACGTTTGCCAGCAAATGGGCATGGAGCCGGTGGATACTATCTTCGAAATCGGCGGGCAGGACTCGAAGTTCATCCGCATTGAGAAGGGCGTGGTGGTGGACTTCACCATGAACGAAGCCTGCGCCGCCGGCACCGGCTCGTTCCTGGAAGAGCAAGCCGAGAAGCTGGGGATTTCCATCAAGGAGGAATTCGCGCGCCTGGCGTTGGCCTCCGCCAATCCCGCACGGCTGGGTGAACGTTGCACGGTCTTCATGGAGCGCGACGTCACGGGGCTGCTGCTGAAGGGCGCGGAGGTGGGGGATCTCGCGGCGGGCCTGGCTTATTCCGTGGCCTTGAACTACCTGAACCGCGTGGTGCGTGGAAGGAAAATCGGCGACGTCATCTTCTTCCAGGGGGGAACCGCTTACAACGACGCCGTGGCGGCCGCCTTCTCCCAAGTCCTCGGCAAGCAGATTGTTGTTCCGCCGCATAACGGCGTGATCGGGGCCATCGGCATGGCGCTCATCGCGCGCGACCGCATGAAGGGCGCCGACCGCCCCAGCCGTTTCCGGGGCTACGACCTCTACCGGGTGCAGTTCACCGCACGGGACTTTGTCTGTCGCGCCTGCTCGAATTACTGCGACATGAAGGAGTTCACCATCGAGGGAGAACGCACCTACTGGGGGGACCAGTGCTCTGACAAGTTCCGCAAGCGGGCGCGTTCCGACCGCAAGCCCATCCTCGAGGATCTGCTCGACTACCGTGACAAGCTGCTGGAAGAAGTTCTGCTGCCCGCCCGAGGTTCGAGGCCTAGCGTGGGCATCCCACGCACCATGTTCTACTACGACCGCTTCCCCTTCTGGTGCGCCTACTTCCAGGAACTGCAATTCGACGTGGTGCTCTCCGCCACGACAGACCGGAAAATCTCCACCCGGGGTGAGGAGTTGGCCGTGGCGCAGCCTTGCTTCCCGGTACAGGTAGCGCACGGGCACGTCCTGGACTTGCTGGACAAAGGGGTGGACTACCTGCTGCTGCCCAACGTCGTCAACGCCGAAGCTCCGCCGAGCGGCGTGGATTCGCACCTCTGCCCCTGGAATCAGACGCTCCCCTTTGTCGTACGCGCGGCGCCGCAAGTGGAGAGCGCGCACACCAAGTTGCTGATCCCTACCGTGCATTTCCGCTTCGGGCGGAAGCACGTCGAGAAGGAACTGGCGGAATTTGCTCGATCACTCGGCATTTCGCGCCAGCAGAGCGATCGCGCGGTGACGGCGGGCTACGCCGCCCAGGGAGCCTTTACGGAGGCCGTGCTGGAGGCAGGCGCTCAGGCCCTGGCCCAGCTCAAGGAGAGCGGCGAGCCGGCGTTGGTGCTGGTGGGGCGTCCTTACAACCTCTACGACCGTAGTGTCAACTGCGACATCCTGCGCAAGCTGCGCGCGCTTTATGGGGTCAATGTTCTGCCCATGGATTTCCTTCCCCTGGACTTCGAAGACATCACCGAGGTCAACGCGAATATGTACTGGAACTCCGGGCGGCAGATTCTGGCGGCGGCGCAATTGACTCGCCGCCACCCCAACCTGCACCTGGTCTACATCTCGAACTTCAAGTGTGGCCCGGACTCCTATATCAAGTCGTTCCTCGACGATGCCGCCGGCAAGCCCTCGCTGGTGCTCCAGTTCGACGGCCACTCGAACGACGCCGGGTTTATCACCCGCTGCGAAGCCTATCTGGATAGCAAAGGATTTCTGCGATGCCCCTCTTCGACCACCGTCATGTAAGCCGTCGCATTAGCGCCGGGCATCCCCTGGCGGGCAAGACGGTTTACATCCCCACCATGGCGGAAGGCAGTTCCGAGGCATTCGCGGCAGTTTTTCGCTGGCTGGGCATTGATGCGCAGCCCACCCCGCCCTCCAACGAGCGGACACGCGAGCTGGGAAGCAAGTATACGACCGGCGATGAGTGCTACCCAGCCAAGGTTACGGTGGGCGATTTCCTCCGAGTCATCGAAATGCCGGGCTTCAGGCCTGCGCGCGCGGCGTTCTTCATGCCTACGGCCGAGGGTCCGTGCCGGTTCGGCCAGTACGCCCCTTTCCTGAAGAAAATCCTGCGCCAGGCCGGTTACGGCGACGTCCAGATCCTGTCGCCCACAAGCCAGAATGGCTACGCTGATCTGGGCGACATTACCAACGCCTTCTTTCGGGCAGGCTGGCGGGCGCTGGTCGCGGCAGACACGCTCCACCGCGCCTTGCTTAAGACCCGCCCCTATGAGAAAAGCCCAGGCGCCTCGGACCGTGTCTTCCAAGTGTCCCTCCAAGACTTGTGCCAAACACTGGACGCAAGTTGCGCGGACATGCACTGCCAGCTCCTGAGCTTGGTCGAGTCGATGATCCGGGCGCGCGAGAGGTTCCGGCGCGTCCCGACCCACTACGATCCCGAAACTCCACTGATTGGCGTGGTGGGGGAGATCTTCTGCCGCCTGAATACCTTTTCCAATGAAGACTTGATACGCAAGTTGGAAAGCTATGGAGCCGAGTGCTCCCTGAGCCACATTGCTGAATGGGTGGCCTACACCAACACCGAGCAGGAACGAAAGCTTCGCCTGCGTGGACGGGTCATTTCTCTGGATATGCTAAAGGCGCGCTTGCGGACGTACATCCAGCATTCCGATGAGCACACTCTGATCGCCCCGTTCCATGAGGACTTTGTGGGTTACGAGGAGCCGGAAGTCGAGGAGGTTATAGAACTAGCCTGGCCCTATTTGCCGGTCTGCGGGGCGCAGGGTGAGATGGTCCTAAGCGTGGGGAGGGCGGCTTATCTTGCCCTTCACGGGGCCGATGGCGTCATCGATATCAGTCCCTTCACGTGCATGAACGGAATTGTGAGCGAGGCCATCTATCCCAAGCTCAGCAAGGAGTACGGCGGTATCCCTATTCGCAATTTCTATTTCGATGGCACGCAGTCCGACCTCGACCGTGACTTGGGCATCTACCTCGAACTCGCCCGATCCTACCGCGAGAAAAAGGCTCATCCTCGCAAGTATGCTCCCTGTTTCACTCAGCCCGTTGCTTGAAGTGCATCGTTTCTTGTCTTGAAGTAGTGAAATGAAATTGGAAAATGGAAATCAGAAACTAGAAAATAAGATTGCCAGTTCCCAATTTCCAGTTTCTGATTTCTAGTTTCTGCTTTCTGGTTTTCTCTAGGCCTTCTTCCATTCTTCCCAATCTTTCAAAACGGCCTTGGTCATTTGATGAACGGCCTCGTGCAGCCAGTCCGGCTTGCGTCTACCCAGGTCGCGCCGAACGGCCTTGATTGCGTCCTTGCTCCCCAGGTGGATATTTGCGGTCTCGAAACCCATGGCGTGGAGCAACCGCTGCTCATCTCGCTTCTCAGGCAGGGCGGCCAGTTCGATGCGAGAACAATCGGGTGATAGCCGGCGCACGATCCATTTGCCGCGTAAATGCACGAAGGGGTCAAGCACCCGCGCGGCTTTGGTGATGATGTCCTCATAAAATATCTTCTGCGGGCCTTTACCTTCATTTGCCCAAACACACGCCGAAGGCGCCATCGCCTTCGCCTCGCGCGCGACCCTTCCTCCTCCCCAGTCTGCGATCGCCACGTGACGTTCCCGCCCAAGGCTCCCCAGCCCTGCCACCCGATGGGCAACGCGATAAATCAATCCTCGTTCCGGCAACAATTCCTCGAGCGCCTTCCTGGCACTCTTAGGGATTTCGCCCCGCACCGTGGGTAAGGTATTCATCTTTCCCCAAAACTGAACAGGGTCGCGGAGTTCGCCGGTGACGGCTTCGCGCAGCCACTTGTCATTCTCCTCCAGAACGAATGGTTTGCCCCCTTCTTCGAGACCTTCGTGGTAACCGCTCAGAATACTCTTGCACGCGGCTTGCGTGGTCAGCGCCAACTGGCTGGCAGCAATGGCCAGATGCGCGCTGACCGCGAGCCTGACGAGGTCGTTGGTGTAGGCCATCGGAAAGGCCTCGTCGAAATCGTTCACGCCCCAGATCAGGCGTCCTTCGACGTCGCGCCACGTCCCGAAATTCTCCACGTGAAGATCGCCTACAGCCAGAACTCGAGGTGCCTTCGTAAGGTCTGGACAGATGTCTGGCCACACTTGAGCCCACCGATAGAATGTCGCGCGCAAGAAGAAGGGGAACGGCGCCTCCGCCATCCAGGAGTGCTTCAACGCCAGGTCCGCCTGGACGAGAGTGAGGCGCTCGCCCAGCCATGCTTCGTACCTCTTGGTCGCCTTTTTAATCCTCATGTCTGCATTGTTCCCTATGTCAGCGAAGTGAGCATGACGGGGCTTACTCGCGCCTGACAGCAAGGAAGGAGATTACCCCGGCAGGGAGTCTTTGGGCAAGTCCTACGAGTTTCTCGAACAACGCTCCGCACCAATCGACCCAGGAGAGTTATACTCACCACACTATGAAGGGATTTCCAGTTGGGAAATTGCCGCCGCGCATTCTCCAGGCCCTCTTGGCCCAGTGCCGAGTGTCAAGACGCTCCAGAGTGGTTCTGGGCCCGCGCTTCGGTGAGGATGCCGCCGTAATCGACCTTGGCGCAAAATACCTTGTGGCGAAAACAGACCCAATTACCTTCACCTCGGAGCGCCTCGGTTGGTACGCGGTTAACATTAATGGCAATGATGTCGCCACTCTGGGAGCGCGTCCGCTCTGGTTCCTGGCGACTTTACTGCTTCCTGAAAAAACCACCTCCTTGGCACTAGTCCGCAAGATCTTTAGGGAGACGCTTCGTGCCTGCCGGGAGTTAGGTGTGACACTCTGTGGCGGTCACACAGAGATCACCCGTGGCATCGACCGTCCAATTATGGTTGGTCAGATGCTCGGGGAGGTCGGCAAATCGAAGCTAGTTCGAAAGGAAAGCCAGCAACCGGGAGACCTTGTGCTGCTCACGCGTGGCATTGCGATCGAGGGCACGGCCATCCTGGCAAGGGAAAAGCGTCTTACTCTCGCCCGGAAACTGCCGATGAAAACTCTGCGCCATGCTGAGCGGTTGCTCTTCCGTCCGGGGATTAGCGTAGTCCGGGACGCATTGCTGGCGCAACGGCATGGTGAAATCCACGCCATGCACGACCCCACCGAAGGCGGACTGACCTCAGGGTTGTACGAACTCGCAAAGGCTGGCGGCGTGGGGTTGCGCATCTGGAAAGAAAAGGTCCCCGTTCTCGAGGAGACACGCAGTTTCAGCGAAATCCTGGGATTCGATCCCTTTGCATTGATTGCGTCGGGTGCATTGCTGGTGGTCGCGAGTGCGAACTCGACCCCGAACCTGCTTCGCGCTTACACTCGCCATGGTGTAAGAGCCGCCATCATCGGCGAGGTCAGGGAAGCCACCGAGGGCATCCAAGTGGTCGAGAAGAACCGCGTAAGGCAGCTTCGGGTTCCCGTCAGAGATGAGATTGCCCGCCTGCTCGAATAGATAAAGAGTAAACTGCACGAGTTCAAGTCGCGGGAGGCTTGGGTGGCAGGCCATCTGGAGCAGGACAACCCCTTCGCTGATTCTCAACGACCGTGCTCCTTCTCGCAACTTGCGTGGCTGATCGAGTTCGATTTCTCAAGGGTGCAGGCATTGTAGCGGCGCTTCAGAAGGAGGCCTAAGAGCGGTTGGCACGGGCATCCTTTCGTGCTATATTGAGGAAGTGAGCTGAGTCGTTTCAGGTAAGCTTGTGCGCCTTCTTAGGAACGCTCCGGTTCGAATAATGGGGGAAAACTAGGGTCAAGACTCGGCGCTTGTGGAGGCCCAGCGACGCCTTCCATTGCGAGTTTGCTCGACGGGTTGATTCCCAACCCGCTGGGCGCAAGTCTCACAAGGCTTACGCCCTATCCCCCTATGAAACCTCAATGAATGCTTGGCTGCAAGTCCTGAATTATCTCAAGACGAAGGTCAACACGCAGAGCTACCAGACTTGGTTGAGGCCTACGCGGTTCAGCCACGTGGAAAACGAAGCCATTGTAGTGTGCGTGCCGAACCATGAGTTCCAAGAATGGATCCAGGAGAATTACGGCGGGCTTGTCACCGAGGCCTTAGAGCACCTAAAATTGGGTTTCAGGGAGATTCACTACATTTTCGAGGAGAATGCAGAGAAAAAGAGTGTGAACGGTAACGACGCGAAACCTCTGCAGAGGAAACTGGACTTTGATTCCGTCGACCACCAACTCAACCCCAAGTATACCTTCGAGACATTCGTAGTCGGTTCTTGTAACCAATTCGCTCACGCGGCAGCGAGCGCCGTGGCGCAGGCTCCAGCAAAGGCTTACAACCCGCTTTTCCTTTACGGGGGAGTCGGCTTGGGGAAGACCCACCTCATGCAGGCTGTTGGCCACGTGATTAAGCACAACTGGAAGGACATGCGGTTGGCTTACGTCTCCTCTGAAGCTTTCACCAACGACGTCATAAACTCCCTTCGATATGACCGCATGGTGTCATTCCGGGATAAGTATAGAAACGTCGATGTGCTCCTCATGGACGACATCGAGTTCATCGCCGGAAAAGAACGGACAGCGGAAGAGTTCTTCCACACTTTCAATACCCTCTATGAGGCGCAGAAGCAGGTCGTGATTTCATGCGACTGTGCTCCAAAGGAAATCCCTGGTCTGGAAGAGAGGTTGCGCTCCCGCTTCGCCTGGGGTCTGACTGCTGATCTGCAAGCTCCTGATCTTGAGACCAAAAGGGCCATTCTGGCCAAGAAATGCGAAGAGCGAGCCCTTGCTCTACCCGACGAGGTCAGTGACTTCGTGGCGCGCAAGATCAAGTCCAGTGTGCGTGACCTCGAAGGCGCGCTGAATCAACTCATCGCCTATTCCTCTCTGACCGGCGCCGAGATTTCGCTTTCAATGGCGCAGCAGGTGCTGAAGAATCTTGTGGATCTGGGTGAACGCCGCGTCTCGCTCGAGAACATTCAGCGGGCCGTCTGCCAGGAGTTTGGTTTAACGCTCCCTCAATTGAAATCAAAAAACAACAGCCGCCCTGTATCGTACCCTCGACAGGTTGCGATGTACCTTGCGAAGGAGCTTACCACCGCGTCGCTACCGCAGATTGGCAGGGAGTTCGGCGGCAAACACCACACGACCGTGTTGCACTCTATCAACAAGATTACACAATTGCGCCAGGCAGATAGAGAATTGAACAGACTTCTCAACAAGCTTCACGATAGTCTCAGTTCAACTTAGCGGCTTTTTTATGACGTTCATGATAAGAAAACATGTGAATCTCTCCCGGCCACCCAACAGCGAACTGAAATTCACAGTTTCACGAATCCTGTGCACAGGGCAAGTATCTGTAACCGGATGTTTGGGAAAGCGTTCCACACTTTTCCACACTTCCACAGCATCTACTACGAACAATCTCTTCTAATAGGATACAAATAAAATGGATTTCTCCATCGAAAAGTCTCAGCTCTTAAAAGAATTGGCACTTACTCAGGGAGTGGTCGAGAAGAAAACGACTATTCCTATTCTCTCTAATCTGCTGGTTGAGGCGGAGGAGCAGATTCTTAGGATTAGCGCTACTGATCTCGACCTTGGGGTGTGTTGCCATTGCCCGGCGAAGGTGAAGAGCCCAGGTTCGGGGACGATTCCTGCCAAGCGTCTGCTTGAGATTGTGCGATCTCTTCCCGAAGCTGAGGTTCACTTCAAGGCATTGGAGAACCACTGGGTGCAGGTTACGTGTGAACGCTCGTCCTTTAAGTTGGTGGGAATGGCAAGGGACAATTTTCCAATGCTGCCGACTGTCCCGCCTGCTTTGGCATCGCTCCCTGCGAATGTTTTTGCGACCGCCATCCAGAAGACTGTCTTCGCTATCTCCAACGAGGAGTCCCGGTACACCCTAAATGGGGGCCTACTGCTACTCAAGCCCGGCAGTGCGACCATGGTGGCAACCGATGGGCACAGGCTTGCCCTGATTGAGCGAGATATTGAGGTTCCCGGGCTTAAGAATGAGTTGAGGCTACTGATCCCCAAGAAGGCTATGGGGGAGCTTGTGAGGCTACTTTCGGAAGGGGAAGGGGAGTTGCCGGTTAGCATATCAAAGGACGAGAGCCATCTCTTCTTTTCTCTTGGCCAGCGAGTCTTGATTTGCCGGATGTTGACGGGCCAATTTCCAAACTATGAGGCCGTCCTTCCCCGCGAAAACAACCGCGTCATAGAACTCGACAAGGAAACAATCTCCGCTGCTGTGCGTCGCGTTGCCTTGCTGGCCGACGAACGCTCGCGTGCGGTGCGGATGCATTTGGAGAAGGGACAATTGGAAATATCCTCGTCGAGTGGTGAGTACGGTGAGGCCCGCGAAGTACTCGATATATCCTACCAAGATGAAGCCATGCAGATTGGCTTCAACTACCAGTACCTACTGGATTTCTTTGGCGTGCTGGGAGAGGCTGGGAAGATCAATCTCGAGTTGAAGGACGAGCAGAGCGCCGGGCAACTGCGGCCTGTTGAGCAAGGGCCGTACCGGTATCGGTACGTAGTGATGCCCATGCGGATTTAGCTGCCCACCGCGGCGGGATGGCCTCTTATCGGCTTCAGGCGGCGCGTGGGTCGGTGGCGTTAGGTTCTGAATGACGGAGAAAGGAAGGGTCAATAATTCTGAAGAGGAGTGAGCAGTCAGATTGGCTTGGTGAAGCGGAGCCGGCGGGAAGACTCCTTCTCCGCCGGCTTTCTTGTGCAGGCTGGAATCAGACGGGAGAGTTGTGGAACACGTGAGCAAGCAAAAGCCGGCAGAACCTGACGGAGCCCAGGCCTACGACGCCGCTAGCATTAAGGTGCTTGGCGATTTGGAGGCGGTGCGCAAGAGGCCGGCGATGTACATAGGATCGACGGGAGCAATGGGTTTACACCACCTGGTATGGGAGGTGGTGGATAATTCTGTCGACGAGGCGCTGGCAGGCTACTGCGACCGCATCGACGTCGTCGTCCATAGTGATAACTCGGTGACGGTTGTCGACAACGGGCGCGGCATTCCAGTCGATTTGCACAAGGAGGAAGGGCGTTCAGCGGCGGAAGTTGTGATGACGGTCCTTCACGCGGGCGGTAAGTTTGACACCAACAGCTACAAGGTCTCCGGCGGCTTGCATGGTGTGGGAGTCTCAGTTGTCAATGCGCTCGCAGAGCGGCTCGAGCTGGAAATATGGCGCGACGGGTACACCTGGGAACAATCCTATGAACGTGGAAAGCCCGTCCAAGATTTGAAGAGGGCGGGCAAAAGCGAGCGCCGTGGCACCAAAATTACCTTCCTACCGGACGCCAAGATCCTCGACGCGATTGACTTCAACTACGATACCTTGGCCCAGCGCCTGCGCGAACTCTCCTTCCTGAATAAAGGCCTCACCATCCGCCTCAAGGACGAACGGACCAACAAACAGGCGGAATTTCATTACCACGGCGGAATTGCGGAGTTCATCAAGCACCTCAACAAGAACAAAGAGGTGCTTCACCCGACTCCGATTTATGCCGAGGCTGACCGCGACGACGTCCATATGGAGTTTGCCCTCCAGTATAACGACGGCTACGCGGAGACGGTTTTCTCTTTTGCCAACAACATCAACACCGTGGACGGCGGTACACACCTATCAGGTTTCCGGTCGGCTCTCACTCGGGCCATCAATCAATACGGCCAGAATCAGGGGCTTTTTAAGGATGTAAAGGAGAACCTCCAGGGCGAGGATGTGCGCGAAGGTCTGGTGGCAGTGATCAGCGTCAAACTCCCACAACCGCAATTCGAAGGCCAGACCAAAGGGAAGCTCAACAGTGACATCCAGAGCACGGTAGCCAGTTTCGTGTACGAGAAGTTGATGGAGGCTTTCGAGAAAAACCCTACCGTGGGCCGGAAGGTCTGCGCCAAAGCGATCGACGCTTCGCGCGCCCGCGAGGCGGCGCGCAAGGCACGCGAATTGACGCGGCGCAAAGGCGCACTCGATTCCGGCGGACTTCCCGGGAAGTTGGCAGATTGCCAGGAGAGAGACCCCGAGCGCTGTGAACTCTTCCTGGTCGAGGGTGATTCGGCGGGCGGTTCTGCAAAGCAGGGGCGCGACCGCCGCTATCAAGCCATCCTGCCATTGAGAGGAAAAATCCTGAATGTTGAAAAAGCGCGCTTCGACAAGATGCTGGGCCATGAGGAGATCCGCGCCCTCATCACTGCGCTTGGCACGGGCATTGGGAAGGATGACTTCGACGTCACGAAACTCCGCTATTCCAAGATCATCATCATGACTGACGCGGACGTGGACGGATCACACATCCGCACTCTGCTGCTTACCTTCTTCTATCGTCAGATGCCGGAATTGGTGGAGCGCGGTCATGTCTATATTGCGCAGCCGCCGCTTTACCTGATTAAAAAAGGCAAGTCCCTGCGCTATATCCGGGACGAGAAGGAGTTTCGGCGCGAAATCATGCGCCGGGCCACGGAAGACCACACCGTCGAGGTGGGCGACGGCAAGAAGACTAAGCTCCAGGGTGGTGAGCTGACCAACTTTCTGATGGCGTTGGCCGAATACGTCGAACTCTTCGACAAGCTTGAAAAGAGGCTTGGCGATGAGCGCCCTATCAATGCCTTGCTGAAAGCCGAACTGGGCAAGAAGATGGAACTCGAGAACAAGGATAAACTCGAGTTGGTCGCGAGCGAACTTAAAGCGGAAGGATTCACGATAACCCTCCGTCTTGACGAGGAGCACAACCTGTACACCTTAACCTTTGCCAGCGAGACGCTTGGCGAGCGAACCATCGATTGGGACCTGGTCTCGAGCGCCGACTATAAGCGCCTGCTTGACCTCTATCGGCGCGTGCGCGATTACGATAAGCCCCCCTTTATCATTGCTACCAACGGCACGCAATTGACCATCGAGGACCGCTGGCAACTCCTCGAGCACGTCATGGCCCTGGGGAAAAAAGCGTTCACCGTGCAACGCTTCAAGGGTTTGGGAGAAATGAATCCGGATCAACTCTGGCAGACCACTATGGACGCCGAGCAACGCGTGCTGCTCCAGGTGAAAGTCGAGGACCATGTGGAGGCAGATTCCATCTTCACCGTGCTCATGGGCGACGTCGTGGAGCCCCGCCGCCAGTTCATCGAAGATAACGCGCTGGACGTGAAGAACCTGGATATTTAATCCCGCTTTTTTCATCCCGCCGGGTTACACGCGGCTGGTGAGCGACCATTGTTCCTTTGGGGTGCCCGCGTCCCGGCATTCGCGCAGAAGCGGGAATCCACAACCATCAGGCAAGCCTGAGACGCGGCCCCTGCGAGTCACGAACCGGCCCCTGCTACGCGAGGGTGAAGGCGCGGGCAGTGGCAATCACCTCAGTGCGCCTAAACGCGATTGAGACATCAATCGGCAACCCCAACCGGGTGTGAAATCCGTTACAATAGAACTGAGAGGTCTTCTAGTAGCGCTGCACGTGGAGAGTGGGAAAGCGGAGGTCACAGAACAGGGGCGCAGACGACCCGCAACCCAGAAGGGGAAGAAAACGGGCCAACTTGCCGACCATGCGGCCTTTGGCATGTGGGCGCACCGTGAGGACATGAAAGACGTTCACGCCTGGTTGAGGAAGATTCGCGCGCCGAGATACGACCGACTGGGCAGACGTCGGCCTAAGCCGTAGTAGCGCAAAGAGGAACTGTCACAATGGGTGATCAAGAACTATTCAAGCCGGCGCGGGAAATCCCCGTCAACATCGAAGACGAGATGCGCAGGTCGTATCTCGACTACGCGATGAGCGTCATCATAGGGCGAGCGCTGCCGGACGTGCGCGACGGGCTCAAGCCGGTGCATCGGCGAATTCTTTACGCCATGTACAAAGAGGGGAACACTTCCGACAAGCGTTACATCAAGTGCGCTGGCGTGGTCGGCGAAGTTATCAAAAAATATCACCCCCACGGCGACGCGGCCGTTTACGACACCCTGGTGCGCATGGCGCAAGCATTCAACATGCGCTACCTCCTCATCGACGGGCAGGGCAATTTCGGTTCGGTGGATGGCGATCCCCCTGCGGCCTACCGGTATACCGAGTGCCGCTTGGCGCGCATCGCCGAAGAGATGCTGGAGGACATCGAAAAGGAGACGGTGGACTTCATCCCCAACTTTGACGAGTCCACGGAAGAGCCCACGGTCCTCCCTACCCGCATCCCCAATCTCTTGACCAGCGGCTCAGATGGGATCGCCGTCGGGATGGCGACCAAGATCCCTCCGCACAACCTGACGGAAATCATCGACGCAACGATCCTCCTTATCAACAAGCCTACCGCTTCCATCGACGAAGTCCTCTCACTCGTTCCTGGTCCTGATTTCCCGACGGGTGCTTACCTCTACGGCAAAAGCGGAATTAAATCAGCGTACGAGACAGGCCGCGGCCAATTCACCATGCGCGCCAAGGCGGCCATCGAGCGGCCCACCAAAGAAAAGCAGCAGATCGTTATCACCGAGATACCCTACCAAGTGAACAAGTCGAAAGTCATCGAGCGCATCGCGCAGCTCGTTCAAGAGAAGAAGATCGAGGGCATCTCCGACGTTCGCGACGAGTCTGACCGCGACGGGATGCGCATTGTCGTGGAGTTGAAGCGCGGCGAGCAGCCGGAAGTCATCCTGAACAACCTCTACAAACATACCCAACTCCAGGAAAACTTCGGCATGATTATGCTGGCCATTGTTAACGGCCAGCCGCGCACCCTGCCGCTCATCGAAGCCATCCAACTCTTCATCGACCACCGCGTCAACGTGGTTCGGCGGCGCACCGCTTATGATTTGCGCAAGGCCCAGGAGCGCGCCGAGATTTTGAAAGGCTTTCTCAAAGCGCTCTCGCAACTCTATCCCATCATCGAGCATATCCGAGGGTCAGCCACGGGGCGCGAGGCCCGCGACGGCCTGGTGAAATCGCACAATTATGCCGAACCGCAGACCGTGAAAGTCACGGTCAGAACCAGAGACGGCGACAAGCTTGATCGTCAAATCACGTGGAACAATAACCGGAGCCGGACCAAGTCTTATCTAAGCGAGCCCACGCTCAAGTATCCTGTCCAAGCATCCGAGAGGCTGATGAAGCTAATTCTCGCTGAGAAGAAAACAGTTCCCAGCGATTACCGGCAGTCGGATACCAGGTATGTTCCGCTCATACACGACCGGAATTACCGCTGGTATCTGGAGTCCGACAAAGAGAAGGAGATCGTAACTACGGTACCTCCAGAGTTTGACTACACCGAGCGCCAGGCGCAGGCCATTGTCGAGTTACAGTTGCAGCGCCTGACGGCCCTGGAGCGCGAAAAAATCCAGCAGGAATATGACGAGCTTCAGAATAAGATTGCACAATACGAAGAAATACTGGGCAGCGAAAAGGTACTGAAGAAAGTCATTGTGAATGAGTTAAGGGAAATCCAGAAGGACTACGGAGACCTGCGGCGAACGGAGATCATCGAGGAGCAGGCGGAAATCAAGCTCGAGGACCTTATTGCCGTCGAAGATGTGGTCATCACCGTCTCGCATTCCGGCTACCTCAAGCGCACCCCGCTCAGCATTTACCGCCAGCAAATTCGCGGCGGCAAGGGACGCCTGGGGATGAAGACCCGCGACGAGGATTTCGTCGAGCACCTTTTCATCGCTTCTACGCACAGCTACATCCTGGTTTTCACCAACACCGGCAAGATGTATTGGCTGAAGGTCTATGAAATCCCAGACGTGGGAGCCGCGGGGAAAGGCAAGAACATCGTCAATCTGGTCAACCTCGCTTCCGGAGAGAAAGTCGCGGCGGTCGTAGTCGTCAGGGAGTTGCCGGACGAACCGAAGGACGTGACCATCGAGGGCGAGACTTATGCTGCGGAAGGCTACGTGACCTTGGTAACGCGTCTCGGCATCATCAAGAAGACGCGCTTGGCGGAATTCTCCAGCCCCAACTCGCGCGGCATCATCGCCATGAAAGTCGAGGAAGGCGATGCGCTGATCGGCGCCACGCTGACCTCCGGGCGCGATACCATTTTCCTCGCCTCGCATGAAGGCATGGCCATTCGTTTCCCGGAGAGCGACGTGCGCGACATGGGACGCGCTGCCTATGGCGTCTACGCCATGGACCTGGAGAAAGGCGACTACATCGTCGGCATGGAGATCGTGGGCGAGAAGGAGTTGATCCTCTCCGTCAGCGAGAAAGGGTATGGCAAGCGAACGGCCATCACTGAATACCGCTTGCAGTCCCGCGCGGGCAAGGGCGTGATCAATCTGAAGACCGTTGAACGCAATGGCAAGGTTGTCGGCGTGCTGAGCGTGAGCGAAGAGTCAGAGGTTATGCTGATCAGCCAGCAGGGCAAGATTACCCGCCTGGATGCCAGCACCATTCGCGAATCGGGCCGTTCCGCGCAGGGAGTAAGGCTGATTAACCTCGAAGAAGGCGACCAGGTGGCGGCGGTCTGCCTGGTCAGCAGCGAAAACGGCGAGGACTCAACCCAGCAGACGAAACTCATTCAATAGGGGCGGAATCCAATCGTATATGTGTGGGGGCGTGTGGGGGCGGTCCCCTCGTCGTTTCAGATGGTTTTGAGTCTCGGACCCACTGGCGCTATTGTGTGAAGCAGGTGACAGAGATGGGTGAACCGGAAGCGAAGGAACAAAGACTGCTGGAACAACTGCGGGAGGTGCCGTCGCTGGTGGTTGCCTATTCGGGCGGGGTGGACTCGGCGTATCTCGCCTATGCGGCGCACCAGGCGCTCGGCGACCGCATGCTGGCGGTCACGGCGCTGAGCGCCAGCTACTCCGAGCGCGACCGGCAAGAGGCGCAGGCCGTCGTAGCGCGCTTCAAGCTGCCGCACGAATTCATCACCACCGACGAACTCTCGAACCCCGCCTATCGCGCCAACAATCCCGACCGCTGCTACTTTTGCAAGGACGAACTGTTTGACAAACTTGATGAACTCGTCGCCAAGCGCGGCTTCACTGCGGTGGCTTACGGCATTAACGTGGACGACCAGGGCGACTGGCGACCCGGCCAGCGCGCCGCGCGTGAGCACAAAGTTCTGACTCCGCTGCTCGATGCGGGTCTCACCAAGGCCGATATCCGTGAGCTTGCCCGCCGCGCCGAGGTGCCGGTCTGGAATCGCCCGGCTTCCGCCTGCCTCTCCTCGCGCATCGCCTACGGCATCGAGGTCACGCCGGAACGTTTGGCGATTGTGGAAAAGGGCGAAGAGGCTCTACGCGCGCTGGGCTTCCGGCAGTTCCGCGTTCGCCATCACGATAACCTGGTACGGCTTGAAATCGCTCCGGAAGAGCTGCCGCGCGCCTTGAACCCGGAGATGGCACACCGGTTTGTCGAGATCTTCAAGCCTCTGGGATTCGCCTACATTACGTTGGATCTTGAGGGCTATCGGACCGGCTCTCTGAACGCCCAAATCGTGCGCATCAAAGAGAGCGCCACGCCTCCGAAATAGCGGACCGCAGCTTACCTGATGAAACGCCTGTCATTCTGAGCCTGTCGGCTGGCGGACGAAGAATCCCCGCAGTGGTTTTTTGCGCCTGGCTAGACTGGGCTATTTATGTAGCGTATTCTTGACCGGGCGAAGCGCAAAGTGTATCAAAATGCAACACTCATACGCTTTTCCATACGTCCCCAGCACCCTTCTAACACCTTGAAAACAAACGGAAATATGATGTCGCTGGCGCAGAACACTTCAAAAAATCGAGAGACGTGGAAAAGATGGAAATCCCGCCAGCACCGCTCTTATTTCGCAAACTCTTTGGCCACGCGGATGGTGTTGGAGTGGATTTGAATCGTGTCCTCGAGTTGCCGAGCGTAGCCGCCCGCCAGAGTGACCGCCACCGGTATATTCTTCTGTCTGGCTTTCTCAAAGACTAAGCGGTCGCGCTTTTCGAGGCCCTCGAGAGAGAGTTTCAACCCCCCAAGTTGGTCGTCGCGGTAGGGATCGGCGCCGGCGAGGTAGAAGATCAGGTCGGGCCTGAATTCCGCCAGCGCCCTATCCAATCCCTGTGTAAGTTCCCTCAAGTACTCTTCATCGCCGACACCGTCGCGGAGGTTGATGTCGAGCGAGCTGGGCGGTTTTGGGTAGGGATAATTGTTCTCCTGGTGAATCGACAGAGTGAAGACGGTGTGATCGCCGCCAAAGATTGCCGCCGTGCCGTTACCCTGGTGGACGTCGCAATCGACGGTCATGGCTTGCTCGATGGTCTTGTCCTTTTGCAGGCGGCGAATGGCCACGGCAAAATCATTCAACACGCAGAAACCCTCGCCGTGGTCAGGGTAAGCGTGGTGAAAACCGCCGCCCACATTGACGCCCACTCCATCCTCGAGCGCCAAACGCCCGGCCAGAATCGACCCGCCGGTGCAAAGCCAAACGGCCTGGACCAGCTCGGGGGAATAGGGGATCTCCAACCGCAGGACCTCCAGGTACGAGAGCTTGCCGGCTTGGAGCCTGCGCAAGTATTCCCGGTGGTGAACCAACGCAATATCGTCATCCGAGGCTGGGGGAGGCTCGACGAAATCTCCCGGCTCGGCGATATGCTCGCGCAGCAGCTTTTCTTTGACAAGACGATACTTGATGGACGGGAACACGTGGCTCCCGAGGTTTAAGTCATAACGATCTGAATAGACGAGTTTCAAGAGGATGCCCCCACCAACGGGATTCTAACATTTACTTCTCCATGGGCAAACCTGGCTAATCGGGTGGGCCGAGGCTTGGAACGCATCATGAGGGGGCGACGCTGGAGCAAGAGTTCGGCAGCACTTCCGGTGTTTCCATGTTAATCGAGGTCTGCCGGCCATTCCGGGTGGCGATAATGTTCGAAGAGCCGCGCAATTTGCTCCACTGTGACCCGTGCCACTGACAACTCGGGTATCGCACCCTCCTCGAAGAACCTCGCTTCCGTCTCCCCGCTCCCGGCAGGCACTTGGCTTAAGAGTTCGCAGCGGATGAAGAGTTTATAGGCGTGGTGCGGGAAGGGAGGATGGGCGTGTTTGTTCCGGTCATACAAGGCGAGCAATTTGACAGCATGGGTTGTGTAACCGGATTCCTCGAACACCTCCCGGACAACGGCTTCGCTGGGAGACTCCCCGACATCCGCCCATCCTCCGGGCAGACTCCAGGTCCCGTCCGCGGGCTCCTTCACAAAGAGCAGCGTGCCGTCGCGAAACACCACGCCTCTTACATCCACTTTGGGCGTAGCGTAACCCTCCTCGTGCGCAAAGAAATCTCCAACGAGGGTTGTTTCAACCCCGGTGTGTGCCGCCATAATTTCCGCCGCAATATTCCGCACGGAGGTATATCGCTCGATGTCGAAGGGATCGCGCGAAAAGGTGAGACCGTTTTGCGCGATGGCATTCAATCGGCTGGCCCAGTCGGCCCATCTTGCATCCATGCGAGGCTCCTTTGGCGGTCCTCAAGCGTGGTTTCGACTGACCGTGGCGGGGAGGGCTCTGTCATTCCACCGTCACCGACTTCGCCAAGTTTCTCGGCTGGTCCACGTCGCAACCGCGAAGCACGCCGATGTGGTAAGCGAGGAGTTGGAGGGGGATAGCTTCCAGGATGGTCGAGAGCGTCCCGCTGGTGTGAGGCAGAACCACCAGGTGGTCCGCCATGGCGCGCACTTCGCGGTCGCCTTCGGTCACCAGGGCGATGATCGTGGCGCCGCGCGCCTTGGCCTCCTTGATGTTGGAGATGGTGCGCTCGTAACGCTGCCGGGAAAAGGGGGAGTCCCAGTTGCAGGTGGCAATTACCACCACCGGCAGCCCGTCGCAGATGAGAGCAATGGGGCCGTGCTTCATCTCTCCTGCGGGATATGCTTCGGCGTGAATGTAGGATACCTTCTTCATCTTGAGCGCGCCTTCCAAAGCCACGGGGAAGTGCACGCCACGACCGAGAAAAAGAAAATCCGAAGACCTGTAGAAGTGTTGGGCCAGCTCTGCAATCTCATCGTCCCTCTGGAGGACGGACTCCAGTTGTTTCGGCAGCGCGGCCAAGGCCTTCAACCAGGACTTGCTATCTTCAAAGGAGAGCAGGCCGCGCACCTGTGCCAGGTAAAGCGCGAAGAGGTAGAGGGCTGTCAACTGTGCGGTAAACGTCTTGGTCGAGCCCACACCAATCTCCGGGCCCGCATGGGTGTAAATCGTGCCATGCGCTTCGCGTGAAACCATGCTTCCCAGCACGTTACAGATGGCGAGCGTCTTCGAGCCCTTGGCCCGTGCTTCGCGTTGCGCTGCGATGGTGTCTGCCGTCTCGCCGGATTGAGTGATGAGCACGGTCAGGGTTTGCGAGTCCACCAGAGGGTCGCGGTATCGAAACTCCGAGGCGTGGTCCACTTCCACGGGGACACGAGCCACCCGCTCGATCATGATTTTACCAGCCAGGCCCGCGTGGCGTGAGGTCCCGGCCGCCACAATTTTGATGTCGCGGAAGGAGCGGAATTCCTCCTCGCGGATTTCCATCTCGTCCAGGAACACCTGGCCGGTTTCGAGCGAGAATCGGCCCAGCGCGGTGTCGCGAACGGCGCGCGGTTGCTCGTAGATTTCCTTGATGGTGAAGTGCTTGAAACCGCCTTTTTCGGCCAGGATGGGATCCCAGGTGATGTGCTGAACGCGGCGTGAGACGGGGTGGCCGTCAAAGTCGCTCAGCTTCACGCCGTTGGGTGTCAGCACGGCCAGGTCGTGGTCGGCGAGAAAGAAAAGATCGCGGGTGTGATAGAGGATGGCGGGAACGTCACTGGCCACAAAGTATTCGTCTTTGCCCAAGCCGATGACCACCGGCGGCCCTTGGCGCACGGCGATAATCTTGTTGGGGTCACGTGTGGAGATAATCGCCAGGGCAAAGACGCCCCGGAGCCGGCGCACGGCGGCGCGCACGGCTTCCTCGAGATTGTTCGAGTTTGAGGCCCCTGCCGCCCCGGAGTTGCCCTCCAGGTATTTCTCGACGAGGTGAGCAATGACCTCCGTATCAACTTCCGTGGCGAACTTGTGCCCTTCGGCAACCAGCTCCTTCTTCAGCTCCAGGTAGTTTTCGATGATTCCATTGTGAACCACGACCACTGTCCCCTTACAATCGCGGTGAGGATGTGCGTTCTCTTCCGTGGGGGCGCCGTGGGTGGCCCAGCGCGTGTGCCCCACCCCGTAAGTTCCGTCTACCGGGTTCAGACGGACCACTTCTTCGAGGTTGTGCAGTTTGCCCGTCGCGCGCCGCACCTCGAGGTTGTGGCCCTGAATCACGGCAATGCCCGCCGAGTCGTAGCCGCGGTATTGCAGCCGCTGCAATCCTTCCAACAAAACTGGCACGACGCGTTTGTTTCCGATGTAACCAATAATTCCTGACATGAGATCCTTCTTCCTGGCGAGTCACGAAGCGTCGTTTGACGCTTGATTCAGGAGGAATGCGCAGGGCAACTCCGGGACAACGGATGATTATAGCAGACTAAAGCCGACTCCCGTGGGCTTGCACTGCCCAGGACGGTCAACAGGAGACCGCCCTGCCAACGGTGGATTGTGGCCTGCCGCTACTGCGGTCCCCGCGAACCGCGACTCAGGTTCTATACGAGGCGTTAATGGTGATGTAGTCGTGTGTCAGGTCGCAGGTCCAGATATGGGCAGAGGCTTTGCCCTGGTGGAGGTCGAGCCGGAGGGTCATTTCCTTCCGGTCAAGCTCCTTACGTGCGGAGGCTTCGTCGAAGCCTGCATCCACCCCGTCTCGGCATAGCAGAAGGTCGTTGACGCGGATATCCACTTTGTTGGGGTCGAAGAGCGCGCCGGAATAACCCGCCGCGCAAATGATGCGGCCCCAGTTGGGATCGCTTCCGGCGATGGCGGTTTTGACCAGCGGTGAGTTCGCGATGGCGCGCGCGATCCGTTCCGCGTCGGAAGGTTTTCTGGCCCCTTGCACCTCGACGATTACCAGTTTCTTTGCGCCCTCTCCGTCCCTGGCTATCATCTTGGCCAGGGTCTGGCAGAGTTGCGTAAGTCCCTCAAGGAACCACGCCCAGCTTGTATTGCCGGGGCGCACGCCGACGGCAGAGGCGCCGCTTGCCAATGCCACCACGGTATCATTCGTGGATGTATCTCCATCCACGGTGATGCGATTGAAAGAGACTTGCACGGCCGCCCGCAGCAAGTTCTGGAGTGTACGCGGGCCAATGAGCGCATCCGTGGTCAGAAAGGAAAGCAGGGTGGCCATGCGCGGATGGATCATCCCGGCGCCCTTGGCGATTCCCGCCAGGTACACGGGTTTTCCGCCTACCTCCGAGCGGACGACGCACGACTTGGGGAACGTGTCGGTGGTCATGATGGCGCGCGCGACCGCCGAGGCGTTTTCAATGGAAAGGCTCTCGACGAGGGAGGGAAGTTGGTTCGTGACCAGGCCGAGCTCGAGTGGTACCCCGATGACGCCCGTGGAGGCCAGCAGGACCTGCGCGGGTTGGAGACTCAACAGCTTGGCCGCCGCGCGCGCGCTCTCCCTCGCCGTTTGCATGCCCTTGCGCCCCGTGCAGGCGTTGGCATTGCCGGAGTTCACCAGCACCGCGCGGCAGCGCCCGTGGCTATCCGCAAGGTTCTGCCGTGAGAGGAGAACCGGGGCCGCCAGCACCAGGTTGGTGGTAAAAAGGCCGGCTGCCGTGGTGGCGGGCGCGTCGCAGAGGATCAACGCCAAGTCAAGCTCGCCTCGCGTCTTCTTGATTCCCGCCGCTATAGCCGCCCCACGAAAGCCTCGCGCGGAAGCGAGGCTGCCTTCCACAATTTCCCACTTTTGCATGCTTGCTCTCCGTAGACAGCAGCCGGTACCTGGTCAGAAAGCAATGACAAGCCTGTCACTTGACCGTTACAGCCGGCGAGAGCTCTACAACTCCGGGTGTAGAGGGGGGAGGCGGCTCAGCCCCGGCCACTTTTATCGTGCGCAGCGTCTCGTCGCACGCCTCCATGTAGAGAACCTCATCTTCCGCTCCGGGGGAGCAATTGGCCTCGACGATCCGTTCCCGGGAGATGATTCTCGCAGTCAAGAGCATGGAGCGGCCCCTGAACTGACGAACCAGCATCGCGTCACGATTGTTAATCTTCGTATGCTCGAGATGATAGAGCGGAAGGTCTTCGACCGCGCCCTTTGACTCCCATTTCGCCAGAACCTCAGGAGAAAACTCCCATGTCTGGTCGGGGTTGGGCTGCGAAGTGATGGTGAGCGAAGGGCCAATGCTCCAAAACTTGGAGCGACTGATCTTCACCCCGCCCGGGAAAGTCTCGGTGTTCCCGTAGAGTCCTTCCGCGATTTGAATATCAATTCCGAGCGAATCGTTGTGGTAGGGGCGCTGCTTCAGGGTTTCCTCGCGGACCCGCTGCTGGTGGCCTGGATACCACTTCACCAGCAGATATTCGCCCCCTGCCAGACCGCCGCCGATGATCAGGATTGAAACGGCGAGGATCAATTGACTTGGTATTTGCTTCTTCATGGCAGCCATCTTAACCCGTGTCTCAGAAGGGCGCAACGTTGCCGAAAGGGCCATTTCCGGTACGGTTCCAGCTAAAGTTCCAATTCCATAAAAATCGCGCCCTGCATTGGATTGTGATAATAGGGCTCAATACGCTTGAAGCCCAGTGATTCATAGAGCGTTCTGGCCTCGCCCATCTCGGCAAGCGTATCCAATCGCATCTTTTTGTAGCCGATCTTCCGCGCTTCGCCGATGATGGCCACGGCCAGCAGTCTCCCCGCGCCTCTTCCTCGAAACCCCGGCCGCAAATAAAGCCGCTTCATTTCGCAGGTCTCATCATCGAGTCTCCTCAGAGCTACGCAGCCGACGGCTTCGTCTGCGTCGAGCGCCATCCACAATCTCCCCCCGGGCGGCGCGTAATCTCCTGGAAGCTCTGCCAACTCCCTCTCAAAACTCTGAAAGCATAGGCTGACTCCGAGGGAAGCTTCGTACTCGCGCAGCAATCGCCTTACCTCCTCGATCTCCTCTGGCGTTTCAGCCTGGTCCAGCTTCATCATGCCACATCGTTTCCTTTGTCAGGCTACCGGGCCTGAATGAGCGGATGTGTCTTTTCGATGACTTCGCCAATAGCTTGCGCGGGGATTGGCAGAGCCCGGAGGGCCTCGACGAGCTTAGGAGAGTCTTGGGCAGCCACGGAAAACAGTAATCCTCCCGAGGTCTGGGGGTCGAACAGCAGGTTCCTGACCTCTTCCGGAACGCTGCTCGCGAACTCGACGCAACTTCCGATGAAGTCCATATTCCTTTTTAGGCCGCCGGGCAGAAAGCCACCCCGCGAATACTCCACCGCCCCCGGCAGGAATTCAACCTTAGTGGAGTCAATCACCAGGCTCACCTTGCTTCCCACGGCCATCTCCCGGGCGTGGCCCAGCAAGCCGAAGCCAGTGATATCGGTGGCCGAATGTACGTCGAATTGCAGGGCAACTGCGCTTGCGGCGCGATTCAGCGCGCACATGGATTCGCTTGCCGCATTCACCGCCGCCATGCTGGCCTGTCCTTTCTTCAGCGCCGTGCTGATGATTCCGGTGCCCAGGCGCTTGGTCAAGACCAGTTGGTCGCCCGGCCGCGCCGCACAATTAGTGAGAATGCGTTGCGGGTTGACGAGGCCGGTCACCGCATAACCGAACTTGATCTCCTCGTCGCCGATTGAATGGCCGCCGATCACCGCGCAGCCAGCCTCTTGCATTTTGGCGTGACCGCCTTGCAGGATTCTCTCCAGTATCTCGATGCCCTCTTCTCTGTTGGGGAATCCCACGATGGAGAGCGCAGAGATGGGTCGGCCACCCATGGCGTAAACGTCGCTCAGCGCATTGGCCGCTGCGATTTGGCCGAAGGTGTAGGGATCATCCACAACGGGCGTAAAGAAATCCACGGTCTGAACCAGCGCCAGGTCCGGGGCGAGTTGGTACACTCCAGCGTCGTCATTGGTGTCGAAGCCCACCAGGACACTTGGATCGGATTGTTTCGGCAGCTTGGCCAGCACGCGGTCCAAAATACTTGGACTCAACTTGGCCGCTCAACCCGCCGCTTTGACCATCGTGGTCAGGCGAACTGGAGGCATAAGCAAAACCCCTGTGAACGCGGCGGGCTAAGCTGTAGAAATCCTCCAAAGTAGCCCCCGCCGTGTCCAAGAATGGAACTACTACCGCAGTATAGCAGAGACGCGCGGTCACGGCTCTGGAGTGCGGCAGCTTGCTGCCGCCTTTTCCCACTTGGCGCTCGGCGGGACCAGTTTGCTGGCCGCGTACCGGTGCGCGGCGCCTGGGCAGGCTAGGCCGCGAGCAAGCTCGGCGGATCAAAGCGGCAGCAAGCTGCCGCACTCCAGAGCGCCTGGCACACAGATACGCCACGCAGCCGAGGAGCAATCTTCGCGGCTCGACAAGAAGATGAAGGCTGCTAGTACATGTTTTCGACGGTCAGTGCCACAGTCTGTGGCCTTGGCGGGTCTGGGGACTAGCTGAAGCACAGGACCACGCTGTTCTCCGCTCGCCGAACGAAGCGCGACGCGAGACAAGGCGCTTCTTCTAGCATGTTCCGGCCAACGGACGATGTTTTAGAATCACGGCTTTAATTGAACTGGAGATAACCATTCGCCCGGAGGCAGTGTGCAGGATGATGTATTCCCACCATCATCGAGTGCTCTGAGATGAACCGTCGCTCCAAAGACGTGGTGCAGGAGCGTACTTGGTACTCCGAATTTCAGCCATCCTTCCGGTGAGGCGCCCGCATCAATAGGACTCTTTTCAAATGCCTGGCCCACGCTCTCTTTCTTCATGTCATCTTTCCCGGTCCCTAAACGCCTAAACTCAGGATTGCCGAACAGCTTTTGTTCGAAACCAATCCTCCAGTGCTCGTCGCCATGAAAGAGGTCGAGTTTCCACATGGTCACCGTGACCGCCGGCAGCGTTCTATTCACGACGCGAACTCGAAGATAAATTCCAAGGTCACCTTGACTTTCCACGAAGACCGACTCATCACCGGCAATCGCATCCAAAATTCTGACGGTCAATTTTTGTGGAAGGTCTTGGGCAGCTGGAGCCTTTGTGCTGACTTTCGTCCCTTGCTGTCTAAGCCTTCGGACCGTCAGATAGGCGCCCAGTCCTAGCAGATACACCCCGAACAAGAGTGCAGAAACGTAAAACCCTTTTGCGAGAGGGATGCTCTTAAGTTTCGCCCAAGCCGGCCCGATGAGCGCCGACCCAGCTGCGGATATCACGAAACCGATGAGGCTACCGCCTGCGTTCTCGGCGAGTCGTCGCCAAAAGCCAGGCGCGGGAGATGGCCGCTCTTCCATGCAACGATTCTATCACGTTTGGGCGACTTAACTAGCCTGTTACCGCGGACTGTATTCGTTGCCTTTAAATCGCTGGCTACCGCAGAGCGCGGCTCCGCGGTTTGCAGACAACAGGGAAACCGACCGAGGGCCTGTCCATCCCGCATGCGGGACGGAGGAATCATCGAGATAGTAGAACCTGAAAGCCCACCAGGGCCACTGATCGGGCGAATTCACTCGTCCGCGTTTCACGGGATGGTTGTGCATGTCTTTTGTAGGGCCGATTCCGCAGGCGCGGGGTCGGCCTCTTGAATATGGCCTTTTTGCCTCTTGGTTGCTGTGATAACATGCTCCCGCCGTGCTGAGCGCCTACCGCCGGATTTTCACGCCTGACTTCATCGTAACCCTCCGGGGGTTAATTGGCATTCACCAGTCTATTTACCCCCAAACGCCGCCTCAGGGAATCTACTTCGAGGCGCTTGTTGGGGAGGCGTTTCGCAGGATCAAGAGGCCAGTGACCATTATCGAACCCGGGGGAAGGAACCAACCCCGGCACGATTTGCTGGTCGAAAGAACCAGGATTTCTCTCAAAACTGAGACTGGCGATAACACAAAACCCGAGCAGATCACGATAACCAAACTGTGTACGACCGAGCGCGAGCCATGGCAGGCAGGGGTCCTCCTGAGACGCGTAATGGACCACCTTTCGAGGTACGATGTTGTGCTCATGTTTCGGGCGGTGTGGGAACCGCACGTCATCCACTACCAACTTGTCCAAATCCCGGTTGAGAAACTCAGACTGATCGGCACAGTTAGCCTAGAGCCAACCGGCCACCGAAGAGGCAGACAGAGCCTCGGCTCCGATGTCACGGAACAGGGAGAAAAGATTTTCAGGGTTCACTTCGACGCCTCAGATGGGAAGTGCTCAGTGAGAGGTCTTGGCATTCGGCACTGCGTCCTGCTGGAAGGGTGGGATGTGCGGCGGTAGCCTTCACTCACACTTTCTGGACTTCCGAAAAACCAGCCAGTAACAATGCTGCCTGCGGCTGTGGTGAGCCACTTTCCACTTAGGGTCGATGATGGGGCCCTTACGAACTTTGACGATGCAGTCGCACGGTTGGAATCCCGCATCTCTTGCCGCTCGAATCAGTTCGACGTGAGCCCACTGGTAGCGATGGTGGTGGACATAGTCAGTAATCTTGCAGAACAGAACCCCCTCGTCCTTCAGTATGCGGTAGGCTTCCTTAACAAAGGGCGGGTAAGTGTGAGTGAAGGTGTAACCTTGTTCCTTCGGAGATTTCTCTCCGAGGCCGAAACGTTCGTGGAAGTCTTTTTGGTTATCTCGCCCTTGGTTCGGGATGTGCGGGGGGTCGTAGACCACCACATCGAAGAAATCGTCTCTAAAAGGCGAGGCTGTATTGTCGGCCACAACGGAGGGTTTGTGCTTGGCTTCAATATCAATTCCGATGACCCGGCGGTTGCTTCCCCGCCAGAATCGACCGCCGTTGACGGTAGCATCCAGGATTCTTCGCGGATGTTTGCGAGGATAGAGCGCCAACATCCTTTCGAGCAATTCAGCATCGTCCCCGTCCCACACCGAGGGGATGGGATCGTACTCTCTTGCTCTCGGACGATCAGAGATCAATGACGTGGCCATGACGTCGGCAATTCCAGAATATTCTAACTCCATCTGCCCCGCCATCGCTAATAGTATCGGCTGGTCAGGGTTCGAACAAGAGGCTCTCCGAAGCTCAAATACATCGCTTCCGATCTACGATCTGGCTGGCGCCGGCGCCCAGAAGCCGCCGCCATTTACTTTCCCGCCGAGGTTCAGTAGCATTTGGGCCACGCGGCCACGCACGCCGCACAAGGAGGAATAATCGTGTTCATACTCCCTGGTAGAAGATTGCAGACCGCTGCCTTTATGCTTTTCGTCCTCGGGGGCGTCCCTGCGGCGCGAGGCTCCTTCACGCTCGAGCAGGTGATGAGCTCGCCCTTCCCAACCGAGCTCGTGGCTTCGCCTTCGGGGGGTAGGGTGGCTTGGGTGTTTGATGCGCGCGGCCTTCGCAACATCGGGGTGGCCGAGCCCGGTGGCGGTGGAGGCTATGTGTCACGGCAGCTCACCCGGTACACCCAAGACGACGGCCAGGAGATCGGAGAGCTCACCTGGACTCCTGACGGCCGGGCGATACTCTACGTTCGCGGGGGCGACTTCGAGACCGGCGGCCCCTACCCCAACCCGGCCAGCGCCCCCGAGGGTGTCGAACAGGACGTCTGGATTGTCTCATTCGAGGGCGGGGCGCCGCGCAAGCTCGCCGAGGGCCATTCTCCGGCGGTTTCTCCCAGGGGTGACAGTGTTGCCTACATTTTCAAAGACCAGGTGTGGCTGGTCAAGCTGGCCGAAGGCGCCAAGCCCGAACAATTGATCCACGACAAGGGCAAAGGCAGTTCGCTCCGTTGGTCGCCCGACGGTTCGCGCCTCGCTTTCGTGAGCCGCCGTGGCGAACACAGCTTCGTGGGGGTGTACGACGTGGGGGGCAAGAGCCTGCTGTATCTCGATCCGAGCGTTGACCAGGATTCCGAGCCTGTTTGGTCGCCGGACAGCAAGCAGGTCGCCTTCCTGCGTCTTCCTGCGCGCGACGACCTTACCTTCGGGCCGAAACGCGCCGGGCCGCCGTGGTCGATCCGCGCGGCCGACGCTGCCACCGGCCAGGGTCACGAAGTTTGGGGCGCCGATACGGGCCGCGGCAGCGTCTTTCGCGGGATTGCGGCCGAGTATCAGATCTTCTGGGGTGCCGGTGACAACTTGGTCTTTCCTTGGGAGCGCGACGGTTGGACTCATCTTTATTCTGTTCCCGTTGCGGGCGGCGCGGCAAAGCTCCTCACGCCCGGCGATTTCGAAGTGGAGTTCGTTTCCCTCAGTCCCGATCGCCGCCAGTTGATTTTCGCCTCGAACCAGGATGACGTCGACCGCCGCCACCTGTGGCGCGAGCCGGTCACGGGCGACCACGTCACTCCACTGACCAGGGGTGAAGGAATCGAGTGGTCACCGGTGATGATGAGCGACGGCGCCACCGTGGCCCTGCTCCATTCCGACGCCCAGCGCCCAGCTCGGCCGGCAATTCTGGCTAACTCGGGCGGAATTCGCGACCTTGCTCCCGAAACGCTTCCCGCCGACTTTCCCGCCGCTGATCTCGTCACCCCGCAGCAAGTGATCTTTCCTGCTGCTGACGGGCTGCGCATCCACGCGCAGCTTTTTCTGCCTAAGGAGGAGGCCTCGGGGCAGCGGCACCCGGCCGTAGTATTCTTTCACGGCGGTTCGCGGCGCCAGATGCTGCTTGGCTGGCATTATATGGGCTACTATCACAACGCCTATGCCTTCAACCAGTATCTCGCCAGCCGCGGTTACGTGGTGCTATCGGTCAACTACCGCAGCGGCATCGGCTATGGGCTGGACTTTCGCGAGGCGCTCGACTACGGGGCCAGCGGAGCGAGCGAGTTTAACGATGTCGAGGGCGCCGGCCTCTACCTGCGCACGCGCCCCGAGGTGGATCAGAATCACATCGGCCTGTGGGGCGGTTCTTACGGCGGATATTTGACAGCGCTGGGATTGGCTCGAGCCTCCGAGCTATTCGCCTGCGGCGTAGATCTCCACGGCGTGCATGACTGGAACCTCGAACACCAGAACTGGATTCCTTCCTACGATCCCGCCGCACGACCTGAGGCGGCGCGACTGGCGTGGGAGTCCTCGCCGCTGGCCTCCGTCAAGACGTGGCGCTCGCCTGTGTTGCTGGTCCAGGGGGATGATGACCGCAACGTTCCCTTCACGGAGATGGTCCGCCTTGTGGAGGCGTTGCGGAAACAGGGTGTGGAATTCCAACAACTCGTCTTTCCGGACGAGATTCACGATTTCTTGCGGCAGCGCACTTGGCTGGCGGCCTATCATACGGCTTCTGATTTCTTTGACCAGCACCTCCAAAACAGAGCCGTGCCCGCGCTCGGGAGCCCGCGCTAGAAAACTTGACTTTGCATCACAAAGTACTTGACATGAGTTAGAACGTCCTGTATAAACTCTTGCATGGCATGTCCGGGTCCAGTTCGCGCACGACGTTCCAGGCCAGTGCCCATGTCAACGCACGCCATTGACGATCTGCGTTTCATCCGCGAGACCATGGAAAGCGCGGCTTCGTTCACCGCCGTCCCGGGATGGGGCGGAGTGACGATAGGGATCACGGCTTTGGCGGCTGCAGCGGTTGCGGCGCTCCGCCCGCAAGTGGAATGGTGGGTTGGGGTGTGGGGGTTGGAAGCCCTGTGCGCTTTTGCGGTGGGCGCATCAGCTATTTTTTGGAAGGCGCGGAAGGTGCAGACGCCCCTGCTTTCAAGGCCTGGCCGGAAGGCTGTACTGGGCCTGTCTCCCCCCATGCTGGCGGCGGCAGTGCTCAGCATTGTGATTTACCACGCAGGCGTATTTAACCTGCTGCCCGGCCTTTGGCTCCTGCTTTACGGGGCCGGTGTGGTGACGGCAGGGGCGTTTTCCGTAAAGGTCGTCCCGATCATGGGTCTGTGCTTCATGTTCGCGGGAATTCTTGCCCTGTTCTGCCCCGCGGGCTGGGCAAACTTGATCATGGCTGCGGGTTTCGGCGGGCTTCACATCGTATTCGGGACGATTATTGCAAGGAGGTACGGTGGCTAGACAGATTTCAAGCGCTGCGGCTCGTGTGGCAGGCGCGAGGCGAAAGGCGCCAGGTGTTCAGCGATTGCGTCGTGAGGCGCCGTGGGGCGCGCCGTCCGAACTGGACCGCCTGATCCACGAACGCATTCGGCTCGGCATCGTGAGCGCCCTGGCGGTGAACGAATCGCTCAGCTTCAACGAGCTCAAGAAACTGCTGAAGACAACCGATGGCAACTTGAGCGTGCACGCGCGCAAGCTGGAGGAAGCGGAGTACATCATCTGCGCGAAATATTTCGAAGGCCGGCTGCCGAAAACTGTGTACCGGCTCACGATAACAGGCCAGCGGGCGCTCGAGCGCTACCTGAATCACATGGAAGCGCTGATCCAATCCATGCGCCCGCGGTAATCGGCGGACCAAATTTTTTTGTTCGGATGCTTTGCACGGTAAAGTCCTTTGGAAGGCAGGTGAGGTTGATGGCACCGTTGCCCGATGGTCCTGAGCACTTGGCCCGCACCTCTTCACTTGACTCGCCGCGTGGAGTCGCCAATATGGGCGGCGACACTGGCCACTCAATTCATGCGGCCATCATTATGGACGGAAGCGGGCGCTGGGCAGCCGCTCGAGGCCTGTCGCGCAGCGCGGGACACTACGAGGGTGTGGAAGCGGTGCGCCGCACGGTGCAGGCTGCTCCCGCCCTGGGGATCGGGACCCTGACGCTGCACGCCTTTTCCTCGGACAACTGGCAACGTCCTTCGGGTGAAGTCCGGGAACTTATGGACATTTTTGAAGAGTTCCTGCGGTCATCGGTCGCAGAGTGGGTGGACGCGGGAATAAGGGCCAGCGTTACCGGGCGGCGCGATCGACTTAAGCCCGCGCTGCTCGCCGCTATTGAAGCTGCCGAAGCCGCAACGCAGGAGGGCCGGCAGTTGTACCTGCGCCTGGCGATTGATTATTCGGCTCGCGACGCCATTTTCTGGGCCGCGCGATCCCTGGGCAACTCCGAAGCAGCCACGCCGGCCCAGTTTACGCGCTTGCTCGCCGGGGTCAATCACGACGGGACGCCGGTCCCCGATCTTGACCTTCTGATTCGCACCGGCGGTGAGCATCGCTTGAGCGACTTCATGTTGTGGGAGTGCGCTTACGCGGAACTCGTCTTCACGGACCGGATGTGGCCGGACTTTGAAGCCGCCGACCTTGAGGCCGCAGTCCGCGAGTTCCGTTCCCGTCATCGCCGTTTCGGGCGCGTTCCGGAGACTGTCCCTGCCGGAGCGTGACCTAGCAGTGATTGCCGATTGATGATTGCCGATTGTCGATTGAAAAAGCGGTGTGGCGAATTGCTCCGCTGTCAATCGACAATCGGCAATCGGCAATTCCAGACAGGTCACCATGGATCGAGATCAGACCAAAGCTTCACCACGGAGGAGCGGCAGATGATGTTGAGCAAGGGGCAGTTGGAACTAAGTGTACTTGGAACGGCGCTGGTTATGGGTATACTCGCCGATGCGCTGCTGCGGGCTGTGCCCTGGGGTCTCAATCTTCTGATCTGGATGGTGGCGCTTCTCGCAGCCATCACATTTCACGCCCGCTGGAGGGCAGAAACTCTTTCCGGAGGCGGTCAGTGGTTGCTCGTCGTGGTGGCGCTTTTCGCCCTTGGGCTCGTTTGGCACGATTCCCCCGCTTTGAAAATACTGAGCCTTTTGGCGGCCCTCACGGCGCTTTCCCTGGTCATCTTGCGGGCACAAGGGGGCCGGGTTCGTTTTGCCGGCCTTGTCGAGCACGCCCTCGGAGCGGCTGTTGCCGGGCTCAACGCTGCCTTTGGATTGCTGCCAGTCCTATTCGGGGAGGCCGAGTGGAAGAAGCTACTCGGTGGTCGGTGGTCGCACCGCGCGATGGCGGTGGTGCGCGGAGTTCTTTTTGCTCTCCCCTGCCTACTCATATTTGGCGGGCTGTTCATGGGGGCGGACGCGGTGTTCGATAACATCGTCAGGAAGACCTTCCACGTGAACTTCCAGCAAGTATTTACCCACTTCTTTGTGGCCGCCTTCTTCCTTTGGTGTGTCGGTGGATACCTGCGCGGCATGCTGTGGGGCAAGGAGATATCAGTCATAAAGGAGAAACGCCTCCCTTGCGTCTCCATGGGCATAATCGAGGTTGGCGTAGCGCTGGGTGCGCTCGACCTTCTGTTCCTTGCCTTCGTACTCGTGCAGGTCCGTTATTTCTTTGGCGGCTCCGCACTAGTCCAGGCGACAACTGGCCTGACCTACGCGGAATATGCGCGTCGCGGCTTCTTTGAGCTGCTGGCTGTGGCCGCGCTCGTGCTCCCGCTTCTCCTCCTCATGCATTGGCTGATTGCCCGGAGTGGTCCCACCGGTGAGCGAGTTTTCAGGGTTCTGGCTGGCGTCCAAATCCTTCTGCTGTTTGTGATTATGGCTTCCGCATTCCAACGCATGCGTCTCTACCAAGCTGAATATGGCCTCACTGAGCAGCGCTTGTATCCGACCGCGTTTATGGGCTGGCTTGTGGTGGTGTTCCTCTGGTTCGCACTGACCGTTTTGAGCGGGCACCGCGAGCGTTTTGCCTTCGGAGCGATGGTGGCGGGTTTCTTACTGATTATTGTCCTGCAAGCGCTCAATCCGGACGCGTTCATTGCTCGCACCAATCTCGCGCGGGCCAAAGCAGGGCGCTCTTATGATGCTCGTTATGCAACCCGGCTCAGCGCAGACGCCGTGCCGGAACTTGTGGCGGCCCTCCCGAATCTGAACCCACAGGACCGCTGCACCGTGGTATCCGGCATCCTGAAACGTTGGGCGTTCCCCCAGGCGTCTGACTGGCGCGCCTGGAACTGGTCTCGCGCACGGGCCTCGCAGGTGTTGCATGAGAACGAGGCAAGACTGAAGGCAATGCGGTGCGCCTCGAAAAATTAGATTTGGCCTGCGGGGAATTGGGGAATTCACACTTCGGGAAAGAGGAGGAGACATGCAGTCATGAGGAAGCCCTGGTTTAAAGAGTGGGGTTGGGTGTATTTTCCTGTTTCCTGGCAGGGTTGGGTTTGTCTCGCGCTGACGCTTCTGTTCTGCTTGCAGGTGTTCGTGGCCGTTGACCGGCGCTCACATTCGGTGAGCGACACGCTCTACGGGATTTTCCCGTTTGTTGTTCCCGCCTTCGGGATTCTGCTCTGGATTGCTTCCAAGACGTCTACCAAATAGATTCCAACCCGGAATCGCAGGTTCGAGCCGGTAGCGCAGAGTCTCGTTTTTCAGAGACTCTGCGGCTTTGCCTCCAAATTGCCGCTCGTTCATGAGCCGGCAGGTGATGAAGCAGAGTCGGTCGGATAATACCGGGCGGCGCGAGCGGGACATGAAGCCGAATTAAACGCCCGATTGCACACGGACAAGCCGCAGAGTCTCTGAAAAACGAGACTCTGCGCTACCCTCGGATCATGCGGTTGCCTCCAGCGCTCCGTGCGGTTTAATCTGTTAGTTCTACATCCAGAGGGGGAGGATTTCTGATGACAAACGAGCTGAAAGACAAAGTTGGCGTGGTCACCGGTGGATCGCGCGGAATCGGTTATAGCATCGCCGAAAGGCTTCTTAAAGAAGGCGCAAAGGTTTACCTCTGCGCGCGCGATGCGAAAATTCTAAAGCAGTCGCTCGAAGAACTGCGCAAGCAGGGTGACGGCCGGGTTGAAGGCATGACGGCGGATGTGGGCCGCTATGAGGACTGCCGCAGGCTGATCCACACTGCCGCCGAGCATTTCGGAGGGATCGACCTCCTTGTGAACAACGCGGGAATCGGAATCATGAAGCCTGTGGACCAGCTCACCCCGGCGGAGTGGGATGCCACGATTCACACCAACTTGTCGGGTGCGTTCTACTGCTGCCACGAGGCCATCCCCATAATGCGCCAGCGAGGGGGCGGATACATCTTCAATATTTCCAGTCTTGCCGGCGTGAATCCTTTCCCCGGTGGGAGCGCCTACAACGCTTCTAAATTTGGGCTGAATGGGTTCAGCGAGGCCATGATGCAGGACGTGCGCTATGACGGAATTCGTGTAAGCTACATCATGCCCGGAAGCGTGGATACGGACTTCGGGGGAGCGCTGGGCAGCAGGTCCCGCCAAAGTTGGAAGCTTTCCGGCGAGGACATCGCCAAGGCGGTGGTTGACCTTTACACGTATCCCCTGACAACACTTGCCAGCCGCATTGAGATGCGGCCTTCGCAACCTCCGCGCAAGAAGTAGAGCTGGTGTTGTGCTGAGGGGCAGTACGTGCTGGATCAAAGCAACCGAAGTCCCGCGAGTTCCTGGAAAGCTGAAAAGTCGCGGTCCCTGGTGATCAGTGGAACCTGGTAGTCGAGGCAACTCTGGGCTATAAGCGTGTCCGCAATCTTGGGACGATAGCGACGCCGCATCAACTTTGCACGGAGCTTTCCGGCCCGCTCCCAATATCCGGCCTTGATTTCGAGCTGCTGTATCCCAAGGATAAATTTCTCCAGGGCAGGAATGAGCAGGGGATCGCTTAGCAATTCTGTAACGGAGACCGGAGCAAGGACTAGAGAGCAGTCAGCCAAGGCTCGGTCCACGAGGTCAACGTCTGATCCTTGTTCCCCCTGGATGTAGGCGACGAGGGAACTCGTGTCGGCGCAGGTCACTCGTCGCCTCGCATTTCTTGCCAAGTGAGACCGAACTTCACCTTGCCTCGCATTTTCTGCAGACCTTCGTAAGCGTCGTGGGCCGCTAGAATCTGCAAACCTCGGCGGACGGTCGGGGTGACGCCGGTCTGGGTCGTCTTCTGGGCTCGCCGGAGTAGGTCTTCCGGGATGAGAATCGTTAGTTTCCTCATTCGCGCTTTAGCCATGTCAGCATGATGCCGTATTAAGTGCCGCATGTCAATACGGCAATCTTACCCTCCCCGACGGTCTTGGGCTGCACAGCACCAGAGTGGCCACATTGGTCGCGGTATCAGTCGATCACTCAATCGCCCAACTCCTCAGTCCAGAGACACATCGCTCAGCACGTCGTCCCAATGGGAGACGGTCAATTCCCAGCGGCGTTTTTCCTGCTGGTCATGATCTTCCTTGTTGGGATAGAGGGACTTGAGAATTTCGGGTTCGCGGTGGCGCGCTTCTTCGAGGGCCGCCCAGTCGCGCCAAATCATCACTATTTTGTAATCCCAGGCGGGGCTTTCGGCATGGAAACGCCGGGTGTAAAGCTCCTCGCTCTTGAGCAACCCTTCTTTCATTAATTCCTTGAGAAGCGGATTGTGGTTTTTCTTGTAGAGCGCCAGCCACTCTGAGCTCCCACCGGGTGCCAGCCGGTAGTAATACTCAATCGTGACGGGCTGTGCCGTGGACTGGCCCGCGCCCGCAGCCGCGGCGAGGGCAAATAAAGGTGCAACGGCTAAGGTCAAAAACTGAAGGGTTCTGATCATTTTCTCTCCTTTGGAAATTGCAAGTGGAGCAGACACTCGACTTGACTATTTCCCCGCCGGGGAGCTTGAAGTGTGAAACTTGCTCCAAATGACGCAGGATTCAGGATAACTTAACGCTGCGCCGATGCAAACAAGTCGCTATGCATTTGATTCCGCCTGTGGCAAAATCTTTCTGCGGCCGACCATTAGTCCCTTCGGCCCCAAAAATGCCTATCTGTCAGTCTGGGACCGGCACTGCGGACACTTTGTCTGTACGAATCGGGGAAGGGAGTGAGAAAATGCGCACTCATTTGGGCTGTTCGGGGCAGGTGGAGCTGGGGACCCTCAGCAAGGAAACCCAGCAAAAGCTTGAACATGTTGAAGCGGCATGGCTGGAGTTTGTTCCTGAGTCGGTGTCGCTGGAGGTTTGCCATGTCCAGCCTGACGACCGCCCTGCGCTTCCGGAGATTGCGGGGGAACTGATTGAGTTCCTTAGCGAGGTCTCGGATGACGAACGTGCCCAGGTTCCCGGCGGCACCCTCTACTACCAGGATGAAGTCAAAGCACAGCACGTCAGGCTCAAGGTCTGGAAAGGCGGTTTCTTAGCGATTGCCTGGGCTCGACCTGATTATAGGCATGCGAGTTGGGAACAATACCGGAGCCAGCCTGTCTCGGTTGTTCCGGAGCCCTATCAGCGGCTGAACGGCAAGTTCAGTTTTGGGGGGATTCCCACCGCGGCGGATGACATCCGCGAACTTCTGGAGCGCACGGCTGGACTCTATTCCGAGGGAGATTTTGAAATTGTCGCCCGCATCGATCGGATCGAGGTCACCCTGCGTGACGTCAATGCGAGCGTTTTGCCCCTAGTTTACGCGTTGCAGGTTCTCGCCAGGCCGGGTTCGCTCGAAGGAGAGATTGATGTTAGTTCATTTCGGACCGGGGACCTTGATGACTACTGCCGCTTTGCCTTCCGCGGCGGCGAGGCGTGGCTGGTTAAGCCATCCCTGTGGGGTGGCGCCGTCGAAACCCAGCCCCAGCCGCCGCCACCCCTGGAACGCGTCGCGTGATGTCGCGGGGAGACGGCAGAAAGCGGAAACTGGAAAATCGAAACTCGAAACTCGAAACTGGAAAATGGCAGGGTTGTTTTGTAGTTTCTAATTCCCGGTTTCCTGGTCATGGTTTTCCCAGTTTCGATTTTCCAGCTTCTGGTTTCCTGGTCATGGTTTTCCGAGTTTCGAGTTTCGGTTTTCCAATTTCGATTTTCCAGTTACCAGTTTCCAGCTTGAGGGGGTTCTTCTCACTATGGATTATGGGATCACTGAATATCAAAGGGCCATCCGAGATCTCGCCCGCGAGATTGCCGAAAAGGAAATCCAACCGGTAGCTGCGGAATATGACCGCGACGCCAAGTTCCCCTGGCCGGTTGTGAAGGTGCTCGCGCAAACGGACCTCTTCCGCGTTTTCGTTGAGGAGAAATACGGGGGCATTACCGAGGGAACACCGATCATGAACATGGTGATCGTGACCGAAGAACTGTCGAAGGCGTGTGGCGGCATCGCGCTCAGTTTTGCCGGCACGGCGCTCGGCGCACTGCCGATCATCCTCTCCGGCAGCGAGGAACAGAAGCAGCGATGGCTGCCGGACATTGCCGCAGGCAAGCGCTTGGTTGCCTTCGCGCTCACTGAACCTCAGGCCGGTTCGGACGCCACTGCCGTGCGCACCACCGCCATCCGCGACGGCGACCACTACGTGCTGAACGGCACCAAACAGTGGATTACCAACGGCGGCGAAGCGGAAATCTACTCTGTGATCGCCCTCACGAATCCCGCCAAGGGCCCCCGCGGCGCCTCCTGCATTGTGGTCGAGAAGGGCACTCCGGGATTCAGCTTCGGCAAGAAGGAAGACAAGCTGGGGATTCGCGCTTCCGCCACGCGCGAACTGGTCTTCCAGGACTGCCGCGTGCCGGTTGAGAATTGCCTGGGGCGCGAAGGCACGGGCTTCATCACGGCCATGCGCACCTTCGACGCTTCCCGTCCCGGGGTAGGCGCTCAGGCGGTGGGCATTGCGCAAGGGGCTTTCGATTTGGCGCTCGAGTACGCCTGCACCCGCAAGCAGTTTGACGCGCCCATCGGCTCCTTCCAGGGACTGCGCTTCCTGCTGGCCGATATGGCGATGAAGATTGAAGCCGCGCGCGCTCTCGTCTATGCTACGGCGCGCTACATCGACACGCGACCCAAGGAGCGGCCCACGCTCTACTCCGCCATGTCCAAGTGCTTCGCCTCTGACGTCGCCATGGAAGTCACCGTGGACGCGGTGCAGGTCTTTGGCGGCTACGGCTACATGCACGACTACCCGGTTGAGAAGTACATGCGCGACGCCAAGATCACGCAGATCTACGAAGGCACCAACCAGATCC
>JBEKHR010000012.1:0-130445 GCA_050012175.1 Terriglobia bacterium | reverse complement strand
GGACCCTGCCACAGACGCGTCGTGAGATCCAACGCCTGTTGTTTACCTGGACCGGAGAGTGCGCGTATTGTGGCAGCGTAATTCGCAAACGAAACCGCCCACCTTAACTTAACGTAGTAGTACTAGTGGCTAGTGACTAGTGACGAGCTAAAGACTTTAGTGGGATGCGCATGACGCGGGTAGGTATGTCATTCGGATTGAAGGAGTCAGAAGTCGGGAGTCAGAAGACAGAAAGCGTGCCTCGTAGATTGAAGAAGAACTCCAGCCCCAGGCCCCGTGGTTTCAGAAGCTGGAGACTGACGGCCGAACTCCTTTCTTCTGACTTCTGACTCCTGACTTCTGACTCCCGCTCTTCCCCACCCACTCATGTTCGCGGGTAGTGAGGTCGCCGTTACAGATGACCGGTTATACGACCCGTCAGATTTTGTTAGACCCTCGGGCCAACACGCGACTGGCAGATTTGCGGGAGAGTAAGTCTTGATAGACGAAACCCAGGAGCAGACACCACCTCAGGATGTGCCTCCACCCCTGGAGAGCACACTCACGGACGCGCGGGAATCCCTGCCCAAGCCCTGGGGGCTGCGCGATTTCTTCCTCTTCATCGCTTTTGTGCCTATGGGGCTGTTTGCCGCCAATATCCTCGTCCTCCTGGGATACGCGCTGATTCAGCCAACTCTCCACTGGCGTTTGGCGAAACAGCAACTCTCCACCGATCCCTTCTTCTTGCTGGCACTGCAAACGGTCTTTTACGGGTTGATGCTCGCGTTCATTTTTTTTCTCGTGGCCGTGGACCACCGGCAGCCATTTTGGCCAACGCTTCGGTGGCGACGTATCACAGTCTGGCAAGCACTCGGTTGCCTTGCCGGCGGAACACTCATGACGGTTGCCATTGCTTTATTTCCACCGGTTCTACCGGATGCAACTAAATTCCCCCTCGAAAGCCTGTTCAACTCAAGGGCTGCCGCTTATGCCATAGGAGCATTCGCCATTCTGGTCGCCCCGGTCATGGAGGAAATGATTTTCCGCGGCATCCTCTTTGCAATCTTCGAGTCGCAGGTCGGCCTCCGCTTCGCCATCCTGATTACTGCCATCCTATTCGGGGGATTGCACGTGCCTGAGTACTGGGGCGCCTGGAACCACATGTTTCTGATTTTCCTCGTAGGGCTGGTGTTTTCACTGGCGCGAGGTAAGAGCGGTTCATTGGCGCCCAGCGTCTTTCTTCATGTGGGATATAACGCCAGCATGATGATCATTCTGTTCCTGTCCACTGAGCACTTCCGAAACTTGAACGCTTTGCCTCACCCCTGAGAATCAAAGGTCCACTGAAGGGGAAGGAGTTCCCCGAATCCGCCCATTCTTGAGCCGCCTCCCTGCACATGAGGCGATTATGATTCCCCGCGGCGCTTAACGTCGATCTGGAGTCGCTTGATCTTTTGATTGAGGGTGGAAAGGGGGATCTTGAAGTGCTCGGCGGCATCGGTCTGGCTCCAGTTGGTACGAGCCAGCATATCGAGAATGATCCTGCGCTCGCAAGTTTCCATGATTTCGAAAAGCGACCGGCCTGCGAAGTCCTGTGAGGGGTGGCCCTGGGCGCCGTGCGAGCCGTCTTGAAACAGTTGTTCAGGCAAGAGATCAAGACCCAGTGTGGGCCCGGAGGCGAGGACCACAGCTCGCTCCACGGCGTTTTCCAGTTCGCGCACGTTACCCGGCCAGTCGTAGTCCATTAAGGCTTTCATTGCCTCCACTGAGAACTGGAGGCCGAGACGACCATTCTCTTCGCCAAACTTCTTCAAAAAGTGCTCCACGAGGCGAGGAATATCTTCCTTGCGCTCCCGCAAGGAGGGAAGACAAATGCTGATAACGTTCAAACGGTAATAGAGGTCTTCCCTGAAGTGCCCCGCAAGGACCAACTTTCGCAAATCGGCGTTGGTGGCGGCGAGGATGCGCACATCCACCTTGATGGTTTCCGTCCCGCCCAGGCGCATGAACTCGCGCTCCTGAATCACCCGCAGCAGTTTTGCCTGGGTCTCAACCCCCACCGTGCCGATTTCATCGAAGAAGATCGTCCCCTGATCGGCCAATTCAAACAATCCGCGTTTGGTGGCGATGGCAGAAGTAAAGGCCCCCCTCACATGGCCAAACAGCGTACTCTCCAAGAGGTCCACAGGCATTGAGCCGGTGTTGACAGGAACAAAAGCCCGGTCGGCGCGCGGGCTCATGGCATGGATGGTCTTGGCGACAAGCTCTTTACCGGTTCCGCTCTCGCCGCTAATCAGGACTGTGGCGCGGCTGATGGCTACTTGGGTGATGAGGTCCATCACCTTCTGCATCTTGTCGCCTCTGCCCACGATGTTGGGAAGCGCGAAGCGTTTCAGCGCCCGGCGAAGCTGGAGGTTCTCCGCTTGAAGGCGCGATTTGTCAAGGAGGTTCCGGACTTCGAGCAGCAGTTTGTCGTTGTCCCAAGGCTTGGTGACGTAACTCTCCGCGCCCTGCTTGGAGGCCTGGAAGGCCATCTGGCTGGAGTCGTACGCGGTAATCATGATAACGCTGACTTCCGGCGAGTCATGTTTTATAGATTTCAGCAAATCCAGGCCGTTACGGTCAGGAAGGTTAATATCCAGAAGAACCAAGTCGAACACTCCGCCTTCAATTCTCTTCAGACCCTCTTCGCCGGTCGAGGCGGAGTCCGCCTGATAACCCTCCAGCCTGAGCAATTGCTCCAGGCTCTCCCGGATTTCCTGTTCGTCATCAATGATGAGAATACAGCCCTTAGGCGACATTTACTGCTTTCCTCGCAACCGGCAACTCCACATGGAACGAGGTGCCGCGTCCCACCGCGCTCTGCACCTCGATCTTCCCCAGATGCTCGCGAATGATTCCATACGTAACCGCGAGGCCCAAACCCGTTCCGCGGCTCGTCGACTTGGTAGTGAAGAAGGGATCAAAAATCTTGCTGAGATGCTCAGGGGAAATTCCCACCCCGTTATCCGAAACCTCGACGCAAACGGAGGAGTCTTCGCATTGGGTAGCGATGGTCAGCTCGCCGCCACGCGGCATCGCGTCGCGCGCGTTCATGATGAGATTCATGAAAACCTGCTGGAGTTTTCCGGGGTTGGCGTAAACCAAGGGCAATGAGGAACACAATTGCGCATTCACGGAAATCTTGGAGGCGCGCAGCATCGGCTCAACGAGCGACACGGTCTCGCGGACCAGCTTGTTTAAATCCAGATCGGAATACTCACTGCCGCTGACACGCGAGAACTTCAGTAAGTTGTTGACAATCTCGGAGGCGCGAAACGCCTGCTTGATGATCTTGTCGAGGGTGCGGGAGAGAGAATCATCCGCCGACAACTGCCTCATCAGCATTTGGGCCTGGGAAGTGATAACCGCCAAAGGCGTGTTCACTTCGTGAGCGACGCCTGCCGCCAGCAAGCCGATGGAGGAGAGTTTCTCCGCCTGAATCAACTGGTCCTCGAGGTTCACGCGGTCGGTCAAGTCGTTGAAAATCAGCAGCCTGCCGAGTACGTGACCATCTTTCCCTACCAGTGGGACCGCCGAAAGGTTCACAATCAGGGTCTGACCGCCCGGAGTATGTAAGCGAAACTTGTACAGACTCAGGACGCTCTGCGCATCCGAGGCTCCAGGCAATTCCGCCAACAGTTCGGGTGGGAAAATGGCATGCAGCGATTTCCCCACGGCATCATTTCGCACCAGGCCGTAAAGCTTCTCCATGGCGGAATTCCATGACCCTACTTTCCCTTCCAGGTCGCAGGCGAGAACGCCGGCGTTAATCGATTCAATGATGTTCTCGCTGAAATCCGTCAGTGCCTGGTATTCAAGAGCTTTCTTCTCGAGCGATTCGTAAAGCTGGGCATTCTCAAGCGCCACGGAGACGTACCCGGTGAGGGTCTGCAGAAGGTCAATATCCTCGCTCGAGAGGAAGTCCCCATCGCGCGTTTTCCCCAGGCCGAGGTAACCCAAGGTGCGCTCTTTCACCTTAAAGGGCAAGTAATAGTGCAGGTCCAACTGCTCAATAGTTTTCTGCGCCGAGGGCGCGAAGCCAAACGGGCGCCTGACACTGTCAAAAAACAGATACTCCTTGCCCTGTTGGCTGCGCGCGGGGTCAAGGAAACTTGTATCCAGTCCCTCGGAGTAGCTCACGCCGCGCGACTTGACCAGGCGGAATTGGTCCAAATCCGTCGCCCAAAAAACCGCTAGGCGATCGACCCCAAGGGTTTCAGTCAGCTTTACAGTGACCTGTTCGAGGAGGCGATCAACATGCAACTCGGAGCTCAGTTCGCGCGCAAACTCCAGCAGGGTGCGACGATAGTCATAACGCTCGCGGTTAAAGAACCTATCCAGCCGCACCTGGATCCAATTCACCATGGGCTGGAAAACCAAGGCGGTGACGACGACGGCCAAAACCCACCCACTCCGGCTGGTTATCGGGATCGTGGATCGGAAGAAATCCGCAAACAACCCGATCACACTGAAATAGAGGGCCACAATGGTGGCCGTGGCCAAGGTGTAAGCGATCCCCCTGCGGAAAATGACATCCACGTCCATCAGGCGGTAACGCACGATGGCGTAACCAAAAGTGACGGGGAGAAAGACAAGTGAAAGTGCAGAGAGGTTCATCCAGGCGTTGGGAATAAACCCGAGGAAATAGGGAATCGCATAGAAGGTCGCAAAGGGTGCGATAGCAAGCCAGGTCCCTCGCGTCACCCATTTCAACTGCTGCTTCAGCAGAGGCACGTGCGCTCGCGAATAGGCATGTTGGAGCACCACTGCCCCCGCTAAGAAGTAGACGGCTAGATACACGAACTCGACGCGGTCAAGAAGCCAACGCACCTGGAGCAAGGGCATGGGGAGAACCATGAGCTCCGTGGCCACAAGAACATGAACAGCCGCCAGGGCTACCGCTGGCCCATAAAGGGAGGGAATCACATAACGCCGACCGCGCAGGAAAGTCTTTTGCTCGGGAAAACCAAGGCAGAAATGCAGGTAGAGCGCGGGCTGAAGAAGCAAGGCAAGAACTTCCAGCCAATACACCGTCCAATCGAACAGATTCAGCTTCCCGGTATAGGAAAACGTGTAAAGGATAAAGGACGCCAAGCAAAAGATGTAGAAATGAAGTGATTTAGGAGCCGTCCAGCGTCGCAATAGTATAAAAGTCCCGATGACCAGGTATATCAGGCCCACTAGGCTGAGATAATATCGCACCGTCGCGGCCGCTTTTTGCGGAACAAGAACCAGCGAGGTTTGGAACTTCTCGCCATTCCGCACTAGGATATAGCTTGCCTGAGACCATATGTCGTCGCGGAAGATCTCACGACCGGCGTCAGCCGCCGCGTGAATCGGTTTTCTGTCGATTGACTCTAAGAGGTCGCCCTCCCGGATCCCTGCCCGGTCACCTGGACCATCGGGGGTGACAATCCATGCCTCCACTCCCCTTTTGGAGTCAACCCAGGATACCCCATCGTCCGGCAGCCGATAGCGGATCCGCTGCTGGAGATTGACAATGGCAAACACGATAAGCGTCAGGCTAAGGATAGCCAGCGAAACGGACGTAAACCGGTAAGGCGGAGCTTTTGTCATCTGAACGCAGCGACCTGTCCGCTGCCGTTTAGACTACCACCTCAAACCCCTAGCAAGTTAGATTCCAGTAGTCGGAGTTCCACGAAACAAATAAAGTTCATATTTTCAATCAGATATAACATCAACAGGATAGTAGCAGCGCCCGCTACAAAATTCGGGATATGGCCTCCACTTTTCAGTAACTCCGTTCCCATCCTTTGGAAACCTACAGGCACGGAAACACTTGGATTTCTGAAGACCGCCATGACGAATTGGTTTCAAGGCAGAGACTTCTAGCCCACTAACTATTCGCCAGAAGTTAGAATTCTACGGAAAAGCCCCCGCGGAGAGACTTATAAGCTGAACTCAGAAGCAGAGTCATTTCTCCGGATTGGGTCAAGGGTGAGTAGCCCTGGGCTAATAAATTCCGGAATTCCGCGACGGCTTCGATGTGGGCGGGGAGGAAAGCAAGGGCAGGGAGGGGCTGGCGGACCTGGACATCCAAGAATGGTTGCAGTTGCAAATTGGCTTGGCCGTAAGGATCCACCATGGTTACGCGTCCACGCTGAACCCATTCGTACGAAGTCGTCAGTTGAGTCCGAGTGACAGGAATACGGGCCGAAACTCCTCCGGCCAAGGAGGCGCTACGAACGGGCTTGAGCACACCTTGTAGATCTCCCTTTGGAGCATGGTTGACGAGTCCGTGTGCGTACAGGGAATCCCCCACGGAGTAGGCGACGAGAGTTTCGACGTGATTTCCTATGCGTTGTACATAGACCGCCCGATATCCGGAAGAGTGGTAATCACCCATATTCACAAAAATCCCACCCACGGCAGGGTTCACCACGTAATTACCCGCAAGCCAGCTTGTTGCCGCGGCATTAGCCGACCCCCAAACAGCCGCGTTCTTGACCCCATCGTGGTAAGCGGCGAGCTCGATCCGCGCGGAACCACTCAGAAGGCGGTTCAAGGAGATCTCGGAATGGTCGCCTTGCTCAAGCTCAGGCCGATAGCCTCGCAGCGTCAACAGCGGGAAAGAATCGAGCCTACTAACACGTTCCAGCAAAGTCCCTGAACCGTCGGATGGTCCCTTCCCAACCTGCAGGGCAACGTCGGTGGAACGGGAAAGGTGGTAAGCCAGCTTCATTCGCGGTCGGGCGATCATCACATCCCCAAGCGCACTTAGGTAATCAATATCCACGCCCGCCGTCAATGTCAGGTGAGGATAAATGTGACGGGTTTGGGTGTAGCTTGCCACTAATCCCTGCGCATAGGAATCGGAAAGCTGTCCGCCGCCACCCGCAGCGGTCACGCCCCTTGCGTAACCCAATCGGTGCACGACCAGAGAGATTTCCTCAGAATCACCCTTGATCAAGCCCTTTCGATACTCCGTCCCCACTGAAAATGTCAGGGTTCCGTTGGCCGCGACTGAGCCCACCGTCAGAAGATCGGAGTCCAGGGACAGCGAGCGAAGGTAAGCCAAAACACTTCCCATGCCTGGGTCCGTGGCCAGTGGCTCCCAGCAAGAAGAACCCGGCGCCATGCCAACAAGACGCTGGCTGGCAGGCAGGGGAGGGTTTACAGCATTCGGGGTGGTCTCTGCAACCTCCTGCCGGTATCTGAGGATAGGCCGGGTGGCTGCGGAAGTCCTCAGCACCCACTTCCAATCGTCAGCCAAAGAGGTTGCGCCAGTATCGGGAATCTGAAAACGCAAAGGGGCGAAGACGTCACCTAAAACAAATTTCAATGTGGACGTCTGCCCGGCTTCCACCTTAATCCCGTTCCGATGAGCGGGTAACCGCGTTGGGGAAATAATCTGAAGGGAGTACCAGCCCGGAATGAGGTGCCCAACTGCGAACTTGCCTTTGGCGTCGGTAATGACGCGCTCCACCTGTTCCCCGGCGCTGGCGGTGGGAATCAACAACGGCCCAATGATCAGAACCGTGGCACCCATCAAAGGATTGCCATGATTGTCCGAGACGATGCCCGAAAGACGCCCATATTCCGATGCGAGGGCCCGGACCGGACTAAGCAAAGGGGAAACAAGGCTCCCCGCCAGAAGAATGGCTGAAAGCCTGATTCCAGATTTTGGAGCTTTCATGTGAATCGCCTAGGTCTCCCGAAACCGCCCAACACCTGCCCGGCAAAATAACAGGCCGTGCTCACTGTACCTCAAAAGTGGTCGAAGGTAAAAGGGTTTGTTTATTTATTTTGTCCGTGACCTTTATCTGCACCGTGTATTTGCCAGGTTGAAGCACACTCAATGGCATTTGCTTTTCCAGGGTAAACTGCTGCGTGGCGTCCTTCAGTTTGGCTGCGTCCTCTGATTGCGCCAGAAGGGATTTTCCATCCTTGAGTAGTTCGTATTCTACATCCAACGATGGCTTGTGCGTCTTCACGTCCAGACCCAGGTTATAAACCTGCATATAGATGCCAAGCTTCTGGTCGCGCGTAAAGGTTTGGTTGACGCTGGGGCGAACCTTCGTCCCCCCAATTACGAACGGGCCCGTGCCAACTTGATTCGTAGGCAGAGGCTGAATGAGGTCCGCGAGAATCAATGAACTGTTCGATAGTTTATTTTCGTCAAACCGCGGGACCACCAGGCCGATTTCCATCGATCCCACGTGGCCGCTGAGGTTGTCTTTCATCACCAAGCTCAGCTTGTAGCGACCCGGGCGCAATGGGATGGCTTCTTGATATACTGCCTTGCGTTCCAAAAAACGCTGAAACTCATGCTCTGGAACGTCCAAGACCAGGCTCTTTTCAAATGTATTGACATTCCTGCCACCCAGGCTGGTCACCTCACCATAGATATCCATGACGCCATGCATCACCCCGTCCTTGTTCTGAAATTGCAGGTCTCGGTAAGCTACTTGAAGGGTAATGGGAGTGAGCACGGTCTCATCTGTCACGCGGAGAAAGTCTGTACGAACGTCGAACGGCAAAAGCTGCGCGGAAATCTTAGACGTAACGACAGCTTTCAGATCTTTAAACTTGACCTCAGGCGGTTTCCAGATCTTCGCGTACAGATCAAGGCGGGTGAATTCATTCATGCTCTCGGGTGTTCCAGTCATGGACTGGCCAATCGTCATACCGTCGGTACGGCTAAAGCGGTCTGCCTTGCTGGCCATGCCCATGGATTCCATGTCAGTTAATCCGGCGTTCGGGACGTGGAGCAAAGCATCCTTCTCGCCTGGATCCATGGTGAGGTGATATTCTCCGCTCATTGTCGGATCGACGAATTCCAAAATTATGTTGGTCCCGATGCCGTCAATATAACGATACCGCCATTGCTCGAAGGGGTAAGTGGCGGTCTCTCCGCCACCCTCTTCCGTAGGTCGAACGTAGCTGCCGCCGCTGGGGTGAGATTCTACCTCGTCCGCCGGGCCGTACATGATATAGATTCGCCCGCGGTCGGTTCTCCAACCCTGGATACCCGAGGCATAGTGCTCGTTTGCGTAGGCAATGCGCCGGTAGTATTCCTCTTTGAACTCATTCTCGGGACTTCCAGGATTCGGATTGCGCCGTTCCCAGAACTGCTCGATGAATTGTTCCCTTTCATCGTCTGTAGTGAGCTTCTTGAAAGCCGCTCTTTCCTCACCGGTAATAATGTAAGGAACTTCTTCACTGAGCCATTTCTTATAAGGGCTCTCCATTTCTTTCTGGATTGCCTTCTGGCGGCGCCTTTCCGCCTTGCTTAGCTTCTCGCTTTCTTGAGGTACCGCATTTAAGACGGGAAGAGCCAACCCCAATGCCGTGAATCCCGAGAACAGCACCCAAAGCCAAACACACCACCCCCGCTGGCTGATAAATTCAATCCGATTAAACACCAACGGCTCTCCTTCCTCAACCTCGGTCAGTGCCGATTGTATTTTTTGGGACTTGAAAAGTCAAGGACATCCTCCCCTGACGAAATAGTCGCACCCCTTGTTGACTGACATGAATATTGATGCCGCCCAAGCATGAAGGGTGGCTTGACCAGGAAGGAAGGTCAGCCCATCGAAAACGAGCTGACATCTCCGTCGCAGGAACGTCTAATAGGAGAGGGGGACTCGGCTGGACTCCCCTTCGACCGCGCAAGGAGGGATACAACCGAGGTCCTTTCCAGTACCCTGGAAAAAGAACCCGGACAGAACCCTGCCCTCCGACGCTGCAAATGACGGGGCGTGCCATTGTACGCGTTAAGTGATAAAAAACAGAGTCGAATAAAGCAGGTAGGTTCGCCAGTAACGCCTCGGATTGTGACTGCCAAATTCGGCCAAATTCGGCTTTTCTATGCCGCCGGGTAGAGTTAGAATAGATGGGAACGCCCTGGAGAATCTCCCAAGGCAATGAGCACGAAAGGTGATGTCACTCAATCTTCCTTGTTATCGCTTGGTAGGACACACGCGAGCGAGGCCCGCCAGCCTTGCGGATAAACCTCGAGTTCGACCGGTAGGAGCGGGCAATCTTTTGTGGGAAACTTTTTGGGTCTGAAAAGCGTAGTGTGGTTAGAAGCTGCCATCGTGGCGATGGGATGGGGTGTCGATCCGAAGCGACCGCGGCTTCGTAGGCGCCTGGTAGCCCAGCAAGACGAGGGGGAGTTTGATGTCGGCACGTACAATCGAAGAAAAGGATGAAACAACTGTGGCCCAAGTAACTGGACTGGAACTCGGACGAACCACTTCTCCTGAAGGTGCAAACGAAACCAGCGGGGCTCCTTCCCGGCCTCGCAATGGGAAGGGCAAGAAGTCAAGAAAGAAGATGATCCTGGTGATTGTGGGAGCGCTAGCTCTGGTGGGGCTTGTGGCAGGCGGGATTATCTGGAGCAAGGGCGGTGTCGTCACCGTTCAGACCCTCAAGGTCACGCGGCAGGATTTGGCGGCCATCGTGACGGCCTCGGGAGAGATTAAACCGCCCACGGCCAACCTCGCCAACGTGAATGCAAACTCCTTCGGCATGATAACCGGTATTTTCGTGAAGGAAGGCGACACAGTCAAGAAAGGCCAACTCCTCTTGAAGACGGAGGCGGTCCAGGCGAATGCCAGCGTTGATGCGCAACAGGCCGCCCTCAACACCGCCAAGTCAGATGTGGAAGGGTCAGAGGCTGCTGTCCAGTCGGCGGCAGCAAATTTGAAAACTTCTCAGGCCGACCTGCAGACGGCTCAGGCCAATCTTGTCCGCGCCCAGCAGGAGTTCAAACGGGGGGAGGATTTGCTACGCGATAAGCTGATTGCCCAAAATGAATTCGACACCCGGCTGAACAACGTCAAGGTGGCGCAGGCCAACGTTGATGCCGCCCAGGCGCGGGTGGCCCAGGCTAAAGCCCAACTCCAGCAGTCCACTTTTCAGCGTGACATGGCGCGCGCGCGAGTGGCCCAGAGCAAGGCGCAACTGGTTAGCGTCTTGGATGCCCGTGACAAGACCATTTACGTCTCCCCCCTCGATGGCATCGTGACGTCCTTACCGGTACACGTGGGCGAGAACGTCGTCACGGGAATCCAGAACGCGGCCGGAAACTTGCTCTATCAGATTTCCGATCTGGCGGTGATTACCGCTGAGGTCAAGGTGGATGAAACCGACATCGTCAACGTGAAGCTCGGGCAACCGGCGGAAGTGACGATTGACGCCATCCCGAACAAGACATTCAAGGGCAAAGTCACAGAGATCGGCCAGAGCGCCGTGGGACGCACCTCCGGGACCACCACAGGAACGAGTACCTCGACGACGGAAGAAGCCAAGGACTTCAAGGTGGTCGTGACGTTGGATGATCCCCCGCCGGGTCTCCGCCCAGGGCTTTCCACGACGGCAAAGATCACGACCGCGACGCGCCAGAACGCTGTGACCATCCCCATCCAGGCACTCACTGTCCGGACGCGGCGTCAATTGGAAGAAGAGGAGAGCAGCAAGGGGGCCAAAGGCAAGGTGCAGGCCGCCACCTCGCAGCCCACCACTGCGGCCAAAGACAAAGGAAAGGAAGAAGTGCAGGGAGCCTTCCAGCTTAAGGACGGTCGGGCGGTCTTTGTCCCCGTCGAATCCGGCATCATGGGCCAATCAGATGTGGAAGTGCTCAAAGGCGTCCAACCCAATGAGGAGATTGTTTCCGGTCCTTTCAGTGTGCTCCGCACGCTGAAGAACCACACCAAGGTGAAGGTGGACAATAGCGCCCTCAAGCCGGCTGGATCTACTTCCTAGCAGGATCCGCTGTCATTCCGATCCCGCAGTCGCGGGAGAGGAATCTCGCTCTGGAAACAAAGGAACTGAGAGATTCCTCTCCCGCGACTGCGGGATCGGAATGACATGCTGGACGGGCCGGAGGCGGGTGGAAAGGAAACACGCATAGCGATGGGAACACAAGTGGCGTCGTCTTCAACTCAGGTAAGCATGGCCCCACCCGTGGGGGTAATGATCCGGACGGAAGATCTCTGGAAAACTTACGACATGGGCGAAGCCATTGCAGTGCACGCGCTCAGTGGAGTGACGTTTGAACTCGAACGCGGCGAGTATGTTGCAATCATGGGCCCCTCGGGCTCCGGCAAATCCACTCTGATGAACTTGATCGGCTGCCTGGATACCCCCACCAGCGGGAAATATTGGTTGAACGGCCGGCTGGTCAGCGAACTCTCCGACGACGAGCTGGCTTACATCCGCAACAAGGAAATCGGGTTCGTCTTTCAGACCTTCAACCTTCTTTCCCGGGCCAGCGCCTTGCACAACGTGGAACTGCCTCTGGTTTACAGCGGAGTCCCCGCCAAGGAGCGTCTGGAAAAAGCTCAAGAGGCTCTGCGTAAGGTTGACTTGATTGAACGCATGCACCACAAGCCCAACGAACTTTCCGGGGGACAGCGCCAGCGCGTGGCGATTGCCCGCGCCCTGGTGAACAATCCTTCCATCATCCTGGCCGACGAACCCACAGGGAATCTGGACTCGGCCACCGGCGAGGAAATCATGGGCGTGTTCGAGCGACTCTATGAGAGCGGAAACACTATCGTCCTGGTGACACACGAACACGATATCGCCGCTCACGCTCATCGCATCATTCATGTCCGCGACGGAAAGATCGAACGCGACGAAACGGTCAAGTGAATTGCACCTCAAAGGTAGCAGGCAGGAGGAGGTCTGGTGGCTGTACTCAGCCAACCTCAAGTGCTTCTCCACAAGCTGAGCCCCCGAGTGGGTCGGAGCACGGGCGTTTGGGTCACCTCCCGCGAGGCCTTTTGGATTGCGCTGGAGGCGTTGCGCACGCACAAGCTTCGTTCCTTCCTCACCCTGCTGGGTGTGGTGATTGCCACCACCACGCTGATCGTCGTGATGTCCGTCATCAACGGCATGAACCTCTACATCGCGGACCACTTTGCCAACCTGGGCACCAATGTCTTCGTCCTCCACCAGTGGGATTGGACAATGAGCTACGAGGCCTGGCTGAAAGCGCAGCATCGCAACAAGGCCATCCGCATCGAAGAGTTCGAATTCCTTCACGACAATGTTAAAGGCTATAAGAATATCGGCGCGGAGGCCAACCTTTGGGGGGATGCCGAAGTAAAGTACAAAGGACACCTCATGCACGAGGTGAACCTGTCCGCTGAAACCCCGAACATGATTGATATCGGCCAGGCGAAGGTGGAATCCGGGCGCTATATCAATGACTCAGATTACCAGCACGACTCCATGGTGTGTTTCATCGGCCGCGATCTCGCGGACGAGTTTTTCCCCAGCCTCGACCCGATCGACAAGGAGATCAACATACGCGGCATCCCTTTCCGGGTGATCGGGGTGGCGGCTCGCATCGGGACGACGTTTGGCCAGAGCCAGGACAAGTTCGTCCAAATTCCTCTCACCACCTTTCAGAAGGTCTTCATGGCGCGCCCGGAGCTGGCCGTGAGCGTGCAGGCCTGGGATGCTCAGCAGATGATGGTGCTCGAGGACGCGGTCCGGGCGTTGATGCGGGCCCGGCGCCATATTCCGTACAAAGAGGACGACAATTTCGGGATTAACGCCTCGGACACCATCATGGCCATGTGGCATCAATTGACGGCGTCCATCTTCGCGGTCACCGTGGGGATCGTGGCCGTTTTTATGGTGGTCGGCGGGATCGTCATCATGAACATCATGCTCGCCAGTGTGACGGAGCGCACGCACGAGATCGGCATCCGGAAATCCCTGGGCGCCCGGCGGCGCGATATCCTGATGCAATTCATCATTGAGGCCAGCCTTATGGCGCTGACGGGGGGCGCCACCGGCGTCTTGCTGTCCCTCATGATCAGCAAGATCGTGAATATCTTTTTCACCTCCAGCGTCCCCTTGAGCGCGGTGCTGGTGGGACTGTTCCTCTCCACCGCGGTGGGGCTTTTCTTTGGGATCTATCCAGCCAGCAAGGCTGCGAACCTCGAACCCATTGAAGCCCTGCGGACGGAGGCGTAGGATGACCCAGCGACGCCAACCTGTTCGCGAAAACCTCCTCCTGGCCCTCGATACGCTCCGAACGCACAAGTTCCGGGCTTTCCTGACCATACTGGGCGTGCTGATCGGAACGGCTACGGTCATCGGAGTGGCTTCTATCTTCAAAGGCCTCGACCAGCAGGTGGTGGAGATGATGGAGGGTTTCGGGACCCGCACCCTGTTCATCTACAAGTTCGATCCCGGGATCAAGACCAGTCTGACGCACGAAGAGGCCATGCGGAAGCCCCTGACTTACGAAGACGCCATGGCCATCCGTGAGCTGTGCCCCTCGGTGGAATCGGTTGCGGTAGAGGCCCGTCGTTGGGGACCCGCAGTCACTGCCAAGTATAAGGGCCAGGAGATGGTGGACACTAATTTCTTCGGCCCATCGCCCGAACACTTCCAGACAATGAACTCCGAGCTGGTGGACGGCCGCCTCTACACCAACGTTGACGATCTCCACCGGCGGGATGTCGCCGTGCTGGGCCCCGACGTCGTCAAGCGTCTGTTCGCGAACGAAGATCCCATCGGCAAGACCATCAACGTCGATGGCCACAATTTTGAGGTTATCGGCACGCTGGGGAAACGCAAGCAATTCCTGGGCGAGAATGGCAACGATCGTATCGTGTATGTGCCCTATTTTACGTTCAGGAAATACTATCCGGACGCCAAGGAAAACCTCATCACGGCGATGGCTTATCCCGGCAAGCTCGAACAGGCCAAGGATGAGGTGACGGGTTTGCTGCGCCGCCGGCGAAACGTGAAGTGGTCTGACCCTAATAACTTCGGCATCGCCTCGGCGGACTCCATCATCCAGCAGTTCCGCGACATTATGGGAACCGTAGTCCTCGTGACCATCGTGATCTCCTCTATCGGCTTGATGGTGGGCGGCATCGGCGTGATGAATATCATGCTGGTCTCCGTGACGGAACGGACGCGGGAGATCGGCGTGCGTAAAGCCATCGGCGCTCGCCGCAGCGATATCACCTGGCAATTCCTGCTGGAGGCCATGAGCCTTACGGGAGCAGGTGGGGTGATGGGAATCCTGGCTGGCTATACCCTGAGTTTCCTTATCCGAGCCCTCGTTCCGTCCCTGCCTTCCACCGTTCCCCTCTGGTCGGCGATCGCGGGCTTTATTGTCTCAGTCAGTATCGGCCTCTTCTTCGGCCTATGGCCCGCCATTAAAGCCTCCCGCCTCGACCCCATCGTGGCATTGCGGTACGAATGATAACTGGAGGAGGTCTCGTGGCTGTACTCAGGCAACCGCAAGCGCTTTTGCACAAGCTGAGCCCCCGAGTGGGTCGGAGGACCGGCGTCTGGGTCACATCCCGCGAGGCCTTTTGGATTGCGCTGGAGGCGTTGCGCACGCACAAGCTTCGTTCCTTCCTCACCCTGCTGGGTGTGGTGATTGCCACCACCACGCTGATTGTCGTGATGTCAGTCATCAACGGCATGAACCGCTACATCGCCGATCGCGTCGCCAACCTGGGGGCCAACGTCTTCATCGTCCACCAGTTCAAGTGGGCCCAGGGATACGAGGCGTGGCTGAAGGCGCGGCGCCGTAACCAGGCCATTCGTATTGAAGATTTCGAATTCCTGAGAGACAACCTGAAGGGTTATAAGAACATAGGCGCCGAAGCCTGGATTAACAGTTCCGACAATCAGGCGCGTTACAAAGGACGCACCATTTACGAGGTCCAAATCTCCGGCGAGACCCCCAACATGATCGACATTGGGCAAACCAAGGTCGAATTGGGGCGCTACCTCAACGATACCGACTACACTCACGAGTCGATGGTGTGTTTCATGGGCCAGGATTTGGTCAATGAGTTCTTTCCGAATGTCGATCCCATTGACAAAGAGATTCAGGTTAACGGCATTCCTTTCCGGGTCATCGGAACCGCACAGAAACTCGGGTCGATGTTTGGGCAGAGCCAAGATAATTTCGTTCAAATACCACTTACGACCTTCCGCAAGGCATTCCGATCTCGCCCCTCTCTGGCGGTGAGCGTCCAGGCAGCGAATTCCCTTCAGATGTCAGTGCTTGAGGACGAGGTCAGGGCTCTCTTGCGTGCCCGGCGGCACACCGCCTACAGCGAGGACGATACCTTTGGCATTAATGCTTCAGAAACCCTGATGGACTCGTGGCATAAATTGACCGGCTCAATCTTCGCTGTGACCATCGGAATCGTTGCCGTGTTTATGGTAGTGGGCGGTATCGTGATTATGAACATCATGCTGGCTAGTGTCACGGAGCGCACGCACGAGATCGGCATCCGCAAATCCCTGGGAGCCCGGCACCGAGATATTCTGATGCAGTTCGTGATCGAATCGGCAGTGATGGCGGGTGCAGGAGGAGCCATCGGCATCCTGCTGGCCCTCATTATCAGTAAGATTGTGGATGTCTTTTTCACCTCCTCGGTGCCCTTGAGCGCAGTTTTGGTCGGACTGTTCCTCTCCACGGCGGTGGGACTGTTCTTCGGAATCTATCCTGCCAACAAGGCCGCGAACCTCGAACCCATCGAAGCCCTGCGTACGGAGGCCTAGGCATGACCCAGCGGCGACAGCCTATTCGCGAAAACCTTCTTCTGGCGCTGGACACACTCCGGACCCACAAATTCCGTGCTTTCCTGACGATCTTGGGCGTGCTGATTGGGACCGCGACGGTGATCGGAGTGGCTTCAATCTTCAAGGGACTCGACCAACAGCTTGTGGAAATGGCACAGGGCTACGGTACTCGGACCCTGTATATTTACAAGTTTCAGTTCGGGATCCATTTCAATCTTACTCGTGAAGAGCGGATGCGCAAGCCGCTGAACTACGAACAGGGCATGGCCATCAAGGAACATTGCCCCGCGGTGGAATCTGTGGCGATGGAGATCTTCCTGTGGGGGCCCGCCAAGACGGCAAAGTACAAGGGCCAGGAAATGGTGGATGCCCAGTTACAGGGTAATACGGCTGAAGACTTCCAAATTACCAACACTGTTTTGAAGGATGGTCGCCTGTTCACGGATATTGACGATATACACCGCCGGGACGTGGCCGTGGTCGGGGACGATGTCGTCCAGAGGCTTTTTCTCAACGAAGACCCTATTGGGAAAGAGATCAACGTGGACGGCCACACCTACCAAGTCATCGGCGCTCTCGAAAAGCGCAAGGCATTTTTGGGCGACAACGGAGACGACAAAGTCATCTACATCCCTTATTTCACCTACAAGAAGACATATCCAAACGCCAAGGAGAACGTCATCACCGCATTGGCCTATCCGGGGAACGTGAATCAGGCTATTGACGAAATAACAGGCTTGCTGAGGCGGTTGAGGAACGACAAGCCCTCCGACCCTGATAGCTTCGGCATCGCCACCGCTGATACGTTCATCAAGCAATTTCGGGACATGATGGGCACGGTCGTCCTGGTCACCATCGTTGTCTCCTCCATCGGCCTGATGGTGGGCGGCATCGGCGTGATGAATATCATGCTGGTTTCCGTGACGGAACGGACGCGCGAAATCGGGGTACGCAAGGCCATCGGGGCCCGTCGCAGCGATATCACGTGGCAATTCTTGCTGGAGGCTATGGCCCTTACCCTGTTGGGTGGGGTGATGGGAATCCTGGCCGGCTACACCGTGAGTTTCCTTATCCGATACTTCGTTCCGTCCCTGCCCTCCACCGTTCCCCCCTGGTCGGTGATGGCCGGTTTGGTTGTCTCGGTCAGTATTGGCCTCTTCTTCGGCCTGTGGCCCGCCGTCAAAGCCTCCCGTCTCGACCCCATCGTGGCACTGCGATATGAGTGATGCTGCGCAAGAGCCTCACAGAGAATAGCGAGGGTTCTATGGGGTGTGATTCAGTGAGAATCTTAGACCAGCAACTGGTAGCACCCGTAGCCCAGCCCGGCGCCGATTAAAAACCCGACTACCACATCGCTGAGGAAGTGCAAGCCCAGAATGATCCGGGAAATCGCCACGCTGAGGGCGCATAAGATTAATCCGTACATCAGGGACGGCTCAAACAGGCCGATCGAGAGGGCGAAGGCGAAAGCATTGATGGAGTGGCCGGAGGGAAAAGAAAACTGATCGGGCGGCAAGAGCGTGGCCCAGCAATGCGGGGCAACCGCGCAGGGCCGCTTACGTCCGGTCAGCTTTTTGAGGGCGAGGAAGAGAACCGTCCCTAGCCCGCAGGATACGCCGGCAGCCGTCACCGCCGCAAATCGCGACGGCCCGCCGAAAACCAAAACCAACGTCCCCAGGAGGTACCATAGCCAGCCGTCGCCCGCCCGTGTTGCCAGAATCATCCAGAGCCTGACCCAACGCGGTGGTTTCCAGCCGTTCACGCGCCGCATCAGGCGCTGATCACCACTGGAAATGATGGTCAACATGGTGGCTGGGAAAGTCATGCCGTCGCCTCCCCGGCCGCGGGGCGCATGGGCCGGGCTGCCGCGTCGGCATCCAATCCCCGCATGCGAGCCCACGTCTGTCCCCACTTGCGGGCGAACCGCCCTTCCTGAAGGTGATTGATGAGGGTAAAGGCGGGGATACCGACCAGGAATGGGGCAAGAAGGAGTGTGCAGGGGTTCTCCCGGAACATCTCGGCGCTGACCGCTAAAATATCGAGAGTCAGTTTCCAGTAATTCCCCGACTCCCCACGCACTCGAGCGCGACCCTGGCGCAGCCCCTCTAGGAACTCAGCCTTGTTGCGCGCCTCACGAACTTCCGTCCAGACAGTGCCCGCCGAACTCAAGGAATGTGCGTCGCTACCGCCGACCGTGATCCTCCGAGCGTGGGATGCCAGCCGGGCGGCAAGGTGATTGTTGCGGGCCAGCAAGTGTCCGTTCAGGACTTCGACAGCGGGGAAACAGGATTCGAACCAGTCGAAGTCTTCCGCCGCGCGGCGTCCGGTCAGAGCCGAGAAGATGTGGTTAACGCTGAAGAACACCCGCTGCTCCTCAAGATAGGCCTCCAGGCGCGGAAGGTCATCTCGCCGGCGCTGAATCTCTACATGCTGGCTTTCCGTAATGTCGTAAACCCCAACGTGGACTTCGTTCCCACTGGGCGCTCGACAGGTAACCTCCTCGCTAACGAAAAAGTCCGGGTGCCGCCGAAGACTCTCCCCCGCATCGATCGAATCGTGATCGGTTACAGTGACCAAATCCAGCCCCAGGCGCTTGAGCCTTTCGTAGAGGGCTTCGGGCGGGTTATAGCACTCGCGACAAAAACGTCTCAGCACCGGCACGGTAGCCATGCCGGAGTAAACAGTGTGGACGTGTAAGTCACATCGCACATTCTAGATTGCGTTTCATATGTTACAAATCAGTAGCTTGGACATGAAGAGTTGGTTAAAGGTATACTTTTGGCTTCTTTATACTCTTAGGGCTATGCGAGAATGCGTGCAGATGGGAAGAGTTGAGTTCGTCTATTTTGACGCTGGAGGCGGGCATCGCGCCGCAGCAACTGCCCTCCGCATCGTCACCGAGCAACAGCTCCAATGGAACATCCACCTGATGAACCTCCAGGAGCTACTCGATTGCATCGACCCCGTTCTCAAGCTTACCGGTCTCCGTTTACAAGACCTCTACAATTGGTTGCTGAAAAAGGGCTGGACTTGGGGGCCGGGATTTGGATTGCGTGTGCTGCAGGCCGCCATCCGACTCTACCATCAAGATCAAGTACGCCTGCTGGAGGCGTACTGGCGGAAGAGCCAGCCCGCCCTGGTCGTCTCCCTTGTCCCGCATTTCAACCGAGCCATCTTTGAGAGCCTGCGGCGGATTACGCCCACGACGCCGTTTGTAACAATCTTGACGGATCTGGCCGATTACCCTCCCCACTTCTGGCTCGAGCGGCAGGAGCAGTTTTATATCTGCGGCTCCGAGCGCGCGGCCGCGCAAGCCTGCTCTTTGGGTCTTCGCAAAGACCAGATTTACCAGACCTCGGGAATGATTCTCCACCCCAAATTCTTCCAGCCGATCACCGCGGACCGCGCTGCCGAACGGCAGCGCCTGGGCCTGGATCCCGATTTGGCCACCGGTCTGGTAATGTTTGGCGGACAAGGCTCCAGCGTCATGGTGGAAATCGCCAGGAAGCTCGGAGCCTCCAAACTGGACCTTCAATTGATTCTCATTTGCGGCCACAATGAACGGCTGGCCGCAGAACTGCGAGGAATCCAGGGACGGAAACACGTTGAAAGCTTTACGACGGAAGTTCCCTACTACATGCACCTCTCTGACTTCTTCATTGGCAAGCCTGGTCCCGGCAGCATCAGCGAAGCCCTGGCCATGAAACTGCCTGTAATTGTGGAGTGCAATGCCAGGACCCTCCCCCAGGAACGCTACAATGCGGCGTGGGTCCTTGAGAAGCAGGTGGGACTAGTGGTGCGCAGTTTTCGCCAAATCACCCAAACGGTCGAGGTGCTTCTTGATCCCGCCAATTTCGCCCGCTACCGTAGCAACGCCGCAGCAATGAACAACCGGGCCGTCTTTGAGATCCCTGGCATGTTGCGGGAAATCCTGAGCAGGCCAACCCCGTAGCACATGCGTCTGAAGCTGTCATCCTGAGCGCAGCGAAGGATCTGCTTTTCTTCGCGCCGCGCGATAAAGTTGGCCAATAGCGCTACAGGTTCCCTCCTCCGTGGATTGGCCAAGCCATGAGGCAGGGGACACGGGCAAGACCCGTCCCGCCTCGCGGGACCGGGGCAGGTGCCCCTGCTACGAACGGACCAGATCAAAGTCGCCTGGCCTGGTAAATCCCCTACCCAAACAGAGCGCGCAAGCTCTCCGAGTAGGGGGCGCGGGCAACCCCGCGCTCCGTGATGATGGCGGTAATGTAGCGGTGCGGCGTGACGTCAAAAGCCGGATGGCGCGCTGTTACTGAGAGGGGTGCGATTTGCACTCCGCCGAGCTGAGTGACCTCCGTCGAGGACCGTTCCTCGATAGGAATCCCCTCCCCGCTGGGCAGGCTTCTGTCAATCGTCGAAAGCGGAGCCGCAACGTAAAAGGGGACGTGGTTCTCATGGGCGAGAACGGCCAAGCTGTACGTCCCGATCTTATTCGCAGTGTCACCGTTTGCCGCGATGCGGTCCGCGCCCACAATCACGGCCTTAATCTGGCCCTGCTGCATGAAATGACCCGCCATGTTGTCGGTGATGAGAGTCACCGGGATACCGTCCTTGGCGAGTTCCCAGGCTGTCAGGCGCGCTCCCTGAAGGAAGGGCCGGGTCTCGTCGGCAAACACCTGGATGTTCTTCCCTTGTGATACGGCAGCGCGGATCACGCCCAGGGCCGTGCCGTATCCTCCTGTGGCCAACGCGCCCGCGTTGCAGTGCGTAAGGACCGTTCCCGAATCCGGCAGGAGGAGAGCGCCGTGACGCCCCATTGCTTGGTTAGTAGCGATATCTTCGGCAAGAATCCGCTTCGCTTCCTCCTCGAGGGTGATCCTGACCGCTTGCACAACCTGAGCATCGGTATCGTGACAGGAGAGGGAAGCCTCAAACACCTTGCGCATTCTCGCGATGGCCCAAAAGAGATTGACCGCGGTGGGCCGCGTCTTGGAAAGGGTCTCAGCAATCCGGTCAAAATCGGAGCGTAGCGCAGGAATGGTCCGGGCGCCGGAATTCTTAATCCCCAGGGCAACGCCCATCGCCGCCGCCACACCGATGGCCGGCGCCCCGCGGATCACCATGGAGCGAATGGCTTCCGCCACTTCACCATAATCGCGATACGTGCGGTAGATTTCCTCCGCGGGCAGCCGCGTCTGGTCAATCATGCGCACGCCTTCGTCAGTCCACTCAATGGTTTTGAACATTGTTATTGAATGGCCATCTCCGCCTTCACCATGCCCTCACCGGGAACTTTTTCAAGGCGGAAGCCCAGCTTCTCGCACATGCGCCGGGTAACAGAGTTATCAATGAGGAATTCGACCGTCAAGTGCCGGATTTTTTCCTGCTTGGCAACAGCCATCAGGTGGCGTAACAGTTCTGCGCCAAGACCGCGGCGCTGGAATGGATCGGCGACCAGGATGGCAACCTGCGCATCGTCGGTGCCGGGGACCTTGGTCATTCTGCCTACTGCCATGATTTCCGGCTCGCCGCTGTAAGGATCCTCGTGATCCACCACCAAGGCCAGTTCGCGGTCGTAATCATTAAAGCAGATACGAACCAGCCGCTCGTGCGCGACGCGCTCGCTGAGCGCGATCTGGTGCGTGTAGCGCATCATCACGCTACGCTCGGAGAGCATGTTGTGGAACTTGACCATGAGCGGCTCGTCTTCGGGCCGAATGGGCCGGATGGTGGCCCTCGTACCATCCTTCATCGTCAAAGTGGCCACGTATTGCGACGGGTACGGACGTATGGCGAGCTTGGGGAGTTTGTCTTCCGTGACCTCCGGCCCGTGCACGACGACACGCGCGTCCAGAGCGACCAGCCGCTCGGAGGAAGCCAGGAGTGGGTTAATGTCAATCTCCTTGATCCAGCGTTGCTCCACGACCAGGTAGCTGAACTGAACCATGAGCTTTTCGAGGGCGGCCATATCCACCGGCTGGCGCCCGCGCACCCCTTGGAGAGCTTGGTAAATGCGCGTCGGTTCCATCATGCGACGCGCCAGCGTGGTGTTCAGCGGAGGAAGCGCCAGCGCGCTGTCCTTGAAAACTTCCACCAACTGCCCGCCGGTTCCAAATAGCAATACAGGGCCAAACTGCGAATCCAGGCTGCTCCCGATGATCAACTCGTAGCCATCCAAATGGACCATGGGCTGAACCGCCACACCCTGGAAGTGCATTGCGCCGGCCTTCTCAGTCACCGAGCACTGAATGCTGTTGAAAGCATCCTGCACGGCCTTAGGGTCACCCAGGTTCAGATGCACCCCGCCCACGTCAGTCTTGTGAGTGATGGTTTCAGAGTAGAGTTTGAGCACCACCGGGTAGCCGAACTTCTCCGCGAGTTTGACGGCCTCTTCAGCAGTCGTGGCCACCTCCGTGGGGACGGTGGGAATACCGTAGGCACTCAGAAGCCGCTTGGATTCCACTTCAGTGAGGATGGTCCGTCCTGAGTTGCGAACGTTCTCAATTATTTTTGCAGCTTCCGCCGTGCCGGAGCCCAGGCCGTTAACGTCACCTGGCAGTACCGGGGTTTGGTACAGACCCTGCAAGTTGTAACTGTACTGCCACATGTAGTGGAAGATCTTGGCGGCAGTGTCGGGAAATGCGAAAGTGGGGATTCCAGCACGATTCAGGATGTCAATCCCGGCCGACACCTCAGCGCCGCCCATCCAACTGGCTAGGAGGGGCTTCCCTTGCAGCTTGGCGTAAGGCTTGAGTTGCTCGGCAATCCGCGTCGGGTCAGTCATAGACTGCGGGGTAAGAACCGCGAGCAGGCCGTTCGTGCTGGGATCTTTCGCGACAATCTCCACCGCCCGAGCGTATCGCTCCGGGGTGGCATCCCCCAGGATATCGATGGGGTTGTTGTGACTCCACTCCTTGGGAAGGAAGCCGTTAAGGGAATCCATCGTTTGCGGAGCCAATTGCGCCAACTCGCCGCCCTCTGCGATCAGCGAGTCGGTGGCCAGCACTCCAGGTCCCCCAGCGTTGGTGAGGATGGCAAGGCTCGGACCCGTGGGGTGAGGCTGCTTGGCCAGCACATCCGCCATGTGGAATAGGTCCCCGATACTCTGCACGCGCAACACGCCCGTGCGCCGGAAAGCTGCATCCAGCACTTCATCGCTTCCGGCCAGAGAACCTGTGTGAGAGGCGGCGGCCTTGGCGGCTGCCGCACTGCGACCCGCCTTGATCACAATGATGGGCTTGGAAAGCCCCACTTCCCGCGCCGCCGAAAGGAAAGCGCGCGCGTCGCCGATCGTCTCCATATAGATGATGATGCTTCGTGTGCGCGGGTCATCGCCGAGATAGTCAATCAAGTCGCCCCAGCCAACATCCGCCATCGAGCCGATGGAGCTGAAAATACTGAAGCCCACCATTTCGCGGAAGCTCCAGTCCAGAACCGCAGTACAAAGGGCCCCGCTTTGGCTGAGGAAGCCGATGCTTCCGGGGCGAGCCATGGCGCTTGCGAAAGTGGCATTGAGCCCGGTGTTGGGACTCATGATGCCTAAACAGTTGGGGCCGACGATGCGGATCTTGGCCGCCCGTGCCTTGGCAACAATCTCATTTTCCAGTCTGGCGCCTTCCGGGCCCAGCTCCTTGAACCCCGCGGAGATGATGATGACGCCCTTCACACCCGCTGCAGCGCAATCGTCCATGACTCTCGATACGGTTGAGGCAGGAGTGACGATCACAGCCAGATCGATTGGCTCCGGAATCTCGAGCAAATTGGGATAGGCTTTCACTCCTAGAACCTGTGCCCGCTTGGGGTTCACCGGAAAGACGGTCCCTCCGAAAGGATTACTGATCAGGTTCCAAAACGTGGTACGGCCGACGCTGCCAGGATTCTCCGTGGCGCCAATCACCGCAACCGCTTCCGGCGAAAAGAAAACGTCCAGCGGGTGCTTGCGACGATGCAGGATGTCATGGGCAGATTCGAATTTCGGTATCGCAGTTGGTTTCATTACGAATGTCTCCTATATGACTAAATGACTTAGATAAAAGATCGAAAGACGCTAACCATAATACTCGCATCGGGCCGCGATGTTCAAAGCCCCCGCACGGTGTAGAGGTAGATCTCTCAGCCAAGCAGGTCAATACACCGAGAATTCAGTTTTTGGTGTATAATTCGATTGTGAGCCGAACCAACATTGAAATCAACGACGCGCTGATCCAGAAGGCCCGCAAACTCACAAGACTCAGCACCAAGCGAGCCATTGTGGACCGGGCGCTGGAACTCCTCGTGCGAACCGAGAGCCGGAAAGGGATGCTCCGCTATTACGGCAGCGGCATCTGGGAAGGCGACCTGAAGGCGGCGCGCAGGACCCGCGTTTGACTCTGGTGGATAGTTCGGTCTGGATTGATTTTCTCAGTTCCTCGCCGGGCCCAGCGGGCGGCGAACTGCGGCGGATGATTGCCGACGCGGAGCCCATTGCCCTGACCGGCATTATCGCGAGCGAGGTCTTGCAGGGCCTTACACGCGATGTCGAAGAAGTGGAGCGCTTCCTGGCAATGTGGGATGTGCTGGAACCCCAAGGCATATCCACCTATCGCGCCGCCGCTTCCATCTTTCGACTCGGACGCTCGCGTGGCATCAGCTTGACTACGATAGATTCGCTCCTGGCAGCAATTGCCCAGGAACATAACGTGGCGGTCTTCTCTCTCGATAAGGATTTTGCCCACATCTCACGTCTTACCGGTCTGCGTCTGTACCAGATTCCGCAATAGAGATGGCTGGCCGGTGGCGATCAATCCAGTAAAACCAGGGGACGAACAGCCAACCGCCAAGAGCCGTGATCTTCAGCGCCCTCAGGCTGGGCGGCGGTGGGCCAAAGAGGTTCCCAAGGTAGAAAATGACGAAAACGATTATCAAGGCCCAGAAGGAGAGGACTCCGGTCTTGTCCTTTGCCCGTGTGCACCTGAGATAGATCGCCACACCAGCAACAAACATCGCTCCTTCAATAAGCAGCGTGGCAGGAAGCGAATTCCATAGGCCCAAGCCGATGAAGACCCGCCCACCGGGATAGAGCGGCATGTCAGGCCGGTGGGAAATAACGTCGAGAATCCAATGGCTCATCACGCAACCCCAGATCACGAAAGCGCCTTTCGGGTAGCGCTTGAGAATCAAGTAGAGGCCTGCCAACAGTGACGCCCACCCTATATCAGCCAGGAGACTGTGCGAGATGGGATAGGAAACAAAATCCAGTGGTGTGACCACCGTAATACGCGGCACGATTCGGACCTGTTCCCACCCCAGGAGCAAAAAGATGGGCCGCAGCAGATCGCTGAATTCGACGGCCAGAGCCAATGTGCCTAATGAGGTCCTGGGAGCTACCCTCTTCGCCGCTAACCCCACTGCGATGTGCCCAATGAACATTTCCGTGCCGGGAGAGCCTGAACCCTTTATTGTACACAGAGGTCCCAACAACGCAAAGGAGGAGTAACGCAGCGACCGCTACCTGCTTCGGGATCGGGGCACAATGGACGGGGAGGGCAACATGCAAGACCTAGCCGAAGTTCTGAGAAGTGCGCTAAGCCTGAATCTCGATGATCGCGCCGCCTTGGCAGAAAGGCTTCTGGCGAGCCTCGATGAGTTGGACGAGGAAGAGGCGCAACGTCTCTGGGCGGAGGAGGCACAGAGGCGCTTGCAGGAGTACCGCGCAGGGCGCGCTGGGGCTGCGGAGGCTCAAGCTCGTCAGCCAAACCAAAGGTGAACCGCAAGCGGGCGACTGAACCCGTATTACAGCGGGTAGCCAGTCGGCGGTTTGGTGTGCACGCGGGTGGCGAATACTTCGTTTTGTGATGTATGCAACCTGACTGGATCTAAACCTGAAACTCGCGCTTGACCTTCTCCGATTTCTCGGCGACTGAGCGCGCCAGCTCTTCCTTGTAGGAGCCGAGCTTCTGGGCGAGTTCGGCATCCGAGGTGGCGATAATCTCAATGGCGTATATGGCGGCGTTGATGGCCCCCGGTTTGCCGATGGCCGTGCAAGCGACGGGGACTCCGGCGGGCATCTGCACGGTGGAGAGCAGCGCGTCGAGTCCTGCGAGCGTGGTGGTGGCCATTGGAACTCCGATGACGGGCAGCGTAGTCTCTGCCGCGATCACGCCCGCCAGATGAGACGCTCCTCCGGCGCCCACGATGATAACCTTGAGGCCTCGCTGGATGGCCGTCCGAGCATACGCCGAAGTGCGCAGCGGCGAGCGATGCGCGGAGGTGATCTCAATCTCAAAGGGCACGCCGAACTTCTTCAGCATGCGCGCGGTTTCCGTCATGATGGGCAAGTCCGTGTCACTGCCCATGACGATACCCACTAATGGCTTCTCAGACATGCAAGTCCTCCCCCAACGGCCACCTCTTGAGGGTTGAAGATCTCAGGTCAGCTTGCGTCGCGCGGGACCGTCGCCTCTCCTGTGCGCCCGCCGGAGACGCTGGTTCGTGAGTCACGGGAAAGCCGCCTCAGACCTTTCGCGCCGATGTCGCGACGGTAATGCATTCCTGCGAAGTTGACCTTGCTGACCGCCGTGTATGCGCAGGCGATGGCGGAAGGCAGATCTTCGGCCGTCGCCGTCACCCCCAGCACCCGCCCACCTGTGGAAAGCAATTGAAAGTCCTGGAACTTCGTCCCCGCGTGAAACACCTTGACGCCGCCATGAGTTTCAGCCCCAGCGATGCCGCTGATGACCTTCCCGACCTCCGGCTTACCGGGGTAACCTTCGGAGGCAAGCACCACGCACACCGAAGGGTTCGGGCTCCAATGGGGTTCGTGGGCCGCGAGACGACCCTCACCCAATGCCATAAGCAGCTCCACCATGTCAGAGCGCAGGCGCATGACGATGGGCTGAGTCTCCGGGTCGCCCATACGCACGTTGTACTCCAGAAGCTTCGGCCCTTGTGCGGTGAGCATCAAGCCACAATAGAGGAAGCCCTGGTAAGGCGTGCCCTCCGCCGCCATTCCGGCAAGGGTAGGAGCAACAATGTCTCTGATGATGTCGGCACGGAGGGATTCATCCAGAATCGCATCCTCACTGTAAGCGCCCATGCCCCCGGTGTTGGGGCCCTGGTCGTCGTCAAAGACGGCCTTGTGGTCCTGGGTCGGGACCAGCGGCAAAATCGCGCGGCCATCGGTAAGGACAATAAAGGAGACTTCTTCGCCCACCAGCGTTTCTTCCAAAACAACCCTCTCACCCGCCGAACCCAAGATCCGCCGGCGCATGAACTGGTCCAGAGTCTTTTCAGCTTCTTCACGCGTGTGAGCGATCACCACACCTTTCCCCGCTGCTAATCCATCCGCTTTAATCACCACCGGGGAGCCAAATTCCATGAGAGCCTTGACGGCCTGGTCAAAACTCTCGGCAACCTTGAACTGCGCGGTCGGGATCGAGTGCCGTTGCATGAACTGCTTGGAAAAAATCTTGCTGCCCTCGAGCCGGGCTGCCGCCTGGGTGGGGCCGACAATCACCCGGCCGGCTCGCGCGAACTCATCCACCACACCCACCACCAGCGGAGCTTCCGGCCCGACAACCGTAAGGTCAGCCTTGATCTCGTTCGCCAGTTCGAGGATCTGCGCGGGATTCGAGACGTCCACGGGTCGGCACTCCGCCTCCTGCGCAATGCCGGCGTTACCCGGCGCGCAGTAGATCTCATCCATGAGCGGACTCTCGCGCAGCTTCCAAGTCAGCGCGTGCTCTCGTCCTCCGGAACCAATCACCAGTATCTTCATAGAGTGGCGTACACTAACGAGAACTTAGGTTTTTGTCAATCACAGAAATGACCCTTGCAGAACTACAGCCAGCAGGAAGGGACAGTCGCTTCCCCGCACATTCCCGGAATACGTCATCTCTACGGCGCCGAGAACTGGAACTGCGCTGGCTGCAAAGGGTTTGGTTGAGGTGTATAATTCCCTTATGGGCACCCAAGTTATCCCCAAGTTGACTTACGAGGAGTTCCGCCAGCTCCCTGACGACGGGAAGCGCTACGAGCTGATTGGCGGGGAGGTGCATTTGACCCCTGCACCGAATACGAAGCATCAATTCGTTGTCCATAACCTCGATATAGCCCTCAGCCTGTACGTCCAGAAAAACAAGCTGGGAGAAGTCTGGGAAGCTCCGCTCGATGTGAGGCTGACTGAGGACACGGCGCTGCAGCCCGACCTTGTCTTCGTCGCCAGCACGCGAGTTGAGATCGTCCGTGAGGAGTTCATCGCAGGAGCGCCAGACCTTGTTGTCGAGGTGCTGTCCGCCTCGACCGCGGTGCATGACCGCGCCACCAAACTGCCCATCTATGCCGAGGCGGGCGTGCCCGAGGTCTGGCTCATCGACACGCAGGCTAAAACGGTGGAGGTTTTGAAACTCCAGGGGAAGAAGTACTTTGTGGACGCAACCCTCGCGGGCGACCAAGTCCTCACTTCCAACCTCTTTCCCGGCTGGCAATTGCCCCTCCGTGACCTCTTTGATTTTCGCGGACGGTTCTAGACTGACCCACGGTTGATTTGAACAACGAATCAACCGTGGCTACCCCCCCGCATTCCTTCGCGCATCCAGGGCTCATAAACATCCTCTATTTCGCGAGTGGGGATGCACGAGGACCCGCGCCTTGGTAGAATAGCCTCTTGCCTTCCGGGCGGGGTTTTCAGTTATGGTTTCGGGCTTCACGGAAAAATACGATGTAGTGGTGGTGGGCGCGGGTCACGCAGGGTGCGAGGCCGCGATGGCGGCGGCGCGCATGGGCCTGAAGACCGCTCTCTACACGATCAACCTCGACCTGATCGCGCAGATGTCCTGCAATCCTGCCGTAGGCGGCATCGCCAAGGGCCACTTGGTGCGCGAGATCGACGCGCTGGGCGGCGTCATGGGCGAGGTGATTGATGCCGTCGGCATCCAGTTCCGCCTGCTCAACACCAGCCGCGGGCCGGCTGTCTGGTCGCCGCGTGCGCAGGCAGACAAGAAACAATACCGCGCCAAGATGCGCCAAGTGCTCGAATCCGAGCCGAACCTGCGCATCAAGCAGGCCGAAGTGGTGGATTTGCTGCTGGAAAACTCCGTAGGGGCGATTCGCGAATCGCCCCTACACGGGACGGACCGTCTTGTACGCGGCATTCAGCTTCGTGACGGGCGCAGGGTGGAGGCCGGCGCCGTGGTCGTCACCACGGGCACCTTCCTAAACGGCCTCATCCACTGCGGGGAAAACAAGTATCCTGCCGGGCGTTCGGGCGAGGCTCCCTCCGTCATGCTGGGTGAGGCGCTGCGCCGGCTGGGCTTTGAAATCGGCCGCCTCAAGACCGGCACGCCTCCACGTCTGGACGCGCGCACCATCGATTTTTCCAGGTTCCAAGTGCAGGCGGGCGACCCCATTCCCACACCCTTCAGCTTCCGCACTAAGGCCATCACGCAACCGCAGACCGTCTGCTGGATCGGTTACACCAACGCCGAGACACACCGCATCATCCGCGAGAATGTCCACCGCGCGCCCCTCTATTCCGGCCAGATCAAAGCCATCGGGCCGCGCTACTGTCCTTCCATCGAAGATAAAATCGTCAAGTTCCCGGACAAGCCGCAGCACCAGCTTTTTCTCGAGCCCGAGGGAATGGATACGAACGAGATTTACGTCAATGGCATGTCCACCTCGATGCCCATCGACGTCCAGGTGGCCATGGTGAAGTCCATCCCGGGCCTCGAGAGTGCAGAGATGATCCGCCCCGGCTACGCCATCGAATACGACATGGTGCAGCCCACGGAGCTTTACCCGTGGCTCGAGACGAAGAAGCTCCGCAACCTCTTCCTGGCGGGCCAGATCAACGGCACGACGGGCTATGAGGAGGCTGGCTGCCAGGGGATCATGGCGGGAATCAACGCCGGGCTGCGCGTGCAGGGCAAAGACCCGGTAATGATCGAGCGCACACAAGGGTACACGGGCATCCTGATTGACGACCTAGTGAGCAAGGGCGTGGATGAGCCCTACCGCATGTTCACCTCGCGCGCCGAATTCCGCCTGCACCTGCGCATCGACAACGCCGACGAGCGCCTGACGCCGCTCGGCTACCAGGTGGGGACCATCCGGCAAAAGGATTACGAAGCATTCCTGGAAAAGCAGGCGCGAATCTCTGCCGCCACCAGGTTCCTGCTCGAAACCCGCCTGGACCCCGATTCGCGCCTGGGGCGCGAGATTTACGCGCAGCTCGGGCTCATGGCCGGCGGACAATTCACCGCGCCCTCGCCGCTCACCGGTGCGCAGCTCCTAAAGCGCAGCGAAGTCACCATCGAGGATTTGATGGAATGGGTCACAGAGGGCTTGCGTATAGCGAACATTGCTACCAGCCCTCTCCCCCTTGGGGGAGGAGGGTGTCCCGATCTGATCGGGACAGGTGAGGGGGTCGGGCAGGGCGGTCGTCTCTCTCGCGAGGAGGCCCGCCGCATCGAAACCGATTTCAAGTACGAGGGCTATCTCCAACAGCAAGAAAAGCAGATGGAGCGAATGAAGCGCGCCGAGTCGCGTCGCATCCCGGACTGGTTCGATTATAAGAAAGTCTCCGGCCTCTCACGCGAGGTGGTGGAGAAGCTTGCCCGCGTGCGGCCTCTCACCCTCGGCCAAGCCTCCCGCATCCCCGGCATCACGCCCGCCGCCGTCTCGCTCGTCAACTGCTACATCGAAATCTTCCAGCGCCGAGCAGCCGAGCAAGCGTCAGTTTGAAGCTTGAGTCTCAACGGGCAGCGGCACCGAGTCTTGGGGGCGCGGGGTCTGTCCAGTGACCCAGCGGCTCTCGTGGCATAAGGAAACCGGCCTGCCACGTTCGGACTTGCATTAGCTAGCTGGCGAGGTTAAGCTGGCAATATGACCGTGGAAGCGATCAAAGCCGCGATCGAGCAGCTCACAGAGCCAGAGCGCCAGGAACTGGCAGACTGGATTGAGCAGCTTGAAGAACAGGCTTGGGACGCCGAAATGGAGCAGGATCTTTCTCCGGGCGGTCGCGGCCATCACCTGGTGGAGAAAATCGGTCAGGAAATCGATGAGGGTAGATTTACTCCGCTGGAAAAGGGCCTGCGCTCTCGGCAAGAGCAACATTGAACTTCACCTCTCACGCCTCCCCGGAATTCTGGGCTCTTTATAACAGCCTGGCGCAAGCGGTCCAAGAGCAAGCCAGGAAACAATATGAGCTCTTCGCGCACAACCCCTTTCATCCATCGCTGCGCCTGAAGCCGGTTGGCTCTTTCTGGTCGGTGCGTATTTCGCGGTCCTGTCGCGCTTTGGCGGTGCGCCGTGGAGATAACTTTTTCTGGTTCTGGATCGGCTCGCACAGTGACTACGAAAGGCTAATTCGTGCACCGTAACGGTAGGCAAACTATACCGCGAGAGAAACGGTTTCCATGAAGACGGTGCGGGCGCGCGGTATAGGCCGGTGGGTGGCACGGCACTCTTCGATATAGAGCCGCATCGCTTCGAGGATGCTGGCCTTGGCTTCCTCGATGGAATTTCCGAGTCCATACATTCCCGGAAAATCTCCGCTGTAGGCCCAATATTTCCGGCCTTCGCGTTCGACCGTGATGGGGTAGGTGTACATCTCCATGATCGAATCTTATCACTATTAGTCTGCGCTGCCCGCCTCGCCGGGCTTTGGAGTCCGGCAGCTTGCCGTCGCTTTGTAGCGCCTTTGTAGCGCCGACCCCGCGCCTGCGGGGTCGGCATTTTCTTGCTTTCCCATGGTGCTGACCCCGCGAGGCGGGGTCAGCGCTACGGCGCTTTCACCCTGCGGGTTTTCCAATTCTCTGAAGAATCTATCGAGGTGGTCTGCTCAGCCTCCGTTTCAGGAAGGTTTCGCCGCAGCACCCTACGGTTCGATGAGAGGTGGCAGCCGACGGGGGTGGCGATAGACCTCTCGGAGACGATTCACGTGATTGGCCGCCCGCTCCCAGCGCTCCAATTCTTCATCGTAACGAGCCAGGATATTGTCGAGGAAATACGGCCTGTTTTCCGCCAGCCAAAGTTTCCTGTAGTGGGCCCGCAGCAAGGTGGTCTGGTCGCGCATGTCCTGGAGCAAGCCATTGGTTCCGTTAATTCGGTTCAGGATATCGTAGACCTTCTCGGCTTGCGCAGGGTTGGCTTGCGCCTGGGAGTAGAGGTCCACAATGTATTTTGCGTAGATGGCCTTTTGGCCGAGGAAATCGAACCGCCGGGCGGCAAAGTCCACATAGTCCAGCAGGTCCTGGTTACGGCGCGCGAGCTGGGAATTAGTGATGAGATCGGCAATCACGTCTTCAGCCAGAAGCCGAATCTGGTGCGCGGCCGGTTCCATCTCGCCATAAAACTGCTGCCCCTCCGGGCTCAAAGCGTCAACCCAGGTCAGCCAGTCCTCGCCGTCCGAATGGACAGCACCCTGGAGCAGCCGATGGATCTCTGTAAGGGTCTTGATCTCCGTGGCGAAGTGATGGTCAAGCGCACGGTAAAAGACCCAATCCCATGCATCGGAGAACTGCTGGTCATCCCCAGTTTTCTGCCAGGACTGAGCGGCACCGTAGACCAGGCCGTACCAGGTGAAGTTCACCATGCCTTCGCCATCGTCCATCCAGGTGGTGTTAAAGACGCCGGAGGCGCCCAGTTCTTTTCCGTCCGTCACGAATTGCCGGATATTGGGCAGGGCCACCGCGTAGTCCGGGAAAATGCGGCTCCAGTTGCTCACCCCCGGTGCTACCCAGGTTTCAAGCCCCACGTCGCGGAAGGGCTTAATCTCGTTCGCGAACGATGGCTTCGCATCGTAGTCCCAGGGGACCGCGATCATGTCGTGCGGCAAGTCCTTGAGATGCTCAGGGTGCTGAACGCCCATATCGCCCCAGAAAAGGACCTTGCGATGGTAGGCACTCAAGCTCTCGTCGATTTTCCGAAGGTAATCGATGTAGACGCTGCCGTAGCCATGTTTCTCGATCTCTGCCTTGGTCCGGCCCTGGCCCAGCTCAAAGGTCTCATCGGCCCCGATATGGAAGAACGGTCCCGGGAAGACGGAAGCGAGGTCTGCAAACATTTTTCCAATGAAAGTGAAGGAGGCAGGGGCAGTGGGCGAGAGCACGTGGCCGTAAGGGACTTCGACCATGTCCTGGAACTGCTCATTCTGAAGCGCCAGGTGCAGGTGCCCGAAGGCCTCCTGCTCAGGAACGACCACCACGTGATATTGTTTGGCGAAGTTAACGAGTTCAGTGGCTTCCTGCGGAGTAATGGCGCCGCCCGGAGCTGCCACCAAGGGCAGGCTGGGGTAGGCAAACGTGTTCTCCATGTAAAGCGAGAAGAGGTTCACTTTGTATTCAGCCAGCAACGCGATTTCCCTCTCGAAGGAAGCCAGTGTGGGGATAGGGCCGCGGCTAATGTCGACGCTCACGCCGCGCCAACGCATGGCGGGCCAATCCACCACTCGCACGACCGGGGCCTCTGCACCACCTCCCGGCGTCCGGTGAAGCAATTGCCGAAGCGTCTGGACGCCGTAAAAGACGCCCGCTGCGGTCTTACTCACTATTGAGGCTTCGCGGGAAGTTACCACCAGGATGTAGCCTTCCTCATCGGCTTGGGGCGGCAGGCTCAACCCCGACTCGCCCAGAATGCGCCTGCCAGCCTGGCTTTCGGGGCGTGCCAGCACAATGCGGGGCCAACCAGCTCCCTTAGCTCCAACGCTGGCGGCAACACCACAGAGTGAATCCAGCTCCTGAGCGAGAAGCGAAGCGGCAAAGCGGTCTTCCTCCTCGTTGCTTGCAACCTCGATACTGACGCGCGCCCCCACCCGGAATACTCCTTGACCCATTTCAAGCTGGTTCGGGTACGGGGTGAGCGGGAGGCTGGACGAGAAAAGGGCCGAACTAAAAAACACCAGAGCAAACGATAGGCTGGAGAATTGTTTATTCACAGTGAAACCTTCCTAGTGGAGTCGGTTGGCCGTACCCTCGGCCGGCATTCCCGTCACGGAACCCCGGGAAGTTGTGAGTTTACACCCTACCGCCTCGTTTTGACACGTTCTCCGTCAGCTCGGGTGCGCGATATAGACGTGACCGCGAGACGCACAAACGACTTGGCCCCCAGGAGTTTGTCGGAGATAGATTTCGCCGCACGTCGATTCAACCCGAATTCGGAAGTTAGCGTGGGTGCGATGCGTATCTTGTAGGGGCACAGCGTCCGCCGCGGCGGATGCCCCTACGCCCGGCCCCGCACCATTTTGTTCCCCCGGTACCCGCGTCGAACGGGCCTCGAATCAAGTGATTCGGTTCGAACGGCGGCTGCCAACTTTCGAATTCGGGTTCAACAATCCAGTGGCTTGCGGCCGTTTGTAACCTGTTGATTCTTCCTCCGAAGCACCTTATTTCGGACAGACTTCTTGAGGGGCGACCCAATCCGTTGGTCCTTGTGTGCAGAAGCTCTCAGCGGCGTTGGGCAGTTCGAGATGCGGGCTGAAAAGGGACAAAACACCCCCGCAAGGGTCTTTTACATGGATTTAACATGGCAAGAGCAACCGTCTATCCCCCAGGAACGTATTAGCTTTAGCAGGCAATCTCAGAGGGAAGATAGTCTGATTCCGTTGATTGTCGTGCGATTGTTATGGGTAGTACTCACACCGGGTTGGAAGTTGCCGCCACGTGACTTCACCGACTCGCAATTCTGACAGGAAAGGTGGGGCTCAGCCCCACTCGACCGGCTGTTTCAGTGGAGGGTGATAATGAGGAAGGGAACTTGTCGGCGATTTATGGACGTACATGCAAAGAGGGTCATTACATCTCTTTGCAGAGGCTTCCTCGTATTTAGTCTTGTTGCGATAGGACGTGGCCAGGCGCCGAGTCCCACCTACAAGGCCATGGGAGCAGTGGTGAGTGTCGAGCAGACGGGCTTCACCATCCAGACCGATTCCGGAACGCGCCTCACCGTGTTGCTCCCTGATAATGCCACTCTTCTCCGTGTCGCTCCCAATGAGAAAACCCTGAAGAATGCCACGAAGATCAATGCCAGGGACATCAGCATAGACGACCGCATTCTGGTCCGGGGACACATTTCGGACGACCAGAAGACCCTCCTCGCCACCGCCGCGATCGTCATGAGCAAGGTGGACATTACCCGGAAGCAGGAGGCAGAGCGCGCTGATTGGCAGAAGCGCGGGGTGGGGGGACTGGTGAGTTCCGTCGATCCTGCGACTAGCACAATCGCGATTTCGACGGCGGCCCTCGGCACCGTCAAGAAAGTGGCGATTCACATTACCAAGGATACGATCCTGCGCCGGTACGCAGCGGACTCGGTGAGGTTCGACGATGCAAAACCCGCGACGCTCGACCAGATCAAACCCGGAGATCAACTTCGCGCGCGTGGCACGCGCAGCGAGGACGGCAGCGAGTTTGCCGCGGAGGAGATTGTTTCAGGATCGTTTCGAAACATAGCCGGCACGGTCTCTTCGATTGACGTTAGCCAGAACACAATCAGCGTTATCGATTTGAAGACGAAGAAGCCCGTGCTCGTGAAGGTTACGTCAGACTCCCAACTGCGCAAGCTGCCTCCGATGATGGCCCAAAGGGTCGCCATGCGATTGAAAGGGGGGGAGACCAGCGGACCACCGAACGGCGCCGGCGCAGGTGGTGGTCCCCCACCCGCCGCACCGCCGGCAGGCGTCCCTCCCTCGGGCGGCGTTCCAGGAGGACCGCGACCCGGCGGAGCGCCTGATCTCCAGCAAATCCTGAACCGGATGCCGCCGGCAACGCTTGCCGATTTGCAGAAGGGTGACGCCGTGATGATTGTGGCGACGCAAGGCGCGGCTTCCGGTGGGGTCACAGCGATCACGCTATTGAGCGGTGTGGAAGCCATTCTGGCGTCCTCAGCAAGCGCCAGCCAAGCGATGTTCATGTCGCCCTGGAATCTCGGCGCCCCAAGCGGAGAAGAGACGACGCAATAATTCAGCGCCCGGTTGTAAAGCGTGGGCGCTTTCGCAGGAGACTCAATGAAATTTCGGCTGTTTGGGAAGTACGCTTCTATTTCTCTGGTGCTTTTCTTGGCGCCAATTCTGGCAAGCCCCTTGTTCGCGCAAACCCCTTCCGGGACGCTGCGCTGCCAGGTGAATGACCCTTCAGGTGGGGCGGTGACGCAAGCGACCGTCCTGGTGACCTCAGCGACAGGACAGACCCAAGCCGTACAAGGGAACCGGGACGGGGTTTACGAATTCAAAGCACTGGCACCCGGGAAGTACACGGTGAAGGCCATCGCGAAAGGTTTTGCGGTGTATGAGCAGCAGGGAATTGAAATCAGCGCAGATCAGGTTCAAAAGCTCAGCATCTCGCTTCAGATCGAGCAGGAAGTGCAAAAGATCACCGTCTCGGGCGAGGCGCCAACCGTTAGCGTCAATCCCGAGAACAACGCCAGTTCGCTCGTCATCTCGGGAAAGGAGCTCGAATCGCTCTCCGATGACCCCGATGAATTGCAGTCCGAGCTGGAGGCGCTGGCTGGACCCTCGGCAGGGCCGAACGGAGGCCAGATCTATATTGACGGATTTACCGGCGGCCAGCTCCCGCCCAAGTCCTCGATTCTCGAGATCCGGGTCAACCAGAATCCCTTCTCGGCGGAATACGACAAGCTCGGCTATGGCCGCATCGAAATCACCACCAAACCCGGAATGAGCCAGTACCACGGCCAAGTCTTCGTGAATGGGAATTCCTCTGCCTTCAACACGCGGAACCCTTTCGCCACCGAAGAGCCGGGCTATCATTCGGAGTTCTACAATGGAAACATCGGCGGTCCCATCAGCAAGAAGGCATCTTTTTTCTTCAATGTATTTCGCCGGGACATTAACGACGTGAACGTCGTGAGCGCCTTCATTCTCAGTCCCGATTTGACTCCGGTTCCATTCAGCCAATCCGTACTCCATCCCCAAATGCGGATGAACCTCAGTCCCCGGCTCGACTATCAGCTCAGCTCGAAGAATGTCTTAACGGTGCGCTACCAGCTCTGGCAGAACAATGATACCAACGACGGAATCGGGCAGTTTTCTCTCCCCTCGCAGGCCTACAACGCCAACGGCACCGAACACACCATCCAGGTGAGCGATACGCAAGTGTTCAGCGAGAGGACGGTGAACCAAGCCCGCTTCCAATACCTTCACGACAGTAGCAACCAGACGCCGCAGTACTCGGCATTCACGGGCGGCGGCAATCCTGCTGGCTGCCTTCTGCAAGTGCCGCCATGCGAGGTCTCGGTGCTAGGCGCATTCACGAGCGGCGGCGATAGCATGGGAAAGGTCATAGACACCGAGGATCACTACGAGTTCCAGAACTACACTTCCATTTCTCTGGGCAAGAACTTCATAAGGTTCGGAGGGCGCCTACGGGACGTGGACGAGTTCAGCAGCTCGATCGCATACTCCAACGGCATGTTTACGTTTCCTTCGCTCGCCGCATATCAAGCCGCTCAGCCGAGCCAGCTCTTGATCGGCTTTGGGAACCCTCACGCGAGTGTTAATCTCCTTGACCTGGGACTTTACGGAGAGGATGACTGGCGGGCCCGTCCCAATATGACGCTCAGCCTGGGCCTCCGCTTCGAGACGCAGAACGATATTCACGACCACGCCGACATCGCTCCGCGGCTGGGTTTAGCCTGGGGCCTCGGTCACGGAAAGGCGCCCAAAACCGTCCTGCGGGCCGGCTTTGGCATTTTCTATGACCGCTTCATGCAGACCCAGTTGCTCCAAGCGGAGCGGCTGAATGGCACCAACCAGCAGCAGTTCGTGGTTACATCGCCGGCCATCTTGAGCCTCTTCCCCAACGTTCCGACCCTGAGCATGCTGGCGAGCAGTTCTAAATACCAGATTGATCCGAACTTACGAGCGCCGTATACAATGCAGGCGGGCGTCGGCCTGGAGCGGCAATTATCCAAGAATGCCACTGTGTCCGCCACCTATCTCAACGCGCACGGGGTTCATCAGCTTTTCACCCGCGACATCAATGCTCCCCTTCCGGGAACGTATCCCCTGGGAGAGCCCTCGGTCGGCCAGCTACCGTACCCGAACTCTGGAAACATCTACCAGTACGAGTCCGCCGGTCTCTTTAATCAGAATCAGTTGATCGCGAACTTCAACCTGCGCATGGGAACAAAGCTTATGTTATTTGGCGTGTACACCCTCGGCTACGCTCACAGCAACACGCGCGGCGTCTTGAGTTCTCCGATGAACCCGTACGATGTCGAGGAAGACTACGGGCGGGCGGCGTTCGATGTCCGCCACCGCGTCTTCGTGGGCGGCACCTGGACCCTGCCGCGCGGGTTTGGCATCAGCCCCTTCGTGGTCGCGAACACTGGCGCACCCTTTAATATTACGTTGGGTCAGGACGTGTATGGGACTGGTATCTACAATGCGCGGCCTGCCTTCGCCGCCCCCGGCGCATCGGGACCTAATGTCGTGGTGACTCGCTGGGGCACTTTCGACACCACGCCCAATTCCGGGGAGACCATCATTCCACCAAACTACGGTACCGGCCCCGGCCAATTCACGGTGAACCTACGCCTTAGCAAGACGTTTGGCTTCGGAAGAAAGCCTGAGGGTCCTGGCTCCTCCCGCGGACCTGGTGGCGGACCCGGTGGCGGGCCAGGAGGACGCGGTGGGGGCTACGGTCCCGGCCTCGGCGGCCGCGGGTTGAGTGGGGGAGGAGGTGGTGGGGGTTTCTTCAGCCCGGGAAGCGCAGTAAACGCGCGCTATAGCCTCACTTTTAGCGTCAACGCGCGAAATTGCTTCAACACCGTGAACCTGGGGACACCGATTGGCGATCTCACTTCACCGGGCTTTGGACATTCGAATTCGCTCGTGGGAGGGTTTTTCTCGTCATCCGCAGCCAACCGCCGCGTCGACTTTCAGGTGATGTTCAACTTCTAGCAGGTTTCTGAAAAACCCGAACTCGACGGCCGTTTGTTGACGGCGGCTTTAGAGTCTGGATGGCGACCTCGAAATTCGCTATTTCGAAAAAGCGAAGATTCAATACACTGTTGGAAAACGGCTAGGCAGGTCTCCGCTACTCGCTCGCTGCCCCTGTTTCGTTTCCAAGAACCTTGCAGTAACAACCCCCTGCGCGCTCTCCGTAATGGCACTCGTTCAAGTCCATCGGGCTGGCGGATACGTCCTTACAGTTGTCATTGCACAGTAAGGTTGACCGTAGTTATACGGTCGACAGTCGTAGTAGTCCCGTTAGTAATCGCAGTTGTCCCGGTAAACGCTCCCTGGATAGTTATATGGTAGTTACCTGTCGGAGTTCCGTTGATCGTAGAGGGCTGGATGACATTGGTGTAGATCTGAGTGTCACAGCTCATCCAGAAGGCTGTGGCAAGAACAAGCGTGGCAAGAGCCACCTGGGCGTAAATGAGTCCTTTGCGCCTCCCCGTCCCACGGCCCCCCATTTTGCGCCGGAGCAGCAAGGCGCCAAGCGCCATCAGATTGCATGCCCCCCACAATACAAGCATCATCATTGGTCCGGGAGGTATGCGGGGGCGGGCGCGCGGGAGCAACCCTGAAGTTGAGGTTGATTGCGCCGTCGTGCTCACCGTTAACAGGGAGGAAACAGCTCCACCAATGGGGGTCACTCCCGCGGGATTGAAGAGACATGACGCTCCCTGCGGCAAGGTGCTGCTGGGACAACTCAGAACCACGGGTTGGTTAAAGCCATTGATGGGCGACACGGTGGCCGTATAGATTGTCGACGCCCCGGACTGCACGGTGTTAATGGCTGGAACGGCAGAAACGGAAAAGTCCTCAAAAAATATCGTCAAAGTCAGCGTGGCCGTCCCGATGCTGGTGGTGGTGTCAGTTCCACTGACGGTGAAGGTGTAGGGGTTCGAAGTTGAAGGCGATAGTCCCGAGAGGGTCAAGGTGCTGGTCGTGGGTATGGTGGGCTGACCCAAAGCGATCGTCGTTGGGTTGAAGGAGCACGTCCCGGACGTGCAGGAGAGCGCGATGGTGTCCGTGAAGGAGCTGGGGGCCGAAAGGGTTATGGTAAAGGTGGTAGTGGTCATCCCGATGAGGAGATTCTGCGAAAGCGTTGGAGAACTCAGGTTAAAGACAGGGTTTCCAACCCCCGTCAAAGATACGCTCGATGCACCGCTGGCTACGTTGTCAGTTATGGTGAGAGTTCCAGTACGGGTGCCCGTAGCAGTGGGGGTGAAAGTTACATAGAAACTGCAATTTGCGCCGACGGCGAGTGTAAAGGGGGTCGAGGGGCAGTTGTTGGTTTCTGCGAAGTCGCCAGTCGCCGCAATGTTGGTAATTGTCAGGGGGACATTACTGGTACCGTTATTTGTCATGGTCACAGTCAGCGCTGTGCTGGTTGTGTTAATTTTTTGAGCGGGGAACACCAGACTGGGGGGCGTAAACAGTACCGTGGTCACTGCATTGATGCCGGTGCCGGTAAGACTGACCAAATGCGGACTTCCCGTTGCATTGTCGTTGATGGCTAGCTGCTCGGTTTCAGCCACCAGCACCGTGGGAGTGAACGTGACGTTGATGGTGCAACGTCCTCCGCCGGCCGGGACGGTTCCCACGCAATTGTCAGTCTCAGCAAAATCGCCGGTCGTGGTAATGCTTGTCACCTGAAGCGGCACCGTGCCGACGTTCATGAGAGTCACCGTGGCAGGAACGTTGAGGGAGGTCAAATGACTGGGCGTGTAAAGGTTTACAGGTCCAAACTCCAGTTTTTGCGGGGTCAGGGCAACACCCGCAGCATCGGTCTGCTCAAGCATTGAGACGAAGGCTTGCCCAAGCCCCGTTGAGTTCCCCGGCCCGCTTTGATAAGCGAGCGCGATAGCAGGAAAATCGGAAGAGGTCGTCGTCCCTACGACGTACGCGTTGGGCGGGGTGTTGCTGTCCAGAGCAATACCATTACCCCAGTTTGCGGCGCTTCCCCCCAGGTATGTGGAGTACACCAGCGCCGATCCTTGGGGATTCACTTCGGTTATGAAGGCGTCCGGACAGGGGTTCCGCCCGCAGGTGCCTCCGGTATAGCTTGCCTGCACGGCATTGGCTGTGGGAAAGTTATTCGATTGGGTGTATCCGGTAACGTAGGCATCCCCCGAACTGTCGACCGCTATTCCCGCCGGCGAATCCGTCCAGGCTCCGCCCACCAGAGTGGAATAAAGCAAGGCATTGCCTATAAAGTTGAGCTTGGTGACGAACACATCGGAATATCCCGGGGACTGGGAAGTGTTGAGGGTCTGAAAGGCACCAGGAGTAGTGGGAAAGGTCTCGGTGGGATTGCACAGGGTTGTTGTGGTCGAGGCGGGAGTACACGGTGTCAGCGTGCTACCGGCGACGTAAATGTTGTTTTCCTTGTCTACCGCGATCGCCCAGCCTCTGTCGTCCCCGCTTCCGCCCAGGTAGGTCGAGAACGCAAAGGTGGACCCATCGTTACTCAACTTGGTGATAAACGCATCGACGCTGCCCGCATTATGAAGCTGGTAGGGATTGAAAGTCGGAAAGTTTGTGGAATAAGTGTAACCGACCACATAGGGAGAGCCGCCGAGATCCACTGCGATCCCCTGGCCCGAGTCCGCGCTACCCCCCCCCAGATAAGTGGAATAGACCAGTTCCGTCGCTTGAGTATTGACTTTGGCCACAAAGGCATCCCCACTGCCAGCGTTACCGGACTGAATCGGCTTGACGGTGGGAAAATCGGTGGATTGCGTGTAGCCTGTCACATAGGCATTGGCAAATTGGTCCAAAGCAATGCCCATCCCGTAATCAACATTGCTTCCGCCGAGGTACGACGAATACAGCAAGTGAGAGCCACTGGGATCCAATTTGGCCACAAAAGCGTCTGTGATGCCGCCAAATGTGGTTTGAAAGACGTTGGCAGTAGTTGGGAAATCCGCGGAGGAAGTATTGCCTGTGATATAGGCATCCCCTGAATTGTCCACGGCAATCCCGTTGCCTACGTCAAAGTTATTCCCACCCAAATAGGTGGAGTAAATCACTGCCTCGCCGTCATATCTCACCATGGTCACAAATGCGTCCGTGTCGCCCCCGTAAGACTTTTGGTAAGGATTGACGGTCGGGAAATTGGTTGAGGCGGTGCTGCCGGTAACAAAGGCATCATTCAGGGTATCCAAGGCAACAGCATTTCCTGCGTCACCTCCATTGCCACCGAGGTAGGTTGAGTAATACAGAACCGGATCAATAATGAGCGGCTCACGCGGGTCATAATCGGGGACAACAAAGCCCACCCTGTTGTGCCCTTTGAGAACATAGGAGGCGGTAAGGAAATGCTTCCTTCCGGGGTCAGGTTTGTAACACTGGTAGGCGACCGGCCGGCGAAAAGTTACCTTGCCACCCGTCGAGGTGAAGACCAAATCACCCTGCTCATCAACTGTGGCGTCGCTGCCCTCGAAACTCAGCCTCAAGGACTCAGGCCTGACGCCCGGCGACAGGACGAAATCGTATTCCAGTTGCCTTTGATTCCCGTAGTAAACAAGATTTACGCCGGGGCGAACATTCTCAAACTGCACCTTCTCATAAGTCGGAATATGGGTGTGCCAGCGGCTGGGGTCATTGCCAATAAAATAGTTACTGATGCCGGCGAGGCGGTGGAGACCGGTTGCGGGGGCAGAGAGATTCGCTCTCTCGATCTTCATTTTCAGCACGCGATAAGGTGGTCTTGGCAGCTCTCCCGCCTTTTCGGGGAGCCGAGTGTTTTGGCCCGGCGGTTGCAACGCCAGCAGCGCTTCGCTCGGTTTCAGGAGAATAGCGTAGCCCTGGCCTCGCGCCAGAAACCGGACGGTGCGGTCCGCCTGCCCCTGGTTCATCTCAAAACTCATCGGCAACGCGCGGTATGATTTCAAAACGCGTGCTTTAGACATAGAGAAGTCTCGCGTAGGGGAAGGCATCCCGGCTGGTTTGTGGCCTACAGGATTCAAAACACTGAGGAGAATGGAAAGCAATAAGGAAAAGATACTCAACATGTCCACCTTCCTAATTCAGGCGGCGGAGCAAAGGAGAATATTCCTGATCTCCGCGTCCCTGTTTTTCCTGAGAGGTCATTTGACCCGTGGGCTTCTTTCTCATAAGTCACGGCCCATTCCTCTCCGGCTTCGCTTTGATGTCGGCCGGGGCAAAAAGCCTGCCTTACATATCGTCAAACTCAGAAGTTGAATCTTATACCAAACTGGATCGCGCGCGCGTCATTCGGGTTATCGCGAGTCGAGCTGATCTGGCCGAAGTTCGTTGTGTTCAGGAAGTTCAGGTTCGACGGTGGCGCGAAGTACGGGTGGTTCATCGCATTGTAGACTTCAGCCCGGATGTCCACCCGAACTTTCTCCGTAATCTGGAAGCTCCTTCGGAGGGCCGCGTCGAGCCTGCGAAGGTCCGGCCCGTAAACTTGGGTGGGAGCACCTCCCAGAGGCCCTAGGTTGCTCTGCCCTGTCGATGTGGTTACCGCGGGATTATAGAAAGCCGCAGGATTCCAGAACTGATTGACATTGTGCGGTCCGGCGTTGGGATTTGCCCCCTGTCCAAGCATAGCATCGCAGCCGGCGCCGGAAGCGGTCGTAATGGTACAGGGAATGGTCATCGGCTGACCACTCTCAACTGTCAGGACCCAGTTAATAGTCCAGCCGCCGAGGACTTTCCCCCTGATGTCGCCTTTGTTCGCTAGGAATTGTCTTCCCGGCCCAAGAGGTAGCTCATACCCACCGCTGAAGTGTAAGGCGTTCCGAACATTGAAATCCGCCTGTTGATAATCACCCGTGAGACCGAAAGACTGAATATAAGGTGCGCGGTAAGTTTGCGGGCTTGCGACGTTGAAAAAGTCCAGAGCATCCGTCCGGTTCTCCGCATACGTATAATTGGCGAGGAAACTTAGTCCGTGCCCAAGGTTTCGCACATATTGCAATTGACCGGAAATGTATCTGTTGTTCCCTGTCGTCGCCAGGTAGCTTGAACCGTAGGCAAAGGTCGAGAAAGGCTGATAGGCTTGGCGGTCTTGGAAGGTGGGGAGCATTTCGCCGACTTCATTCAATCCTGGGTTGATCAGAAGATGAGTGCCCCGCGACCCGACCAAAGAGAGCTCAATAAGGTCATTGGTCCTCCGTTGATATTGTATAGTGAGGTCAACGCTCTGCGTGTACGGATTCTTAAAATTGCTTTGGATACCTCGCAATTCCAGTTCGCTCGCCGTAGCCTTTGGAGATATGAGCGCTACTGGTGCAAGGCCCTGTTCCACAGTCGCGTGGGCTCCCGTGCTGGGATAGGTGATGGGCGTACCATCATCGGGACCGGTGTACCTGTAATTGATTTCGAAGGGATAGCTGCGGCCAAGGTTCGCCTGGACTCCCTCGTTCTCCAGCCCACCATAGAACATCCCATACCCAAGGCGAACCACAGCCTTAGGCGTGAGTTGATAAGCAAACCCGATGCGGGGAGCAACATTAAACCTCTGGGTCTGAACGAGGCTTCCTCGGGGTGCATAGGAGAGAGTAATTCCGTCGTTCGTGAGCGTATCGGTAAAGCTGGTGGAGAGTGTATTGATATAAGATACGGCGCAGGTCGTTGGGTACGCAGGGCCGCAAGGGAGGGTATCGAATCCGCGGCCGGAAGGAATCACATACGTACCACTCCCTGTGGCCCCCGGGACAAAGTTAGCCTCGGCGCTATACCTTTCCTTCCAAGGCTGGAAGTACTCCCACCTCGCGCCCAGAGTGATGGTCAACTTTGGGTGCTTCTTCCACTCGTCTTGCAAGTAGGCTGCGACGTAATTGCGCCGGTTGTCGATGTTGACGATGTTGGAGGCAAAAACCTGGTTTGGCCCGCCCACGTTACTCCGCCCGATGGAAGGAATCGACGACGCCTTAGGGATCGTAACAAACTGGGCGGCGCCCGTGCTGGCATCGAGGACGTTCGGGATGGAGGTGAAATTCCCTGAGAAATCGAACTCCCCGCGCGAATAAGGAGGCTGAATGGTCACAGACCTGATCTCCAGGCCCTCAACCCCGCCCTTTATGGTGTGACTAGGCCCCCTGATCTTGGAGAAGCTGTCGCTCACCTGAATGGTCGTGTTGTTGTCATTCGCGTACAGGTAAGGACTGCTTCCCAGTTGAGAGTAAATCCCAACGTTGATGGTAGGCAGGCCGCCGTTGCCTGTTACTTGTGGAATTCCCGTAATCCCATACTGTCCAGGGATATCGGTGAGGTCATTGACGTAGGCTTGCACCCTCTCCGCATGCATCCAATCGGCCGCCAACCGGAACTCATTGATCAGCGTCGTGGAGATGACGTGGGTTTCGCTCAAGACGCCATTCAGTGCCGTAGCGGTCTGCGTGTATCCTCCGCCATCCGCCACGCCCGGGAAAGGACCAGACTGCAAATGGGGATTGTTTAAGTAGCTAAGACGAGCGAAGACCTGGTTGCGATCACTCATGTGGTGATCGATGCGAGCATCAAACTGGTTGGCGTCGCCTCGGCTGTACGCGTTCCTCGCGTAATTGTTGTAGATACCCGTGATGGTGGGGACTGGATAAAGTTTAAGCAGCCCCGCCGCCACCGGGTCAACTCGTTTGGCAGGGATCAGGTTGCCCGGAAAAGGATCGCGGACGTAGCCCGTGGCGCTGGCGCTGTAACCTGTAATCGGATCAGGCTGGCCGGTGGTCAACAAGCGTGTGGTTGCCGGGTCAAGAATCGTGCCACAGTTCCAGGTGCGCCCTAGCAGGTCGGGTCCAGAGGTGCATTTCGGCTGCCCGCTGATCAAGTCTGAGAAATCCGTATATCCGCTGGTTAGCTCCGCGACTGTGGGAACTGTCGCAACGGTGGGAATCCCCTGGCGAAACTTCGTTCCCTGGTAGTCCGCAAAGAAGAATGTCTTGTTCTTGCCATTGTAGAAATTCGGGATGTTCAGGGGACCACCGAGAGTTGCGCCAAATTGGTTCTTGCGCAATTCCGCCCTTTTCAGAGCCATGGCGTTGTCGAAGAAATCGGCGGCATTAATGGCGTCATTACTGAAGTAGTCCCAGGCGCTTCCATGAAGCTCGTTCGTGCCTGATTTTGTCGTCGCGTTTACAACCACCCCGCCCCCTCCTCCGATGGCCGCGCTATACGTGGGGCTTTGAACCCTGAATTCTTCAATCGCGTCCATGGCAGGAAGGACCTCGTACGCTGTGCCTGGAACGAAGTCCGGGAAGCGGTCGTTGTTGTCGGCTCCGTCGAGGAGATAATTGTTTTGGTAAGGCTGAACCCCGTTGGCCGCGAAACTCCCCGTCGTCGCCAAGCCGGTGGACGTTTCTACGCTGGGCCCTGTGCCGGAAACCACCTGCGACAAAAAGGTGAAGTTGCGGCTGTATACTGGGAGAGTCCGGAGCGCCTCAGCACTCAGTACCTTGTCCGATGGCACGTAAGTGTAAGACGCCGTCGATCCTGAGGAAACGCTGGCTCCCGAGGCAGCTTGGGAGGCAACTAGATTGAAGTTGACGACAGCCTGCTGCTGAATCTCTACGACAACGCCGGTCTGAAAAGCGGGAACGAATCCTTGAAGCTCCACCGATACGGAATAAGTGCCGATCTTGACCGGCGTGAAAATGTACGTGCCGTCCCCCCGTGTGTAAGTGGATTTCGTAATGGAAGTCCCTTCATTCTTGAGAAAGACTTTGGCGCCGTGTGCTCCGTCCCCCGCCGGGTTTCTAACTGTCCCAACAACGGTTCCTGAATCAACTTGGGCGGACGCGCATTCGCATCCGAAAACAATGCAAACCAGGAGGGTACTCGTTTGCATCAACCTGATGAACCCTGAGATCGCTCGTGTCAATGATTCCTCCAGTATCCTCTCACGGTACGGTATGCCCCATTGCCAAGGGCATTTTTGGGGCTAAGATAAGCTAGTTATGTTATCGTTTTCTCTTCCGTTGGCCTTTGGCATCGTAGCTCTCTCTGCGTTTGCCCGTTGCTGTCACTCTGTGGTCGGTCGTGCGCAGGAAGCATAGCGGACGGAGCATGGCCACCCCGGCCGCGTCCGGACACCGGCGAAACACCCATGCTCCAAGCCAATCCTTCAGTTTACCGGAGACAGAGCAGAAACGCCAGGGGCTACAGACGCTCAACCTTCCCAGCGCGTCGGAAGGGCGGGGCCTTAACCCCGCTGCAAGCGGCGCCACAAAGAAAATCGGCGAATTGTCTCTTTTTCACTCCTCCGGCGGCGCTCCCGCTGTGCTGGGGACAGGTTCCACCCCGCCCTTCCGACGCGTTGCCGCACGTTTCCCAACAGCCTCTGAATTCTCTGCCCTCCTGCTGCCCAGCGAAAATACCTGCGCCTCCTTACTGCCCGATTGTCTTCCACCCATGATCGACGCCGGATGGACCGCAAATTGTGCGGCCAAGTCGATGGTCGCCCGCTCACGTGGTAGGACTGCCAGGCCTACCTCCGCCTTGAACCCTCCCTTGGCGCTTCCCCCCCCAAAACAACCGCACGATTTTAGCTTAACCCGTGGTCCAGTTATAGGGGTAAATTGCGTAACTGCACGCAAACTACTAATTTCAAAAGCAGTGTAATCCTGTTGGAATGCTACAAGACGACAGTGGTTTTCCCGCTCTCGTTAACTGGATGTAAATATTTCCTTACACCCTTTTCATATATTCCGGCTCACTTTTACGCCTTCCGACGCTAACTCATCTCCTCGGTTCGAAAGCATAGATTATGATACACGAATTTTTTTCGGACTGCTCCTAGACTAGGCGCAGCTTGACCTCTTTCGCACCCTTGCGGCACGAAGAGGCAGCATCTCCTGATTGCCTGGCTTCGGGTTTTGCAGGCGCACTGTGGTTACCAGATAAGGACTCCATTACGCCGAACTACGCATCCGGGGAGGCTGTCCCCCACCCGCGCGAGGAAGGTTTCCCAAGACCACGCCCTCACCCCATTCGCGGCGGCAAAAGGCGGCAACGCCTTGGAAGACCAGCGCACGTAAGGGACTCATCCAAGAAACTTGTAGCCAAGCCCCATTATAGTCTGAATGAATTGCGGATTCCTAGGATCAGTCTCCAGCTTTTGTCGCAGAGTGAAGACGTGGACATCCACGGTTCGCGTAGAAGGCACTCCAACGTACCCCCACACTTCCTTCAGAAGCTCCTTTCGAGGCAACGTTGCTCCCCGATGCTCGATGAAGTATTTGATCAATTGAAACTCCCGCGCCGAGAGAGCCACTGGTGATCCGTGCCGAAAAACCTCGGTGCGGCGGAAATCCACTCGGATGGGGCCGAATTGGTAGATTGCACCCGGCCTCCCGGTTGCACTCAGGGCGCGGCGCAAATGGGCTTCGATTCGGGCAAGCAGCTCCAGCATGTCGAAGGGTTTCGTAACGTAATCGTCTGCCCCGATCTTCAGACCCAGAACTTTATCGATCGTCTGGCTGCGAGCGCTGAGCATCAAGATGGGTACAGTAATGCATTGCTGGCGCAGCTCCCGGCAGACCTCGAGGCCGCTTTTCCCGGGCGCCATGACGTCTAAGATGATCAAGTCGAAGTAATCACGCGTCGCTCGCTCCAGGCCCGCTTCCCCATCCTGAGCCACCTCTACGCTGTAACCTTCGCACTGCAAGCGGTCTTGGAGAGTCACCGCAAGCCCCGGCTCGTCTTCGATCAAGAGGATTTTCTTTTTCATTGCAAGGCTCGTTCGAGGACCGCCAATTATACCGGTTAGCTCAATGTGATTCCAGCCTCGAATGCTCGCAAAACGCAGGAGCCGGAAGCGCAGGACCCAGGGGCCAGGGTTCAGGAAAAGCCTCCGTTCAATCCCGAATCCTAAATCAACGCTGCGCCTCCCCAAACAAATAAGGCCTCGGTCAGTTTACGCACAGTGTCTGGGGACTCTGAAAGCCGCTTTGGTAGACAACCGAGCTGTGCTAAGCTGCTTTGTGCGAGACTTCCTTAATTGACAAAGGAGGATGTGGATTGGCACCTTCACCCATTCTTGAATTCCGTCTTCCGTATAGAGTGAAGAAGCGGCGAAAGTGGTATCTCGCAGTATGCCAGTCACTCGACGTTGCTAGCCAGGGGCCAACCAAAGAAAAGGCCCTGGACAACCTGCGTGACGCGATCCGAGGGTTCCTGGCAGACTGCTTTGAGCGCGGCACGCTGGACGAGGTTCTTCAACAGGCGGGGTTCGTGTCGGCCAGAAAGCCACTCGAGAGATCTGAGTATCCGACCGGAGCTCTCTGGTTGACCGTGCCGATTGCCCTTCTAGCCCGTGAGCACCAATCCACCTGAGCCTGCCCGCAAGCCTAAAAGGCGCATCACTCCAGTCTCCTGGAAACGGCTCCGCTGTGTCTTCGAGAAAGATGGCTTCACGTTCCGACGCCAGGAAGGCGACCATTGGATCTTTGCCAAGGCCGGCTGCCTTCGCCCCGTCGTCATCCCCGCTTACGAGGCAATCGACGTGGAAATCATCAGGCGCAACATGCGCACGGCGGGTATGTCGCGGGAGAGATACTTTGAGCTCCTCGACCTGTGCTAATGAATCGCTTGGTGGGCCTGGGTAGAGTTGAACTACCGACCTTCCCGATTTATCGGGACGCTCTAGCCAACTACTCGATCCAAGCATGGTGAATCCTGGTGGGCCTGGGTAGAGTTGAACTACCGACCTTCCCGATTTATCGGGACGCTCTAGCCAACTGCTCGATCCAAGCGTGGCTCTTCATTCCTTTGATCTCTCGCTCGCGCTGACTCGCTTCCGATCGAGTGGAGAATTCCTCACAATAAACAAGTCCCCACGGCCCCCGATTCTTTGTCGAAGGCGCTCGGTTGCTATTGTGCTCCAGAATCCGTTTGGTCAGGTCTTCCGTATGGCCCACATAAAACCTGCCGGTTGACGCACTGCGGAGAATGTACATGTGGAATGGCATTGCGGCTAGGTCTTTGGTGGGCCTGGGTAGAGTTGAACTACCGACCTTCCCGATTTATCGGGACGCTCTAGCCAACTACTCGATCCAAGCATGGTGAATCCTGGTGGGCCTGGGTAGAGTTGAACTACCGACCTTCCCGATTTATCGGGACGCTCTAGCCAACTACTCGATCCAAGCATGGTGAATCCTGGTGGGCCTGGGTAGAGTTGAACTACCGACCTTCCCGATTTATCGGGACGCTCTAGCCAACTGCTCCATCCAACCAGATGAATCCTGGTGGGCCTGGGTAGAGTTGAACTACCGACCTTCCCGATTTATCGGGACGCTCTAGCCAACTACTCGATCCAAGCATGGTGAATCCTGGTGGGCCTGGGTAGAGTTGAACTACCGACCTCACCCTTATCAGGGGTGCGCTCTAGCCACCTGAGCTACAGGCCCGGTGCGCGGTCGCGGTTGCTCGGGCAACCCGCGACTGGCAAGCGGAAGACTTACCAAGTATAGGCGGAGGATCGGCTTCACGCAAGCGGAATCCCTCCGGTTGTGTTTTCATGGCCTTTTCCCTAGCCATGTGGTACAAATAGTTGCAGGGCAGGCGCCGCCTATAGCTTGGCCCACGTGCCGGGTAGAATCTTTCAAATATCGAGGGGAATCTACATGTTGGAAGTTTGCAAGGACGTTCTCCCCAATGGCCTCACAATTCTCACTGAGGCGATGCCCGCCGTCCGCTCCGTCTCCATGGGCATTTGGTTGCGAACCGGGTCGCGGCAAGAAGGCGAGGAGGAGAACGGCATCTCGCATTTCATCGAGCACATGGTCTTCAAGGGGACCAAGAACCGGAGTGCGGAGCAGATTGCCCGTGAGGCAGACTCGATCGGCGGCCATCTGGACGCTTTTACGGCCAAGGAGTGTACGAGCTTCTCCGTCAAGGCTTTGGACGAGCACGTGCCGCGGGCCTTCGATATCCTTTCCGACCTGTTCATCAATCCTCTCTTTCAACCTGAAGACATCCTCAAGGAATCGAAGGTCATCCAGGAAGAGATCAAGATGGTGGAGGACACGCCGGACGACCTCGTGCACGAGATGTTCACGCAGAGTTACTGGCGTGGGCACGCTCTAGGCAGGCCCATTCTGGGTACTCGCCGCACGGTGGGCAGCTTCAACCGAGAACGGCTGTGCGACTATTTCCAGCGCCATTACACGCCCAACAGCACGCTGCTCGCCGCCGCGGGAAACGTCGAGCACGCACGCTTCGTGGATCTGGTTGCCAAGTCCTTTGGCGACCTGCCTTGCGGGCCTGCGGCTGACGAGGGTCCCCCGCCCACGCCCCACCCCAGCATCCGCCATCGGCATAAGAAAGAGCTTGAACAGGTTCACCTCTGTGTGGGCGCGCCTTGTTACCCGCAGCCGCACGAGAAGCGCTTTGCCTGTTACATCCTCAACACCGTGCTCGGTGGCGGGATGAGCTCGCGGCTCTTTCAGAACATTCGCGAGAAGCGGGGGCTTGCCTACGCGGTTTTCTCCGGCCTCAGCAGCTTCCGCGATGCCGGTTGCCTGAGCGTCTACGCGGGCACAGCGCTGGAGAATGCGCGCCAAGTCCTGGGCCTTATCCTCGATGAGTTCCGGAAGTTGAAGTCCGAGGCCATCAGCGACCAGGAACTCCAGCATGCCAAAGACTATCTGAAGGGTAACCTCCTGCTCAGTCTGGAGACTACGGGGAGCCGCATGTCGAACGTGGCTCGGCAGGAAATGTATTTCGGGCGCTACATCTCGCTGGACGAGACCTCCCAGCGCGTCGACGAGGTTACTTCCCCCGAAGTCCTGGAAGTGGCGCGCGAGTTCTTCCAACCCGACCGGCTGGCGGTCACTTTCCTCGGGCCGATCAACGACTTCAGGTTCACCCGCGCCGACTTGGCTTGCTAGGCCTTGGCGGCGGCCGACGGTAACGGCGAATTCCCGAAACATCCGGGACAGGTTACATCGCCATGTGGCGGCATAAAGCTGCCGTTACACCCGAATGCGAAAGTTGGGAGCCGCCGGTCTAGCCAAATCACTTGATTAGAGGCCCGTTTGACGCAGATACCGGAGGAACAAAATGGTGTGGGGTCGGGCGTAGGGGCATCCGCCGCGGCGGACGCTGTGCCCCTACAAGATGTACGTCGCACCCACGCTAACTTCCGAATTCGGGTTACATCGAACCGGCCCATTACCCGAGTCTCTCCGTTCTTGATTGCGAAGGAGGATGCATGCTGATCGTTCACGTGCATGTTCGAGTCAAACCGGAATTCGTTGACGCCTTCAAGGAAGCCAGCCTCGAGAATGAGCGCCACAGCGTGCAGGAGCCGGGCATTGCCCGCTTTGACGTCGTGCAACAGGCCGATGACCCTGCCCGCTTGCTGCTGGTCGAGGTTTATCGCAGCCACGAAGCCGCCACCCGTCACAAGGAGACCGCGCATTACGCCACTTGGCGCGATAAAGTGGCCCCCATGATGGCGGAGCCCCGCACGAGCGTAAAATATTCCAATGTCTTTCCTGCGGATGAGGGCTGGTGAGGCGGCGATGCGTTTCGAATTTGCCACCGCCACGCGCATCCTCTTCGGACCCGGCGTGGTGCGCGAAGTTGCGCCGGCCGCAAAAGAGATGGGCGGGCGAGCGCTGCTGGCCATAGGGCGCCCGGCGGAAAGTGCCGCCTTGCTGCTCGAGGCAATGAAAATCGAGGGAATCGGCTGCATTAGTTTGGCCATCCAAGCAGAACCCTCTGTTGCCTTGGTTCGTCAGGGTGTGGAACTTGCCCGCCGGGAACAGTGCGATCTGGTGATTGCATTCGGCGGAGGGAGCGCCATCGACGCAGGAAAAGCCATTGCGGCGCTGCTGACCAACGGCGGCGACCTGGGCGATTACCTGGAGGTGATTGGCAAGGGCCAGCCTCTCCGTCATCCTTCCGTCCCCTTTATCGCCGTGCCTACGACCGCCGGCACCGGGTCTGAAGTCACGCGCAACGCGGTACTGGCTTCTCCAGAGCACCAGGTCAAGGTGAGCCTGAGGAGCCCGTTAATGCTGCCGCGCCTCGCGGTGGTGGATCCGGAGTTGACGCTCGAGTTGCCGCCCGCGGTCACCGCCAGCACGGGGCTCGACGCACTCACGCAGTTGATCGAGCCCTACGTCTCGATCCGCGCCAATCCCTTGACCGACGGCTTCTGCCTGGAGGGCATGCGGCGTGTCAGCGGCTGGCTGCGCCGGGCTTATCACTCCGGGCGCGACATCACGGCTCGTGAGGACATGTCGCTGGCAAGCCTGCTGGGTGGACTCGCGCTGGCCAACGCCGGCTTGGGTGTGGTCCACGGCTTCGCCGCGCCGGTGGGCGGAATGTTCGACGCCCCGCACGGAGCCATTTGCGCCGCGCTGCTGCCGCATGGGATGGCCATCAACATTCGCGCCTCCCGCGCTCGCGCCCCGGAAGGTGAAACGCTGCGCCGTTATGAAACCGTGGCGCGTCTGCTCACCGGTGAGCCGGACGCCACCGCCGAAGAGGGAATCGAATGGGTTCGCCAACTCTGCCAGGAATTGCAGATTCCTCCTCTGCGTTCATACGGAATTCAGGAACGCGACGTGCCCACCCTTGTCGAAAAAGCCTCAAGAGCCAGCAGCACCAAAGGCAATCCCATCACGCTCACCAGGGATGAGCTGCGCCAGCTATTGACTAGCGCCTTGTAGCACCGCACGGCCCGGTGGCCGCAATCAAAACGAGCTTCTCCGTGTTCTCCGACCCCTCAAAGCCTCAACACAGAGGACACGGAGGGCCTCAGTGACCTCTGTGTTAGGCTTATCCTGGTCACTGAGGACGGCGATTTTGGCAACCGGAGATGATGAGCCGGGAATTGCCCCGAAGGGGCATACCGTGAGTAGTCCCGCACTCGCGGGACGAAACCCACGGAAAGGAAGCGAAAAACCTCTGCTGGCCCTGAGGGCGCCGAACTACGGTCAGCCCCTGGTAGTGCCTGAAAATAGTGTTGGTTTAGATGGGGACGAGTTAGGAAAGGGAAAGATTACTTCGTCTGTCCTATAGGTTCATGAGGTTCAATTATTACCCCGTCTGGACCGATGCTGACCTTAGTCATCCCAATTTCAGGAAGAGCCACTGTCTTTCCCGTTTGCTTTTCAAATTGCTGGAGATTGGCTTCAATTGACAAAGCCAGAATTTTTGCGACTACAAGGGGCATTGTCACGGACACACGGTCTTCTACGACTAACTCTTTATTTTGAACTCCCTGAACTTCTCCAAAGTTTATACGCATGTCGAATTGCGTTGTTCCGGTGAAAAATATGTGATTCGCGTAGACTGAGATGAAATCCTTCGACCTAACAAATCGTGGTATCGGCTGGAATGGCTGTGGAGGCCCTACCTTCGCTTCAGTCGGCTGAAGGCCTCTGGCCCCAGCCTGTATCTGAACCTCCGATGAAGTAGGGGTAGGGGAAGGGATAGGTTTGGATGTTGGCTTGTGCGTCTTCGGCATGTATCACTCCTTCGGGTTCAATTAGACCCTGACTACGAACCACACCAAGATTTGAAAAGGGTATCACGATACCGTGGCTGGCCTGCAATAGAGGATTAAAAACAAACCGCATGGTGAATGTTTTTGTTCGGGCTGGTCGTAAATATGTATAGGTTGTAAACACCTGCCTAGAAGTGTAACCCTCCGAGAAATATGGATCGTCCAAGAACGGGGAAACCTGTAAGGTTTCACGACTGAATCCCTCAGTGAGAGTCACCAAGTCTTTGAAACTCCTGAACCGGACATCGAGCATAACGTCAAAAGCCTCAGCCAGCTTTTTCAGCGTATTAATACTCCAAGACGAGTAATTGACGTTCTCGTACCTTGAAATCATGGATTGCTTCATTGCGGCCAGCATCGCAAGGTCTTTCTGTCTTAACTTTCGCTGCTCCCGCAGAACCTTGATTTGAGTTGCTATCGAGAGATTAAGGGACTCGTCGGCGTAAGCGTGGCGGTAGGTCTTGTCATCACGATTGTCGATAAACTGTTGTCTCACATCATCGGGAGACAACTTCGTGGGGGCATCTTCTTGCGTTTGAGTCACAGATGACCTCTTGGCGGCGCTCAACGGCGATTTCTCGTGCGTTAGCGGGAATCCATTCTCTGTCGCGCTCGAATGCACCCTCTAGTAAAGTGAATTCGTGATCGTTATCGATCGGTCCTTTGCAGAGTAGCGGCCTCAGCGCAACTCGACCGTTAACAATAATCTTGCGAATATGTGCGTAACCTTTAAGCGGTCCAGCCACCAGCTTTGGCCCCAAATCAGGCCCGTTGTCCGCTAGCATCTTCAGTTTTCGATTCAACCTTGCTAGGTCTGGGCGCTGTAGTTCCCTGCACCATGCAGCAAAGTCGTTGGCCCCACCTGCGTCAACGTAATCGTACAGCTTCCATCCACCCATAATTCATATCACAAAAAAGTCATTTGTCAATCTTTTTTCTCTTGACAGCCGAATCACTTTTTTGCTATATACGGACCATGATGATTTTTCGAGGCAAAGTCCAGCGTGGTTGTTTTGTGGGCCCGAGGGAACGTTCCCGCTTAGGCATTCTGGGTGCCCGTAGCAGGGGGTTCAACTCCCCCCAGGCCCAACATATGAATCAACGCCCCACGAGCTTAATTAGGAGGACAAACAAGTGGAAACCTACAAGAACCAGAATTTCCAGGGAAAGAGCTTTATCCTGGATGAAGTAACGTTTTTGGAGTGCAAACTCAGCGATTGCGACCTTTACTATTCCGGCGGCGACTTCGAGTGGGTGAACTCGCATTTCGAGAACTGTCGGTTTCACTGGCGCGGCCCGGCGAAGAATACACTAGCATTGCTACAGGTAATGGGAGCGTTGAAGCCGCAGCAGAAGCCACCGGAAAGCTCGGGACTGATTCTAGGCCAGACCCAAAAGCCGAATTGATGTCAGGCTTAGACTTCAATTTCATTCCTAAGAACCTCCAAGGGGTGGAAAGGTAGCATACAAACCTGAGTGCAGCAACACAAATTTCAGGCACTACCGCCGGTTTCTCAGAATTGATTTTCCCGTGCAGGGCCTATAAAATCGTGTGTCAGTCTTTGGCCATTATTTATTTGGCCGGCGGGAGGAGGTTCGCAAATTGATCCGGAAAAGCTGGGCTAGTTTTGAAGTGCTGGGTGGGGTCTTACTGCTTGTGGCGGGTGTGTTGATTGCCGGCGGGGTGGCAAAGCCCAAAGCGAATGCCTCTGACGATGCCGCCCTGGAGGAGAAGATCAGCTCGTACGTTCGCGAAAGGTTTGGTATCCCCGACACGGTGAAAGTCACGGCGACTCCTCTCCAGTCGTCGGATTTCCCGGGCTTTCTGGCCTCCACGATTACTACTACTACCGACGATGGCAAAGAACCGAAAAATACTAACATATTCCTTACCGATGACCGCCACTACCTCATTGTGGGGTTCCTTTTTGCGCTCAGCGCTGATCGGAAAGGCGAAATTGTTCAACACATCCGTGAACAGTTCAAAATCCCTGAAGCTACCAGCGTCACCGCAGGGCCTTTCCGTAGATCCGCTTTTCCCAACTTATTGGCAACGACCGTGACCTTCGAAAACGGGAAACAGAAGCAAACCCAGGATTTTTACATTACCAAGGACAATCGTACCCTGGTGTTGGGAAGCCTCTTCAACTTGGGACTGGATCTCAGGCGGGAAGCGTTGCGAACCATCGTAACCACGAACCAGCCAACCCAGGGTCCTGCGCACGCTCCGGTCACCATTGTGGAATACGCGGACCTCGAGTGCCCCATGTGTGGGCGGCTCCATGAATTCCTGGAGAAAGAGCTCCTTCCAAAATACGGGGACAAGGTTCGAGTCATATTCAAGGAGTTTCCGCTTGTACAAATTCATGATTGGGCGTTGACGGCCGCCATTGCCAACGAATGCGTCTACGAGATTAAGCCGGAAGCCTACGCGCCTTACCGCTCGTTGATTTTCCAGAACCAGTCCGGTACGAACGCCGCCAACGTCCGCGACGCCCTCTTGGGTTATGCGGACCAGGTGGGAGTGGGCCGCGTCAGGCTGGCAGGGTGCCTGGATTCCAAAGCTTCACTCCCGCGCGTCGATGCGGGGACTCGCGAAGCGAAGCGGTTGGAGATTCAGAGTACACCGACCTGCTTCATCAATGGGCGGATGCTGGTGGGATACCCGTCTGCGGAGGCATATTACAAGGCAGTTGATGCAGCCTTGGAAGAAGCTAAATAGCATGGGGAGGTCGGTGGTAGGTCGTAGGTGGCAGGTGGGGGAAAGAGGAAACAGGGAGGGAATATGGGCAAGAGGAAAGGCATCATTACTTCGACCATACTGGCCCTATCACTTCTCAGCCTGGGGAGTATCGGCTGGGGGGTCAACCAGGGCAGGTGGGGGAACAGTTTGCGCGAACACCGAAATCACCTTGGCGTTGAGAGGTTGTTGGCTTTGCTTGAGAGCGACCGGATCAGGATTTATTTGCGCCTGGCGGACCCGCAGGTTGAGCGCCTGCGCCAGATCGTCGTTGAAACAGAGAAGGCTAATGTGAAAACCAGGGCCGAGATAGAAGTGCGGAGCATCGAACTAAGGGAAGCCCTGCGCGCCGACAAACCCGACCGCGATGAAATTCTGAAACAGGTGCAGGAAATCTCGGACCTTCGCCGGGAGATGATGAAACACAATGTGGAGGCGATCCTCGCGGCCAAGGCTGTCCTTTCCCCAGAACAACAAAGGAGAGTATTCTCCCTCCTTGAGAACCGGCATGAGGGCAGGAGGGTGGGAGACGAACCGGGAGGCGTGCCGGCCAAGCCACTGCCGAGGTCCGGCGTGCCCGCCCAGGCCCCGCTTCACCCCGGCGAGCCGCCGGTCCAGTAAAACTCAATAAAACAGGGCGCGACATCTTATCGGTTTTTCGTAGAGGCGCGCTTCAGCGCGGCACGTCGCATTATAGCGCAGCAGGTGCCCGGCTACGGTAGAGGCGCGCTTCAGCGCGGCACGTCGCATTATAGCGCAGCAGGTGCCCGGCTAAAGCCGGCCTCTACGGATGAAGGCCCTGTCATTCTGAGCCCCGACTTGTGGGGGCGAAGAATCTCCGCAGTTGTCTTTTGCGCTTGACTTCGCTGGGCTATCTATGTAGCGTACAATAAAGCCGGCGAACCCCGGAGTGTGCCAAAATGCCACACTCATGCGCTCGCCCCCATCCCCTCAACATTCCTCTAACCCATTGAAAACACATGGGAACATCATGTCGCTGGCGCAGAACACTCCAAGAAAGCGAGACACGTGCGGCAAATGGAAATAGAGCCCGCCGCCGCGTAATTGCCGGTCCGATCCTAAGCTGGAACGGGTTTGGCGTTTTGAATCGTAACCTTTGGTTCACTTGCAGGAGCCGGGACGGTCAAACCATGTTCACGAAGCAAGGCGACGTGTTCCTCCATGCCCCACTTCGCTTTGTAAAGACAATCTTCGATGGAGTTACCGACACCAGTAAAGCCTTCCAAGTCGGGAGAATAGAAACCGAAGAAGTTGGGATCTTCCGTTGCTTCGATGACTAGTGAGTATTTCATATCGATCATCAGTGCTCACCCCTTCTGATACCTGCTGCCTTGAGTATAGCCTGACAGGTCCCGGTTGGCACCTCTTTCGAACCATGGTAGTCAACCCGGATTAAGCGCTCGATACCGGGCTTGGAATAATAGCGAATGGAACCCTTTTCCTTCACCAGCCTAAATCCCTCGCCCTCCAGCAAACGCAGCAGCTCACTGAACTTCATCCGACCAGCCCATGATTAACATTTGACACCGTCGCAGCACCCACTCGTCCGAGCCTAACCTTAAGCCTGGACTTTCGTGAGCAGCTCCACGAACTTCTGCTCGCGCTCGCTCTGGTTCAATCCCAATTGTTTCTCCATGACCTGAGTGGTATTCATGGAGCAGAACTTGGGGCCGCACATGGAACAGAAGGCGGCGTCTTTGTAGGTTTCGTTGGCCAAGGTTTCGTCGTGCATGGAGCGGGCCATTTCCGGGTCGAGGGAGAGATCAAACTGCTTGTTCCAGTCGAAGAGGAAGCGGGCATAGGAAATGGCGTCGTCGCGGTCGCGGGCTCCAGGGCGGTGACGGGCGACATCGGCAGCGTGGGCGGCAATCTTGTAGGCGATGATACCCTGCCGGACGTCGTTCTTATCCGGGAGTCCGAGGTGCTCCTTGGGCGTAACGTAGCAGAGCATCGAGGCCCCGTGCCAGCCGATCATGGCCGCGCCGATGGCCGAAGTGATGTGATCGTAACCCGGTGCTATATCGGTAACCAGCGGGCCCAGCGTGTAAAACGGCGCTTCCTGGCACAACTCTATCTCCTTGTCCACCTGAAGCTTGATCTGATCCAGGGGGATGTGCCCGGGCCCTTCGATCATCACCTGGACGTCGTACTCCCAGGCTTTCCTGGTGAGTTCGCCCAGGGTCTCGAGTTCGGCGAATTGCGCGTCGTCGCTGGCGTCCGCCAGGCAGCCGGGGCGCAGGCCGTCACCCAAGGAAAAGGAGACGTCGTATTTCTGGAAGATCTTGCAGATTTCCTCGAAGTGCGTATAGAGAAAATTCTGCTGGTTATTCTCCACGCACCACTGGGCCAGAATCGCGCCGCCGCGGCTGACGATGCCCGTAATACGCTGGCGAGTCATGGGAATATATTCGCGCAGGACGCCGGCATGGATGGTCATGTAATCCACACCCTGCGCAGCCTGCTCCTCAATCACCTCGAGCATGATCTCCGGGGTCAGCTCGCGGACCCGGGAAACGCGTGAAAGGCCCTCATAAATGGGCACCGTGCCGATCGGTACGGGGCTGTGACGCAGAATGGCTTCGCGGATTTCGTGAATGTTTCCGCCCGTGGAGAGGTCCATCGCTGTGTCGGCGCCGAAATGCACGGAGGTGTGAAGTTTTTCCAGCTCCTGCTCGATGTTCGAAGTGGTGGCGGAGTTGCCGATGTTGGCGTTGATTTTGCACTTCGCCGCAATGCCAATGGCCATGGGCTCAAGCTCGAGGTGGCGGATGTTGGCAGGAATGATCATGCGTCCGCGCGCCACCTCTGACCGGATGGTTTCCGGCGAGAGGTTTTCGCGCTTGGCCACAAACTCCATCTCTTCGGTAACGATCCCCTGGCGCGCGTAGTGCATCTGCGTCACCACGGGCCCGGTGCGATTATTGACCCAATCACTTCGAATTGGAGGCAACATAGACTTCTTCTCCTACCTTACGGATTCCCACAAACGTCTTCCAAAATCCAGTTTAGCGCCTGCCTGGAAACGCCGCAAGCTGCGATGCTCCTTGCGAGATTCCGCCGATTCATATGCATGCTCAGCAGGCGCTACTCGACCTTCCCCGCAAGGACTTCCTTAAGCTCTTCCGGCGTGTTGACCGGCGGTTGGCACGAAGACCCGATGCAAACCAGCGCCAAAGGCGTGCCCGCAAGCGGCAAATTGGGTAACGTAGCGGCGAGTCCTGGAGGAAGCTCGCCATTCTTTATCACTCCTGGGGCAAACGCCAGTACTCGCTTGCCTGCGCGCGGCGTCTGATATGCAGTGGTTAAGAGTTTGGAAGTCCGCCCATCCTCGCTCTCGCCGACGACCACCACTTCCACAGGAGGCTGCAAGTGGTTAAGCAGGGCCAGCCCATAAGTGGATGCAAAGAGGCCGCACTCGACGGCTTTTGACGCAAACAGAGCCAGAGTTTCTTCCGCCTTTTCGCGGAAATCCGGACGGGCAGCGAGGCTGGCGAGGCGGTCGAGAACGATGACCGCCACAGAATTGCCCGCAGGGGTCGGTGAATCCTGGAATGGCTTCCGAGCCATCGTCAGGTTACCCAGCCGGTCATTCAGGTCGCGCGCGGTATCAAAGAAACCGCCGGTGTTGTCGTCCCAAAAGCGGCGCAAAGTAATTTGCATCAACTCCAGGGCGCGGTCAAAGTACACGCGAGCACCCGAAACTTCATAACTGTCCAAGAGTGCCGCGATCATGAACACCTGGTCGTCCAGCAGCCCATCGACGCGAGGCTGTCCGTTCACGAGGCTGTGGTACATCCCCCTTTCGGGATCGTAGGCCTTGGCGAGAAGGAGGTCGAGAGTCGCGAGGGCCCTATCGCGCGCCCCCGCCATGCCCAGAACCTTGAACGCCTCAATTAGGGAGGAAATCATCATCCCGTTCCAACCGGCGTAAATCGTCTTGTCCACAAAAGGCGTCGGCCGCTTCGCGCGCGCTTCCAGCAGCTTGGTCTTGGCCCTGGCCAGAACCTGGCCGACCTCCTCGGGGGTCAATCCCACGCGGGCAGCAATGGCCTCGAGAGGTTGGTCGACGAACAGGACGTTCTTGGCCGGGTTGTGCTGCATCTCACCTTGTGGCTCGATGTGGTAATAGAGTGATACCACGTGCGCCTCGAGGTCGCCGAGAACCGCCTTGGTCTCCTCCAAAGTCCAGGTGAAGTAATCGCCATCATCTTCCAGGCTGTAGTCCGCGTCCTGGCTGGCGTAGAATCCGCCCTGCGGGTCGGAGAGAACGTTCTCAACAAAGGAAAGTATGCCCACCGCGATATCCCGGAAGAAGCCATTCCCCGTTACCTGATAGGCGCGCAGGTAGTTGAGAAGCAAGCCCGCGTTGTCATAAGCCATCTTCTCGAAATGAGGCACCATCCAGCGCTCGTCCACCGCATAGCGATGAAAACCGCCCCCCAGTTGGTCGTAAACGCCTCCGCGGCCCATATGCTCGAGGGTGTTGGTCACCGCGGTCAGTAACCAGGCTTGGCGATTTTCGAGATATGCCTCCAGCAGCAGGTCGAGGCTGCTGGGGTGAGGAAACTTCGGGGCGTTGCCGAACCCACCGAATTGTGCGTCGTACATTCCTCCAATGTTCTCGAGCAGGGCTTTGAGGATTTCCTCTTCCGTTTTCTTATCTCCCCGCTCGAGGCGTTCCACCCCGGCCAGCGCCTCAGAGATCTTCTGCGCGCTCTCCAAGACCTGGGCCCGCTGGGATTTGAAACTGAGCGCCACGGCTTCCAGCACGCGCCTCATCCCCGGCCGGCCGTATTGGTCCTCAGGCGGGAAATACGTGCCGCCGTAAAACGGTTTGCCTTGGGGCGTGAGGAAGGCCGTCAGCGGCCACCCACCTTGACCGCTCAGGGCGCTCACGGCAGTCTGGTACCTCGAGTCGATGTCCGGCCGCTCGTCGCGGTCCACCTTCACCGCCACGTAGTGCTCATTAATCAGGCGGGCGACTTCCGGGTTTTCATAGCTCTCCCGGTCCATCACGTGACACCAGTGACACCAGACCGCCCCGATGTCCAGAAGGATGGGTTTGTCCTGTTCGCGAGCCTGCGCAAAGGCTCGATCTCCCCACTCTCGCCAGTTGACCGGTTGGTGCGCGGCGCTGCGCAGATAGGCGCTCGCGGCTTGCGCCAACTCGTTGGTGGGCTCCTTGAAGTTCATGAGACTCCTTCGCACTCTGGTGAACCGTAGGGGACGCAGTCATTGGAGGCGCGAGGACTTGGGCGGTTCGTCCTCAGGTCGGGAATCATCCAGAGGTTTGCGTCCCGCAAAGCCTTCCTCGATTCCGTGCCAATATCCGATGCGCGCTTCACCGAGCTTCCAGCAGAGATAAACCTCTTCCCCTCCCCGCAGGCTTGGAAAGTCCACCAACCCCGTCTCCAGGTCCTTGACCAGGCACCCGGTTCGTTGAATCTCGTCGATCGTCCCGGCCAATTGCTCGGCGACCTTATCGCGCTGGGCCTTCTTGTGGTTGAGCTCCGTGAGAGGCGGAAGCGAACCACCCAGCATCATAATGCGCAGCGCGGCGTTGGAGATTTCCGCTGCAATGCTGTCCAGGGTGCGCTTCTGCTGGCGAGCCTCCTCGAGAAACTGCCCGATCACGGGCAAAAGCTCTTCGGCTTCCTGCCGGTTGAAATACTTTTCAGCCATGGAAGTACAGTCAACAGTCGAAAGTCGACAGTCAACAGTTACCCGCTCTCTGGCTTTTGACTGTCAACTGTTGACTGTCGACTATCGACTGCCCTTCAGATTTCCAACATGCGGTCAAGCGCCACACGCGCCCAGCGTTTAGTTTCCGAGTCCACCGTAACCTGGTTCACGACCTGTCCATCCACCAGGCTTTCCAGCGTCCAGCAAAGGTGCTGCGGCGAAATTCGATACATGGTGCTGCACATGCACACGCAGTCGTCGAGAGAGACAATCCGGCGGTCCGGATGCTCCGCCGCCAGCCGGTTCACCAGGTGTATTTCTGTGCCTACTGCCCATTGGCTTCCCGGCGGCGACTCCACAACTCGCTTGACGATGTATTCGGTCGAACCCACTTCGTCCGCCAACTGGCAGACTTCCCAGGAGCACTCCGGGTGAGCAATGACCCGGATGCCAGGATGCGCTTGGCGCGCCCGCTCGACGTGTTGGGGCAAGAATCGCAGGTGGACGGAACAGTGTCCCTTCCACAAGAAGATGCGCGCATTCCGCATATCCCCCTCGGAAAGCCCGCCCGCATCCTTCCATGGGTTCCAAACCGCCATTTGATCCAGCGGGATGCCCATGCGGTAGCCGGTGTTGCGGCCCAGGTGCTCATCCGGCAGAAACAAAGCCTTCTCGCCACGCGCCAAAGCCCACTCCATCAGCTTTCTGCAGTTGGAAGACGTACACACCGCGCCGCCGTTTCGGCCCACAAAAGCTTTGATGGCAGCAGTAGAGTTGATGTAAGTAACGGGAACGATCTTTGCGCCGGTCACCCGGTTCAGTTCCTCCCAACAGCTTTCCACTTGCTCGAGGTCAGCCATGTCCGCCATCGAACAGCCAGCGTTCAAGTCGGGAAGGATTACGATTTGATGGTCGGCGCTTAATATATCCGCACTCTCGGCCATGAAGTGTACGCCGCAAAAGACGATGTACGTCGCTTCCGGCCGGCGGGCCGCCCATTGCGAGAGCTTCAGAGAATCGCCTCGGAAATCTGCAAACTTCACCACCTCATCGCGCTGGTAGTGATGCCCCAAAATGACCAGGCGTGACCCCAACTCGGCTTTCGCGCCGGCGATGCGCTCCTCGAGTTCCGGCTCGGAAAGCGCCACGTAGAACTCCGGTAGCGTATTGAAGACTGCCGTCGCCATATCGGTCCCTCAGACCATTCTAACCTAGTTCGTCGCTGGCCAGTATCGCGTGCCCTGGATACTCGGGGTCGCGTCAAAGTCCCCGAAAGGTAACACCCCAAAGCGGCTCTGCCGCCTGCTGTGCGGAAAGGCTTCGCCTTTCCGAGGCCTTCCGCCCTGACTAACCCCCTCGGCTCGGCTGGAAGGCTCAGCCTTCCAGCCGAGCCGAGTGGAAGAAGGGAGGCTGTCTGCGCCGGAAAGCCAGAGGCTTTCCGCACAGCAGGCGGCAGAGCCGCCTTTTCCGCGACTTTGACGCGACCCTGCCTGGATACTCGTGGACTAGCCGCCGATGTAGACCATGGTGCGATCCGGCTGAACAAAATCGGGCTCATTAATGCGGTGGCCGGGCTCTTTCTGGTAAACCGCCTCGAGGAAGAATCGCTCAATGTCGCTGTCCATGGCGCCATTGCGAACCAGATGCCGCACGTCGTGCTCTTCCATCGAGAACAAGCAAGTGCGCAGCTTTCCGTCGGCGGTCAGGCGAATCCGGCTGCATTGCCCGCAAAAGGGGATGGAAACCGGCGCAATAATCCCAATTTCGCCCTGCCCATCCGCGAAGCGATAACGCAATGCGGTTTCGCTGGGAGAGTGCCGAGGCGCCTCGAGCAAGGGAAGGACCGGGTTGATTGCCGCAACGATTTCCCGGGCTGTGACCACTAACTCGCGCTTCCAGGAATGATCGGCATCTAGGGGCATGAATTCGATGAAGCGGAGGATAATGTCACGCTTTCGGGCGAGACGGGCAAAATCCACAATTTCATCGTCGTTGAACCCTCGCACCAGCACGATGTTCACCTTGACAGGCTTCAAGCCCGCCTCCAGCGCGGCATCCATTCCAGCCATCACTTTCTCCAGTGAACGCGGCGTGCGCGTCATCCGGGTGAACTTTGCCGGGTCCATCGAATCCAGGCTCACGGTGACGCGGGGAGAGCCAGCCGCGGCGAGATCCCCAGCCATTTCAGGTAAAAGGTAACCGTTGGTGGTTATCGCCACGTCCTCAAGGCCGTCGATTTGCCGCAAACGTGAGATGAAATCCACAACCCCCGGGCGCAGCAGGGGTTCGCCTCCCGTAACACGGACTTTGCGGATCCCGAGCCCCACCAGAATCCGGCTGAGCCGCAAAAACTCATCCCAGTTCAGCAGCTCCCGGTGCGGAAAATAGTTCTTCGGATCGGCGGACTTGCAGTAAACGCAACTGAAGTTGCACCGGTCCGTCACCGAAATGCGAAGGTCGTGGATGTCACGGCCGAACTTGTCTTTCAACATCATCGCTGCGAACGAAGGTTTTGGAGTGCGGCAGCTTGCTGCCGCTTTTCCCGCTCGGCGGGACCAGCTTGCTGGCCGGAGTGCCGCCTTATGCCGAGATGACCGCGAGCAAGCTCACGGGCGATAAAGCGGCAGCAAGCTGCCGCACTCCAAAGCCACGCCCCAAACAAAAAAACCTACCCGCGTTTGGAGTAGGTTCTGTTCTCCTTTCCAAACACGGGAGGCAGCTCGATTTCTCAAGTCACCCTGACGGCCCGCAGGGCATGGGCTTGTGTTGTGCCTTTAGCACCCCGGGCTCGGAGAACACTTTTATCCTAAGATATTAGATGACCGGAAGCAACATAAGGTTCTCGACCCGACGCATTGAACGGACATGATTAGCTATTATTTCGGCACCAACCTTGGCTCCAGCATCGCGGCGGGAAGCGACGGCGGAATCGAGTTACTGCGGGAAATCCATACCCTGGCCCCAGACATCGGAAGGGGCACTATCTCTGCGCCACGCGCCCAAGACGCGCGGCGCGTTGCCCGTGGCCGAATGCGCGGGGATTTTGCAACAGGCCGGGCGCGGTTTGAACGCCGCGCACAAGTTGGGCATCATTCATGGCGCTTCAGGCCTCAGTCTCGCAGCCCGCGTAGCGGGCGGAAGGTCGTAGCCCACAGCGTGAGCTGTGGGTGGCGAATTCGAGTAAAATTCCCCCCAAGCCCCGGAGGGGCGAAAGAACATGGCACACACCTACACGAACCTGCTCACGCACGTTATTTTCAGCACCAAGGACCGCGAGCCCCTTATCATCCCCGCAGTTCACGACGATCTTCTCGCCTACATGGGCGGCATTTTGCGCGAGCTCGGCGGCGCGCTCAGGGCGGCGAACGCGAGGCCCGACCACGTTCACCTGCTCTGCTCGTTGCCGCCCACGCTGGCCACAGCCGATGCCCTGCGGGTGGTCAAAACCAATTCGTCGCGCTGGGTGCACCGCAGTCGCGACGATCTCGGGTTCGACTGGCAAACCGGCTACGGAGCGTTCAGCGTCAGCCATTCCCTGGCGCCTGCCGTGGCGCGATATATTCGCGACCAGGAGAAGCACCACCGTCGAATGACTTTCCAGGAGGAATTGATCGCCTTTCTTAAGAAGAATGGCATTGCCTACGACGAGCGCTACCTTTGGTCATGATTCCTTTCGCCCCTTGCGGGGCTTGCGAAGGGTGGGGATGGTCTGTCCCACAGCTCGCGCTGTGGGCTACGACCTTTCGCCCGCTACGCGGGCTAGCGCGCAACCGCAAGATTAGAAGGGATCCGGCCGGTGAGGCACGGTTCGTGGTCTTGACAAACGGCTTAGGACGCGCTCTACACTCAGCCTGTTGAATGACTTGGGGGGATGCCGAGGTCCGCAGCGTGATCTGCTGGCAGGTTCGCTACCAAGGGAGGTGCAAAGTGCCAAAGTACACATATACGTACGACAAGCCACTGAGTTTACAGATCGTAGCCTCCAATAGGGCGGAGGCAGATGAAAGGTTTAAACTCTTGAACGAAAAACTCCTTAAGCTTATCTACGAGGAGAAGGGTTTAATATTCGATAAGGGCCAGCACATTCGAGTGGATGAGACCCTTTAAATTGTAGTCGGCTTGCGCAGAGCGCTAGTTGTTTCTCGACGGGAAGGAGGCAGAAGAATGAACGTCGGCCTCTTGGCGTTAGCCGCTGTAGCCGTGCTGATGTTCGGAATCGTTTTGGGAATCCTCTCGGCTCCGATACTCAAGAAGGGTACTACACCTCAGGGTCCGCACAAGCAGGAGCCTTGGGAGAGAGCCCTCGATGACTTTATGCGCGCGTCCCACGGGGTGAACGACCCCGCTGTTACCAGAGGCATGACCTATCACATCACGACATCCGTGAGAAGGCTGGCAGCCGAGGTGCGGGATTTCAATGAGTCGACGACCAGACTCGGTAGAGTCAACCTAACCCTCGCCTTTGTTCTCGCTGTTGCTACCGTCGTGTACACAGTCGTGTTCCTCCTCCAATGGGCTCTCCACAAATGAAACGAGCGCTGGCCCCGACCGATGGTGGCCTGATTCTGCTTCGTCAGTTGGACGAACGTTTGGGGTCCGGTGATGTCATTGCCCATCACTGCGTGTTGACCTCCGGAGGGTACACGTTGCATTCAAACCTGCATAGATGTTGATGCCGACGAACATCCGAAGATTCGCGAGCGGAGTTCAAAATGGAAATGTGGGATTACGCCGAGGGGCAGCAGAAATCCAGCACTCGAGAAGGACGCTGACAGACGAAAAGGGCCGCCCGTGGGGGCGGCCCTTTGTAATCCTGCCTGGAACTCTGGAACTAAACCGGGACCTTCTCCTCCTCCGGTGTAGAGGCGACGCCGATTTGCACGAGGTCCGGCTGGGACTTCTTGAGGACCATTTCCTCATAAACCTGCCGTACTTGCGCGGCCTGCTGGGCTTCCCACGCCGCTTTGCGGCGAGCCTTTTCTTCTTCGGCGGCGGTGAGGGGAACGTCGTGCTCGAGTTTGCGAAGGCGCGCGGCGTCTGCGGCATTCACATAGAGGGAATGCTCGGCGGACTCCAGTTCCACGCTCTTGCCCTTGGCGTAAATCTGGTGCTTGCCGTGCGTCTTGTACCATTCGGCAACCGTCGCGTTCTTGTACATGTTCTCCAAAATCTTTCGCCAGCCTATTCCCGTGTTGTAAGCGCAGAAGGAAATCTCCCCCTGCTGCGTGGCGTAGGGGATGATGCACATCTCCGTGCGGCGGAAATCATAATTGAACAGGTCCTGGAACCACATGCCAGCAATGAAGAGGAAATTCCAGGGGTCGGAACGGCGCTTGAGAGCGTCTTCATAAGTACGGTCGGGGTCCGAGGCGCCATACTTCTTCCTCGCCCTTGCCTCGCCCGTGAGCGCAAAGGATTTGTCGAACTTCTTGAGCAAGTCGATCAAGGCCAAGCTTTTGGGCGCACGGAACGGCTTGTAGTTCTTGAGAAGCGCCAAGCCCATCATGAAGTTGGAAAACACCTTCCCTCGAGCTGAGTCGGTGATCCCCTGCATATCCTTCACGAGCCGGGGAATATCGAGGAACTGGGGAACCGGCGCCCACTCTTTGGTTTCCTTATTAATCATCAAGGCGGTTCCCACGCCGCAGTTCGGGTGGCAACCGCAGCTCACCTGTCCCCACTCAGCTTCGGGTCCGTGAACCAAGTCGGCAAAGTCCGCGAAGGCGCCCATCAAAGAAATGGGGAACCAGTCGCGGGTGGGTTCGGTGATACCGGTCTGCTTTTTCACGTCCAACGCCAGGTGTGAGAGCGTGTAGCGTTGGCGCTGGCGGCGTTGCGGAGTAATGTCCTCGTCGCGGCCCGTAAAGCTCACCGGCTGGAAGGCCACGAAGGCGATCTTCTTGGGGTTCTCGCGGGCGAAGTTTACAATGGGCCCCACTTGGTCGTTGTTCAGGTTGTTCACGAGAGTGGTAACCAGAATGATCTCAATGCCCGCCTCGTGCATGTTCTCAATGGCCTGCAACTTCACATCGAAAAGGTTGCCCACTTGGCGGTGGCTATTGGCGTCATTGCCGATGCCGTCGAACTGCAAATAGGCATATCGGAGGCCCGCATCGAAAGCGCGCTTGCAGAATTCCTTGCTCTTGGCAAACTCGATTCCATTGGTAGCCGCCTGGACGCTGTTGTAACCCAGTTTGCGGGCATAGCGGATCGCGTCAATGAAATAAGGCGACATGGTCGGCTCGCCGCCCGAAAACTGCACCGACATCTGCCGGCGCGGTTTGATTTTGATGGCATTGTCGAGGATTTCCTGGATGTCTCCCCAGGAAAGCTCGTGCACAAAACCGACCTGGTTGGCGTCCATGAAGCAGGGATCGCACATCATGTTGCAGCGGTTGGTCAAGTCCACGGTAAGCACCGAACCGCGCCCGTGCTTGATGGAACTCGAACCATGGTTGTGAAGACCTTCGTCGTTGTGGGCGCGAATGTCGCGGCCGGGAAAGTTCTTTTCAATCCAGCGCAGGAAATTCGCGTTAACAGCCATCATGTCTTCAAAGTGGCCGTGAATGGGGCAATCCTTGACCATCCAAACCTGGCCATCCCGTTCAAGAATCGTAGCCTTGATTTCTCCCACTTTCTCACTTAAGAGCGTTTGCCAGTTCTGCGCGCCGCTCAAGATCTTTTCCCGTGCTTCCTTCACGCATTCGGGACAAAGTGAGTCAGTCTGGCGAGGCCATCCCAGCTCAGGCTTGCTTTTTTGCCATGATTTCAGGAGAGGCTTGTCCGACCAACGAGGAATAAAAGTGGGACCGGGGTTGTGCTTGTTGAAAAACTGGATCGCATTAAAGAGCAATCCAGCCGTTGAGGAAATGGCTTGATCGGCGTGCTTCATCATCCGCTGACTTCGGATTCTTGGCATGGTTGTTCTTCCTCCCTAATGAGGATTATGACCGGTCGCCTCCAACTCCCCTTACTCCGCTTGGCAATGTTAAGATTAAACTGACTAGAGGCTAAGGACATTTTGCCGAACGGCAGTTTTTGCAGGCCATATGGTACAAAAAGTCGATTGAATCGCTTCGAGGAACCCGCTTACAGGTCAAGGGCTTTGGAGTGCGGCAGCTTGCTGCCGCTTTGTCCTCCCGCGAGCTTGCTCGCAGGCAAACGTCGTTTATACAGGGGCCGAAACACACGGCCAGCAAGCTGGTCCCGCCGAGCGGGAAAAGCGGCAGCAAGCTGCCGCACTCCAAAGCGCTTCGCGCCGGCAGCATTTTCCGGGCGATGGCAGGAAGGACGGGGGTGATTGCCCGCCCTTCCGATTCCTAACAAGCCATGACTCGTCGGTCTGAGACAACGCCTCTCTGGAATCTCCTCTTGCGCGGCGTTATCATTCAAACCAATGCTTTCGAGCCTTGCCGTAAAACAACGCGCTCTCGACCTCGGCTTTGACCTAGCCGGGGTCGCACCCATCGGGGTCTGGAAAGACCTCGAGTTTTCCCGACGGTGGGTGGAGAAGGACTTCAACGGGGAGATGCGGTACCTTGAGAACCCTAAGCGCTTCGATCCGCACTTGGTCCTGCCTTCTGCCAAATCAGTTATCTGCGTCGGACTGGTCTATAACACGTCGCTTCCTTATTCTGCAGCCACCGCGCCTCGCGCCTGGGTTTCGCGCTACGCTTGGGGGCAGGATTACCACGAGATAATGCGGGCAAAGCTCGAACAGCTTCGCGCGGCTTTGGAAGAGCTGGCGCCAGGCGTCGAGACCCGGGTCTTTGTTGACAGCGGCCCCGTTGTCGAACGAGCCTTCGCCCGCTTTTCGGGAATCGGCTGGATGGGCAAGAATACCTGCATCATCAATCAGGAGAAGGGCTCCTGGTTTTTCCTCGGGGTCATCCTGACCAGCCTTGAGCTTGCACCGGACTTGCCCGCTCCCGACCGTTGCGGGTCATGCACGGCGTGCCTCGATGCGTGCCCCACGGAGGCGTTGGTTGAACCCTACGTGATGGATGCGTCGCGGTGTATTTCTTACTTCACTATCGAAATCAAGGGAGCAATCCCGGAGCAGTTCCGGCCAAAGATCGGCGCCAACGTCTTCGGGTGCGACATTTGTCAGGATGTGTGTCCCTGGAACAGCAGCCATCAGCCGTCAGTGGTCAGCCATCAGCCGTCAGCTTTCAGCTCTCAGCAAACCTCTCCCCAGCAACGGCTGTCATCAGATAGGCGTTCCGTCACGCGTCCCGCGACTACGAAAGTTCGGCAATTCCACCCAATGAGTGTGGGGGCGGCCCAGCCCACGCCGAAAGACGGAGACAATCGCAAACAACTGACAACGGACAACGGACCACGGACCACGGACACTCCCGGCTTTTCTCTGTTCAACCCGGCGCTGGACGTCTTGGCCTTAATCAGTGAAGATGACTTCCGCCGAATCTTCGCCCACTCGCCCATCAAGCGTGTGAAGTACCGCGGCTGGCTGCGCAATCTCTGCGTGGCCATGGGCAATTCCGGCGATGAGAGGTTTGTACCCTGGCTCGAGCAGGCTGCCCAGCATTCTGACCCCGTCGTCCGTGAACACGCCGCCTGGGCGCTCGACCGCCTGCGCGGCAAGTAACACAGCGCGGCAGCGACGCTCGCCACGGGCATCCCGGCGCCTGATCGCAAAGATGGTTCTGCGGGCCGCACCTACGACCCAGTTTCAAAGCACCACTCAAGACCGTGGAATGTTTCTGGGGAAGTATTTGCCTGCTATAATCTCTGTCGAGTTCACCATGACATCCTAGGCACTGCAACTTGAACGTGCCCGCGAGACGGGACGGTGCTCGAAGCATGATTTGGCGTTATGTCATTGAAGGTCCGTGGATCGTCTTTGTCGCATACTGGGCGGCGGGCGCGCTGAAGACGCGCAGGACCCTCAGCCGGGAATCCTTTGCGTCGCGTTCCGGCTTCCTCTTTCTGGAAATCCTTGGCTTTGTCCTGCTCTTCACCGGCATAGCGGAGATCGGCGTTCTTGGTCATCACGTTGTCCATCAGACATACGCTGTTGCCGTTACGGGCGTCGCACTCACCTGGATCGGCATCGCTATCGCTCTGTGGGCCCGCTGGCACCTGGGACAGTATTGGAGCGCCAGTGTCACTCTCAAAGAGGACCATAAGCTCATCCGTACTGGGCCCTACGCTCATTTCCGGCATCCCATTTATTCCGGAATCGATCTGGCCGCGGTCGGCGGAGCTTTGGCGATTGACCGATGGCGATGCGTCGCGGGAGTCGGCTTGATCGTCCTGGGCTATTGGTTGAAGGCGAGGAAAGAAGAATCCATGCTGGCCGCGCAATTCGGGGAAGCTTATAAAGAGCACTGCCGGCACACCGGTTTCCTGATTCCGAAGTTCTGGTAAGAGGCAACGCGGCCTTGCCTTCGGAGATCCAGTGTCAAAGAACCACCAGGAATAACTGCATCAAAATCTGTGAACCGCGTTATAATCCGAGGCATGGGAGAAGTCGTTACAACCTTGCCGGCCCCCCTCAAGGCATGGGAAGACGGGACGATTCGGGTCGGGTCTTCGCGTGTGCTCCTTGATTTGGTGGTCCACCACTTCAAACAAGGCGCCACGGCAGAGCAAATCCAGCACAGTTTCCCGTCAGTCACTCTCCGCGACATTTACGGCGCGATCTTCTACTATCTTGAGCACACCGAAGAAGTCGAAACGTATCTCGCGAACCAAGAGACACAGGCCGAAGAGATCGAGCAAACGCTCCGTAGCACTCAAGGCCCCACGTGCGTCCAGAAACGGCTAGAAGAGCGGCGCGCCCGCATATTCAAGTGAGCCCCCTTTCTGCATGTTGAAGCTCCTCATTGATGAGAACCTCGACCAACGCATTTTGCGTGGGCTGCAACTGCGCGTTCCCGACTTGTTGTATACCCTCGTCCAGGAAACCGCTTTGGCGGGAGCACAGGATGCCGCGCTGCTCCAATGGGCAGCGGGGAACCAGCGCGCGCTTGTAACCCACGATCGAAAGACGATGCTTAAGGCTGTGTACCAGAGAATGCGTTCTGGGCAGAAAACTGCCGGGTTGGTGATCGTGAGGAAGGAGTTGCCTTTGATCAGGGCAATCGAGGATCTGGTATTGCTGCTGGAGTGCTGTACGGAGATAGACCTTGAAAATCAGGTCGTATTCATTCCCCTCTAATCTGAGTCTGCGACACAGACTCGTTCCGAACTTCGTCGCGGCGGGCGGCGTTTCGCGTTTACTCACCGGCTCAATGGACGCCGTCACACCGGAGATGTGGCCTGCTACCTTGGTCGTTTGGCGATGGTGTGGACGGGTTCGCCAAGCAACACGTCGGCAGCCTCCATCCATGCTTCAGCGAGGGTGGGGTGGGAGTGGATGGTCTGGGCGAGTTCAGTGGCGGTGAGCTCGGCACGAATGGCGGCCGGATACCCTCCCGGCCCCGCCCCGATTACCACTACGCCAAACGTTTCCACAGTGATATCTCCTCGAGTTTTTGTTTGATTGCATTCGCAAATTTTGCGGCCGTGGCCCCGTCGATAATACGGTGATCGGAAGACAGAGTCATCTTCATGACGTCCCGGACAACGATCTGACCGTCCTTGACCACCGGTTGCTTGAGTGTGCTCGACACGGCGAGGATGGCGCTTTCACCGGGATTGATGATGGCGGTGAAGTTCTCAATATCCAGCATTCCCATGTTGGAGATGGTGAAGGTGCTTCCCCCCATTTCGTCGGGTGTGAGTCTGCCGGCGCGCGCCTTGGCAACCAACGCGGTGGCGCAGTTGTGCACCTCCGCCAGGCTCAACTCATCGGCGTCGCGGATCACCGGGACCACCAGCCCTTGCTCGAGGTTCACCGCCAGGCCCAGGTGCACCTTGCTGTGCCAGCGAACGTTCTTGCCGTCTGTGGTGCTGTTCACGATCGGGAACTCGACCAGACTGAGCGCCACGGCTTTCAAAATGAAATCGGTGACGGTGTAAGACGCCCCCTGGGCTTTCAGTTCTGAGCGGAAATTGACAAGCTCGGTCATATCCACAGCCACGGTGACAAAGAAGTGTGGAGTGGTGGTAAAACTCTCCGTCAGCCGTGCCGCAATCACCTGCCGCATTCTGCTCATCGGTTGTGGCTTTTCAGCAATGGCTCTTTGAACCGCCGCCACGGTGATGCGTTGGGGGCCGTTCTTGCCGCCAAGTGTGAGGATGTCGATGTTTTCCTTGGCGGCAAGTCTCTTGGCCGCCGGCGTGATGCGGAGCTGGTAGTAGCCCTTGGATTCCAGATAATTCTTTACGTCTCGTTCGACAATACGGCCGTAAGGGCCAGTCCCGACGATGGGCGAGGGGTTGATGGCAGACTCCCGGGCGAGCTTGGCGGCGCGCGGGCTGATTCGGAACACTTCCCGGGCCACAATCACGCTGGACGCGGGATGTAGGGGCGGTTCGCGAACCGCCCCTACACGTCTAACCTGCGAAACTGGAGGTTCCACACGCGCTTCGGGCATTCCTCGAGCCGGCGACGGCGCAGGTGGTCGTAAGGCTTCTTTTGAAACGCTGAGGGCTTCTGCTCGCCTTGGCTCGGGTACAGGCAACGCCGTTTCCGGAATGGCTTCTCCGGGATCACCAACAAAACCGACCGTGGTGTTAATGGGGACGGTTGTCCCTTCCTGGACTACGATCTTTAGCAGCGTCCCTTCGAAGAAGTTTTCCGCCTCGAGTACGGCCTTGTCCGTCTCGATCTCAAAGAGGATGTCACCCTTGGCGACGGTGTCTCCCACCCGCTTCCGCCAACGAACAAGCGTGCCCACTTCCTCAGATTGCCCCAGCTTGGGCATGGTGATCGGTCGAACCATGATCGTGATCCCTTCTAAAGAATGGCCTTGGCGGCCTCGAAGATGTCATTGGCATTGGGAAGGAAAACGGCCTCGAGGACGTGCGATTGCGGGGCAATCCCGTCCTTGGCGCCCACTCGCATGATGGGAGCATCGAGATAATCGAAGACGTTCTCCTGAATCGTGGCAACGATTTCGCCCATGAAACTGCCGATGGTCACCGACTGGCTGACCACCACGCAGCGCCCCGTCTTCTGCACGGAAGCGAGTATCGTCTCCTTATCGAGCGGGATAAGGCTGCGGATGTCCACCACCTCGGCGCTCACACCTAATTCCGCCTTCAGCCTTTCGGCGGCCTGGAGGGCATCGGGAACCGCCGGCCCCCAGCCCACCAGGGTGATGTCGTCGCCCGCGCGCTTCACGTCCGCGACGCCCAGTGGAACCAGATACTCTTCTTCCGGCACCACTCCTTTAACGCCATAGAGGAGTTGAGATTCAAGGAACAATACCGGGTTATTGTCGCGAATGGCCGATTTCATCATGCCCTTGGCATCATAAGGCGTGGCCGGATACACCACATACATGCCCGGAATATTCGCCACGCTCGATTCCAGGGTTTGTGAGTGCTGGCCGCCGTACCCTTTTCCGCCTCCGATTGAAGCGCGTATGACCAGTGGGACTTCAACCTGCGCACCCGACATGTAATGCCACTTGGCAGCCTGGTTGCAAACCTGATCGCCGGCCATCAGCAGGAAGTCCATATACATGAGCTCGGCAACCGGCCGCAGGCCGATCATGGCTGCGCCCACCGCCGTCCCGCAAATTGCCGCTTCGGAGATGGGAGTGTTGAAGACCCGCTCGCGGCCAAAAGCCTCGAGCAGCCCCTTGCTGAGCTTGAACGCTCCTCCATATTCAGCCACGTCTTCGCCATAGAAGATGACGCGGAAATCTCGTTTCATCTCCTCGATCAAGGCTTCCTTGATGGCATCGCGATAAGTAATCTCGCCCTTGGCCCTTTTAATCGGGGCGGGCGCTTCGATGATCTTCACTTTTCGATATTCGGGCGGGACCACCTCCACGCAGGTGTCCGTGTACATATACTTGATGACATCCTTGGGATCGGGGTCAGCGGACGCTGCGGCGCGTTGGGCGGCGCGCGCATTGCGCTCGCGAACCCTTGCCTCCACGGCGGCCACGCCCGCTTCGTTCAGGACGCGACACTCCTGGAGCTGCTTGGCAAAGGTCGTGATGGGATCAACCGCTTTCCAGGCCGCTTCTTCTTCGCGCGTCCGGTACTCGTTGCGTGGGTCACTCAACGAGTGGCCGTAATAGCGGTAGGTATTCACATCCAGGAAAACCGGGCCTTTCCCATTGCGACACATCTCAGCGGCACGCAGCATGGCGTCGCGAACGGCAAGGACGTCCATGCCGTTCACGACCTCGGCGTGCATGTTGCAGTCGGAAAAGCCCGCCGCGCGCCGCGCCAGGTGTGCAATGCCCATCACTTCGTTGTCGGCGCGGCCCGTCATCCCATAGTGGTTGTTGAGCACGAAAAAGACGATGGGCACGCCGAAGCGGTAATCCCCGGCGAGTTCGTTGGTGAACTGAACTTGCGCGGCGAAATTCAGCGACTCGAGCACCACGCCGTTCGCGAAGGCCCCATCGCCCGCAAAACAGCAGACCACGGCTCCGTTGCGCAGATATCGGCTTGCCACCGCCGCCCCGGTCGCGATCGGTACGCTGCCGCCCACGATGGCGTTTGCTCCCAGGTGGCCGACGGTGAAGTCGGCGATGTGCATGCTGCCGCCGCGCCCTTTGCAGTACCCGTCTTCCTTTCCGAAGAGCTCGGCGAGGGTGCGATAGACGTGCTCCTCAAGAGCATCCTCAAGGAGTTCTGCGTGCGAGGCCGCTTTCGAGTCAGGGACACGCTTCCGAAGTTGCTCATCATTCATGGCCCGGATGGCGAGACAGCCCCGCGCCAGGCTGTCGCCGTGGCCACGGTGCGTGCTGGTGATGTAATCCTTCAGGTTCAAGGCGCTGCACGCTCCCACGGAAGCGCCTTCCTGGCCGATCGATACATGCGTCGGCCCCCGGTAATTGAAATCCTTGATGGGTTCGTACGCGCCGGACCGCAGCTTCACGATCATTTCTTCCATCTCGCGGATCATCAGCATGTCTTCGAGGAGATCGATGGCTGTCCTCGCTTCAATTCGGCCCGCGGCGAGTTCGGTTCGCAAACTTCCATTGAACCGGTAACCGGGGATCTTGCCGCAATCTATTTCGAATGGCCTGAAATCAGGTCTTAAATCGCTCAGGTAAACTACACTCATTTTTGCACTCCCCAATACCGCCTGCTTTTGCGCAGTCGAGAGTCGAAGGTCGAAAGCGCAAACGCAATTGCTCTTCGACTCTCGACCCTTGACTCTCGACCCTTGACTTCTTCTAAGTCCGCACTACCTCCACGCCATTCTTGCGAAGTTGGCTGGCAAACTTACGGTCGATTTGTTTGTCCGTTATCAGCACTTGAACTTTTCCCAGTTGCCCCGCGCAAGCAAAGGAGACCTTGCCTACTTTGCTATGATCAGCCAAGAGAAAGACCTGCCGAGCATGCTGCATGACGAGTTCCTTGGTATAGGCTTCGCTCGGATCGGTGGTCGTAAGCCCTTCTTCGAGAGTCAGCCCGATCGTCCCCATGAAGGCTTTATCCACGTGTACTTCATCCAAGGTAAGACGAGTGAGAGGACCGACCAGGGTTTGGCTGAGCCGGCGGAATTCGCCGCCGATCAATATCACCCTGGGTCCTTGAGCCGCCAGTTCAATGGCCGCGCGCAGGGAATTGGTAACCACGGTGAGGTTCGAGCGGTCTCGCACCAGCCGCGCCAATTCCAACACCGTACTGCCACCGTCGAGAAATATCGTGTCGTTCGGCTTGATGAACTTGAGGGCGGCTTGGGCGATTCGTTGCTTTTCTCTGGCCGCAATTGAAGTCTTGTCGTCGAAGAGAGGCTCTTCCAGCCGGCTTTCCACCCCGACGGCCCCGCCGTGAACGCGCCGCACCTCACCCAGGCTCTCCAGTTGGGCCAAGTCACGGCGAACTGTGGCGGAAGAAACCCTGAGCTGGCGGGACAGCTCCTCGACACTAACCACATGGTCCATCCTCAAGATTTGTCGGAGCCGCTCGATGCGTTTCGGGGCGAGTTCTCTTGGCTTACGGGATTTCATTTTGCCACCACGAATGCGGATCTTGTCAGGCTGATCCCGCTCTGCGGGAGAAGCATCTCTGCAGTTTGTCCCGGTCAGACGCCATGCTCAATTCTGATTGATTATATGACAAACTTGCTCGAAATCAATCAAATTCTTTCGCGTCACCTATGATACCTCGGAGCCGCGGTTTCGTAAAGTGGAAGAAGAATGGAAGTCCTTCCTGACACAAGGGGCGAGGTCTAGGGTCCTTCTCTAGACCACAAAAACTGTCCCACCAAGAAACTCTTTGTGATAGAATTAAATTTCTGGGCTTTCACTACAAGCAACTGGGTTATAAACCCAAAGGTACCGACGGATTCCGGAATCGAAATCTCCGTCTAAACTATCCCTGTCGAGGAGGTATGAAATGAAACCAACTGAGAAGAAGAGTTTGAATTCACCTGATGAAACCCGCACCTTCCCTAGAGGCAAGGTCGAAATGGCCACGGTAGGCGGCGTCACGTTTGGCCGCGCTACATTCGACCCGGGCTGGAAATGGTCAGAACATCTCAAGCCGATTGCGAAGACTAAAAGTTGCCAGGCCCCCCACACCCTGCACATAATCTCGGGCCACATGCACGTCAAGATGGATGACGGCACCGAAATCGAGTTCGGCCCTGGCGACGTCGGCGTCATTGCTCCAGGACACGACGCGTGGGCCGTCGGAAATGAGCCCGTGGTCGTCATCGACATCACCGGCTTGGTCAACTACGCCAAGCAGTCTTGAAAACACTCCCGATTAATCGTTTGATCGGAAAGCTTTTGATCGGGAAGCCCGGCTCTACGAGTGTCAGCTACTCGCGAAGGCCCCAGGCTATTTTTTTACCCCTTCACAACATACAATGAAATTCGAGGTGACTCGATTCAAGGCGCTTGCTGCAAGCGAGGGCAGAACCTTTTCAAAACGACTCGAGGGGAATCATTATGGAACTGATCTTTGCTTCAGCGACGGAGCAAGCCAAAGCCATCCGCGACAGGCAAATTTCGTCGGAAGAGTTGGTGAGAGCGTGTATCAAGCGAATCGAGGAGGTCAACCCCAAGCTGAACGCCGTCGTGCAACTTCCCGCTGAAACTGCGCTGCGACAGGCCCGCGAGGCGGACAAGGCTCTCGCCAAGGGGGAAATCCGAGGGCCGCTACACGGCGTTCCGTTTACCTTGAAGGACGCCATCGAAACTGAGGGAGTGATCAGCACGGGAGGAACCCTGGGCCGCGCCTCCTACGTGCCCAAAGAGGACGCCACCGTCGTGAAGCGCCTGCGCGCTGCCGGGGGCGTCCTCCTCGGTAAGACGAACTGCCCCGAATTCGGCTGGGCGTGGGAAAGCGACAACCTCGTTTATGGCCGAACGAATAACCCTTATGACCTGTCGCTGTCGCCGGGGGGCAGCAGCGGCGGTGAGTCCGCCATCATCGCGGCAGGAGGATCGCCACTCGGCTTGGGCAGCGATGCGGGTGGGAGCGTGCGCTTCCCCGCCCATTGCACGGGCATTGCGGGTATCAAGCCGACTTCCGGCCGCGTTCCGCGCACCGGTCACTTCCCCGGCCCCGGTGGAACGCTTGATGCGCTCTGGCAGATCGGCCCTCTGGCGCGATCCGTAGCAGACCTCAACACGGTGCTGCCTATCATCGCCGGGGTTGACTGGCGCGACCCGGCTATCGTCCCCATACCCTTGGGCGACGCGACCAAGGTTGATCTCAAGGCCCTGCGCGTCGCGTTTCACACCGACAACGGAATCGAAACAGCCACAAGAGAAACAATCGAAACCGTAACGAACGCAGCAAGAGCGCTCGAAGCAAGCGTGACAGCCGTCGAAGAAGCTCGCCCGCGCGACATCGAGCAAACCTACGAAATCTATCTCGGCCTGTTCACCGCCGACGGAGGTGCGGGGCTCGAAGAACTGCTCGAAATGGCCGGAACGAAGAAGGTCCATCCCCTCATGCAGCGCGTCCTGGACCTCCAGCGCTCTAATGCCAAGTCGGTAGCTGCGTTCGGCGCCTTGATAGGCCAATGGGACGCGTTTCGCCGCTCCCTCCTTTCCTTCATGGAGGGATTCGACGTTATGGTGTGCCCGGTTTGCTCATTCCCCGGCATGGCCCACGGCTCGACCTACGACCGCCTCTCGGCTTTCAGCTACACCATGACGTATAACCTGACAGGCTGGCCCGCAGCCGTTGTTCGGGCAGGGAGTTCCCGGGAAGGCTTGCCGATTGGCGTGCAGATTGTGGCGCGTCCATGGCGCGAGGACGTCGCTCTGGCCGTAGCCGCGAAAATCGAGAGGGCTCTGGGCGGCTACGAGCGCCCGCCGCTCTGACGTGGAGCGGGCCTGCCTCCCAGGTCCCGTGCTAAGATGTTTCAGCAACATGCTGATTCCTGCTTAAATTCAAAGGCGCGCCGGGACCAGCGACTGTCATTTTTGTTTCTGCCAAGCCCGCACAATCTGCTATAGTAAAAGCTAGGTGTAGACAAGATACGATGGACTATGACCAACTAGCCAGCTTTCTGGAAGTCGCCAAGCTACAGAGTTTCTCCCGCGCGGCGGAGAAAATTTTTCGCACACAGCCCGCCATTAGCGCTCAAGTGCGGCTTTTGGAACAGGAGTGTGGGGAGAAGCTGTTCGACCGAAGCGGCAAGAAGGTTCTCCTGACCCCGGCAGGCGAGATCCTTCAGCGATACGCGGACAAGATGCTGGGCCTCCATAAGGAGGCCCTGCAAGCCATCGCCGAGCTGAACCAGACGCCACGCGGGAAACTCTACATGGGAGCCAACGAGGCGACCTGCCTCTACGTCCTGCCGAAGACTTTCTTCAAGTTCAAACAGCTTTACCCGCTGGTGCAGATCAGTATCTACCGCAACTTCAGCCACAAGATTTTGCAGAAAGTGCAGGAAGGCGTCCTGGACCTGGGGATCGTCACTCTGCCGCAGTCGGCGAATAACATGGAGGTCATTCCGGTCTTTCGCGACGAAGTCCAGCTTGTGGTGCCCAAGAATCACCCCCTGGGGAAGAACAAGAGCGTGACGCTGGAGGAGATTTCACACCACCCGCTCATCCTGCCGAAGACCGGCCACACGCGGGTGGTGATTGACCGGCTGTTGCGCCAGTACCGTGACCACATCCAGATCTCCATGGAGTTGGCCAGCGTTGAAACCATCAAGAAGTTTGTGGGTGCGGGCCTGGGGATTTCCCTGATTAGTAGGACCTACGCGCAACCCGAGGTCCTAGCCGGCGTGTTGAGGCTGATTCCCCTGGAAGGCGAGAAGATTTACCGGGAACTAGGTTTGGTGTACCGCCGGGACCGATACCTGTCACTCCCTGCCAAGGTCTTCATCGATGTTGTCCGCGAATCGACCAAGACACCTAATTCTGTCTCCTCATCCACGACCACGACTACTATTCGCTAGCTGACCTGAGCGCACCCGGGCCTCCGGTTCGCTCAGGCGGGCAGGGATTGACTTATACCGGAGGCAAGGGACGAATTATGGTTAAAGAAGCGACGACTCCTGCAAAAGGTAAGAAGCCACTCGTCGTCATGAAGTTCGGCGGCACTTCAGTAGGGAACGTCGAGCGGATGCAAAATGTGGGCAAGATAGTGGCCGAGCATGCTCAACACGCCGACCTCGTGGTGGTGGTTTCGGCCATGGGCGGAGTGACGGACATGCTGATTCGTGCGGCCACGGAAGCCAGCGCCGGGGATGGCGAACACTGGAAGAACGTACGCCGGGAGTTGGCGCGGCGTCACCGCGAAGTCGCTGACCAGCTTCTCTCAGCGGCCGACCAATCTTTGGTGTTGCCGCGCTTAGCTGCCCAAGTCGGTAACTTTGAGAACCTTTGTTCCGGTTTTTCCCTGGTTCGGGAAGTTACTCCCCGCGCCATGGATACACTTTCCAGCCTCGGCGAAGTCATGTCCGCGAACCTCCTGGCGGCCATCCTCCGCTCCCTGGGCATTGCGTCGGAGGCCGTGGACGCCACCGAACTCATCGTCACGGACGACAACTTTGGCAACGCTTCTCCCCTTTTCGACGAGACCACCGCCAAGACCCGCCAGCGCCTTGCCCCGCTTCGCAAACGCGGGGCCGTTCCCGTCATTACCGGATTCCGGGGAGCCACACCCGAGGGCCTTTGCACGACGCTTGGCCGGGGGGGATCAGATTTCAGCGGCACCATTATCGGGGCGGCCCTGGATGCCGACGAAGTGTGGATCTGGACCGATGTGGACGGGGTGATGACGGCGGACCCTCGCCTGGTCCCAGAGGCGCGGATTGTTCCCGGCATCTCCTACCGGGAAGCCATTGAGCTTTCCTTCTTCGGGGCTAAGGTGCTCCACCCCAAGACCATTCAGCCGGTGATGAAAAAGAAGATTCCCGTCTGGATCAAGAACAGCTTTAACCCTTCCTGCCCGGGAACCCGGATCGTCCCTGCTGCGCCAGACGGCCCGCCCGGCGTGAAGGCCATCACCTCCCTGAGCAAAGCCAACCTCATCATGGTCAGTGGAGGAGACCGACTGAGCTTCGCCCACTTGGCAAGCCGGGTTTTCGCTTGCCTCAGCCTGGAAGATATTACCGCCCTCATGGTGACTCAATCCTCCGCAGAAAACGTGCTGTGCCTGGCCGTCCACGATGCGGAGTTGAAACGGGCGAAAGCCAAGCTCGAGAAAGCATTTGAGCTGGAGATAATTCACGACCGCTCAGCCACGGTAGAGGTCATGCCTCACGTGGCCATTGTGGTGGCCATCGGCGAAAACATGAAAGGCACCCCAGGCATCGCCGGGCGAGCCTTCGGAGCGCTCGGGCGGCGCGGGATTAACATTATCGCTATCGCCCAGGGGTCTTCCGAATTGAGCATCTCATTTGCCGTGAAGTCCTCAGACGTGAAGGAAGCCGTAAAAGCCATTCACGAAGAGTTTAAGCTATAGTTGTCAGTTGTCAGTAGTCAGTTGAATGAGACTGAAAGGTTGCTGAAAAAGCCCGCAAGATTGTCATTCTGGGGAGTCCACGATTCTTACTGGCGGACGAATAAGAATCTCGTATTTGTTTGACACCAAAAATCCCGCGATTCTTCGCTCGGAATGACGCTGGGAACGAGAGAGCTCGCATCCTGGACACAAGCAGAGGACTGCTGACAACGGACTACTGACGACTGACAACTGACGACTGACGACTGACAATGTCATCTGCCTACCTCCAATGCATTGAGGAAGCTTGCCAGCGCAAGCAAAACCCGAAGAAGGATGCACACGCGTGTGCTGACTGTGGCGGGCTTCTGGAGGTGAGATACGAGTTTGAGGCCTTCGATCCCGAAGCCCTTCGGCGGGCGTGGCATCAGCGGCGATTGAGCGGCGAACCCATCGACCGCAGCGGGGTGTGGCGATTTCGCGAGTTGATCCCTTTCATCGAACCGGGCGACCGGGTTATCTCGCTCTCGGAGGGCTCGACACCCTTAGTGGGAACCCGCCGGACAGGATGGTGGGCCGGCCCCGTCCATTTGACCATCAAGCATCAGGGCAACAATCCCACCGGGTCCTTTAAGGACCTGGGGATGACCGCCTGCATCACGCGGGCTGCCTCGCGTGGCATCCGCATGGTAGCCTGCGCCTCGACCGGCAATACGTCTTCCTCCATGGCAGCCTACGCGGCTCGCGCAGGCATGAAATCGTTGCTCTTTGTGCCTTACCGGCAAATCTCCGCTGCGAAGCTTGCCCAGGCTTTAGATTTCGGCTCGCTGGTGGTGGAGGTGGGCGATACGTTCGATGAGGCTTTCAGGCTGCTCCGTGAGCTCGCGCCGGAACTGGGTCTTCACCTGGTGAACTCCGTGAACCCTTTCCGCATCGAGGGACAGAAAACCATCGTGGCGGAGATGCTGGAACAACGGGCTTGGCGACCGCCCGACTACCTTGTGGTGCCAGGTGGGAATCTCGGCAATGCCTCCGCCATCGGCAAGGGACTGCGCGAGTTGAAAGAGCTTGGATTCATCGAAAAGGTGCCGCAGGTTGTCGTGGTGCAGGCCGCGGGGTCCAGTCCGTTCCATCAAATGGTGGCGGGCGGCTTGAACGAACTGACCCCAGTCGATAAACCCGACACTGAGGCCACCGCTATTCGCATTGGCTATCCCGCCAATTGGAAGAAGGCCCAACGAGTGTTGGAGTGGTGCGGGGGGTTCACGGAGTCCGTCACCGACAAGGAAATCTTTGAGGCAAAGGCCATGCTGGCTGAAGACGGCGTAGGATGTGAGCCTGCCTCCGCTGCGACTATCGCCGGGGTTCGAAAGCTAGTGCGTGCCGGAAAAATTCCCTGGCACGCGGACATTGTCTGCGTTCTCACGGGCAACCAACTGAAGGATACCGAGTACATCATGCGCCAGCGCTCGGAAGTTCAGGAAACCCGCCAGAGACTTCGCGTCGAGCCGAGCCTTGAGGCTCTGCGGAAGGCCCTGGAACAAGCACTCGGCGACGCGGCTTGAACAAGTCGAGAGTCGACGGCCCTGGGGACCGGGGGCTGGGGCAATTTTGGACTTTAGATTTTGGATTGACCCTGCCTGCTGCTTACTCTCTCTGCGCTGGGGGCTGGTAAGCGAGCAACTGGAGAAGTAATTATGCCCAGAACAAAAGCCCCTACCATCCCAGATACTCACGTCCTGAAGCGGCTCATGGAGGAGTATTTGGAGATGCTTCGCGAAACCGAAAAGACAGTGAAGAAAGTTCTCGTCCTGAACCCTCAGAAGGAAGAGTTTTGGGATCAACTAAGCGAGCACGCCGCCGAAATCTCGATGGTCGAGATCCGTTCGAAGACCATCGTCGAAGAAATCGACGATCTCATCAACCAGCTACCCGAAGAGTGAAAGGGACACCCCCTTATTGTCCTGTGCGCCGCAAGAGGAGTGCCTCTGCACTTGGTCAGTCCCCACTAGACGAGACTCTGCCAGGGACCACTATGTATTCTGGCTTTCCACGAGTTGCCGCGCCCGCTCGCCGGCGCGCACCACAGCTTTAATCAAAGTAACGCGCAAGCCACCTTCCTCGAGTTCCAGCAGACCGTCGATGGTGCAGCCGGCCGGCGTGGTTACCATGTCCTTCAACTTGGCGGGATGCTCACCTGTGTGAAGCACCATAGCAGAAGCGCCCAGCAAGGTTTGGGCGGAGAGTTCGGTGGAAAGGTCGCGCGGCAGCCCCATTTTCACCCCCGCCTCGGCCAGTGACTCGATAATCATATAAACGTAGGCAGGGCCGGAGGCCGAAAGACCCGTGATGGCATCCATGTGTTTTTCATCCACCACCACACTTCGGCCCATGGAACTGAAGATCTCTCGCGCCAGGCGGATGTCGTCTTCCGTGGCGTGCTGGCCTGCCGCAAGGGCCGTCATACCCTGGCGGATGAGGCACGGTGTGTTGGGCATGGCGCGGACCACGCGCACCGGCCGTCCCATTTCACGCTCGATCAAGGACGTTGTCACCGAGGCCGCAGAGGAAATGATGACGGCGTCTTTCCTCAGCTTCTTCTTGACTTCGTGCAGAAAGCCCTTCACCTGTTGGGGTTTCAAGCAGATCAGCACCAAGTCGGCTCCGGAGACCGCCTGAACGTTGTTGGTATGCGCCTTGATGCCATATTTTTCTGTCAGGTAGTCGGCGCGCGGTTGGTGAGCTACGGTAGCCTCCACGCGCCCAACGGGAACAAGCTGCGAGCCCAAAATTCCCGACAGCAGCCCCTCCCCGAGTTTCCCGGCGCCGATGAGCGCAAGTTTCCTGACACTGGGCTGTAAAGCCTTAGCGGCTTGAGCACTCGTCTGCGAAACGTCTGTTCCTGGCTTCATGTCCCTCCTTGGATGCCCACGAACGGAGTGGCGGCATTTCTCCTCATAACTGCGGGTAGCCCGGGTAAGTGAGATTCCCTGCCGAGCTATCGTCGTGCCTCGGCCTGAGCGGCGGTGGCTTCCTCCTTGGAGCCCCGAATCCAGGGCATCATTTTCCGCAACTCACTCCCGACCTTTTCAATCAGTTGCTCTGCTGCCTGGGCGCGCATTTCGAGGAACTTCTTCCGGCCCTGAGCGTTCTCATCCATCCATTCATTCGCGAACCGGCCATTCTGAATCTCGGCGAGAATCTTCTTCATGGTTTCGCGGACGTGCGCGTCAATCACCATCGGCCCGCGGGTGTAATCGCCGTATTCAGCCGTGTCGCTCACCGAGTAGCGCATATACTTGATCCCGCCCTGATAGATCAGGTCCACGATCAGCTTCAATTCGTGCAGGCACTCGAAATAAGCGATCTCCGGCTGGTAGCCTGCCTGGACCAGGGTTTCAAATCCCGCCGCGATTAATGATGACACCCCACCGCACAGTACGGTTTGCTCGCCAAACAAGTCTGTTTCGGTTTCTTCCTTGAAGGTGGTGCGGATGACACCCGCTTTAAGGCTCCCGAGACCTTTCGCGTAGGCCAGCGCGGTCTCGACGGCGTGGCCGGAGGCGTCCTGTTGGACGGCGAGCAAGGCCGGGACGCCGATGCCTTCCTGGAAAAGCTCGCGCAAGCGGTGACCGGGGCACTTGGGCGCGATCATGATGACGTCCACCGTAGGGGGCGGAATGACAAACTTGAAGTGAATATTGAACCCGTGGGCAAACAACAAGGTCTTCCCGTTGCCAAGATGGGGCTCGATCTGTTCCTTGTAAGCTTTGGGCTGCACATGGTCAGGGATGAGCACGGCGATAAGGTCGCCGCGCCGGGAGGCTTCCGCTGCATCAACCACCTCGAAGCCTGCCTCCTTCGCCTTGGCCTGGGGAGCAGAGGGGCGGACCTCACCCACGATCACCTTCATCCCGCTGTCGCGCAGATTGAGCGCGTGCGCGTGCCCCTGGCTCCCGTAACCGATAACAGCGACGGTCTTGCCCGCCAAGTGTTTCAAATCTCCATCATTCTCGTAATAGACTTTGGCCATTTCGTTTCCTCTTGAAGAAAGAAATATCCTCAGAAAGTCTTGACCTCCAAGGATCAATGCAGAATACCAGTTCTCCACTTTGTCGTCATGTGCTGTATTACACTGGATCGTGGCGAAAGGGAAAATCAAGCCTGAACTCGAGCAAGCTCCGGGTGCGTGGCGCTGCGTGTTGTCTTGACGCAAGCGAAGGGAAGAAACGCCGGGGCTCGAGAGCCTGCCGAAGCAGGGGTCCGCCGTTTCTCCACCGGAATCTCCAGCAAATACTTCCCGTGGCTGGCAAAAATCAGCTTCGATTCAGGAAATGCTTTCAGTACTTGAGTGACGCCGGAATTGTCCGCTTCCGAATCGATAAACACGAAGGAAGCATTCGGAAAGGATTCATGGCGGTAGCAGGTGACGTGCTGCACCCCCCCGGTCCGCCGCAAGAAATTGAAGAGGTAGTCTATATCGGCTTCCGCTGATTCAACCACGCCCATCAGGGAGAACCCCGCCGGCCGGGCCGTCATCACCAGCGTTGTGATCTCCAGGCTCTTTCGCCGGAAAATGTTCATCACGCGGCAGATTGATATCATGTCGTTATTGGTTTCAAGAGTCAGCAACCACTGCATAACCTGCTCCATTCCAGCTCAATAGGACGCTGAAAAACGTCCGTCAACCGTGTCATTCCGACCCAGAGCGGAGCGAAGGGGAGGAATCTCGCTCTGGAAACAATGGACTACGAGATTCCTCGTCGTCCCGATCAGATCCGGACTCCTCGGAATGACAGGCTAGGCGGTTCTTCAGCATCCTGTTAAACCGCCCACAGATCGTCGAGCGCTTCCTCTTCCACCAGGACGCGCGGAGGCTCCACCACCATTTCCGCCAGGGATGCTCCGGGCGGCACGATGGGATAAACGTTCTCTGCCGGATCAACCCAGAAGTCGATCAGGCGCGGCTCGCGATCGCTCAAGAAATCCTGCACCGCATCCGCCACGTCGGTGCGGTGCTCGACCCGCGCGCCACGAATTCCATAAGCTTCGGCCAACTTCACGAAGTCGGGAGCGAAGTCCAAGTCAATGTCGCAGTAACGTTTCTCAAAAAAGATCTCCTGCCACTGGCGGACCATCCCCAGGGCGCGATTATTGATGATGGCGATCTTGACCGGAACACGGTACTGCACGACGGTGGCGAGGTCGTTCAGGGTCATCTGGAATCCGCCGTCGCCCACGATGGCGATCACCTGTCGATCGGGAAATGCCATTTGCGCGCCCATGGCCGCCGGGAAGCCATAGCCCATCGAACCGAGCCCGCTGGAAGAGAGCCAAGCGCGCGGGCGCGTGAAATTCCAGAATTGGGCGCCCCACATCTGGTGCTGGCCCACGTCCACCGCGACGATGGCATCCTCGCTGGCATATTGCGAGAGCGTCTCGATCACGAATTGAGGTTTGACGTTGTTGGCGTACTTATCGTAGGTCAGCGGGTGCTCGGAACGCCAGGTTTCAATTCGCTGGAGCCACTGCTGCCTTTCAGTCGGGGGTGTTGCGTTCCTGCGCTGCAAGGCGGCAAGGAGGGCGCGCAATGTCTCCTTGGCGTCGCCGACCAGAGCCAAATCAACCCGCACGTTCTTGTTGACCTCGGACGGGTCCACATCCAGGTGGATCTTCTTGGCGTTGGGCGCAAAACCGTTCAGGCGGCCCGTGACACGGTCGTCAAACCGTGCGCCGACAGCGATGAGCAAGTCGCACTGGCAGATTGCCATGTTGGTGGCATAAGCGCCGTGCATCCCCAACATGCCCAGCGAAAGTGGGTGACGCGAGGGAAAGCACCCCAGGCCCATCAGCGTGGTGGTGATTGGAATATGTGTCAAATCGGCAAGCTCGCGCAATTCATCGGAAGCGTTTGCCGTGATCACACCACCCCCCACATAAAGCACCGCCTTTCTGCTTTCCAGGATCATATCGGCGGCGCGCTCGACGTCATCGTCCGTCCACTCGCGCGCGCGCTCTGGAACTTCGGGGCCGGCGGTGGGGGGGTAGCTGGCCTCGGCATTTTCCATGAGCACGCTCTTGGGGAGATCAACCAACACCGGTCCCGGACGTCCCGATACAGCGGCTTTGAAGGCTTTCTGAATCACGGAAGGGACCTCGGCCGCGGACCGCACCAGGAACGATTGCTTCGTGGAGGAAAGGCTGATGCCGATCGTATCGGCCTCCTGAAAGGCGTCCTTGCCCATCAGCGACGCCGGCACCTGGCCAGTCAACGCCACCACCGGAATGGAATCCATCATCGCGGATGTCAGGCCAGTGATTAGATTCGTGGCGCCAGGCCCGGACGTCCCGAGACAGACGCCGGGCTTGCCGGTCACCCGCGCGTAGCCGTCCGCAGCAAAGGCCGCAGCCTGCTCATGGCGGACCAAGAGGTGACGAATGCCGGCGCTATACAAAGCGTCGTAGAGCGGTAACACCGCGCCGCCAGGGAGCCCGAAAAACACGTCCACCTTCTGACGGCTGAGGCTTTCCAGTAAGAGTTCTGCACCTGAGTAAAGTTTTCCCATCTTCTCTCTCGCTCCGACAGCGGCGGGGCGTCCACTACCGACCAGTCGGTAGGTAGATTACCATCCCCACTTGCCGCCGTCAATCTTTTATTTCGGCTAATTTCTATGCCGTGGTGAGGTTTGGTCTTTCTGTGGGTTCGCCGCTCAGCACTTAGGCCGGCGGCGTCGTAAGGATGAGATGATTGATATTCCTAGCCAGAGCCCCTGAATTGGCGGGACGACACGCAACAGTGGCAGGGAGCCGACTTAGAACCGAACTACTCATTGCTTCAGTCCCCTCCCTTCCACCCGATCAAGAAGTCGTGGCCTCCGGAAAGACGAACATATCCTCCCGTCCCCCCGTAGTCTCAGGATAACCGTGATGCCCAGCCAAGTACAATATGCATTATTTATAGCTTGGATAAAAGGAATTTATGTTCTCTACAGCCGGCACTTCAGTATTCGGGGCTAGTTGCAATACTGTTCACATAAGGGCTGTTCAGGAAACTTCTTCCCGATTCGTTCCGGGGTGACCCCCTCACCCGGCCCGCCCCGGCTGGAGAAAGCGCCGGTTGCGGTCCACCCTCTCCCCCAAGGGGGAGAGGGTAGCAAATTCAAATTAAAGCCCCCCTCTCCCCCTTGGGGGAGAGGGGCAGGGGGGGTGAGGGGGTTCTAGGGTCGAATAGTGAACAGCCTCCTTGACAAAGCTTAAGTGGACAGCATCGGGGTTAGTTAGCAGTGGAAATTGTCTGTGCGGACAGCACTCACCGCAACAGTTCTTCCAGCCGCACCGCTTGGTCTGTCTTCTCGTCGCGGTACTTGATGATGACAGGAGTGTAGAGGGAAAGGCCCAGTTCCTTTCCATGTCCCTTAGTGATGGCGCGGGCGCCGGGGACGACCACCGCACCCGGAGGAATCATGAGCGGCTTTTCGCCTTCGCGCCGATAGACGGCGTCCCGCACCAAATCGTACACGGGGGTCGAGCCGGTCAAAATCGTCCCAGCGGCCAAAACGGTTCCCTTACCGACGATCGTCCCCTCGTAAACTCCGCAGTTGCCGCCCACCAGAACATCGTCTTCCACGATCACGGGCATGGCTCCAATCGGCTCCAGCACGCCGCCAATCTGCGCCGCCGCGCTGAGGTGAACGCGTTTGCCCACCTGAGCGCACGAACCCACCAACGCGTGGGAATCAATCATGGCGCCATCATCCACATAGGCTCCTACGTTTACATACATGGGCGGCATACACGTCACGTTCTTGCCGATGTAACAGCCATCGCGAATGGACGAGCCGCCAGGAACAATGCGGATGTTCTGGTCGCGCGGAAGTTGCTTTAAGGGGAAAGTGTGCTTGTCACGGAATTGGTAGGGGAGCCCTTCGGGCTCCCGGCGGAGATTGGCCAACCTAAGCGAGGGGAGCCCTTCGGGCTCCCGTCGGATTTCGTCTGTGATGCCGGACAGCGGGAGCGCGGAGCGCTCCCCTACCTCAAAATGCATCTCCACCACGCGCCCGATGCGGAACCCCAGCAAAATCCCCTTTTTCACCCAGGTATTGACTTTCCAACCGGTGGGCGAAGCGGGATCCGGCTCCGCCGCGCGCACATGACCTTCATTCAGCGCGTGCTTGAATTCGTCGAAGGCGCTGAAGTATTCGTCGCCGAATTCCTTGGTGTCACGAGCGTAAAGCTCTTCGATGCGTGGCTGAAGATTCATTTCGTGTACAAGCGGCCCCGGACCGCGATGAGCTGGTTCAAGGGGTGTTGCTACTCCTTGGAAAGAATGTGGTAAGCTGCGGCCGCCAAGCCCGGATCGAGTTCGGAACTTTCGTTCGCGTACACGGCGCCGAGCGCCTCCTTCACTCCCTGGGCGCGCTGCGCTTTCAGATACGCCTCGACCGCCTGCGCGTAGAAACGGCTGCGCGAAACCTTCTGCCGCTTCGCCGCCCGGTCCGCGGCACGGAAAAGAGCATCAGGGATGGAGATCGCCGTTTTCATGCTGATAGCATAACCTTGGTATAACCGAGAAGCAAATTGCCTCCACCAGATGGAATAGCAGTTGTGCTCGGCTTCGATCATGCCCATCACGGCCAACGCCGTGTTTCCCCGCCATGTGGCCAAGCCTCACGCCACCTGTCTCCCCAAATAAGCCGCCAGAAGGGATTGGTTTCTCTACGCGATATGGTATAGGATTGCTACAAGGAGCGGAGCATCTTGTACCACGACCGAATCGAAATCGACCCCGCCGTTTGCAGCGGCAAGCCCGTCATTCGTGGCACCCGCATCCTTGTCACATCGATTCTCAGCCAGCTTGCCGCGGGTGAGTCCTTCGACGCAGTTCGTGAGGGTTTCCCCGGCCTCGCCGACGATGACATCAAGGCTGCCATCGAGTTCGCAAAAGAATCCGTCGAGGCGACGGGAATCACCGGTCTGCGCGATTGATGCGCCGGCTTTTCATTGATCAGAATGTACGCATTGAAGTCGCCGAGGCATTACGCCAAGACGGCAGCATCTAGTCATCAAAGCGTTTCCGCGAGGAGAGGCGGTTTTCTTCGATAGCTTTCTTAAGCTGAGGCCACACGCGCTCGTCGTAGCCAGACTCATCGGCCAACCACGTGTCAAGCAGTTTCGTCAGTTTCCGAGCCTTTATCCTCGCCAGGGACTCGGGTGTGTGTGATGATCTGGCGCGTCGTGTGATAGTTTGTGTCATCGGCGCTCCTTGGCCCCAGGAAACAGCACACTAGGCTTGTCCACCATTATACAGCATTGGGAAAGGTAGCGTAGTCTTTGCGCGCCTGGAGATTGCATTTTTGTGGCACGCGGCTAAACTTAAATGACATGCTAACTTCGGGCTTCAACAACATGCCGCAGAGCTCCGTGGCTTCTCTATCTTGGGCCCATCCGCTCGTTCAGGAATGGTTCGCAGGCAGGTTTGGCTCGGCAACTGAACCGCAGGAGCAGGGCTGGCCGCCTATTCTCGCCGGAAAATCCACGCTGATCTGCGCGCCCACGGGCGAAACCGCCACCCTCTCCGCCGCCGACCCATTGAATTTGGTCGGAATCATTGTACCAGGCGAGCACGTGCCGGCGATTTCCGGCAAAACGATCACACTGAGAGATGGGGCAACGATTGTGGAACAGCCCTGCACCCCTGAGGCAGCGGCCGGATTCTAACTGCAAAGCATCCTCCAAACACTTCTCCGGTCCCTCGGGACCGCCGCTGCTTTTCGTGCCGTGGGGCAGCCTGAGTGCTCGCTCTCTGTGCTCGGGGTCGGTTAAGCCAACGCCCACAGCGGGCTTCTGGGTCCAAATTTATTTCAGCGGTACATTACTAAGAGAGTATAGTGGTGCCACGGGGGAGGTTTTCAACCGCTAATGTATCTGAGCCGCCTTGATGTAGGGGGGTTCCGAGGAATCAGTACCCTCTCGGTAGAGTTTCAGGAAGGTGTGAATATCCTCATCGGGGAGAACAATACTTGCAAGACTGCGATTCTTGACTCGATACGCCTTTGCCTGGGATTCGGTTCAGAGAGAAGAGACATGTACGTTCAGGCGGAGGACTTTTTCGTTGGACCCGACGGCAAACGCGCCGAAGCGATTGAAATCGGCCTCACCTTCGCCAAGCCGAGCCAGCGGGAGCAAGGAATCTTCGTGGAGATGCTGTCACTTACGGAAGGTGGCCTACCGGTGATCTGTTTGCATGTCCGCTACACGTACGACGGCGACCACATTCGAAGGAGAGCGTGGGGGGGAGCCAAAGAGGGTCAGGAGGTCCCTTGGGCGCTTTTTGAGCTCCTCTCGTACACCCATCTGGAGGCCTTGCGCAATGCCACGCGCGATCTGTCCCCGAGCAGAGGGAATCGCCTTAGTCGACTCTTTCTGAAGCTCGTCGCTGCCGCAGACGAGCGTGAAGGCTACGCGTCATCCATTAACAAGCAACTCAAAGGAATGCACCAATGGCGGGAGCTTCGTGGGAAAGCAAGTGACAAGATAGGAGAGCACCTGAAAGAAATGGTGTTAACAGGGCAGACCCGCAACGTTTCAATTGAGTTTGTTGACGCGACGTTTCGAGAGATCGTTGAAGGCCTGAGGATGTACATACCTCGGCGGGAATCAGGCGCACAGGGCGAGCAGGTAGAAGGCGGAGTCCTGGTTGGCGATAGGTTCCAGATCTCACAGAACAGTCTCGGGTTCAATAATCTTCTTTATATTGCAACCGTGTTGGGTGATTTGCTGGAGCGTCGGGAACGAGAGCCGGACGCGTTCATTTCAATCCTGATCGAGGAACCAGAAGCCCACCTCCACCCACACTGGCAGAACACGCTCTTCAGGTATCTGCATTCGATTAGGAGCAAGGGCGTTCAAGTATTCATCACCTCACATTCCCCTACAATAACTGCAAAGAGCGCCGTCGATTCCCTAGTGGTCATGGCTGGCTGCAGTGGCAAAATCGTTGGCACACCAATCCGTCAAATCGGACTCGAAGATGCCAAGAAGCGACATCTTCAGAGATTCCTGGACGTAACCAAGTCCCAGCTCTTCTTTGCCCGCGGGGTCATTCTCGTTGAGGGCATCTCGGAGGCCCTTCTGATGCCCTGGTTCGCGAGCGCCATGGGTCCTCAGTTTGACTTGGACAGGAATGGCGTCGAGGTGGTCAACATTGGGGGGGTCGCCTTTGAGCCATTCGCGTTGCTGTTCAACTCGAAGGATGGTTCAAAAAGGCTGAACACACCCTGCTCAATTCTGACAGACGATGATTGTGGGGGTGATGGACTCCCGTCGTCGCGGGCCGCAAACGTACTGAGCCTCGCCGGTGGAAACTTGCGAGTTTATCTAGCCCGGAGAACGTTTGAATTTGAGTTGTACTTGGCAAATGAGGAACTGACTAAAGAAGCGTATCGCGGGCTCCACCCGGATACTCCGCCCTCGGCGGGTAACCCTGAAACGAGGGCTATGAGCTTCGTTGAGCATCTTCGTTCGAATAAAGACAAGGCTGTCCTCGCGCAGTGCTTGGCCGAGAAATTGAGTGACGCGGGTTCCTTGGAAGGACTTTCGGTACCCGTTTACATCCAACGGGCCATCAAATGGGCTGTCCTACGCGATGAAACGCAACCCCAGTGACGAGCAGAGAGAGATAATCAAGACAAGGAACACGCTGTCTGCAATCCGTGCCTGCCCCGGAAGCGGGAAGACCTACGCTGTTGCTGCGCGGCTTGAAAAAATACTGTCGGAGTGGAATCTCACGCACCAAGGAATTGCGGCTGCGTCGTTCACAAATGTTGCCTGGCAGGAAATCGAGAGGTGTCTGAGAGACGAGTTCGGAGTCTTGTCGTTCCCGGTACATCCGCACTTCCTCGGAACTCTAGACAGTTTCATCAACTCTTACATCTTTCTTCCGTTTGGGCACCTGGTTACGGGCTGCTCGCGCAGGCCGGTACTAACGGGGCCGCCCCATGATACTCATGAGCCTATAGGCAGGTGGATGTGGTGGAGGTCGCCTGTATGCAATCAAAAGGGCTGTCAGCTGAACGAATTCTCATATGATGCCGATGGCAAGCTGATTCGGATGCGGCACCAGGCGATGGGCGAATCATGCCAGTTCAACCCTCAGCATCCGTGCGTTAATAACAAGCGAACGTTCAGCAAGCTCGGCTACGCAACGCAGCCTGATTCAAACTACTTCGCGCTGAGAGTGTTACTGGAATATCCCCTTATAGCCGCGGCGCTGGCGCTCAGATTCCCCGTCATCATGGTTGACGAGGCCCAGGACACTTCAGCCATCCAGATGCGCATTCTTGAACGTCTTGTCGAGGGCGGACTACAGGATTTGATGCTAATAGGTGACCCCGACCAAGCAATCTATGAATGGAGAGATGCTGAACCCCACCTATTCCTGGAAAAATGCGAGGCTTGGGGTAAAGGGAGAACCGGACTAACAGAGAACTGGAGAAGTTCGCAACGGATCTGTGACTGCGCCTCGCACTTTGCATCTTCAACCACGCGCATGAGGGCAGTGAATCCTGAAGTGGCGGACGTCAGTTTTGCCCCTTTGGTTCTAGAGTGGGAGAGGGAAGACAAGCTTCCGTGTTTGGCTGATTTCTACATTGAGCACTGCAAGGGACTGGGTATTCCGCCTTCCGGCGTTGCCGTTCTGAGCCGCAGCAAGGAACTACTGAACGCTATCAAACCGGGGTCCGCAGATGACAAATCAGTTTCACTCTGGGGCGATTTGATCTCGGAGAGAGTTGCGCGCTCCAGGTTCCTTTACGAGAACGGACAGTACGCCCTAGCCTTCCGGAGTCTAGAACGAGCCATCCTGCAAGCGCGGAGCGCCAGGGACACCTTTGACCCTATGGAACTCTGGAAGTTGTATGAATCCGGAAAACTTGCTGACTGGCGTGGCGACGTTTTTGAATTGTTGTGCTCTTTGCCTTGGACGTCGGGTCGGGCCGCAGGCGACTGGGCAAACGAGGCTAACGACATTCTGAAGAATTCCAGGTTCCCGGAACTCAGGGTGGGTGTCAAGCGAAATTCTCAAAAATGCCGATACCAGGACCTTAAGTTGGCCGGCGCGTTTGCACAGTCGGATCTCCTCCCGCAGGAAAACGAGGCCGTTTATAAGACCGTTCACGCGGTCAAGGGGGAGACTCTCGATGCTGTAATGCTCGCTCTCAAGAAGAAAGCAGGCCAGGGTCCATTCTATGTCAACCTCCTTGGCAAAGACATCGCCGGGAATGAGGAACTGCGAATAGTATATGTAGCTATAACTCGCGCACGGAGAATGCTTGCTCTGGCGGTACCGTCAAAAGCTGCAAGTGTATGGGCGAAGTGGCTAGGACTCAGCAAATAGCAGGCCTGATAGTAGCGCGGACTAATGTCGCCCTTTCTTCACGACCAGAATGTGCGGTGCCCCATTAATAGAGAAACTGGGCGTGTGACGTCAACTTCATCCTTCGGCGATTGCCATACGAATGTTCGGCCAATTGGGTAGTACTGACACCAAAAATCGCCAGTGGCGCAGACCCGCGGCGGCAGGTTTGCAGTCAGCGTAGCGTGCGGGGAGCCGAACGGGCGACGATTTCGATCGCCGGTACAGGGCTTGTGCCAACCGGCGACCGCCCCCTTTGGCAAATCGCAGACGCGCCGAAAAGCGCGTGCCGGCGATTTCCGGTAAAACGATCACACTGAGGGATGGTGCAACGATTGTGGAACAGCCCTGCGTCGCTGGCGCTATGGAGTGCGGCAGCTTGCTGCCGCTTTGATCCGGCGAGCTTGCTCGCGGCCTCACCTGCCCACACGGGGCACACCGCCGCACGGCCAGCAAGCTGGTCCCGGCGAGGGGGAGAAAGCGGTAGCAAGCTACCGCACTCCAAAGCACTTCGCGCACTCTCGCGCACAATCGCGACCCGAGAGTTCATGGAGTCTGCGCCCAGAATGAGAGCTTCAAAACCTTTGCGTCGGGACGAGAAGACCAAAGCAGGCCAATTGTGTGCGATTGCGGGGGATTCCAGTTGGCGAGGCGCCCCCCGCTTGCACGTCCCACACGTGGGGGCAAATACGTGGGGAGGAAGAGGATCAGTTACGGGTGCACGCTTCTGAACGTACTGGTACGCAAGGGCAAAGGCCCGGAGGGCCGATCCCGCCCTGCGGGATAGCCCAGGGCGCCAGCCCTGGGTGCAGAAAGCCCTCTTGTTCGCGGGAGCCCCAGCGGGGCGAAAGAAAAGGTTTCGACGCGGGAACTCTCCCCGGTTCTGCCGCCCCTTCCGGAGCTTGACCGGCGCTTGGGCCTGGTTCCCAGGGCTTGCGCCCTGGGCTAAGTTCTATCGCCCGCTAGGCGGGCTCCCCGGACCACTCTGCTGCTGCCGCCGTAAGCTTTCACAAATATGTCATGCACCAGCGGCAGGACTCCCGCTCTTATGTCGCACACCCATCAGTTGCCGCGTGATGTCCCCCGTCTCCCCACGGCTGTTTTATTTGGGGAGTTCGTATTCCCCTTCGATCTCATAAGTCGACGTACCATCCGGGGCACCCTTGGACTTGAAGGTGCCCTTTCCCTTCAGGCCCTTGAGCTTGCCCGTACCGCCGGCGAAGCTCCATTTGCCTTCGGCGCTCTCGGGCACCCCGTCCTTTAGGGTGGCTGAGCCCTGGACACGGCCGTAATACTTGTCTCCGTTAGTCATCGTGCCCACAGCATACCCCTGGTCGCGCGAGCGATTGCCGCTGACTTCACTGAAGAGTGTATCGACCTCCTCCTTGCTTTGAAGTCCCGCAATTTCGACGGATTTGGTCCAAGTGCACTTCATCTGACTGATCACAAAAGAATGGTTGGGTCGGTCTCCAACCTCGATCGCCTGCTGTTGGTCCGGTTTGCCGCACTGCGCCGTGCCGGAAACCTTGGTCTGTGCGCTAGCCACCGCGGCCAGCGCGAAAACAACTAGAAATGATAAAAGAGTCTTTAAGCGCATATGGCCTCCTTTTAGGCGTGTCTGCTTGGAATGCCGATAGTATAGCGCCGTTTTCGGGTCTGGTCTAGGGGGCGCATCGAGTCATGTTAAATGTTACTGGCGAGGCGCCCGCCTCTTCCAGGTCCCAGACGTGGGGGAAAATACGCGGGGAGGCAGAGGATCAGTTGCCGCGTGACGTCCCCCGCCTCCCCAAGGCTGGTTTATTTGGGGAGTTCGTATTCGCCTTCGACCTCCACATTCGACGTACCATCAGGGGCACCCTTACCCTTGTAGGTGCCCGTTCCCTTCAGGCCCTTGAGCTTGCCCGTACCGCCGGCGAAGCTCCATTTGCCTTCTATGCTCTCGGGCACCCCGTCCTTTAGGGTGGCTGAGCCCTGGACACGGCCGTAATACTTGTCTCCGTTAGTCATCGTGCCCACAGCATACTCCTGGCCGTGCGAGCGATTGCCGCTGACTTCGTAGAATTGTGTAACGACGTGCTCCTTGCTTTGAACTCCCGCAATTTCGGGGGGGTTGGTCCAAGTACACTTGGTCTGACTGATCACGAAAGAATGGTTGGGTCGGTCTCCAACCTCGATCGCGTGCTGTTGGTCCGGTTTGCTGCACTGGAGCGTGCCGGAAATCTTGGTCTGCGCGCTAGCCACCGCGGCCAGCGCGAAAACAACTAGAAATGATAAAAGAGTCTTTAAGCGCATATGGCCTCCTTTTAGGCGTGTGTGCGTGGAATACCGATAGTATAGCGCCGTTTTCTGCCAACTGTCTACTGCTTTTCAATAGCCGCCCCAACAGGTCGAGGCGCCAGGCTTGCTTCGCAACTTACAGGAGGCTGGATACGAAACTGGCTGGCGCAGAGCGAAGCTCTGCGGTCTCCAGGCATTAGAAACTCGCCCCATATACCTCATCGTGCTCGTCAACCAGGGGGAGGGGAGGTCTTGACAAACGCGCGGCCCTAAGGTAGGCTACGAATATGGACCTTCACGAAGAGGCCGTCCGGAGCTTGCGAGGTTACAGCCCTCACCGGCCCTGCGAAGCCAGGGAGGTAGGACTGATTTTCATTCCCGAAGATCCTCGGCTGGTCGGGCCGATGCCAATTCCGGGGACAGAGTGCTCCAGCAAGGCCGCGGCAAATGTTCCAGAGACGCGCAGGAAGATCACAAAAGATGTTAAATCTAACGGAACGAACCTAAGAAGTCCTTTAGAATCAACAAAAGTGCCCAAAAAACGAACCCAAAAGGCGTGCAAAAGGGGCCGAAAAATGTGCCAAGAGTATGCAAAAAAACTCAAACGAAGCGAAAGAGCGACCCCAAAAGGCCAAATTCTAGCGGCGGGGCTGAAGCCCTGCCCTTCCGATTTCGGAGCCAGACACTGTTCGTAAGGGGTGGTGCAGGTCCACATTCCGAACATTTTGTGGAACTTTTGGGAGCTCGAAACGGAATACCTGATGAAAGCAACGAACGATGGCCGGACTCACTGAGATTCGAGACGAGCAGTTGCTGAGGATGATGCAGGGTGGGGACGAAGACGCCTTTGCAACATTGTATCGGCGCCGTCAGGGAGGCATTTACCGCTTTGTGCTGGAGATGAGCGGCTCCGCCCCTCTCGCCGAGGACGTCACCCAGGAAGTGTTCATGGCGCTGATTCGAGACAGCCGAGGCTACGACCCCTCGCGCGGTTCGCTCGGCGCATATCTCCTGGGAATGGCGCGCCATCACGCGCTGCGCCTTATCAAGCGCGACCAGACGTATGTCTCGATCCCGCCGGCGCGGGTCGGGTCGAGGGATTGGGGAGATCTCACCCCTCTTTCTCCCGAGAACCCGCACTCCGAGATGAGCCGCCGGGAATCGATCCATTTGGTGCAACAAGCGATCTTGAGCCTGCCCGAGCACTACCGCGAAGCTGTGGTTGTGTGCGACTTGAATGAAATGAGTTACGAGGATGCTGCGTCGGTCTTGGGATGTTCCGTGGGCACGGTGCGCTCGCGTTTGCACCGCGGGCGCGCCTTGCTCATCCAGAAGCTGGCGGGTGGGAAGAAGGTCGAAGCCGGAAATAAGGCCATCGATCCAAGCAGGTGTCTGGCATGAACTGCAAAGATTTCGAAAGCATGATTCACGAGATTGTGAGCCGGCGAGCGGCTGACAAGACAAAGCAACTCGAGGCTTTGGAGCACGCCGGCCGTTGTCTATGGTGCGCCCTGCGCCTCGACGAAGAGACCAAGCTGACGGAAAGCCTGCAAGCGTTCGCGAGGACCCTTGATGTCCAGCGCGCGCCTGCCCGCGTTGAAGAAGCATTGGTCCAGGCTTTTCGCGAAAGAACTTTGCGGGAGGGCGCCCCACGTTTTGGGCTCGCTGGGAAGCGACTCTGGCGCCGGCTGAGCTGGGGATTGGTATTTGCCGCCACCGTAGCCGCAGCGTGGGTAGTGGTTTTGCGGACGTCGCTCGTTCATCCACGCTCGAGCGTCCCCCAACCCCAGGTCGCGAGCAACCCGCCGCTGGCATCGTCCGAACCCTCACCGGCCAAACAAGGGCAGCCCTCCGTGCCTGGGCAAAGCGAACGGCAAGTGAAGGCCCAAAGCCAGGGGGCCCAATCGCAAGTCGCGACACGACGGACCGCTGAGCCGGGCCCGCGAAGTTCGACAAACCGAGAACTCCAGGGTTCGGGTCTCGACCATCCCCAACAACGTTCAGCGGCGCAGGCTGTTCCCCACGGGCGCTCGGAGAGAGCTGCGCTGGACGAATCTGCGAGCGAGGTGACAACGGATTTCATTCCCCTGGGGACTTGTGACGACTCTGAATGCATGGCTGAGGCAATGCTCGTCCGCGTGTCGCTTCCTGCCGAGGCGCTTCTGGCGTTTGGGCTTCCAATGGACAACGATGATGCTACGGAAGAGCCTGTCCAGGCTGACGTCGCCCTGGGAAGCGATGGAGTTCCATTGGCGATACGGTTGGTGAATTAAACGGTAGGTAGTAGGTGGTATAAGGCAGCAGACATTGGCTGGTGTTTCCCCCACCTACCACCTACGACCTACTACCTACCGGACGAATCATGGAGGAGACGATGAAAGTGAATCAGAGGAACTCAAGAATTACGATGATTTGGGCGGTGGGCGTGTGCTGGATGTTTCTGGCTGCGGCCGTCTTGCCGAACGCCAGGGCACAAAACCCGCCACCCCCCAATGGCAGGTTCGGAAGGGCGCGCTTTGCAGGTGCAGAGCCCTTCTCTGGAGGCAAAGTCGTGACGGGTGCGCCTTACTCCGCGCAAGCGGTCACCGAGCGCACCCAGGCCCTGGCAGGTGGGAACACCATTCATACCACGACCACTGCGAACGTGTACCGCGACAGCCAGGGACGGACGCGGCGCGAGCAGGAAATCGGCGCCATCGGCCCCTGGGCAACGCAAGGGACTCCGCGCAAGGTAATCTCGATTACCGATCCTGTCAGCGGATTCATCCACACGCTGAACCCCGATACGCAGGAAGCGCGCGAGATGCCGTTTCGAGCGCACGCGGGAGCTTGGAGGCGGGCTGAAACAGCACAGCAAAGGCCTGAGAACCCCAACATCGAAACCGAGTCGCTCGGCACGCAAGTGATCGGAGGAGTGACGGCGCAAGGGACACGCATCACGCGCACCATTCCCGCCGGGCAGGTCGGTAACCAGGCCCCCATCGCGAGTGTCACCGAGCGCTGGTACTCGCCGGAGCTACAAACCGACGTGATGCGCAAGCAAGTCAATCCGCAGTTTGGCGAAACGACGTTCCAGTTGACGAATATCGTCCGCTCCGAGCCCGACCCGGCACTCTTCCAGGTGCCGCCCAATTACACGATCAAGAGTGGCAGGCCCTCTACTAACAACGCGCCGGCGGCAAAAACACCTAGCGAACAGTAAAGGCAAGGCGCCAGGTGCAAGCTTCGGCCTGCACTTGGCGCAGTGCGTAACGGCAGTTTTTCGCAATTGAATCCATGATTCATTGAATCAATGGTCCAATTCCTAAGGACCGCAGGTCCGGAGAGTGGAACCTGCGCTACCTTGATCATTACGGCAGCAGCACGATATTTGAAGCGGGTTTGGCGGATGCTTCGGGACCAAGCTGGGTCCGAATCAGGTCAAGGAAGGCGCGGCCCTTTGGACGGCCGTTCTCGCGCGTGGCGCCGAGTTGGGTGAGGAAGGTCAGCGCATCCCGGATTTCGCTGTCGCGTGTGGTGATCAAACCAAGCCTTTGAGTTTCGGCTTCCTTGAATTCTTCCAGGGCCGCCTTGAGCACTTGGTAGAGTTCCCGCCGGTAGAGATAATCGGGAGGCTTTTCGTAATAGAGGCCGCTCGAAAGCGTACGGTAAGTCTCAGCCAGCGCCTGGAGCGCCGCAATCGCGTCCGTGTCTACCACCTGGCGATGGCCCCGGGCATATTCCCAGATGGAAGAGATCAACGCGATCAGGAGCATGCTGTGGCTTTGGGCAAACTCAAATGGAATCCTGGCATCAGGAAAGGGAATCTTCTCCCAATCGACCTGGCGGCGCCCCTCATCGTACTCGCGGCTGGCCACGAGGTGGGGACAGTCCGAGGGACAGTCGATGCTCACTTCGCGTTCGGTTCCACAACAAACCGAGCAGATGTTTTCTCCTCTTGCGGGGCAAAACCTCTTCACCTTGCGCTTACTACAAATAGGACAGGTCAATTAGCGCTCCCTGGGGCGTGCGCAACTGCCGCTGCGCCAAAGCTCCTATTATGCCATAGTCCCCGCGGGCTCTTCGCCGGGGAGCACGTTTCGCCCGGGCGCTCCCTCAATCACACGGGCGCCACACGCCTCGCCCCGGTCCCACAAGGGTAGCCAACCAACCATCCCGCTGGTACACTTGCAGGGATGGCTATCACCTTGGACAATTCGCGCACCGCAGACGTGATCGTAATCGGTGGTGGCTTGATCGGCTCTTCAATCGCACTGCGCTTGGCGCAAGCAAAGCTCCGGGTGTTGGTTTTCGATCGCGGCGAGCCCGGGGCTGAAGCCAGCAGCGCGGCAGCGGGAATGATCGCTCCCCAGGGGGAAACCCCTGAGCCCGACGCATTCTTCGCCTTGTGCGCCGCAAGCCATGCTCTGTTTCCGGGCTTCGTTTCGGAGATTGAGGAACTGAGCGGGCAGGAGGTAGGCTTTCGTCGCGAAGGTAGCCTGCTGGTCGCGGTTGAGGAAAAGCAGGTCGCAGAACTTGAAAAGCTCTTCTGGACCCAGACGCGCGCGGGCCTGCCACTGGAAAGGCTCACTCCGGCCAGCCTTCAGCACAAGATGCCGGGGCTTTCGAGTGAGATCCGGCTTGCCCTCGGCATTTCTGAGGACTACTGGGTGGACAACGAGAAGTTAACGCGGGCCGTGATCGAAGCCGCCCAACGCCTGGGCGTGAGATTCTACGCCCACTGCCCAGCGGAGGAATTGAACGTCCGCGAGAACCGTGTGGAAGCAATTCACGCCAACTCCGGCCATGCCGGCGGCGAAACAACACTCTTTTCAGCAGGGTGCTTCGTGCTTGCGGCGGGCTGCTGGTCGGAAGGACTTGCCGCCCAGGTCGGGCTTGCGCTCCCCATGCAACCTTGTCGCGGCCAAATGATGGAATTCGAATCGCCCCATGAACTCCCCTATGTGGTTCGTGCCGGAATCCACTACCTGGTGCCCCGCTCTCCCCGCCGGGTCGTGGTGGGCACCACGGTGGAATATGCCGGGTTCGAAAAAGCGGTCATGGCCGAGGGATTACAATCCATCCTCAACGGGGCAATGAGGTTCGCGCCTTTCCTGAAGGACTGCTCTTTCCGCCGTGCCTGGGCGGGGCTGCGGCCCGACACGGCAGATCATCTGCCGGTTCTGGGCTACAGCAAGCTGCAAAATCTTATCCTGGCCACTGGTCACTTTCGCCACGGCATCCTTTTGGCTCCCGTCACAGCTCAGCAAATCTCCGAGCTGGTTCTCGCCCGCTCCACCTCTCTCTCCCTCGAAGCTTATCGGCCAACCCGCTTTGCGTGATGGCAGGGAGATCCAGCGCCCAGGATGACGCGGCAAAAAAGCGAATCGGTCACAACTCTGGCGCATGCCGCCGTGGAAGTCCCCAAGTACCCAAGAGTTTTGTGCAGTGGTGGCGAACCCTTTGAGAGTCACCCGGGGCACCGATGGTCGCGGTACTTCCGTACCATCGCAGGTCCGTTGACTTGCCCATGTTAATCCACTAACATTGCCCGTAAGTGCATATGGAACCGAGTCCTGACGAATCCGATATTCCCGGTGTGGTTGGGCGTCGCAGCGCCCGCCTTTCGATCATAATTCCCGTAACAGTGCGCGGAACAGACGCGGCCGGGCAGGCCTTCAAAGAGAACACCTGGACGATTTGCGTTAACAAGCACGGTGGCAGGATCGCCACTTTCCATCAGCTAGCCGACGACGACCAGATTGTTATCGAGAATCCACTGCTGGGCCGGACCGCCAAGGCCCGGGTCAAAAGGGTTTGTGAGAAGCGCTTTGCTGAGGACCCCTACGAAGTCTGCGTTGAACTGCTGGAAGCGCAGAACCTCTGGGGAGTCAAGCTCCCGCCCGAGGATTGGCAGAAGGAGCGGCAGATCGTCCCGGGGGACCAGAAGAGCCCGACCCCGCAGGCCCCGCCGCAAGCTCCGAAGACGCCCGCGCCAACCGCTGAGAGAGGCAGAGTGGTCGAAACGGCGCATCTCGCGCCACGAGGATCGCCGGCGGACGTGGGAGAGCACACCGGAGGACTCAGTCAATTCAACATGGCTGTAAATGCTTTGTCTCGTTTCGCCGGGGAAGCCAACGCCCCGCCGGCTCAACCGGCAGCGCATAGACAGGACGCCATGGGAGTTCCGGAAGCGCCCGCCGGGCATCCGCAAGCCCCGGACCCGCTTGCCCTCAAGGCCCTGCAAGAAAAGATAGGCGAGGCACAGTCGCTCAGGCAGGAATTGAGCCTCCTTACGGATCGCGTGCAGTCGGCGCGGGGGGAAGTGGAGAATCTCCTTTTGAAAGCCCGCGAGGCGCAGCGCGACGGGACATTTGAAGCTGAACAAGTGGCAAAGAAAGTCGAAGAGGCGAGTGACAAGCAGCTCCAATCTGTGCTCGCCCGGCTGGACCAGGAAGTAGAGCGAAGGCTGGGGTCAGCATCCACGCGTTTGGCCGGTGAAACGCAGCAGCGTTTGCAGGCTGAGGCCGCCGGCATAGTCGAAAATATCGCCAAGGAAATGGGCGATCGTCTTTCACCGCTGGCTCAGGAGAGCCTCTCCGCGGCGGCCCTCGAGTTTCAAGCTCAGTGCAAAGGTGCGGCAGAACAGGCCAAGGCTGAACTCGATGGATTGGTGAAGGACGCGACAGCCGTGGTGGATGTGCACATGCGGAAACTTATGGAGGAGGTTTCACCCTCACTGAGCGCCCAAATCGAGCGATCAGCAGAGCAGGTTGCCCGCGAGCAGCTCGAAGAATTCAAGGCGCAAATCGAGTTGAAAGCCCGCGAGGCGCAGCGCGACGGGACATTTGAAGCTGAACAAATAGCAAAGAAAGTCGAAGAGGCGAGTGACAAGCAGCTCCAATTTGTGCTCGCCCGGCTGGACCAGGAAGTGGAGCGAAGGCTGGGGTCAGCATCCACGCGTTTGGCTGGTGAAACGCAGCAGCGTTTGCAGGCTGAGGCCGCCGGCATAGTCGAAAATATCGCCAAGGAAATGGGCGATCGTCTTTCACCGCTGGCTCAGGAGAGCCTCTCCGCGGCGGCCCTCGAGTTTCAAGCTCAGTGCAAAGGTGCGGCAGAACAGGCCAAGGCTGAACTCGATGGATTGGTGAAGGACGCGACAGCCGTGGTGGATGTGCACATGCGGAAACTTATGGAGGAGGTTTCACCCTCACTGAGCGCCCAAATCGACCGATCGGCAGAGCAGGTTGCCCGCGAGCAGCTCGAAGAATTCAAGGCGCAAATCGAGCCCGTCCGCAGGAGCAGCGAGGATTCCACCCAACGCAACCTCGAAAGAATGCGACAGGAAACTCAGGCAGAGATTCTTAACGCCGGAATCCAGGCCAGGAAGATTTATAAGGAAGAATCCGGGACGGCAGCCCAGGTAATTTCCGTTTGCGTGGACTCTGCCGTGGATTCATTGAATCGCGCCGGCGACGAAGCCGTCTCGAAACTGCAGGAAGCCTACCAGACCCTTGAACTCAGTTTGAAGAAGGCGGCGGAAGAGTGCCTCCCACGGTTAGCCGACGAATCCGCATCAGTGCTCGAGAAGTTTCGCGCCGAAACACAGGCGCTCGCCGCCCAATTGCAATCCGAAGTGGAATCCACTGCCCGCGAGTTTTCGGAGAAAGCTAGCGGGGACATATCGGAAAAGCTCGAAGGTGCCGTCGAAGGGGCGCTGGAATTAGTGGCCAGAGACTTTAACAAGCAAGCCGAAGATGCTCTGGAGCTGCTGAAAGAGGGACTCCGATCCGCTCAACAACAGTGCGTTGATGAGACACAGAGGCAGTTGGCGGCGGCCCGCGAATCGACTCTGACTTCGCTGGAAAGTGAAGCTGGGGTGAACTTAGCGTCCTTCCGCGAGCGACTGCACACAACGCTGCTGGAAATGCAGGCGCAGCAAACCAAGGAGATGGAAAAGGAAATCCAAACCAGCTTGCAGGGTCTCCTGGAATCCCTGCGCACACAAGTCCACTTGACCGCCGACGAATCCGCCGCCCGGGTGACGGCCGAGGTCAGGAGCAGGGCCGAGCAAGCCCTCCAGGAACTCCCGGACCGGCTCTACAAAGGCGTTGGGATGGCCGCCCTGGTGGCAAAAGAATGGGAGGAGCAAGCCAAGACGCACCTGGAAGCGCATTTGAGCCACGTGCTGGAGGTTTTCCAGAAGCAGCTCGAAGGATTGACCATGGCCGCGCAGGAGCGGCAGCGCAGTGACGCGGAAGCTCTCAAAGGCTTGCTCCAGAGTCGTCTGCACCAGGCCGCTCGACTGTTTGAGGGTGTGGAAGCCAACGCTAGCCAATCCAAGGGGGTGGCCCGCGAGGAGTCCAGGCATTCCCCTTTTCAGTCTCTCCGGGCATCCAGAGACCCTCTCCGCCCTGCCCTCGACCCCCTGGTAGAGAAACAGCAAAAGATTATCGAGGAAGCCCTTAGTGCCTTTCGCTCCAGACTGGGCCGGATTCTTGCGGATCACGCGCCCAAGGAACCGCAAGGACCCGCAGGCACACCTTAGCATTTCCTTTCGCAAATACGCTGGCCTTTTCGCAGCCGGCGCAGTCTCTCCTCCAGCGTTGACGAAGGGCCCATCCCCGGGGGCAACCTCATGCTACTCGGAGGTATTCTCACCCGCTCAACACCCTGCCGTGATTGTGGAACAACCGACCTGGTGTACCGGAACAACTTTGAGGGTGATACTGAAACCCGCGACGCCACAAGGGAAGGGGCGCTCATGTAGTAGGCTAGGTTGATTTCGAGGGAGTTTCGGCCCTGCGCGGCTGGAAGACCCAACTGGCGCACTACCCACGCCCGATGTTTTTAGCAAGGCGGTCCCGGCGGGGTAGGACCGTTTCCCGGCCCCGAGCACGCCGTGCTTCAAATCACCAAGCGCACGACGGGTTCGGACCTTTGCTGCCCACCAAGGGACTGGATTGACCGGAGGAAAGCATCCACCACCAAGGGATCGAATTGCGTGCCTCGGCAGCGCTGCAATTCAGCCAGGGCCTCTTCCACGGGGCGGGCCTTCCTATAGGCACGGGCGGAAACCATAGCTTCGAAGGCATCGGCTACTGTCATAATGCGGGCGCCGAGAGGAATTTGCTCCCCTCTTAAGCAGTCGGGATAACCCTGCCCGTCGAAGGCCTCATGGTGGTGGCGCACGATGCGCTCGATGGCTATCCGTTTCAAAGGTTCCACTATCTTCGCGCCCCAGGCTGCATGGCTTTTCATGATCTCGTACTCTTGCGCCGTCAGGAGCGTGGGCTTGATGAGCACGGGGTCAGGCACATGAATCTTACCGACATCGTGAACGATGCCCGCCAGACGGATATCTTCGATTTCTGCCTCGGAAAATCGCATCTGCATTGCGATCTGGGCTGCATACCTGGAAACCCCCTTGGAATGGTCCCTTGTGTAAGGGTCTTTGGCTTCAACCGCGTAAGCGAGGCAAGTGATCATGTCCAGAAGCGAAGGCGACTCGCCTGCGGGTTCCCGCAGCATCCGCTCGAACCTGTGCTGGTACTGGCTGAAGGCGCCGGGGTCCGCGGAAATCATCCGTTTCATCGCCACTCCCAGATACGCTTCCACTTCCCCTAGCTTGGGGCTCAGCTCCGCCAGCTTCACGCAGTTTCCGCTATGGTGTTTGGCAAGATACATTCCGGAATCCGCAACCCTGAGAATCTCCCCTTGGGTTGGGCCGTGGTCCGGGAAGGTGGCGATCCCAAAACTGGCAGTCACCCCGTGGGCGCGCAGGAAGTGGTCCGCCTCCAGGGCGGCACGCAGCCTCTCGGCCAGAATTTCTGCTTGTTCCGTGTTTGTCTCAGGCATTAGTAGGGCGAACTCATCCCCCCCATACCTCGCCACCACATTGGATTGCCTTGATCGGGCATCGAGCAGGGTGGCCACAGCCGCCAGCACTTTATCGCCTTCCAAGTGGCCCCCGAGGTCATTGACCCGCTTAAAGCCGTCGAGGTCCATCATGATCACGGAGAACGGCCGGCCGGTGCGGGTTGACAGGCGCCATTCCCCGTCCAGCGCCTCCATGAAGTAGCGATGGGTCTTGAGACCTGTCAGACCGTCGGTGATGGCTTGGTCCAGCGCCGACTGGTAGGCACGAGCATTGTGGAGGGCAATGGCAAGCTGGTCTGCCAGTGACTGCAAGGTCAGCACGTCCTGTTGAGAAAAGCTATTCTCCCGAAAGCTTTCCAAACTCAAGACACCCAGCAGATCATCGCGATACCACAAGGGAAGGCTGAGGGCAGACCGAACGCCCGGGTGCAACGCAACGTATCGAGGGTCGCGCAGCACTGAATTTGCCAGGGCGGGCTCACGGCTCATGGCGGCCGTGCCAGAAAGCCCTTCGCCGCATCGGGCTCGGCGGCCCAGAAGTTCCGCTCCGTAACCCGCCTGAGCCTCCACGACAAGCTCGTTTTTTTGAAGGTCCACCACTTCAATCCGCGCCAAGTCGCGATCGAAGGCGCTCCGGACGTCCCCACAAATACTGTCAAGAAGCTGATTCGGATTGAGGACCGAAGCTGCTTTCTGTGCCAATTCATTCAGGAGCGCCAAATGGCTTGAGCGTCGTCGCTCCTTTTGGAAAAGCCGGGCGCTCTCGATCGCACTCGCGGCCTCGTCGGCAAGAACCTGTATCAGCTCAAACTGTTCCTGATTAATGGTGTTTTCGCGCTCGAAGTCCCCGGCTGCCAGCACACCCAGGGCGCCGTCCGAGAAATGAATGGGCACTCCGCACCAGGTGCGCAGCCGGCCATCCACAGGTTTGATCCCCAGGCGGCGTGCGGCAGCCGGAAGCTCCTGGTTCAGCAGCAGCGGGCTGCGTCCCTGGCAGACGAACTCCGCCAGTCCATCAACCTCCGCTGCTCCAGGCGTGTCCTCGCCATCGGCGGTTTCGAAGGGCACGACGGTCTTGAGAGGCCCTTCCGGCGACTCCTGCAAAGACAGGGAAAAGTTGGTTGTACCGAGCACCCCTTTCAGCTCCTCGCGGAGGATCTCCACCTGTGATTCGAGATCAAAGGTGCCGCGCAACAAATCACTCACACGGTGCAGTATCCTGAGTTCCTGGTCGTGTCGTTCTGCCGCCCTGTGCAACGACCAATTCTCCATTGCCACGCCAAGTTGGCTGCCAATAGCCAGGAGCAAGCGCAGTTCGATCGGGCGGAAGATTCTCGGCTTGCGGCTTCCCATCAGCATTACACCATATGAGCTGTCGCGGACCTGCAATCCAACCAGCAGCAGAGTCCGCAACCCATCCCCTGCGCAAACCTCTCGAAGTTCTTGGAAAAGCGCGTCGCGTTGCCAGGCAACTTCCAGAGGAGGAAAAGACAGGTTGGGGACAACCAGTAGATTCCCCCACCTTTCTCCGCACGCGGCCAGGTAAGTACGCAAGGGCTCGTTGGACAGCCGCTCGACAGTTCGCGCGTTGAGTCCTTGGGCGCAGACATGGCTAATCGCGTCCGACCCGGTGGTTTGAACTAAAATGTAGGAGTCCGCGCTCCCCAACATTTCAGTGGTCCGCTGCATGGTCAAGTCGGCCATCTGCTTCGGATCAGGACTTTCGGCCAGAGCTCTGTCGAAAAGATGGAGCTCCGAAAACCACTGCAAATCAGCGTTCTTCTCGCGCTGAACGCGCTGCCGACGGTGCTCCAGAAACAAGACGAGCAAGAGGATAATTGCCAGGCACGGGAGCGCCGGGACTTGGAAGAGGTGGAAAGGAAGGGAACCCATCGCAGCCATTCTCCAATGGAGAGCACACCGCAGCTCTCTTCGCCAGTCCCTCTGCGAGTTCGTTAAGAGAAACCCACGGCTGGCGCCAACTCGATGGGCGCAGAGGAATCCATGAACGCCGTGGCCGGTCGCCCCTACCTAACGACCAAGCCCACGTTTGAAATCTAAGAATATTCTAATCTAGCTCTCTGCGATGTCAATGAAATAATTAGGGCTTCTGTAAGCCCCCCCCCAACCCCTGTGCTTGGATCATATCCGTCCCAACCTTTCCAAGTGCTGAAGGAGGGATAAGCACCGCTGGCACTGCCAAGTTCCGTCAAGCCCATGCCAATCCCAACGGGCCTGCAACTGTCGCGCCGACTGCTGCTGTCCCCATCCCGGATGTGCAGGGATGAGCTCTCCACGGTTCTCTCTAATAGTTTAGCGGGACGCTGAAAAAGGGTGTTAGCATGTCATTGTGAGCGAAGTCGTTCCGCCACGGCGGGTCACTGATCTTAGGTCGCTCGCCACTCCTCTCCCGAACATCGGAGCGGAACTCCTGTGTTTTCAATAAGACGGCGGTTTGTGTCTTGCGCCGATGCTCTGACATCGCGGCGAGCCATTTTCAGCCATGAACGCTCAGGATGACGCGAGAATGGCTTTTTTCAGCACCCTGTTGGTTTGGTCTCTCGAGAGGAGGAAGAATGATTCGTCGAGATTTTTTCACCCGTATTGCCGGAGGCGCCGGCGCGTTGGCTCTGGGCAGCGAGCTCTGGGGAAAGACGAAACGCCACCCTGCCAGTGTCGACAGGTCAGACAAACGGAATCGCGTTTCCATTTCCACCTGGAGTTTGCATAACTATTTTCAAGCCACGCGCGAGAAGGATTTCGCCCTGGCGGGGAATATGCTCGCCTTGCTCGACTTCCCGGAGATGATTGCGGACCGCTACAAGGTTCACAACCTGGAGTTTTGCGCCCCCCACTTCGCTTCCACCGAAAAGGCTTACCTCCAGGAACTCAAGAGCCGCTTGGTGAGAGCCTACTCGCACGTCGTGAACATGCCGGTCGACATTAAAGAGCTATGGACGGGCGGCGGGCTTTCCGATCCGGACAAAGAAGTGCGCGATGCGGCGGTGGATGGCGCAAAAACATGGATCGATGTCGCGCTTGCGGTCGGCTCCAAGTCCGTTCGGTGCGATCCCGGCAAGATAAATCCGGAAGACCTGTCGCCGACCCTCGAGTCTTACAAGCGCCTGGCCGCTTATGGCAGACCCAAGGGCGTGCATGTGATTATTGAGAACCACGGCGGCGTGGGCTCGGAACATCCGGAGGAGTTGGTGAGACTTTTCAAACGGGCAGGCACGGAAGTGGTGGGTGCACTCCCCGATTTCGGCAACTTTCCGGACGAGGACACGCGGGAGAGAGGGCTAGCACTCCTCTTTCCCTACGCGCATGTGGTTTGCCACGCCAAGGGGTTGGATTTTGACTCCGCCGGGAACGAGACCAAGTTCGACTTTCCCAAGTGCATCGAGATCTCCAAGGAGGCTGGGTTCAAGGGGATATATTCGATTGAATATGAAGGGTCCGGTGACCCCTACGTAGGTGTGCAGAAGACGCTGGATGAGTTGTTGAAGTATTTGTAGGTATGCCACGAAGAGTTTCGCCACGGAGTGCACGGCGGCCGCAGAGAACGAACAATGAGACTGGAAAGGGAAAACCCGAAAATGGTTTCTCCCCTACATTCCTGGAGGCAATCCGCGCAACGGATAATTCTTGCCGTGCTGATCGGCGTTTTCTTACTGGCCTCCACCGCGAAAGCCCAAGAGGATGCCGCAGCCGCCAAGCTTGGCAGGAGCACCCGGCAGTCGTCTGTTTCTTCCCAGGCAGTGAAGGGAAGCCATCCATTCTGGGATAAGGACAACATCTTGCTTTTCGCGGGGGTGGGAGCCGGGCGTGGTCTCGACTACATATCAACGCGGCACTTTCGCGACCGCGGAGTTAACGAATGGCTTCTCACAAACAACCTCGTGGATAACAAGCCGCTTTTTGCTGGTATCGAGGTGGCAGGCGTGGCAGCCTCGATTGGAGTCTCTTATCTCTTTCACCGCAGCGGTCACCACAAGCTGGAGCGCTGGGTTTCCATCGTTCACATCGGAGCGGGGGTTGGGGGTTCGGCCTGGAACTACACTTTGAAACCATCGCCGCCGCCCAGTGCTCCCCATTAGCCAGCCGCTGCGCTTTTTTCCTCCGGATGCAACGGAAGCAGTTGCTCGGTATCGCTCGGCGCGCTGAAGGTCGTGCATAGCTTGCCGCCCAAACAAGAGTTGGGCTGTACGGTGAAATCCTTCCAGCGGCGACGGTAAAGCACCCATGTTCATCCGTAAGTTGATCGCCAGCGTTATCTTCAATGTGGCCATTTTCGCCCTTCTGCTGTTTTTACCAGCAGCTACCTTGTATTGGTGGCGGGCCTGGTTATTCGTCGGCTTGGTCTTCATAGGCACAGTGGCGGCCATGGTTAGCCTGGCACGGGGCCACGAGGGCTTGCTCAAAGAACGACTTAAGCCACCTGTCCAGAAGGGGCAGCCAATGGCGGACAAGGTCATCGTGGTCCTCTATATCGCTGCGGTCTCCGGCTTGATTGTCTTCATCCCCCTGGACGTGTTCCGATTTCACTTGATGGGCAAGCCCGGAACGCCCGTTTCGTCGTTGGGGCTTACACTGCTGATCGCGGGTTGGTGGGTCGTCTACTTCGCCCTTAGGGAGAACGCCTTCGCGGCGCTAGCGGTGAAGCATCAAGAAGAGAGACAACACACGGTAATCGATACCGGAGTCTACAGCATCGTGCGACATCCGATGTATGCGGGTAGTGCCCTGCTGTGGGTTGGCATGCCCCTGTGGCTGGAATCGTATCCCGCTGCTTTGCTGGCAAGCGTTCCGATCGCGACGGTGGCTCTGCGCATCCTGTTCGAAGAACGGTTCCTGCGGCGAGAGCTGAAAGGCTACGACGCCTATACGCAGAGGGTCCGGTACAGGTTGATCCCGTTTCTCTGGTAAGCCAGGGATTCCCATCATCCGGCATTAGTTCGATGCCACCACGGAGAATCCGGCCCCGTGTCATTCTGAGGCCCCCCTTCTTTTGGGGGGCCGAAGAATCCCTGCAGTTTCTTTGAATGGCCGGCCGGTGAATGTTCGTTGCGAACTGCGGAGATCCTTCGTCGTCCGCCTAAAAGAATGGCGGACTCCTCAGGATGACATTCTTTGGGGAAGGATGACATGCTTGGGGTAGGCGCCGTGTCCGCGCGACGTCGGCTTCCGAGTTCGGGTTCAGAACTCCAATCGGAGCTGAAGTGCGACCATCCGAGGCGAGTTATCGCCTCCCAAACCCACACCCAGCAACCCTGTGGGTGGAGAGGTTGTCGCCACCAGCGCGCCGAAGCCGGTCTGTGTGCCGGGCTGTCCAGGAATTCCGGCCACTGCAGTGGGCAAAGCAAAGTTCGGGTGGTTGAGGAAATTGAAGAATTGACCTTCGAGGCGGAGCGCGACCCGCTCATGAATGGAAAACTTCTTGGTTAAATAAAGATCGCTCCAGGTGAACCCCGGTCCATGCAGCGTGTTGCGTCCAAGGTTGCCGAACTGGCAATTCTCCGGAGTGTCTCCACCGTTGCAGGCGCCGGTGCTGGGATCAACTGACGACACAAAGGCGTCGGGGTTCAGCCACTGGAGGGTTCCGGGCTGGGTAACGCCGGGAACCGGAGAGTGGTGGTAGAGAGGCACGCCCGGCCGGACGCTCGCAAACTGCGGACCGCCCCCTTGAATGATACCCTCGCCGTTCGCTGAATAAGGGGCGCTTAGGACGCTGAACGGCACGCCGCTGTGCCAGAAAGCGGTGCCTGACACCTGCCAGCCGTTCGCCAGCGCGCCGAGAAAACGGCTGCTCCGAACTCGCACGGGAAGTGCGTAGACATAGGACGTGTTGAAGTTGTGCCGGATGTCGTAATCGCAATTGCCATATTGCCGCCGAAGTTCACCAGGCAACGGCGAGATCAGGGCTCCGGAAGAGAAGGGCAGGAAACCTCCGTTCGATATCGTGTCCAGACAGTGGCTCCACGTGTAGTTGGTGTCAATCTGCAACCCGTGCCCCATGCGCTTCTGTGCCGTCAGTTGCAGCCCGTTGTAGTGGCTGTTCGCGCCGGTTGTGAACTGCGTGACGCTGGCAAAGCGCGGGTCTTCGGGCTGGTTGTATGGAAACGGCGCAAAGCATCCTGGGCAGACGGTCTGGTAGCCGTTCACCTGCACCTGGTAAGGCAACTGAACTCCTCGAGTGCCCACGTATTGCGCGCGCAAACTTCCTGTATTGCCCAACTGGCGCTCGACTCCCAAGCTCCACTGCATGGAATAGGGCATCCTCAGCGTTCCGTCCGGCACGGCCACCAGGGCGGCCGGAGGCAGGCATGCTTGGGGATTTGCCTTGGGGGAAGCACAGGAAAGTTGGCCCTGCGAAAAGCCGGCGAGAAATGCCTGGTTGGCAGCCGCGGTCGCATCAATTGCGCTCCCCGGCACCCCGGGAGCGAGCGTGAGTCCGCCTGCTTGCCCGAGCAGCCCACCCTGGAAGATGTTGACGTAAGGCGAATTCGACCCAATCAGGTCCGCAATGCTCCCCGGAAGAATGTCAGTGAAGACGCCGAAGCCAGTACGAAGCACCATCTTAGGGGTGAACTGCCACGCAACCGCAGTGCGGGGCTGCCAAGCCAGCAAGGGCGTTGAAGGAAAAAACATTTTGAGGCTCGTATTGAGGGCGGCGTTCAAAGGTTGATTGACGTCGTGAGAAGAAGCGTCAAACGAGGAGCCGAGGCGCGCAATCATGGCGTGCGGGTTGACGGGGTTGGAGTTCCACGCGGCGCGCAAACCGAACGTCCAGGTGAGGTTTTTCGTCACGCGGAAGGTGTCCTGCGCGAACAGATCCAAGTTGCTCAGGTTGAACGGCTGCTCACCTGAGACTGGGTACGACGCGGTGGCGAGGGACGCGATGCCGTAGATGTATTGAGGCAGCGTGGTGTAGGTCGCCAGCGGGGTGACGTAGTTGCTGAAGTCGAAATCGCTTGCCAGCATACGGCGCGAGCCGACGCCGAACTCGATCTGGTGCGCCCCGCGCTGCCAGGTCAACGTATCATTGAGCTGGTAGCGTGTGACGCGCCGCCCCTGAGGCCAGTTGTAGTCTAATCCTCCCAGGGGCGTGAACGGCGCGTTCGACCCAACGCCTTGCAGCACGATGGGGAGGGCCACCAAGGTCTTGGCGGGGTCGGTGGGCTGGAAGATACTCGAGTACCAGGAGAAAGCCGGGTTGAAATAGTTCACCATGTTCTGGCTGAAGATGTGCGTATAACCGGAAGCAAAGGAGTACATCGGTTGGGGAGAGATGGCATTGAACAGTGGATTGATGGGGTCGGTGTAAGCTGCCTGAAGCCCTGTATCGGATTGAAACCTGTACCAGACCATGTTATGGGCATCGAGATCGTGGTCCAGGCGCGCGGTGATGACTTGTTCGTGGTCGGCGCTGGACATCGAGACGGCTTGCCGGTTGGCGCAGCCATTCCCGTTCGGAGGACTGCCGCTTGCCGCGCTGCCGTCCGCCCCTAGAGGACACCCGAGCACTGGCAGGGGCGAGCCTGCGCTGCTCCGATAGAGCGAAAACATCTTCTGATAGAAAGGCACGAGGGCCGGCGCTGCGGGATAGGAGACGCCGGTGATGGTGTCCACGCCTCCGCGCGGCAACTGCCCGAGAACATAGCTCCGGAAACTCGCGGAGGGCACGGTGATAGTATCCACAATCGGCAGCGCGATCCGCATCTGCTCGAAATCTCCAAAGAAGAACAGCTTGTCGCGGACCACCGGGCCGCCCAGGCTACCCCCGAAATGGTTTACCGTGGAGCGAGGCTTGTGCCCGCCGGGGTTGGCGTTAGTAAAGAAATTGGCTGCGTTCAGCCTCGATCCGTTCCACAGTTCATAGAGATTGCCGTGAAACTTGTTGGTGCCGGATTTGGTGACGTAGTTGATTTGAGAGGCTCCGTAACGGCCCTGGTCAACCGCGTAGGAGGTCGTGTTCACGGTGACCTCCTGAATGGAGTTCAGCCCCAGCACAAGGTTGGTTGATAAACCACTGTTCAGGCTGGTCATCGGATCGTTGGTCTCGAGGCCGTCCACGATAAAGGCGTTCGAAAGAGCAGGCAGTCCATTGAATTCCACGTTCCCGTAACCATTCTGCCCGCCCACAAAATCATTGGAAGAGCCCGCCGTGTTGATCAAGGCGCCGGGCGAGAACTGGGCGACGTAGGTCATGTCAGAACCCGGGTTGGGAAGATCGGCGATGGCCGCGGCTTCCAGCGTCGTCGTGGTGTTCGCGTTTTCGGTGTTAATGAGTGGCGCCGTCGATTGCACCTCCACCTCCGTTTTCTTGGCGGCAATCTTCAGCACCAGATTCACAGTCTGCGTCTGACCAAGGGGTACAGATACAGGGCCGATGGTCTGGTCTTCGAAGCCCAACGCCTTCGCCTCCACAACGTACGGACCGGGTTTAAGCTCGGGGAATGAGAAGCGTCCGCTTTCGTCGGTTTGGACCGTGCGGTGGAGGCCGGTGGTTGAGCTGGCGACGGTCACCGCCGCCCCGGCCACTGGGGCGCTGCTTGAATCAGTAACCTGCCCGGCCAAGGCGCCGGTGGTCTCGCCTTGCGCCCGCACCGTTCTACCAACCCCTGAAAAAACCACCGCCAGGAGTAAGAGGGCAACAAACCATGGCGGCTTCTTGCCCCACGGGGCCAATCCCCAATGCCCTCTGTTCTCCTTGGAATGTGGACGGACAAACCTCATCATGACCTCCCTTGCTGTGGTGCGCGGTGGCGCTCTAACAGGCTGATGAAAAGGCCTGTTACTCTGTCATTCTGAGCGCCAGCGAAGAATCCCGGCAGTTCAGAATCAAGCAACTACGGAGATCCTTCGTCGTCCCGATCAGATCGGGACTCCTCAGGATGACATGCTGGAGACTTTTTCATCAGCCTGCTATAGGGCCGAAAACCCCGCCCGCTGCATCTTCACCATAGCTTGCATTTATGCATAAGCTATAGTTAATACCACCTTTCGCCCCCACGTCAACAAAATTTCGCATTGTCGGCTTAGGTCCGGGAATAAACCCCTGTTGCCATTTCCCCCGATTCTTGCCATGATGGGAAATGCTGGAAGGCTGAAGAGAACGAAATCCAAGAGGTGGAGAATGAAACTAACCATCTCCAAAGAAGATTACCTGAAAGCCATTGCCGAAGCGGAGTCTGAAGAAGAGCCGGTGATCGCCGCAACGATTGCGCGCTGGTTGAAAATAACCCCGCCCGCCGTGGCCCTGGCCTTGAGGCGTCTGCAACGGGATAAACTAGTCAGAGTTGGAGGCGGCGGGCGGATCTCGCTTACCGCCGCCGGCCGCCAAATCTCAGATCGGCTTCGCAAACGTCACTATTTGATCGAGCGCATGCTGACTGAGATGCTGGGGATGGAATGGTACAAGGTCCATGACGAGGCGGAACGGCTGGAACACGCTGTTTCGGATGACTTCGAGAGGAAGTTAATTCAAAAGTTGGGCGAGCAAGGCCCCTGCCCACAGGGGGACGAGATTAACACGGGCGCCGCGGAACGTCGCAAGTCGGGTCTGATCCTGCTGGCGGAAGTGCCTGCCGGAACGCGAGTGAAGGTGGTCGGCATGTATGAGCGAGATCGCTCACTGCTCGAGTATTTTGATGGGCTCGGACTTCGCCCCGGATCACAACTCCAAGTGGTGAGCCGCAATTATGACCATACCATGACCTTGGACGTTGGGGTGAAGCAGGTCCACCTGGGTCAAGCTGCGGCTGGAAAGGTGTGGGTACAGGGCGAAAGCCCTCGTCCGGGCAGCAGGGCAGTTTGAAGTTTGGCCCAAGTGAGGTAGACTTCCCCAAATGCTGTTCATGGTTATTGAACGCTTCAAACATGGCCATCCTCGCCTGGTGGGCGAAAGGTTCACGAGAAGCGGTCGAATGTTGCCTGAAGGCGTTGTCTACCACGCGAGCTGGGTGGATTCGACGGGCACTCGTTGTTTTCAGCTCATGGAAACACCGCATCCGGAACTACTGGACGCCTGGGTTAGCCGCTGGGATGACCTGATAGACTTTGAAGTCGTTCCAGTTCTGACCTCGACTGATTTCTGGGCCAAGACGCAGCTTGCATAAACCCGCATTCTGAAGTTGGAGTTGTGGCCGTGAGGCGCGGGCGCGTCGGCCCCCCAAAAAAGCTGTCATCCTGAGTCCGCCGTTCTTTGGCGGACGAACCCGCCGCGGCGGGTCGGCAGTTCGCAGGAAGAATCCACTGCCCAGCGGTGTAAAGAAACTGCGGCAATGCCTCGTTCGGCCTCAGGTCTTCACTTCTGCTGTAAGGATTTGATGTACTCCGTGAGATTAGCTACCCGTAGATGCACTTCGGACTCGTGCTGGTGGCTCATGGACATGAACACGGGACCCCAGATCGGCATTTGCTTGGAGCCGTGGGCCGGAATACCAGCCTCGCCGGTGATAGCCTTGGCAACCTGTATGGAGGGAAACTTTCCGTTGTTCTGCCGGGCAAGAACAGTGAGATCTGTCGGCGGCGCCTTAAGCGCGGCCGCAACGGGTCCATCACCCTTTCCTTCTTTTCCGTGACAGGCGGCGCAATAAGCTTCAAACATCTGCTTGCCGGAGTTAGCCGAAGTATGCCGGACAGGGATGTTGATGATTGCGGGTTTCTGGGCAACACTCAGGCCGCAAAGCGTGATCAGTAAGGCAAGGAGAAGCACCACTCGCAACTGCATGATGTGCTCATTTCCGTTTACCCGCACGGTAAACGATAGGGCTTCCTCGTCGTGATAGATATCTCCCTTATTACCCCATAACACTTGCCTCACCAGAAGTCAACGAATGCATTCCCTTGCATTCCCTTGCGGGCGGAGGGGCATCCGCCGCGGCGGACGCTGTGCCCCTACAAGATGCACATCGCACCCACGCTAACTTCCGAATTCGGGTTCATCGGCAGCCGATTCGTGAAAGCGTTCATTCGTAACGGAGAGCTTCGACGGGATTGAGGTGAGAGGCGCGGATGGCCGGCGCCAAGCCGCTGAGAAGTCCCACGAAGATCAGGATGGCCGTGGAAACACCGACCGTGCCAAGCGAAATATAAAGGTGGATGTCGCCTTTACCGGATGTGTCTTCGTAGAGAGGGCCGTAAAGGGGAAGCGGTCCGATGGCCGCGGACGCAGCATAGGCGAGGCCAATGCCAATGGCGCCGCCAATCGCGGTGATGACCAGCGCTTCGGCCAGGAACTGCAACTGGATTTGCCAGCGGCGGGCGCCCAGGGCGCGGCGCAGACCAATCTCCCGGATGCGTTCTTCCACGGCCACTAACATGATGTTCATCAGCCCCACGCCGCCAATGCCAAGGGTGAGCGCTCCGACGAACGTAAACAGGGCCTCAAAGCCAATGGTGATGCCATCGATGATGGGCCGGAACTGCTCGCGGCCGAACATCATGATGGCGCGCTCATCCGTGGGTGAAAAGCGCTGGCGCTTGGCCACCTCCGCGCGTACTTGCCTCATGGCCTCCTTTTCGAACCGGGGCGCGAGGGGCTCAAACACCAGTACGGAGGCATAGCGAGTGTTCCAGATATCCCCGGCGGTGGAATACGGGATCCAGACGGATTCGTCGTCGCTGGTGAAATAATTGCTGTCCTGAATCTTGCGGTCCATGGTTCCGACCACGGTGAACCGGGTACCGCTGATGCGAACCGTTTCGCCTACGGCAGGCTGGCCACTGAAGAGCTTTTCCCGGAGACGGGCTCCGAGGAACACCACGCGCCGGCGCTCGAGCACGTCCTCAGGGCTGATCCAGCGGCCGACGCTGGGCACTTCGTTGCGCATCTCGCCATACTCGGGGCAGACCCCGCGAATCGCCGTATTGGCCAGACGGTCACCGTAAGAGATGGGAAGCCAACGCACCGTTTCCAGGCAGGCGGTCCTGACCAGCGTGACGTTTTCCCGAACCAGGTCCAGGTCCGCTTTTTCGAAGACCACGTGCTTGCCGGCGCGCTGGCCCCCCGCCTGCTCGCTGGTCTGAGCGGGCCAGCATATGACCGCTCCCTTGCCGAAGGCGTCAAAGGCCGCGACGACCACGGACCGAAGCCCTCGGCCGTAAGCGATCAGGAGCGCGACGGCGGCAATACCCCACGTAATCCCCAACATGGTGAGGAAACTACGCAGCGGTTGGCGGCGGAGTGCGGACCAGGCTTGGATGAGAATTTCTCGGAACACGTCGTTCTTACCCTGGGCTGTCAGCTTTCAGCTATCAGCTATCAGCCGTCAACTTCTGGATGAAAGATGTGAGCATTCGCTTAAGCTCAGTTGCGTTGTTCTCAAGGGATTCATATTGGGATTTGTCGAGATAACCGAGTTCGTGTGAGAGGAGAATGTGATACTCAAGCTCACTTGCTGAACCCAAAGCCACCTGGAGGAAATGACGAAACTCCGCGCTACTCCCCCGTACACAACCCTCCGCGATATTCGCAGGAATTGAGGCGGCGGCTCGCCGCAATTGACTCGTCATCCCGTACATCTCATCTTTGGGGAATGATTTGGTCGCCCTGTAAATCCAAAGCGTAAGTTCATGTCCCTTTTTCCAGACTTTCAGATCTTTGAATGACCTCACTGCGCTTCGCCTCCCACCCTTGGGCTTTCAGCTTTCAGCCATCAGCTATCAGCCTTCAATTTCGATTCTTGAATGACTTCACTGTGCTTTGCCTCCCACCCTTGGTCTGCGATAACATCTCCTGGACGGCACATTCTACCTGTTCCGCACCTTGAGTCCACTGAAAGCTGAGAGCTGACGGCTGAAAGCTGATAGCTAAGTGCTAACCCCCCGGCTCATACCGCAGGGCGTCGATGGGATCCACGATGGCGGCGCGGCGAGCCGGGTAAAGCGCCGAGAACACGGCGATGGTGCCCAACAGCGCGAATGACATCACGGCGGATTTCCAGGTTGGCAAGAGACCCGCAAAGAAGACCGGCATGGGGAAAAGGTCGACGAGCCCGCAGAGACCGTAGGCGATGCCCATGCCCAGACCACCGCTCAACAGAACGACGATGAGCGCCTCGATGAAGAACTGGCTCAGAATAGCCCGGGCGCTGGCGCCTACCGCTTTGCGAACGCCGATTTCACGGGTGCGTTCGCGCACCGCCACCAGCATGACGTTCATCACGCCGATTCCCCCCAGCAGCAGTGTAGTGATGCCCACCGCTCCCAAGAAGAGCTTCATGCTGTCCATGATTTTCTGAAATGCCTTGGACTCCTCGACCGTGTCCCAGATGGGAGCGGCTTCCTTGTCTCGAGGGTCGAAGTTGTGGATGCGTCCGAGCGCGCGGCGCACTTGCCACTTGCAGGTTTCATGCTCTTCGAGCGACTTCGGGGCCACCAACAAATGATCAACGCTGGTGGAAAGCAGAGGAGGTTTGTTGGGAAAATCGCGCAGCATGGCGCTGAAAGGGACGAAGATCTTATCCACGTCCCAGCCGTCATAGCAACTGTTCTGGTCTTTGCTTTCCATGATTCCGATGACGGTGTAAGGCAGGTTGTTGATGTAAATGCTCTCACCGACAGCGGGACGGGTAGAGAAGAGTTGCTTCTTGATATTGCTGCCAAGGAAGGCCACGCGGCGCCCCTGGGCATTGTCTCCCCAGTCATAGAACCGGCCTTCAGCGACGTGGATCGAACGAATCTCAGCGAACGGGGGAAGCGAACCCGTGACCTCCGGTGAGGCATTGTTGTAAAGACTGCGACTGGTTAAGCTGTCCCGCGAGAGCTCCGGCAAGACGTACCGGCAGGCAGTAGCCTCCTCCGCTACGGCGGGCGCGTCCGAGTCCTGCCAGTTCACTTGACGGCCTGCCCGCAGCCCGCCCGCTTGCATGCTGGTCCGGCCATTGAAGATGATCATCAAGTCCTTGGCGAAGGTCTCCTGCTGTCTCATTTGGCCGACGCGCAATCCTTCTCCGGCGGCAATCATCAGGGTGATGGAGATGATCCCCCAGGCAATGCCGAACATGGTCAGGAAGGTCCGCAGCTTGTGAGACCACAGGGTGCGCAACGTGTCGAGGATGAGATCGCGAAGGACCATTGGCTGGCTACCTTCAGCTCAGGGATGATGCGGTTGAGTCCAATGTCCGTAGTCAGTGGTCCGTTGTCAGTTGCCTTCCTTCGGTTGCCCGGTCTACGTGCAACGGACTACGGACGACGGACATCGTCACTGTAGTATCACCTGCTGGCCTTCTTTCAGGCCTTCAACAAGTTCTGTCTTTACGCCATTAGAAATGCCCAGTTTCACCGAGAGTTTGCGCCGGCCAGTCTTGGACCCAGGATCGGGAGTCTCCAAGAAAGTGCGGCGGTCCTTGTCGTAGATCACCGCCGCCTCAGGCACCATCAGTACTTTCTGTTTCTCCTCAAGGATGATTTCAGCATTGGCGCTCATGTTTGCTTTCAGCTCCCCGGTGGGGTTCTGGATTGAGACGCGGACCTCGAAGGTTGTAACGTTGTCCTTCTCGACGCCTAGGGGGGAGATCTTCGTTACTTTACCCGTGAACTTCTTTTCTTTGAGCGACTCGACCGAGATACGCGCGGGCTGACCAAAGTAGACCTTGCTGATGTCGGCTTCGTCCACTTTGCCTTTGACGTAAACCTCGCTCACATCTCCCAGGGTCATGATGTTTGTCGCCTGCGACCCCAGGATCAGGATTGAACTGATGGCGTCACCCACTTCCACGTCCCTGGACAGCGCCAATCCATCCATCGGGCTGACAATTGTGGAATTGCGGAGGTCCTCCTCGGCGTTTTCGAGGGCCGCTTGCATTTGGGCCACCTGGGCCTTCGCGCGCGCGACGTCGGCGCGGCTGACCGCCACATTGCGCTGGGCTGACAACTGCTTGTTCAGCGCCATCTGATAGGCTTTTTCACCGTCATCGAGCAATGAGGCGGAAATCAGTCCTTCGGCAGCCAGCTTCCGGTTGCGCTCGGCGGTGGATTTCAGGAAGGGCAGGTCAGGACCTAGCGCGTCCACAACGTTGCGCTCGAAAGTCGCCTGCGCTGATTGAACGGCAGCCTCTGCGGCCTGCAAGTTGGCGCGGGCCTCAGCCACCTGGGCGCGCAACTGCTCTTTGTCCAGCTCGACGAGCACCTGGCCCTGCTTCACGCGGTCGCCGTACTCGGCAAAGATCTTCTCCACGATCCCGCTGGCCTTCGATTTGACATCCACTTTTGCCAGAGGCTCAATCTTGCCTGTGGCGACCACGGAACGAGCCAAGTCCCCGCGTTCGACCGCGGCCAATTTGGAGGCATCAACCTGACGATTCGGTCGTAATGCTGCGGCAATGCCAAATCCGCACCCAACCAGGACAATGAAGGCGACTCCCGCGACGATCCAGCGCCGCCGCTTCTTATGATTGTTGTTTGCCATCGGTTTTCCTCGGACCCAGGCGCTACGCCAGGTGTCTGGTTTCAAGTACGCGACAACGGCAGGAAATGTTCCATCCCTATAGGTGGCAGTCAGCCCTGCTCCTTCCCAGCAACTTTGGACAGGAAACGGCCTCTTAATCCGTGGGGTTCTATTCAGGAGATTTAGACGTGGAAGGAACCCGAAGGTCACCAAATTGTAGGCGCTTAATGCAAAACATTGACAAGAAGTCGTCGGTCTTGTATTTCGCTCCAAGGCACGTTGCACCGAGGCGCTCGGCACCATTTTGAGCATGGATAGCCGAAAGCGGCTATCCGTGATGTCAGAAACAGGGTGCCGCGGGGTAAGACCGAAGGGTAGGTTTGTCGTGCCCTGCAAGGGCACAAGATAGTAGCCGGGGGCAACGCCCCCGGAAAGCGCCACGCTCGTTCCCCGACCCTGAAAGGGTCGTATCACCCTGAGCCGCGGGACGCAAGACCAGTGTGACGCCACCCGGATTCGACCCGTCAGCTAACGGGTCGGGCCTGGTTGGGGGCGCGTTTTCCGGGGGCGTTGCCCCCGGCTACTCTATTGATCCCCTCCGGGATCAAGGGTTGAAACCTGTTCGGAGGAGTGCGGCGAGCAGATCAATTGTTGGTTTTGGCCATTGATAGTGAGAGGAACCATTTTGGATAGGTTACAACTTCCACACGAACCGGCGTGGTGCCGGAGTGGACAAATCCCAGGCGCTTTGCGGCTGCCCACGAAACGTCAATCAGACGCCGTCCGATGTGCGGCCCACGGTCGTTGACTCGTAGCAATATATTCTTATTATTCTTGAGGTTAGTGACTCGGACGGTAGTTCCAAAAGGGAGCGTTAGGTGCGCTGCTGTAAATCCGTTTAAGTCGTAAACCTCTCCGTTCGCCGTCGTATTCCCCTGGAACTCTTGACCGTACCAGCTTGCTACTCCGATTTGGTATTTTTCCTCCGGCATTACTGTCAAGGGGGATAGTCTGATCGAAGCGGGCGACCTTGCTTCGGACTTGGCTGACAGTGCGATTAACCCCGCCACCGCACAGCCCATGATAAGTCTTTTCATTCATCCTCCAATCGGCACGCGCCCTCTCTGGGCTGAGCTGGCCAAATCTGTGTGCAACTGGTTGCGTGATGGAATTGCCGACTTTAGACAATTTGGGATACACTGTCAAGTGAAAAGCTCCCCTTGAAAAGCCGTCTATGTGGTCTAACTACAACTTGGCTGGCAGGTTATTTCAGGCTACTCAGTCGAAATATCTAAAGGGGCAAAATCGATCGGCCCCGTTTTTCAGGAAGAGGCCATCGGCTGGATGTACAAGGCCTCGGGCCAGCGCCTCTTTCCAATTCTGGTCATGCTCGTGTGCGTGGCCGCCGCCGGTACCTTCGTGACCTTTCTTCTCTGGATGAGGGCGCGAAAAGGCAAGGCCAACCTCTAACGCACAGAGGGGGCGGCTGCCGGAATCCGACTACGGGCTGGGTCATAAGGCGAGGTCCTGCGGCTAGCACCATTCCGCTTTTGCGACTTCCGCAGATGTGCTAGAATGCCGCGCGTTTGTTCAAACCCTGCTGTGCAGGTAGGTGCAATGGGACGAGTCCGGGTGGTGTCGTTTGATCTTTGGGATACCGTCTTTATCGATGATTCCGATGAACCCAAGCGGCGTCAGCAAGGTCTTCCCACAAAGGCGGTCGAACGCAGGGATCTGGTTTACCGCTTCCTGTCACGGCATGCTCCCATCGATCGGGCGCTCGTCAACTGCGCTTACGACACTGCGGACTCGGCCTTCCGGCAGGTCTGGTACCACCAGCACGTAACCTGGCCGGTGGACACGCGGCTGCGGGTCCTGCTTGCCGGTTTGAAGCGCGAGCTGCCGGAAGAGGAACTCCAGGAGTTAGTGAGGCTTCATGAGGACATGGAGCTGCGCATCCGGCCTGATCTCGTACCCGGAGCCGAGGCGGCGCTGAGGACACTCGGCCGGCGATTCACTTTGGCGGTGGTCTCGGACGCCATCTTCACGCCCGGTCGCGCGCTCCGCGAATTGCTGGCAGGTTACGGGCTGCGGGATCTTTTTTCGGCCTTCGTATTCTCTGATGAGGTCGGTTGCTCGAAGCCCGCGCCGGAAACGTTTCGGCGGGCCGCCGAACTGGCGGGGTGCCGTCTCGACCAAATCGTTCACGTCGGCGACCGCGAGCACAACGACATTGCGGGCGCGAAAGACGTGGGAGCTCGAGCGGTGCTCTTGACGGCGGTTGTTGACCGGGACAGCGCCAACACCCGTGCCGACGCCGTGTGCCGGGACTTCAGCCAGCTTCCCGCTATCATTGATTCCCTGGACATAACATGACAAACAAACCTATGCCATCGACACTTCGTTTCCTGATCATCGACGGGTACCCGAAACCAAGCCGTGACGAGTTCGACGTGGTGGGGATGAAATACGCTTGGCTCCTCTATGAGGAGATGCTGAAAAAATATCTGCCCGAGGCGCAATGCAGCATCTGGCTTGCGAGCGACCATGCTGCTCCCCCGGATGGGCTGGGGCCGGAACACTACACGGGGATACTCTGGCCCGGCTGCAACCTGACGATCTACGAGCTGGACAATACACGCGTGACCCGCCAGATCGAGTTTGCCAGGAAGAGCTACGAGGTTGGAACCCCCGGTTTTGGCACCTGCTGGGGCATCCAGATGGCAGCGGTAGCGGCGGGCGGAGAGGTGCGGGCGAACCCGCGCGGACGCGAAATGGGAATCGGGCGCAAGATCCGGCTTACCGCCGAGGGGCTTCAGCATCCCATGTTCGAGGGGAAACCCCCCGTGTACAACGGCTTCAGCAGCCATCTCGATGAAGTGACACAGCTTCCTCCCGGAGGGGTGCTGCTGGCCTCCAACGATTTCACCCACGTCCAGGCGATAGAAGTGAAACACGCGAAGGGGACTTTTTGGGGCTTGGCGTATCACCCGGAGTACGATCTGCACGAAGTAGCGCGCCTGATCATGGCGCGGGCGCCGAAGCTGGTAGCGGAAGGGTTTTTCCAGAGTCACGAGGCTCTGGTCCAGTACGTCGAGAAGCTCGAGACGCTCCACCAGAACCCGAACCGCAAAGACCTGCGCTGGGAGCTCGACATCGACGACGATGTGCTCTCGGACCAGGTGCGCCAGGTGGAATTCCGTAACTGGATAAACAAGCTTGTGCTGCCCCGGGCGGCTGGAGGTTAATCCGACATGTTCAACGAGATCTGCACCTTTTCGTTCCCCACCAGGATCCTTTTTGGCTGCGGCGCCATCGGGCGCCTTCCGTCTTGTCTCGAGGAAACTGGGATTCGCAAGCCTCTCCTCGTCACCGATCCCGGGCTGCGCGCCACTCCCGTCGTCGATGCGGTCATCTCTGTGCTCAGGAAGGCCGACCTGCCCCACGAGGTTTTCGATAAAGTCCACGCTAACCCGATCGAAGACGACGTGCTTGAATCGGCCGACCTCTACCGGACCGCTGCCTGCGACGGGACAATCGGCCTCGGCGGCGGCAGCGCCCTCGACGTTTCCAAGGCTGTTGTGGCCATGGCCCGGCATCGGGGTGCGCTGAGCGAACTCGACGCACAGGCCGGCGGCGCGGATCGGATGGCCGGACCCTATGACCCGATCATCGCAATACCCACCACGGCGGGAACCGGCAGCGAGGTCGGGCGGTCCTCGGTGATCACATCCCACAAGCTGGGCCGGAAGATCATCATCTTCAGCCCGTGGCTGATGCCCAAGCGCGCCATTCTTGATCCGGAGCTGACAGTGGGGCTGCCGCCGTTCCTGACGGCGACAACCGGCATGGATGCCTTCACGCACTGTCTCGAGTCCCTGACCTGCCCCGTATTCCATCCGCTGTGCGACGCCATCGCGATCTACGGGCTGGAGCTCATCATCCGTTACCTCGAGCCGGCGACGCGCAACGGCAGGGACATCGAGGCGCGGGGGTATATGCAGGTGGCGGCCACGATGGGAGCGATCTCCTTCCAGAAAGATCTAGGCGCCACGCACTCGCTGGCACACCCCCTTTCGACCGAGTTCGGCCTGAATCACGGTCTGGCGAACGCTTTGTGCCTCCCAGCGGTCATGCGGTTCAACCTAAAGGAGGCGGAGAGTCACTACGCGCGTTTGGCAGCTCTCTTCGGCGCGCCCGTGCACAATATGACGCCGAGGGAGGCCGCGGCGAGGTCCGTGAAGGAAGTCGAGTCCATGATCGAGCGCATCGGCATAACTCGTGGCCTGCGCCACCACGGAGTCCCCCAGGAGAGCCTCGGCGCCCTCTCGGTGAAGGCCTTCGAAGACTCCTGCCACAGGACCAATATCCGTCCCTGCGCGCAGGGTGATCTCCTGAGGCTCTATGAGGAGAGTTGGTAACCGTAACGTTTATCATTTACAGCCTATGAGCGAGACTTTGACCCAGACCCTCGTAAACCCTGCCAAGCTAAGACGGCCAAGGAGGAGAAGACCTTATGAGCGAAACCTCGAGTTGGAACCTCATAAACCCCGCCACTGAACAGCTCTTTCGCGCGATCGAGCCGACTTCGGAGTCGGAGATCGAGTCCATTCTTTCCAGAATGCGCGTGGCGCAGCAACAGTGGCGCGACGTCCCGGTCGAGCAACGCATGGACATCTGCTGCCAGTTTATCAATGCCTTTCGGGCCATGAAGGAGGCGATCGCCCTGGACATCACGCGCCAGATGGGGAAGCCCATCGTCCAGGCGCGCCGGGAGGTGGACGCGATGCTCGACCGCGCCCAGACGATGGTCCGTTTGGCGCCCGGTGTGCTCCAGGACGAACTCCTACCGCCCAGGGAAGGATTCCGCAGGTTCCTCCGGCACGAGCCGCTCGGGATCGTGCTCGATATTCCCGCCTGGAACTACCCGCTGCTCATCGCCGTCAACGTCATTGTCCCGGCCCTTCTGGCCGGGGACGCCGTCCTCATCAAGCACGCCCGCCTGACGCCGCTTTGCGGCGACGCTTTCGTGGAGGCCTTTCACAAAACCAGCCTCCCTCCGGACCTGGTCGCATCGATTCACGTCCGCCACAGCACCATCCGCAAGCTCATCGAAACGCGCGCCGTCGATTTCATCTCATTTACCGGCTCGGTGGAAGGCGGACGTGAGGTTTACCAGGCAGCCTCAACCCAACTGCTCGACATGGGCCTCGAGCTCGGTGGCAAAGATCCGGCCTTCGTGCGCGAGGACGCCAATTTTGCTTTCACCGTGGAAAACCTGGTGGACGGAGCGTTCTACAACACCGGGCAGAGCTGCTGCGCCATCGAGCGGATCTACGTCATGCGCTCCCTTTTCTCCCGATTCGTCGATGCCTACGTCAGCGAAGTGGAAAAATATAAAGTGGGTAACCCCGAGGACGAAACGACGACCGTGGGACCGCTGGCCGTGCGCAGCGCTGTCGAATTCATGGAATTCCAGGTTGGCCAAGCCGTCGACCGGGGCGCCAAGGTATTGACGGGAGGACGCCGCCTGCCGGGGCCCGGCTACTACTTCCAGCCCACTGTCCTCGTGGATGTCGATCACAGCATGAGCGTGATGATGAAGGAAAGCTTCGGGCCCGTCATCGGAATCATGCGCGTCGATACCGAGGATGAGGCCGTCCGGCTGATGAACGACAGCCCGTACGGTCTCACCGCATCCATTTGGACCGAGGACATCGCGCGGGGCGAGATGCTGGCGCATCGAACGAACGCGGGCACGGTCTATGTCAATCGTTGTGACTATCTGGACCCTGAGCTCGCCTGGGTGGGCATCAAGGACAGCGGCCACGGCTGCACGCTGTCGCACCTCGGTTTTCTGTACCTGACGCGCCCGAAGAGCTTCCACCTCAGGACGCGCACGGGCAACTGAAGACTGCGAACCGGAAGAGGAGTACTGGCGCGAGGTGTGCGCCCATGGGTATGTGAGGGAGACTCAGAATTTGGAATTTCGAATTCCGCTCAGCTAGAAATCTTGAAGTACGAAACTTGGTGTAAATGAGTCAAGTTTTCAGGCAGCCAATTGGGCTTGTTGGACCCAGGACGTCACCTCCCGGTCAAGTTTGTCGAAAGCGCGTCGCAGTGGGCAGG
>JBEKHR010000011.1:0-146236 GCA_050012175.1 Terriglobia bacterium | reverse complement strand
GCTCCAGCAGGTCGGCCAAGAATTGTTCCAAGCGCTTTCGACATTTCTCGATTTCGCTCTCGGTCATGGACCGGAGCTTAGCACCTCTCCTGTGGGAGGTCAATAACTTAACGTAGTAGTACTAACCCGGCGGGCGTGGGTGGATCGCCGCACTCACATAGCAGCAATACCGGGGCGATCAACGGAACCCGTATGAACCGCAAGCCTTAAGGAATTAATTCGCATGTTTCGCACTCGCATATTGCGCCTCGCCCGCTTCATCGCGACCTCTGCTTTACTGCTCACCGCAGGTTGCGTGGTTGGGCCTAAGTTCAAGAAGCCTGCACCTCCGAATGTCGGCGGTTATACACCTACTCCGATTTCGACCACCAGCAGCACGGCCAACGTCGCCGGGGGACAGGCGCAACGCTTGGTGGAAGGGAGGGATATTCCAGGAGAGTGGTGGGCATTGTTTCACTCCAAGCCACTCAACGATTTGATTGAGCGCTCGCTCAAAGCCAATCCCGACCTCAAGGCGGCGCAGGCGGCATTGATAGTGGCAAGAGAGAATGTGCTGGCCCAACGAGGTGCTTACTACCCCAGTGTTACGGGCGGTTTTTCGGCGACCCGGGCGAAGTCAGCGAACGCCCTTTCACCTGTAACCAACACCAGTGCCTTGAATTACAGCCTCTATACGCCGCAGGTGAGCGTCTCGTTTGTGCCGGACGTTTTCGGTCTAAACCGGAGAACCGTGGAGTCGCTCGAAGCGCAGGAGCAGCAGGCGCGTTTTGCCCTGGCCGCGACGCATATCACGCTGAGCGCAAACGTCGCCGCCGGAGCCATACAAGAGGCATCATGGCGGGGGCAGATTGACGCAACCCGTGAGCTCATCACCATCAACACCAACATGCTGGAGATTTTGCGGAACCAGTATGCGAAGGGGTATGCGAGCGAGCTCGACGTGGCGGCGCAGGAATCGCAGCTCGCCCAAGTCGTCGCCACCTTGCCGCCGCTGCTTAAGCAGTTGGCTCAACAACGTGACCTGCTGGCTGTGCTGTCGGGCGGGTTCCCCAACCAAGATTTGATCGAAAAGTTTGAGCTGTCGAGTTTGCAACTGCCGCAGGAACTGCCGGTGAGCCTTTCTTCGCAACTCGTGGAGCAACGCCCGGATGTGCGCCAGGCCGAGGAGAACCTGCATTCAGCCAGCGCCCAAATTGGCATTGCCGTTGCGAACCGCCTCCCGAACTTTGCGCTGACCGCGGATGCTGGCGGCATGGCGGTGGTCCTCGGCCGGTTGTTCTCGGGAGGCAGCGGCTTTTGGGATATAGGAGCAGGCGTCACGCAGCCCATCTTTCAAGGCGGCACCCTCCTGCATCGGGAGCGCGCCGCGCGTGCCGCTTATACTCAGGCCGCCGAACAATATCGCAGCACTGTCCTCACCGCCTTTCAGAATGTCGCTGACACGTTGAATGCGCTCCAACAGGATGCCGACGCCTTGAAGGCCGCAGCAGCCGCAAAAGATGCCTCCAGCGTCACCCTCGACTTGGCCAGAAAACAGTATCAGTCCGGCTATGTCAGCTACTTGGCGCTCTTGAGCGCGGAACAAGCGTATCTGCAAGCCGTGATCAACCTCGTGCAGGCGCAAGCCAATCGTTATGCCGACACTGCCGCCTTGTTTCAGGCTCTTGGCGGCGGATGGTGGAACCGCTCGGATGTTCCTAAGAATTGAACTTGATTCGAAGATCTCCGCATAAACCTGGTGAGCGGATTGGCCGCATTCGGGAGGAGAAATGATCCGCGCCGTAGTTGATTTTGCCCTGAACAAGCGCCTTCTGGTGGCGGCAGGTGGTATGATTAGCGACAGACTTAATAGTGAAACCTGAAACTCGGGTGAGTTCCCAGTTCGGACGAGCATGATGGCTGCGGCGGACATCCCGAACCCCCACGAATCGCGCCCACTCCAACTCGCCGTGCGGCTTTCTCTGGCGGTCGGCTTCTTCATGCTCGGAACAAAAGTACTTGCCTACTGGATGACCGGATCCGCGGCTATCCTCTCCGACGCTGCCGAATCGGTCGTCCACGTGGTGGCTGTTTCCTTTGCCGCTTACAGCCTCTGGTTGAGCCGCAAGCCTCCTGACCCCAGTCATCTATACGGTCATGACAAGATCGCATTCTTTTCGGCTGGCTTCGAGGGCGCCATGATCGTGCTTGCTGCGTTTTATATCGTCTATGTGTCAATTCACAGGTTGATTGCGGGGCCCAAACTGGAGAACCTGGGGGCAGGGGCTTTGCTTGTTCTAGTCGCTGGTCTAGTCAACGGAGCTCTGGGCGGCTATCTCGTATGGGTTGGAAAAAAGTATGGGTCTTTGATCCTAGTGGCCGATGGCAGACACGTACTCACCGACTGCTTGACCAGTCTCGGTGTCGTCGTGGGACTTGGTTTGACCATCCTCACGGGCTGGCTTCGTTTTGATCCTATGGTTGCGATTCTTGTCGCCCTGGACATCCTTTGGATGGGGAGCAAGTTGATTCGCCAATCAATCGGTGGGTTGATGGATGAAGTCGATCCGATGACCCAAGCTCAAATCCGGCGACTGCTCATCGAGATGACTTCCGAAGCCGGGGTTGAGTTTCATGGGCTGCGGCATCGCAATGCTGGCAATACGACTTGGGTGGAATTCCATCTGCTCTTTCCCAAACACACATCTTTGGAATCTGCGCATTCGCTGGCCACCAAAATTGAAGAGAGGATCCAACAAGATTCGAGGATGAGAACCGAAGTGATCAGCCATTTGGAAACACTGGAGGACCACCACGATGTTCATAGTCGTGGTCACTTAAAAAAGTTCGACGAGTAAGGTCCGCCGAAATCCAAACCCCCACCCGAACCTGTCGGGGCCCTGCCCGCCCTTCATCACTCCCTGCTGCGAATCCGCGCTCACTCCTCAAGTGTCGCCTGCCCAAGGGATGAAATGCTAAGGAAGTCTGGTACACTCGCGAGGCACGAGGTTTTGTCTATTCTCTGGTGTAAGTTTTTCTTGCGAGGGCTCTCAAGCCAGGGGCAACAGTCTCGCTCCGATCAATTTGTGAATACCCAGGTTAGCGCGGCTCGCAAATCAGAATCCGTTCCTGGAGGAGGCGTATGAAACCATTCGCTGCTGAAGTCATCGGCACGGCATTGTTGATCATTTTTGGAGACGGGGTGGTGGCGGGAGTTGTGTTGAATAAGACAAAGGCGCAGAACTCAGGCTGGATCGTGATCACTACGGGCTGGGCGATGGGCGTGGCAGTTGCGGTCTATGCGGTGGGGCGCATCAGCGGCGCGCATTTGAATCCCGCGATAACTCTGGGCCTTGCTGCGGTCGGCAAGTTTGCCTGGAGCGATGTGCCCAGATACATCGGGGCCCAATTCATTGGCGCCTTCCTGGGTGCGGTCATTGTATGGTTGGCCTATTTGGCGCACTGGTCCGAAACTGAAAGCCAAGTTTCGAAGCTTTCCGTCTTCTCGACCATCCCCGCCATCCGTCGATGCCCTCTAAACCTCCTCACCGAAATAATCGGAACGTTCGTGCTGGTCTTTGGGGTACTGGCCATCTCGGCGAACGCTGGTCCGGCGCAAAGCGGACTCACACCCTTGCTCATTGGGCTACTGGTCTGGGGGATTGGTCTCTCGCTGGGCGCCCCGACCGGCTACGCCATAAACCCCGCCCGAGATCTGGGTCCACGCCTTGCCCATGCGCTCCTGCCTATACCGGGCAAAGGCAGCTCAGATTGGGGATACTCCTGGGTGCCGGTTGTGGGGCCGCTCATCGGCGGTGCGATAGGCGCGGCGGCGTACGTGGGATTGTTAGGAAGATAAAACAGCCGATGGTGTTCGGTTATCAATGTGCTTCGAGGCCTCGGCCTCTTTGCGTTTGCCAACAATCATTTCAAGGGTGCCTGCCCAAACAGGTCCCCCCGAGGAGTCTCTCTCAGCCCGCCTTGGCGGGCGACATCCAAGGTGCGAGTTCCGAATTCAGGTTTAAGGCACCGGGCTAAACCCGCCTCTACACTCCTGCTCTTGTGCATCCGGCGTTTTTGCTCTTGACACGAGGCTAGGGATGTGATAGTTGGTAGACGGTAGGTGGTAGGTCGTAGGTGGGGGAAGAACAGGAGTCAGGAGCAGAATGGAGAGCATCAGCTTTCCGCCGACTGCCTTCTGCTTACTGCCGACTGCATTTGAGGGGAGGTCGAGTTGGCGGGACTCTTGGCCCGTACCGCAGTCTGCGACAATACGTCACCCTTAGTGGGAAAGAAGAAACCCTAGTAACTTTAAAAAGTGAAGGAACGATGCAGGAATCTCTATGAAAATAAAGGACCGGCTTTCAGCAGGCCGCGACAAAGCGGGAATGTTATAGAAAACAAAGGTAGTTACGCCTTGAAAGCGGGAATGTTGTTGAAAAGAAAGGAGGTAGGTGGGGAAGAACAGGATTCAGGATTCAGGATTCGGGATTCAGGAACCACAAGAGCAGACACCGGGTGGCAGACGGTAGGGGGTAGGTGGCAAGTGGGGAAGAAGAACAGGAGCCGGGTATCAGGTGTCTGGTAGGTGGTAGGGGGTACGGGGTAGGTGGCAGGTGGTGGGTGGCGAAAAACCTCCCTCCCCTCATACCACCTACTACCCACATACGGGTAGAGCGTGACATGCATTTCGCGCGCCCTCGATGAGAATGGCGATTGAGCCGCAATGCCATCTCAGGTTATAGTTGAGATTCGCGATTGACCACCAACAGAAGGCAGATGGCCCAGGTTTCTTCACGCTCAGGAAGCAGAGGCAGGCGGCTTGTTCAGGCAGCCCTGCTAGTGTTGGCTTTGTCATCCGGCGTTGTGGCGCTGGAATTCCTGAGCGCCGAGACGGCCAAGACCCCCCCGATTTCCGTACCGGTCCGCTTTACGGACATCCGCCAGGCCGCTGGCATCACCTTCCAGCACGACCATACTTTCAGCGCTGAGAAGAATTATCTCGAAACCATGGGCAACGGCCTGGGTTGGATTGATTACGACCAGGACGGATTGATGGACCTTTATTTTGTGCAGACGGCGGAGACCGAGTGGTACAAGCCTCCGCACCCGCTGCGCTCCGCCCTTTACCACAACAATGGCGATGGGACCTTTACGGACGTGACGGAAAAGGCTGGTGTGGGCGCCGAGGGCCTCTACGGGCAGGGCGTGGCCGTGGGCGACTACGACAACGACGGCTATCCCGACCTTTACGTCACCGGCTACGGCCGGGCCATCCTTTACCACAACAACGGGGACGGCACCTTCACGGACGTGACCGCCAAAGCCGGCGTCGGTGACGAGGGCCAGTGGTCCACCAGCGCGGGCTGGTTCGATTACGACAAGGACGGGTATCTCGACCTGCTGGTCTGCAACTACATTGACTGGTCGCCCAAAACCAACCTCTATTGCGGCGAGCATCGGCCCGGCTACCGCGCTTACTGCCATCCGGACAACTATCGAGGGCTGCGGTTGAAGCTCTACCACAACAACCACGATGGCACGTTCACCGACGTGAGCGAGAAATCGGGGATCGGCATCCCCGAGGTAAAAGGGATGGGCGTGGTACTCGCGGACTTCAACAATGACGGCTGGACGGACGTCTTCGTGGCCAACGACACCTGGCCGAATTCCCTCTTCATCAACAAGAAGGACGGAACGTTTGAGGATATTTCCTTCATGTCCGGAGTGGCGGCCAGCGAAGACGGGAAATACGAGGCCGGCATGGGCGCCGACGCCGCGGATGTGGATGGGGACGGCTGGTTCGACATCTACGTGACCCACCTGGATTTCGAGTTGAACCGCCTCTACCGCAACAATCACGACCAGACGTTCGACGACGCCACCTACAGCTCCGCCATGGGGAACAAAGCGGTCTTGCTGAGCGGGGTCAGCACAAAGCTTTTTGACTACGATAACGACGGCTGGGTTGATATATTTCAAGTTAATGGGTCAATGTTGGATAATATCAGCCTTTACCACAGCGAAGAGACCTTCATGGAACCCAAGCTGATGTTCCGCAACCTCGGCCAGGGGAAATTCGAGAAGGTTTCGGAACTCCTGGGTCCGGACTTCATGAAGCCCGTCGTGGGACGCGGCTCCGCCGTGGCCGACTTCGATAACGACGGTGACCTGGACATCGCCATTTCCGTCAGCGGGGGCTATCCCCAGCTCCTGCGTAACGACGGCGGCAACGCGAACAACTGGCTGGAAGTGATGCTGGTAGGAACCACGTCGAATCGCGACGGCGTGGGCGCGGCGCTGAAGTTGGTTTCCGAGGGATTTACTCAATACCAGCAGAGGAAAGGCGGCATGAGTTACATGTCCGCCCATGATCCGCGCGTCCACTTCGGCCTGGGACAGCGCAAGAGCATCGAACGGCTGGAAATCACCTGGCCGAGCGGAACCGTGGAAAAGCTCACCAACCTCCCCATCAACCAGGTCATCACGGTGAAGGAAGGAACAGGCATCATCCCGCGCTCCTTCCCCCGCATCCCCAGCAAGTAAGCCGGCCTCGGGATAACCGCCGGAACGTGCTTTTCTCTCGGCACCCGCCATGAGAATGGCTCCCCTCCTCGGCTGAGGCTGATCATTACCCATATCTTCGGCTCGACACGGGAGGGAGAAGTCAAGAAACAGCCCTCTCCCTTGGGGAGAGGGCAAAGACCCAATTCCCTGCCATTCTCCCCGGGAAATGGGCAGGAGTTAGAGGTGCGGCCGCCGTGTCCAGCGGAAGATGTGGCACACGCTCAGTCGGCTGCGGACAGGGTCAGGGGGTGGTGGGTACGAGAGCAAGCGCGCAGGCCAATCCGTCGGCTGACGGACCCCTTCCCTGACCAAGGAGGGGAATTCCCCATCATTTGTCGCCTGCCGCTTCTGGGGTTGGTGTAAGATGGTCCCAAACCTCAACCGCCGGAGGATACGATGCCTGACAAGCCGGAAAACACCATCAACCGCAGGTCGTTTCTCAATCGCACTGCTTCGATGCTGGCCGGGACCGCCCTGGGGACCACGGCGGCTTCCTATGGGCGCATCGTGGGCGCCAACGATCGAGTCTCGCTGGGGCACATCGGAATTGGAAGTCGCGGAGGCGAGTTGGATTGGATTGTCTCCCGGCTGAGGGCGAAACACAACGTTGAGATGACCGCCGTCTGCGACCTCTGGAAAGTGAATCGGGAGAAAGCGGTCTTGGCCAATAAGATTTATTACGGCAGGCCGCCGCGACAGTTCCAATATCTCGAGGACCTTCTGCTTTTGAAGGACGTGGATGCCGTTCTGATTTCCACACCCGAACATTCGCATTCCCCTATCCTGAAGCTCGTTGCCGAGGCCGGGAAAGATGCCTACGTGGAGAAGCCCATGGGGAACGTCCTGGAGGAGGTCAAGGCGGCGCGCGATGCGGTGCTGCAAAAGCGACTGGTTGTTCAGGTGGGCACGCAGCATCGCAGCGAACCGTACCCGCAGGCGGCGTGCGAACTCATCCAGACGGGGGCCCTGGGCGAGGTGAGCAAGGTGGAAATCGTGTGGAACTATCACGGGCCGCGGTGGCGGGGGCGGCCTGAAGTGAAACAACTCCGGGCAGAAGATACCGACTGGGGCAAGTGGCTGATGACCAAGCCGCCTCGTCCCTTCGACCCGCAACTCTATTTTGAATTCCGGCTCTACAAGGAGTTCTCCAGTGGCATCGCCGACCAATGGATGAGCCACGCCATAGACCTTGTCCACTGGTTTATGGGTGACAGGTATTTGCGGTCCGTGGTGGCCCACGGGGGGATCTTTGCCTGGCGAGACGGTCGCCAGAATCCGGACACCTTCCAGGCGCTGCTCGAATATCCCAAGGGGTTCATGGTCAGTTATTCGACCAGCTTTGGCAACGATGCGCCCAGCTTTACACGTTATATGGGAAAGAAGGCGACCCTGATGAACGTGGGCGGCGAAGGTAGCCCCCGATATAAACTGGTGGAAGAGAAAGGTAACCACGAAGATAACCCTGATATCGACCAGCTACGCGCCGAAAGAGAGGTCTTGCTTCCCGGGGACAAGGCGCTGCCGCCAGGGGGGATGGGAGACCTCGACCTGCACCACATGGAAAACTGGTTCGAATGCCTGCGGAGTCGCCAGCAGCCGCACTCAACGGTTAGCGACGGCTACGCGCACGCGCTGGCGTGCATTGCGGCAGCACAGTCCTTCTGGGGGGGTAAGAAGCTCTATTACGATCCGGCGACTGAAACGATCCTGGACCATCCGCCGGTGTCATGATGCGGAGGAGTAAAGGGGGTGCTGCACCCACGCTTTCCGCTGCAAGACTACTGTTCTAGCGAGGCTTCGCCTGCGACCCACGAGCAAGTTGTCACCGCGAAGCGGTGGACCGTGAGTAGCCGTGGGCGCAAGCCCACGGTCGATGTTCCCCCGAAAGGCTGCCTAACCCCGTAAGGGGTTGTCCAAGGCGGTTCGGCCCCTTCAGGGCCGGGTGTCTCTTGAGGCGTTCCTATCCGTGGGTTTCATCCCGCACCTGCGGGACTACTCAGGGTGCTCCCCTTGCGGGGAGCAAAGCCTGAAGTGCAAAACTTGACTCATTTGAACCGAGTTTGCCGAATCAAGGTTTATAATGACAAGCGAGCCGCCATGCCAAGCGCACGCGAGCGTGATTCTCTTCGCCAACTGCTGGACGAGATCGAACTCTTCATCAAGTCTCTCCGTCATCCCGTGGTGGTGGAAGATGAGGTCGAGCTCTTTGACCTATCCGCCAGCGAGTGGCGCCTGACGGTTGAATTCGGCAAGCTGATTTTTGCGGCCTGGAACGCCGCGCGCTCGGTGAGTCGCCGGGTGGAGGATATCGCCTACCGCGACGGTGAGCGGCTGGGCCTGTTCGCGCGCAAGGCGGCAGGTCGCGAAACCATGACTCTGGAATTCCGCGAGGCGCATCGCGTCCCGGCTGCCGATAAGGCGCCGGCGCGCGAGAGCTTCCAGAAACAACTGCTCGCCCTGCTTTCACGGCAATACCCAGGCTGGAGCCTGGAGCGCGTCAGTCACCGATCTGACCGGGAACACTCGTTCTCGGCATGGTACACGAGGGGTGTGGTCCGGCAGGGCCGGACAGCCTGGGCTTTTCTGGGCCTGGGAGAAAGTGAATCCCCCGCCGCTGCTGACGCGGCCTTGGCCTTCGGACTGATCTGGCTGGATTGGCTGCGCAGCCGCTCGGACCGCGTCACTTACCCTGGATTGAAACTGATCTTTCCGCCCCAGGCGGCGGAAACGAGCGCTCATCGCGCCGCTTACCTCAACCATCGAGCCGTGCAGGTGGAGATTCTCGAGTGGTCCGTGAAGGAGGAGCGGCCAAGCGTTATCGATTGGAGGGATTACGGCAACGTCGAAACGCGACTCGCCCCGCGCCGGCTGGCCGCAGACCTTGTCGAGCGCCATCGCGAACTGCTTTCGCGGCTGCTGGGCGAACTGCTCGCCAAGGTTGCCGTGGTAGCAGACCCTGCTGCCGCGGCGCTCTCGATTCGGGTCCTGGGCCTGGAGGTGGCACGCATCGAGGGTTTGCTGGCGCCGCGCATTACTTTTGGCCTGCCGGGCAGTGCCCGCCGACTCGAGGAAGGCAATCACGCCGAACTTCGTCAGTTCCTGGAGACGGCGCTGAGTATTCGCTGCGCGGCAAGCCCGAATTCCTCGAGTGACCTCTGCCGGCTCCAGTCCGAGCGCTGGCTCGAAAGTATGGTCGTGCGGGATGTCACCAAGCTTGACCCGGCTCTCTTGCCCACTTGTATTTATCCCCAGGTCCCGGCATTTTCGGGGATGGATAGGGGAGTAATCGATATTCTCTTGGCAACGCGAAGCGGTCGCCTTGCCGTGCTGGAGTTGAAAGTACAGGAGGATATCAACCTCCCTCTCCAGGGTCTCGACTACTGGCTGCGCGTCAAGTGGCTGCAAGAGCGTGGCCAGTTTCAGGAATTCGGCTATTTCCCGGGGATCGAACTCGCCGATTCTGCGCCTTTGGTCTATCTGGTTTCCCCCGCCTTTCGCTTCCATTCCACCACCGGGCGAATGCTCCGATATCTGGATCCGGCCATCCGCATCATTCAGGTGGGAATCAATGACGGCTGGAGGGAGGACATCAAGATCCTCTTTCGGCGGGAACACGAGGTGGGGGCCTGAATACCGCCTCGAAGGAACGACTACTTGTTATCGGTATTTTGTGCCGGCGACTTGGCGTTTTATGGCGGCCGAGGTTGGCCAATGACAAGTTAAAAGCCAGAGACAAAGGTCACGACTCGGAACTTGCGGAGAAGCTCAGGACCCCGCCAGGGGTACCAAAATGGCTCAAGAACAGCTTGGCTTTCCGCACTACCCGCTGCAAAAAAAGAGGGCTTTCGTGCCTCTCTGAAAACCTCCGCTCTAGCGCCGGCCTGCCTACCGCCGGAACAGATCGAGCGGCGCTCCACATCTGGGCAAGCCGGCTTTCGCACAGGCTCTTCCAGCCCTCCCCGAACGGTTGGATTGTCGTGGCTTCCGTGTACAGCCTAGCCAGCCAGTGGCGAGTCGGTTGAACCGGCCACCGCCGTGCTGTTTTGGCGGATTACGCCAGACTGGTCGGTGAAGTAGAAGTTGGTCCCAGTCGTTCCCACACTGATCGGCGTGGCGGTGAACGAGTAAGTATTAATCTTGCCACTCGAATCCGCGCCGCCCGGTGAGTAGGTGAACTGATAACCACTCTTTGTGCTTGTGGTGGCGGTGGGTCCTCCTCCTGTCCCCGACACCCCTGACAGAACCTCGTCAACTAATCCTGCAGCAGTAGCGACAGGTGTACCTCCGGCAGTCGCTGGGCCCAAGTCGCCCAAGTGCGCAGAGTAGCCCGTGTTGTAGGTGGTAGCATAAGTGACCTCTGCGGTGTTGAGCGTGCGGAGTGATCCCACCGCTGAGGCTTGGTTGGCCGCGATCCGCGATCGGAGCAGGTTCGGGATAGCAATTGCGGCAATGATGAGAATGATCGCAACCACGATCAACAACTCAATCAGGGAAAATCCTCGTGAACACTTCTTCATTCTTCCTCCTTCGTTGCACTAAGAGAATACGTCAATAGCACTGGATTTGGAGCACTTTTCCTGCCATCTGAGATTTTTGGAGGCTTCTCCCTTGCCGATAACCATTGTCTTTTCAAATTGTTGCAAACTTCCTGGGGCGGCGCTTTCGTCCCTGGTGAAAAAAAGGGCGCGCCTTGCCCTATTTTGTCGAAACGGCGTGACAGAATGTGTCATCGGAGGCTTAGAACATTTGCCCTGAAGGCGACTGGCGCAACCCATGGACTTCATGGTCTGCGCGCCCGTGCACCTTCGCGTGACGGCGTTCGTAAGCGTGTTCCAAAACCACAATACACACCGCGCTTCACATCCGACTCACAGGGCTTGTACAAACATGCAAAGCTTGCTGCATCGTAAGGAATTGAGTGTTACGCGACCCTTGGGGTTGGGTGCTGGGTGCCAGGACCTAGGGCAATCTCGAGCTGCTTCCTTTCCTCTCCCCACTGCCCACTGCCATCTGTGTCCTAACTCCAGCCTCCCGTTTTTCTGTCTCGTCACTCGTCCCGCCACAGCGGGTCACTCGTCACTGTTGTCAGACTGCCAGCCCCGCCTTCTTTCTCCGTATCGGCCTGATTAAGCTTGTCAAGCGTTCAGCCGATAATAGAAGTAACCTGGCTGGAGGCGACGAATTGTGCCCTTCAAGGGTCTAGCCCTCCATAGGCTGCTTCCCATCATGTCGCCTCCGGCCATTCTGCTTGAAAGAAGAGGGCACCCCCGCACCTTGGGCCGGACCCCATCCGAAGTTTGACGGGGTTCCCCGCGACCGGCTCAAACATACCGGACTATGGCTTGAACGTGTTCTTCACTTGGTCACTGTAAACATCGCTTAATGCGCGACGTATGCCCCCGGGTGAGGATTCAGCGTTGATTTGCCATGGACTCCGGGAAGACAGCCCTAATTGGGTTTCTTCCTCCGCGCCCTGACCTGGACGTAGTTGGAGAACTGATCGGCCTTCACTGTGGCGCAATCTCAAACTTGAACCCTACGCCGCCGCGCTCGAGGTGCGTGCAGGTGGGCCTGAAACGAGGGACACCCGGCCGGACACCCTTAAGGAACGCCAACTATGAGAAATAACTTGACACGAAAACGAGAGAGAGTTAAGATATATACGACTTAAAGGATCGGATATAGAAATGCTAAGGCTTGGGAAAAAGGCTGACTACGGATTAATTGCCTTAAGGCATTTGGCCTCACAGCCGCCTCGTACAGCTTGTAGCGCCAGGGAGATCGCCCGAACATATGGAATGCCGACAGAGTTAGTCGCCAAGATCCTCCAAAGACTGGCGAAGATCGGCTTGCTAGCGTCTCAGCACGGAACTAACGGTGGATACGCTCTGGCCAAGGACCCTTCAGAAATCAACGCCTTTGAGGTCATCCGGGCCCTTGAGGGCCCGCTGGTCATCACCTCCTGCGTAACCGACCGGAGTGAATGCCACCAGATGACGAGATGCACGGTGCGGGAGCCGTTGCGCAAAGTGAACGACGCCATCGTAAAGGCGCTAAGTGATGTTACAGTTTCGAGCCTCATAGGCGACAACTCGAGCTTGGTGCATATCCGGGTCGAGGGAAGGCCGCAATGAAAGCGAAGACGATTGCACTGGAAGCGCCTATCCCCGGACTTGCAGGCCCGCCTTGTACGACGGAGCAGCGCCGCGCCGGCCCCAGTGGTCGCGCGCTGTCACGTGTGAGTAATCCTGAGGAGGAGTTTTAATGGCCACGCCGCAATCTGAAGTCGAAATCCTGGCAACCCAAGAATACAAGTATGGTTTTGTTACCGACATCGAACAGGAAACGGTTCCGCCGGGACTGAACGAAGACGTCATCCGCCTGATCTCGGCCAAGAAGCATGAGCCTGAGTGGCTGTTGGAGTGGCGACTCAAAGGCTTCCGCCACTGGCTGACCATGCAAGAGCCTACCTGGGCAAACATCAAGTACGATCCGATTGATTATCAGAGCATCCGCTACTTTTCCGCGCCCAAGGGGATGGGAACAAAGAGGCCCGGGGAAATCGACCCGGAGCTTTTGAAAACTTACCTGAAGCTCGGAATCCCGCTGAAAGAACGTGAACTGCTTGCCGGCGTGGCGGTGGATGCGGTGTTTGACAGTGTATCGGTCGCGACGACCTTCAAGGAGAAGCTCGGCGAGTTGGGCATCATCTTCTGTTCCTTCTCGGAAGCCGTGCACGAGCACCCGGAGCTTGTGCGCAAATACCTCGGCTCGGTGGTGCCTTATACGGACAACTTCTTTGCTACGCTCAACTCCGCTGTGTTCAGCGACGGTTCCTTCGCTTACGTGCCCAAGGGCGTGCGCTGCCCGATGGAGCTTTCCACCTACTTCCGCATCAACGCCCGCGAAACAGGCCAGTTCGAGCGCACTCTGATTGTTGCCGAGGAAGGCGCCTACGTCAGTTATCTTGAAGGCTGCACCGCGCCCATGCGGGACGAGAACCAGCTCCACGCCGCCGTGGTCGAGCTTGTCGCTTTGGATAATGCCCAAATCAAGTATTCCACAGTTCAGAACTGGTACCCCGGGGACAAAAACGGCAAGGGCGGCATCTATAATTTTGTGACCAAGCGCGGCAAGTGCCAGGGCGTAAACTCCAAGATTTCGTGGACACAGGTCGAGACAGGCTCCGCCATCACCTGGAAGTACCCAAGTTGTATCCTCCAGGGGCACAACTCGATCGGCGAGTTCTACTCCGTGGCCGTCACCAACAATTACCAGCAGGCGGACACGGGCACCAAGATGATCCACATCGGCAAGAACACCAAGAGCACCATCGTCTCGAAGGGCATTTCCGCCGGCCATGGTCAGAACAGCTATCGCGGCATGGTGAAGATTCTGGGCGGGGCCACGGGAGCGCGCAATTACTCCCAGTGCGACTCGCTGCTGATTGGCGACAAGTGCGGCGCTCACACCTTCCCGTATCTCGAGGTGAAGAACTCCACCGCCCAGGTGGAACACGAGGCCTCCACCTCGAAGATCGGCGAGGACCAGATTTTCTATTGCCGCCAGCGTGGGATTTCCACCGAAGATGCTGTTTCCATGATCGTCAACGGCTTCTGCAAACAAGTTTTCAAGGAACTTCCGATGGAATTCGCGGTGGAAGCGCAGAAACTGCTGGGCGTGAGCCTGGAAGGTAGCGTGGGGTAATTTTGAATTATGAATTGTGAAGGATGAATTAAGCGAAGGTGGCAGGGTTATTCGAATTTTCGTGCTACGAGCCGGTGCTTCGGTGGACCCGTGGTAGCCACTTTTTTGTCGCTGTAGGTGGAGGCTTTCGTGAACAAGGAAATGCTGCCAAAACTACAAAATAGCTGGGTGAGGCTTGACCCGGGTCTCTATCATTGCGGAAGGGGGCGGTCCCTTGACCTGCAATTCTTAGTCGAGGCGGCCTCGAGGGAGAAACTTTCGCTGCGGGAACCCGGAAGCACAATGCTGCTTGAAGTACCCGCGGACCACATCCACGCATACTATACGGACTCTGATCACAGAGACGGGCAACGCCACGGCGTCTTGTCCCTCGATGTCGAGTACTTTGTGGAGGTGGATTGGGGTCGAACAGCGTTCCGTCCTCGTCGCATGATAGCGAGGTAGCGCGGTCGCATCAAAGCCGCGGACCTACAGAACAGGTCCGCGCTTCTTCGATTTTCGAGTTTCCGAGCGCGACCGGGGCAGGACCCCCTCACCCGGCCCGCGACGGCTGGTGAGAACGCCGTCGCGGTCCACCCTCTCCCCCAAGGGGGCGAGGGCTGAGTTTTTACAGAGACTCCCGAAGAGGAGGGGAGATGGCAGCACAGGCGAGGGCGCCTGTGCCATAGATCATTGCGGATTTCGATTTTCGAATTTCGATTTTCGAGTTTCGATTTTCTAGGAGTGGTGATGCTTCAAATCAAGAACCTGCACGCGACGGCGGAGGGTAAAGAAATCCTGCGCGGAATTGACCTGGAGGTGAACACCGGCGAAGTTCACGCCATCATGGGCCCCAACGGCAGCGGCAAGAGCACGCTGGCACAGGTGCTGGCGGGGCGCGACCTCTATCAGGTGACGGGCGGCGAGGTCACCTATGAAGGCAAGGACCTGCTTGCGATGTCGCCCGAAGAACGCGCCCGCGAAGGCATTTTTCTCGCCTTCCAGTACCCGGTGGAGATCCCCGGCGTCAACAACACCTATTTTCTGCGCTCGGCGCTCAATGCCATCCGCAAGCACCGCGGGTTGCCCGAATATGACGCGATGGACTTCCTCGTGCTCCTCCGCGAGAAGATGAAGCTGCTGGACGTGGACGACACACTGATGACCCGCGCGGTGAACGAAGGGTTTTCCGGCGGCGAGAAAAAGCGCAACGAGATTTTCCAGATGGCGGTGCTCGAACCCAAGCTCGGCATTCTCGACGAGACCGACTCCGGCCTCGATATTGATGCCCTGAAGATCGTGGCCGATGGGGTGAACGCGCTGCGCAGCAAGGACCGCAGCATTATCGTGGTCACGCACTACCAGCGGCTGCTCAATTACATCGTTCCCGATTTCGTACACGTTCTGTACGATGGCCGCATCGTGAAGTCGGGAACCAAGGAACTAGCCCTGGAACTCGAAGAGAAGGGCTACGGATGGCTGGAAGAATCTGCTTCCGTGGTGGGCCGGTAGGCAGGCGCCAGCAGGATGCTGAGAGACGTTTGCGAATGTCGTCATTCCGAGCGAAGCGAGGAATCTCGCTCTGGAATCAAAGAACTTGCGAGATTCCTCGTCGTCCCGCAGGGCGGGACTCCTCGGAATGACAGGCTAGACGGGTTTTCGAGCGAAGGGAATACTGAGCTGATGATTGCCTCAAAAGAAACAGAAGGTGTTTACCTTTCAAGCTTCAGGCAAATCGAGGAGCGCCTTGCTGCCCGCGCGCCTTCCTGGCTCCATGAAATTCGCAGGGAGGCGATCGAGAGTTTTGCTGAGAAGGGGTTCCCGACCACGCGCCAGGAAGAGTGGCGAAACACCAACGTCGCACCCATAGCCACGGTGCCATTTCAACGCGCCAACGAAGCGCGCGGAGAGTCCGCTGCATCGTTGGCCGAGCGAATCAGCCTGCTTCCCCTTGCTGACCTCGGATGCCCCAAGCTCGTCTTCATCAATGGGCGTTTTTCGAAACAGCTTTCGACGCTGGAAGCTCTCCCCAAGGGCGCCAAGGCCGGCAGCCTGGCGGAAGCCCTGGCGAGTGACGGGAAGACTCTGCAAGGCCACCTGACCCGTTACGCTGCGGATTACAGGCAGCATGCGTTTGTGGCACTGAATACGGCCTTCCTCGAGGACGGGGCATTCCTTGAGATCCCCAAGGGGGTAGTTCTTGACAAGCCCATTTACCTGCTCTACGTTTCCGAGGCAAGCGGGCTTCCCACGGTTTCCTATCCCCGCAACTTGATTATTGCCGGGCGAGAAAGCCAGGCCACCATCATTGAAGGCTACGTAGGACCGGACGCAGCGCCCCTCTTCAGGTCGGCAGGTGCCAGGAGCTTGACGCCCGAAGGGATTTACTTCACCAATGCCGTGACCGAAATCGCGGTGGGTGAAGGCGCTGTCCTCGAGTATCACAGGATTCAGCAAGAAAGCGAAACGGCGTTCCACTTTGGGCGGCTCCAATTCCACCAGGAGCGCTCGAGCAACGTCGCCACGCATTCCATTGCGATCGGCGGGGCTCTTGTGCGCGAAGAAGTGGAGTCCGTTCTGGACGGCGAAGGCGCCGAGGCCACACTCGACGGCCTGTACGTTGTCACCGGCCGCCAACACATTGACAACCAAACCACCCTGGACCACGCCAAGCCGCACTGTAGCAGCCGGGAAGTCTATCGAGGCGTTCTGGATGGAGAGTCCTCCGCAGTCTTCAACGGCAAAATCATTGTCCGCAAGGATGCGCAAAAGACCGATTCCAAACAAAGCAACAAAAACCTCCTTCTCTCCGAAAAAGCCATCATCGATACCAAACCGGCGCTGGAGATTTACGCTGACGACGTCAAGTGTACGCACGGCGCAACCATCGGGCAAATCGATCCGGAAGCAGTCTTCTATTTGCGTTCCCGCGGAATCGGCCGTCAGGAAGCGCGCGACCTGCTCACTTACGCCTTTGCCAACGACGTCCTGGAGCGGATCAAGTATGAACCACTGCGCGAACGGCTCAGGGAAGGTTTATTTGCTCGTCTGGCGAGGGGCCAGCGGGCTGGGGAGGGATGATGGCCACCACGCAGGAAGCGATCCAAATACCCGCCCGCGAATCATCCAGTCCCGCCTTCGATGTGAAGCGGATTCGGGAGGATTTCCCGATTCTGAAACAGAAGGTGCACGGGAAGCCGCTCGTCTATCTCGACAACGCAGCCACCAGCCAGAAGCCGGCCAAAGTGATCGATGCGATTCTTGGCTTTTACATGCACGACTGCTCCAACGTGCATCGCGGCGTGCATCTGTTGAGCGAGCGCGCGACGGAGGCCTATGAAGGCGCGAGGACAAAAATCCAGCGATTCCTGAACGCTCCCGATTCGCGGGAGATCGTCTACGTGCGCGGAACCACGGAGGGCATCAACCTCGTCGCGCAATCCTACGGGCGGCAAAACGTGAAGGCAGGTGACGAAGTCCTGATCACTGCCATGGAGCATCACTCGAACATCGTTCCCTGGCAGATTTTGTGCGAGGAGAAGAATGCCGTCCTTCGCGTGGCCCCGATCAACGACCGCGGCGAGCTGATCCTGGAGGAATTTGAAAAGCTCCTGAACGCCCGCACGCGCATGGTCGCTGTCGCGCATGTATCCAACGCCCTCGGCACCATCAATCCCGTGCGCCAGATCATCCAGAGGGCGCATGCCATGAATGTCCCGGTGCTCGTTGATGGCGCCCAAGCCACGCCTCACATGAAGGTTGACGTTCAGGAACTCGGCTGCGACTTCTATGCACTCTCAGGCCACAAGGTTTTTGGGCCGACGGGGATTGGGGCGCTTTACGGGAGGGCCGAACTCCTCGAGGCGATGCCTCCTTTTCAGGGCGGCGGTGATATGATCAGCTCCGTGACGTTTGAGAAGACCATCTACAATGTGATTCCTTATAAGTTCGAAGCGGGGACGCCCAATATTGCGGACGCCATCGGCCTTGGCGCCGCCCTTGACTATGTCAACGAGGTAGGCTTGGCGAACATCAATTCCTACGAGCACGCACTGCTTTCTTATGCCACCGAGGCCATCAGTCAGATCCCCGGCGTCAGGATCATCGGCACGGCGCGCGAGAAGGCCGGCGTCATTTCATTCGTTCTGGAAGGCGTGCACGCCCACGACGTGGGGACTATTCTGGACCGCGAGGGCATCGCGGTCCGGACCGGCCACCATTGCGCTCAGCCGGTCATGGACCGCTTCGGCGTGCCCGCAACGGTGCGCGCTTCGCTGGCTTTTTACAACACCAAGCAGGAGATCAACGCGCTGGCCGGCGGCATCCAAAGAGTGAAGGCTCTTTTTGGGTGAGCTGCTAGTGTTGGAGGTTGCTGAAAGAAAGTGTTGGTATGTCATTCTGAGTCCCGACCTGTCGGGACGAAGAATCTCTGCATTTATCCAAAAGGAAAACTACGGAGATCCTTCGTCGTCCGCCAAAAAGAATGGCGTCCCGCCGCGGCGGGATCAGGATGACAGCGGGATGGCTTTTTCAGAAACTTGTTCGACCTTTAACTTTCGACTTTGGACTCATTCCTATGTCAGAACTCGAAGGACTTTATCAGGAACTAATTCTCGATCACAGCAAGAAACCGCGGAACTTTCATCCCATGCCGGATGCCGACCGGCACGCGGACGGTTACAATCGCCTCTGCGGCGACAGGTTCACGGTTTATCTGAAACTCCAGGACGACCGGATTACCGACATCAGCTTCCAGGGTACCGGCTGTGCCATTTCCACTGCCTCCGCGTCGATCTTGACGGAAATTCTAAAGGGGAAGACGCGAGCCCAGGCTGAGGCTCTCTTCGAGACCTTTCACGACCTCGTCACCGGCAAAACCCACGCTGAGGGCGAGACTCCGGCCTTGGGGAAACTGGCCGCTTTCTCCGGAGTCTGCGAGTTTCCGGTCCGCGTGAAGTGCGCCACCCTGGTGTGGCACACACTTCGCAGCGCGCTCGACGGCGACCAGAAAGCGGCGACGACGGAGTGAAATAAGCCATGGACGAGCCAACCCCCTTGACGGTTTCGGAGGCCATCGCGCTTCAGGACAAGATGGTGGCGGCTTTGCGCACCTGCTACGACCCGGAGATTCCGGTGAATATTTACGACCTCGGACTGATTTACCAGGCCAACGTGGATACCTCCGGCCATGCTCTGGTGAAGATGACGCTGACCGCGCCGGGCTGCCCTGCTGCCGGCTCACTCCCGGGAGAAGTCGAAGACAAGATTACCGTGCTTCCCGGCATCAAGAGTGTCAAAGTCGATGTGGTGTGGGATCCGCCGTGGAGCAAAGAGATGATGTCCGAGGCCGCCAAGCTTCAACTCGGCTTTCTGTAGCTCGAAAATAGAAATTCGAAATTGGAAAATCGAAATTGGAAACCGCAGAATTACGGCATAAACAGCGGCGATTTTCAACTTCCGGGTTTTTTGACTTCAATCTTCGATTTTTCTTTTCCAATTTCCTTCTTCGACTTTCCGCTTTCGAATTTCGAATTTCGATTTTCCATTTTCCACTATCTAACAAATGGACTCATCTCTGTTCACGTCTCCCTTGGCTGACTACCACCTCTCACAAGGCGCCACGCTGAGCGACTATCATGGCGGGCTTGTTCCCTGGCGTTTCACCGATCCTGTTGCGGAGCACGAGGCGGTGCGCGAGGCCTCCGGGCTCTTTGATTTCTCCTTTCGCGGCAAGTTCGCCATGAAGGGCCGGGATCATGCCAAGTTCCTTCACCGCATGGTCTCCAACGACATCCAGCGTCTTGCTGCTGGCCAGGGAACTTACGCCACGTTGCTGAACCCCCAAGGACATATCCTGGTGGATATGCGTCTCTACTGCGCCGAAGACCGGTTTTTCGTCGATACCGACGCCGACCTGCGCGACAAGGCGCTGCTCGGCCTCAAGCGTTACGTCATCGGTGATCAGGTGGAATTCGAACCTCTGGACCTTTACGCTCTCGCCTTTCAGGGACCACGCTCGCGCCTTTTGCTCGAAAAAACCCTGCACATCAACCTTCCTGCGATGCGGGAGTTTGATCATTTTGCCACCAACTACGCCGGTATCCCTGTGCGCGTAGTGCGCGCGAGCAGCACCGGTGAGGAAGGCTATGAAGTCTGGGTGGGCGCAAAGGGCCTGCTGGCTGTTTGGGGCGCCGCCTGCGGCCAAGCTCCCACTTACGGCATGCTCCCTTGCGGGACACAGGCGCTGGAAACTCTGCGCATTGAGGCTGGAATCCCCCGCTACGGTCAGGAACTGGGTGAGGACACCATTCCCAACGAAGCGGGATTGTGGAACGCCCTGAGCTTCAACAAAGGCTGCTACGTCGGTCAGGAAATCGTGGAGCGAGCCCGAAGCCGCGGGCACGTGAACTGGAAACTAATGGGACTTATCGTGGAGTCAGAGGTTCCACCGCCCTCGGGCGAGAAGCTGGTTCGAGAGGGCAGAGAGATCGGCGAAGTCACCAGCTCCTGCGTTGCTCCAACACTTGGCAAGACGGTAGCCATGGCTTACCTCCGCCACGAAGTCTCGGAACCTGGAACAAAACTGGGGTTCCCATCCGGCACAGTCGCCGAAGTGGTAGCCCTTCCCTTTTACCAACACGCTCCAATCCCAGCCGCCGCTTGAATGCCTATGATTTGCGAGAAGGGGCATATGCATGTGCCCTGCTGTCATTCTGAGCGGAGCGCAGCGCAGCGAAGAATCTCCTTTTGGTTGCAGCCGAAGGCCGCGCTGCGCACAGTCGTCAGTTCATTCCTCCAGTTTGAAATTCACCGTAATCTCCGTTACGACCTCAATAGGCTCGCCATTCAGCAGGGTGGGTTGATAGCGCCAACGCCGCACAGCATCGAGCGCAGCCTTCACCAACAAGGGATGGCCTCTGAGCACCTTCAGCTCTTCTATCGTTCCATCCTTGCCAATGACTGCTTCAAACTCCACGGCTCCCTCGGTCCGAGTCATCTTGGCGATTTCGGGATACTCGGGTTTGGGTTGGTAAATAAGCCTGGCGAGGCTCACGATTCCGCCCATGCGAATCCGCACGGGTGGGGCAGCATTGGATGTTTGAGGAGGGGGCGGTTGCGGCGTGGCGTTTCGGAGGATGTTTCGCAATAAAGGATCGAGCACAGCGTCGGACTGCCCGTCATAGATTCCTCCCGGAACCCCGATAGATGTCGATGGGAACTGCGCGGGTGGGAGAGGTTTATCGTGGATTTGCGCAATTGTTGGCGGGATCGACGGCGGGGCTTTGAGAATCTCGTCGGAGCTAACACCTCGTGTCGCTCTTCGCGAGGCTTGTGTCCCCACGGACGACGGAGGCGGCGGAGGCGAAGGAGCCCGCAACACTTCCATCCATACTGCCTTGGGCAACGCCTCCGTATAGATGAGTGGAACCAGCGCCATTGCTCCCACCAGGAGGACTTCACCGATATATGCGCACGGAATGGCAGCCCGCTTCCAATCTCCAGTCCTGGCTGCTGCATAGACGAGGAAGCAAACGAAGCCTGGGAAGTTCAGAACGAAGGTCAGCGCGACCCAAAATGCAGTGTTCAGCGCCAACTGTCGCGAGTCAGCGTACACATAACAGAGCATCAGTGCAAAAGCGGCGACGAGCCCTCCGAAGAGCAGCGATTGAATGGCAGGCGCCCTGATTGGGGTGGGGGAAAACAACCGCCCCAGCGCGAAGAAGCAGGCAAGCGAGGCCAGCGCGCCGCAGGCTGTGGCGTAAATGTAATGACCTTTCTTCAGCACGGGCGCCCGCGAGGGCGAAGATTCCAGCAACGCTTCGGCAAACATGGCTGCACCTCCTCAGGAATTTCGTAGCATCCGGAGTTCAGGTGACGGCCACGGAGCGCTCCGTTGGCTGCTCACTTTCTCCTTCATCCCATTGGACACCGAATCCAACGGCTAAGTTCCACTATTTCAAGGTTGGTTAACAGATGGGAAAAATTGACGAATATTACCTCGAATCATTAATTCATTGACTCATTAGCTCATTGATTCATTGACCCATTCAGTCGTGGCCCGAATGAGGGGGATCGGCCTTGAAAATCTGCGGCCATTCTGCCACCCCCTTGACAGCTCTTCAGCGAGCGGCTATCCTTCATTCCAGGAAGTCTGAGTTTCTGACTTCCGGAAATGAATCACTATGGGCACCATCGTTAAAGTTCAGCGCAAGGGCCAAGTGACCATCCCCACGCGCCTCCGAGCCCAACTGGGCTTGGTTGACGGCGACCTGGTAGAAGCCAGAGCTCACAGGGGCAGGATCGTTCTCACCCCAAAAATCATCATCAACCGCGAATATACCCCGGCCCAGCGCCGGGTCATAGACGCCCGCCTAGCCAAGGCGGAGGCCGACATCAAGGCTCGTCGCGTGTCCAAACCGTTTTCAGACCACAGCGAGTTCATCGCTGATCTCCAGAACGCAGCCGCAAAGTTGGGTGCTAGCAAAGACTAAACACACACCCAGATGAAGCTCCAGTGGACCTCCCATTTCGCGCGGGCTTATGGTAAAGCGCCCAAGGAAATCCAGGCAGCCTTTGACAAGCAGTCGTTGCTCCTACTCCAAAACCCTCGGCACCCTTCCCTCGACGCCAAAAAGTACGATGAAGGAAAGGGCCGCTGGCAGGCCCGCGTGACCCGCGACTGGCGGTTCTACTTTCGCATGCAGGACGACACCTACACCATGCTAGACATCATCCCCCACCCCAAGTAACGCCCATGTGCACGTCACAAATCCAAACCACGATTTGCCAATTCCCGCAGGAGACTCCCACGCCAGCGGAGCGGCAAGCTGTTCGTCGCGGCAGAGCCGCGTACGAATGTGGTGACTACGTGACACTCCACGAATTTCGCAGCGCTTCCTGGTCTGGGTGTCGGAGATTTGTAGTTGTTCCTTCTGAGGAAATGAATCACTATACTGGGAGGGCCGAGAATTGAATTTGCCTCCTGAATCCTGAATCCTATATTGGCAATCTCACCCTCGCCTCGCATCCCTGGCCCGAGCGCCGGTTCTGGAGGGTCAATGTGCCTCCGTGCGCCTCGGCGATTTGCCGGCTCAGGACGAGTCCGATTCCCGTACCTACGGCCTTGGTTGTGAAGAACGGCACAAAAAGGTTCGTGGTGTTTGGAAGGCCCGGTCCCTCATCTTCGACCAACAATTCCACGTAGTCCCCGCTCCGCCTCCAGCCCAGCTTCACGCCACCTCCGGTTTCGAGCGCCGCATCCGCCGCGTTGCGTAAAAGATTGATAAGCATCTGCTCGAGTTGGTCTGCGTCAGCCTGCAGCGTCAACTCCGGCCCCGGAATCAGGGTCACGGGTAGTCGTCTCTCGAGGCCCGCCACGCGTCGCACCAGAGGGCCCACATCAGCGGGCTGCAATCGGGGCGACGGTAAGCGCGCCAGGCGCGAATAGCCTTCCATGAACCGGCTCAGCGATTCCGCGCGCCCTTCGATAACGCTCAAGCCCCGACGCGCATCCTCCTCCCAGTCGGCTGGGCGCGGCTGGCGGGCCAACAGGCTGCCGAGGGTACCTGCCATGGACTTGATGGGCGCCAGGGAATTATTGAGCTCATGCCCCAAAACCCGGATGAGGCGCTGCCAAGCTTGCCGCTCCTCTTCGCGCAGAGCCCGGCTGAGATTAGCCAGCACCAACATCTGATGCGGCCGGCCATGCTCCCGAAAGGTGCTGCGACGGATTCCCCATCGGCCGGCGCCCCCCGGAAAGGACGCCGCCATCGTCCGCACCGGCTCGCCCTCGAGGCACACGCCCAATCCTAGTTCCATGGCCGTCCGCCCCAGGATTCGTTCCGCAGGCTGTGCCAGCAGCCGCTCACCGGCCCGGTTCAAAAGCCGGAGTCGCTGCTCACCGTCGAAAGTGAAAATGGCCACATCGATCTCTTCCATCACTTTGCGGAGCAACGCTGTGGCTTCCAGGGAAGAGAGCCGCTGACCTCTCAACATCTCGCTGAGCGCGTTCACTTCCGTGAAGACCTCGCCCAGGGCGGAGTCGGATCGAGTCCCTCGAGCGCGAATCGAGTAATCCTCCTCCCTCAGTGCCGAAAGCAAGTTGGAAAGGGTCTGGAGGGGGTAAGCCACTTTCCCGCGCAAGGCGAAGGAAAACCCAAGCCAGACAACGACCATAATGAGGGCCAGGGTCCAGCGTGTTTGGGAGGAGTAAATCCCCCTCCACAACAGGACGAGGGCAACGAGGATGGCGGGGAAACCTGCGGCCAGGGCAATGAGCACCAGGCGGTTTTCGAGCGCCGGACCAGTGCGCCGCGCTGGCACCGGCCGCGCCGTCGTGCTTGTTTTCGGGATTTCAGGGTCTGGGGACATGGCCTGGGTCACAACCCGTATTTCCTCAAGCGGCGATAAAGGCCGCTACGGCTCAAGCCAAGCGCCGACGCAGCCTGGCTCACGTTCCCCCCATAACGCGCCACTGCTTTCTTGATGAGAAGGCACTCCACTTCCTCCAGGCTCATCGCTTCCAGCCGCGAGGCGCCTTCACGCTCCGTCCGCAAACCAAAGTCGCTGGGCCGCACAACATCGCCTTGCGCCATCAGTACCGCCCGCTCCACCGCATGCTCGAGCTCCCGCACGTTCCCGGGCCAAGCATAATCCAGAAGGAATTGGATCGCCGCGGGTTCAAAGGCGGTCAGGGATTTCCGGTAACGCTCGGCAAAACGCCGCAGGAAGTAGTTGGCCAGCAGCGGGATGTCCTCGCGTCGTTCGCGCAGGGGAGGAATGTGAATTTCAATAGTGTTCAGGCGGAACAGAAGGTCTTCGCGGAAGCGGCCGGCCTGCACTTCCTGGATGACGTCCGCATTGGTCGCCGAGAGCACGCGCGCATCCACGCGCCGCGTCTTGGAGGAACCTACTCGCTCCATCTGTCCGGTTTCGAGCACGCGCAAGAGCTTGGCTTGCAAGTTGAGTGGGACATTGGCAATTTCATCCAGGAACAAAGTTCCGCCATCGGCGAGCTCGAAACGTCCGACGCGGTCCATCTTGGCATCTGTGAAAGCCCCTTTGACGTGGCCGAATAGTTCACTCTCAAACACTCCTTCGGAAAGCCCCCCGGCGTTCACGGTCACCATAGGTTTCGCTGCCCGGCCGGACAGGGCATGGAGCGTCTGGGCAACAACCTCCTTGCCTGTGCCGTGCTCACCTGTAATGAGAACGTTGGCATCCGAAGGGCCCACGCGGGAGATTAGCTCGAGCACAGGGCGCATGGCGGGCGACTCCGCGATCAGCGTGGGACGTCCCTCGGCGCGGAGCAACCGGTTCTCCGCCTCCAGGCGAAGGCCCTGCCGGAGCGCCCGGCTGAGGTCGATCTGGGTACGGAGAATGGCAAGTAGGCGGGCGTTATCCCAGGGTTTCTGGACAAAGTCCCGTGCGCCCCGCCGCATGGCCTCCACCGCCAAATTCACGCTGCCCCAGGCGGTCATCACCACCACAGGTAAAGTGCTGTCCATCGTCTGGAGCCGCCTGAGCAGGTCCAGACCTTCCTGGCCGGAAGTGGTATCGCGGGCAAAGTTCAGGTCCATGAGGACCAGGTCGAAATCCTGGGCATCGAGCGCGGCCAGGATTCCAGCCGGGGAAGTCGCAGACTCGGTTGCGAAGCCTTCGCCTTTGAGGAGGAGGCGAAGCGCCTCCAACACGTCGGGCAGGTCATCGGCTATCAGGACTTTCGGGGTTGTTCCGTCGGATATCATCGTGATGCTCGGGGCTGGCTATTATCTTAGCTCGGCTCTGCTTAGGTGTCGGGTGCCAGGTGTCAGAAGAACAGTGACAAGTGACGAGTGACGAGCGACAAGTGACGAGCAGAAGCCAGGAGTCGAGAGTTAGAAGGACCATGGACGCGGCGCGTTACTGCTGTCTGCCAGTCATTCATCGTAATAGGGATCACGTTTCTGGCTCATCACTCATCACTCGTCACTTGTCACTGCTTCACGTGATCCACCCGTCCACCAGCCGGATGATCCGGTGGCCGTAAGCGGCATTAGTTTCCGAGTGCGTCACCTGGATGATGGTTGTTCCTTCATTGTTGAGCTTCTTGAAAAGCTCCATGATTTCCCGGCCCTGGTCCGAATGCAAGTTGCCCGTCGGCTCGTCGGCCAGGATCAATTTCGGGCTCGCAATCACCGCCCGCGCCACGGCCACCAATTGCTGCTGGCCGCCTGAAAGCTGGCTCGGGAAGAGGTCCTTCTTCCCCACAATGTGAAATCGGTCCAGCGCGTCGGCTACGAGGGCCTGGCGCTCCGACGCCTTGATATTCCTGTAGGACAAAGGAATGTCGAGGTTCTCGGCGACCGTTAGGCCGTCCAGGAGATGGTACTGCTGGAAAACGAAGCCGACGGTCTGCTTCCCGATTTCTGCCCGCTGTTTCAAGTTCATTTTATGAACGGGGCGCTCCATCAGGTAGTACTCACCTTCCCAGGCGCCATCAAGCATTCCAAGAATGCTAAGGAGCGTGGTTTTCCCCGCTCCGGACGGCCCCATGATGGTGACGAATTCCCCTTCGGCAATATCCGCCGTGATACGTCGCAAGACGTAATATCTTCCAGGCCCCACAGGATAGGACTTCTCGATGTTTCTCAAAGTTATCATGGCGTGGCCCTCATATCCAATTGAGTCATTTTTCCATCGGCTCATTGATTCATTGAAAAGACAAGCTGTCAGCCGTCAGCTTTCAGCTATCAGCAAGCAGCCGACGCGTTCTCCCATAGCTGACTGCTCTCGGCTGATCGCTGACAGCTTCATTTTCGGCAGGCAAGATACCTGCGCTCCCAACTCACCCCATCACCCGATGTCCTCGCTCGCTCCCAACGCCTCGAGGTCAGCTTTGTCTTGTGCCCGCCCGGTCAGCCTCTTGTTTCGGATCAGCGCCTGCCGACCAATGAAGTTCACCGGGAGCCCTTCCACGGCGACTTGAACTCGATCCGCCCAGGCCTCCTCGAACGGTACACCTGTGATCGAGGTAAGGAGGTCGATGCGATTCGGGGCCACACCCAATTGGACCACGCGATAAGATTCGGCGAAATCTGCCGCTTTCAAACCAAGAGCCGTAAATCCAAACGCTGCCAGCGCCGACTCCAGCCGCGTGGCATTCTGGGGGGAGTTGCGGATCAGGATGTCCAGGTCGCCTGTGTAGCGCGGGAATCCATGGTGGGCCAGCGCCACCGCACCCACGACCACATACTCAACCCCGTTTGAGTTGAGCGATTCGATAAACGCGCGCCAGTCTTCCGGAAGCAGCATCACCCTCCTTGTGCGCTAGAGCCCGAAGCTGAAACAGAATCTCCAGCCGCTCGGCCGACGAGAGCCGGTGGTAGTAGTCGCGCGTGGCCTCTTCGGCCTCGCGAAAAGTCCGAAACTTGGCAACGACGGGGTCCATGCCTCTATTGTACGCGCGGGTGCCCTCGAATCCTATGGCAGAACCGTGGTCCAAGCGCTTAGGGGGCGTCGGATTCTCGCCGTTACCCCTCCCGTTGCGGCAACCTGTAGGCCCAGCGCATACGAGTCATCAGTCTTCAGTAATCAGTTGTCAGTTTTCAGTCCCCAGCTCGAGCCTCCGTCAATCCGAACCGATCCCACGCGGCCATCATATAAATGGCTGGCCCAGCTTTGACTGCGAACTGAAGACTGATCACTGAAAACTTCATTCGTAGCGCAGCGCCACCATGGGATCGACCTTCGCGGCCCGCCGGGCCGGGATGTAACTGGCCAGGGCGGAGACGGCAAACATCAGCGCAATCGCCAGAGTCAGCGCCACAGGATCCGCTGGCGTCAACCCAAAAAGCAGGCTGGTAATCAATTTCGCGGCCCCGATCACCGCAGGTAGTCCGATGGCCGCGCCGATCAGGACCAGGAGCAGCGACTCGCGGAGAACCGACCAGAGGATATTACCGCGTTGCGCACCCATTGCCATGCGAATCCCGATTTCATTTGTGCGGCCGGCGACGGCGTAGGCCATAATCCCGTAGATTCCAACGCAGGCGAGCAGGACTGCCAGCGGGCCGAAGAAGGCCGAAAGTGTGGTGATCATGCGGTCGCGCGTGAGCGATTCACCCACGAGTTCGGTCATGGTGTGAATCTCGATGGGCGGCAGGCTCGCCGCCGTTTGCTTCACGGCTTCGCGAACTGCGGAGCCCACCGCCGACGGGTTTCCCACGGCGCGCACTTCAATATTCGCGACAGATGGGTCGCCAATGGGGTTGAAAAACGGTACATAAAAGCGCCGCGGAGTGTTCTCCCGGACGCTGTTGTACTTGGCGTCGCCCACCACGCCTACGACAACGAAATCGGTGTGGGTGGTCGGAAACATGTCCCAGATGCGCCTGCCGAGGGGGTTTGCGTCGCCGAAGTAGTAGCGCGCCATCGTCTGGTTGATCACGCCGACACGCTGCCCATTTCCCTCGTCCTGCGGCCCGAGTTCGCGGCCTAATAGCACCGGAATGCCGATGGTTGAAAAATAATTCGGACCGACGTGATCAAACCGAGCGTTCATCTCCTGGCCGGACTTCGGCGTGTACGCTTCGATCGATATCTGGTCGGTCGACTCAGAATGGCTAAACAGGCCGTTATGCGAGAGCGTCACGCCGCGAACGCCCGGAATGGCGCGGATGCGTTCGAGCATGTCCCTGTAAAGCTGCGTGGTAGCCGGCCCTTTGTAGCCAGCCGTCACCGGGTCCACATGGAAGAGCAGAAGATGATCGCGATCATACCCGAGCTTCACCTCCGCCAGCTTCCGGAAGCTGTGTACGAACAACCCAGCGACAGTCAGCAGCAGAAGTGACAATGCGACCTGCACCACGACGAGAATCTTGCCCGCGGACACCCGGCCGCCCTGCGCCACGCTCCCGACAACGCCCCGCGATGTTCCTTTCAGAATGGAGTTCAGGTCCAGTCGCGCGACACGAAAAGCGGGCGCCAAGCCGAAAAGAATACCGGTGAGGAGCGAAAGGACGAGCGTGAAAGCGAGGATTTTCGCGTCGGGGTGGATGTCCAGAGGGATCGGCGCCGCGCCGCGCGAGACCAGCCGCAGAAGCACGGCGTCAGCCCAGTTTGCAAGCAGCAGACCCAGCGCGCCGCCCATGGCAGCGAGCAGGACGCTTTCGGTGAGGAGCTGGCGGAACAACCGAGCGCGTCCTGCGCCCAGAGCGACGCGGACAGCGATTTCCTTTTGCCGTGAAGCGGCGCGAGCGAGGAGAAGATTCGCGACGTTAGCGCACGCGATGAGCAGCACCAGCCCGACCACGCCCATGAGGATGAGCAGCGGCTTGCCGAACTCTTCGCGCAGCGTGGAGGCGCCGTGGCTGCCTTCAACCACAGCGATGTGCTGGTTCAGAAAAACGCGCCGCTCGTCTGCCGACATCTCGGAGCCGATCTGCGACTGAAGCATCTGCTGAAACGTCACGTTGATGCTGGCCTTGGCCTGCGCCACGTTGACGCCGGGTTTCAGCCGTGCCATCACCTGGAGCCACATCGTCTTTTCAATGGGGTTCTTCTCCGGTGAAAGCCAGTCCCGGCCCGGAAAGATTTCCGCCTGCATGGTCAACGGGACCCAGATGTCGGGCGCATAGCCGACCGTTTCGCCGAAAAAGCGCGGCGGCGCGACGCCGATGATCTCGTAGGAAGCCTGGCGAATGCGGATTTTGCGGCCAAGGACGGAGGGCTCACCTCCGAAGCGACTTCGCCAAAAGTTGTAGCTTATTACCGCCACGGGATTCGCATCCCGAATCTTGTCCACCTCCGTGGTGAATGTTCGGCCGAGGATGGCATTCACGCCGAGAACGGAAAAATAAGACCCACTGACCATCCCGACATACGCCGGCGCGCCTTCACCGCTCTGCTCTGACCCCTCGACGACCACCACGAGCCTGGGGACGCTGCTATCCGCGGCGAGGATTCCGGAGAAGACCTGGTTGCGCTCGCGAAGTTCCTGAAATTCAGGATAGGTGAGGAGGTCGCGATCTCCATCCTCGCTTCCCACACTCATTCCATGGGAGTCCGGGTCGGTAAGAACTACAAGTTGCCGTGGGTCCTTAACGGGCAGAGTGCTGAGCAAGACCGAGTTGATGACCGTGAAGATGGCGGTGTTGGCGCCGATGCCTAGCGCCAGGGTCAGCACCGCCACGGCTGTGAAGCCGGGGTTCTTGGCCAGCATGCGCAGGCCGTAGCGCAAGTCTTGGAGCAGGGTATTCATCGTCTCCCTCGCATCGAGTCAATACCTCATCTAAAGGGCAAGCTATCAGCCATCAGCTTTCAGCTATCAGCAAGCAGCCGATGCCTTCTCCCAAAGCTGACTGCTGAGGGCTGATAGCTGACAGCTTCATTCATAGCGCAGCGCAACCATGGGATCGACCTTGGTGGCCCGGCGCGCGGGAATGTAACTGGCCAAAAGCGCCGCAAAACTAAGCAGCAACGCGACCCCGGCAAGCGTAACCGGATCAGTCGCGCTCACCCCAAACAGGAGCGACTGCATGGCGCGGGTCAGGACGAACGAGCCGGCAATTCCCACCGCCACGCCAACTACAGTGGTCAGCATTCCCTGGCTGAGTACAAGGCGCAAGACATCTGGCGCGCTAGCCCCGAGCGCGATCCGAACCCCCATCTCGTGTGTGCGCCTCGCCACCGAATAAGCCATCACCCCATAGATGCCCGCCACGGCGAGCAGCAGAGCGGTCGCGGCGAAGACCCCCACCAGCGTCAGGTTGAAGCGGCGCGTCTGGAGCGAGGCGGAGAAGACCTCAGTGAATGTATTGAAGCTGGGCGGAACATTGGGATCAAGGTCGCGCACAATCTCCCGCGCAGCCGGGATGACGACAGCGGGTTGTGCAGTCGTGCGCAGCACCAGGGTGAAGCGCCCAGTGGCCTGGGGCCGTTGCCGGTAATTTACGTAGATGGTCGGGCGCGGTCTTGCTTCCAAGCTGTCTTCGCGGATATCGCCCACAACCCCCACGACGGTGAGCAAGCGCAGGTCCCTATCCATGTTGCCAAACTCGATCGTCCGGCCCAGCGGATCCATGTTGGGCCACTTTTCGCGCGCCAGCGACTGGCTAATGAGCGCAACGTGCGGCGCGTCCATAGTGTCGCGATCGTCGAAGAGCCGCCCGCGCAGCAAGGGAATGCCGAGGGTACGGAAGTAGCCGTCGCTGGCTACACTATAGTCGGCATCGCCGGTGCGCGTCGAATCGTGGAACAGTCGCTCGAGGTCCTCCATCCTGGTCGGCAGTTCCTCTTGTGGGTTCATCAAGAGATACGTGCCGTCTGCCAAGCCCGTCGTCAATGGCAAACCGCTGGTGCCGCCGACTTCCCGGACGCCCGCAACAGCGCGCAAACGCGAGAATAGTTCGTTCAGGAATGCCACCCGGCGGACTTTTTCTGTGTCCTTTTCGGGAAATAGTAGTGCGAGATCTATGGTCAAGACATGTTCCGTGCGGAAGCCGGGATCAATCGCGAGCACGCGCAGCAGGCTCCGGCCCAGCAGCCCGGCGCCGACCAGCAGGACCAGCGTGATGGCGATCTGTGCGGCAACAATCGCCCGGCTGAGGTGGTGGCCGCGCAGCGTGCCCGTGTGTCCCTGGCCGCGCTCGACCAGCGCCCCCTGGAGGTCTCGGGAGGTTGCACGCAGCGCCGTGAAGATGCCCAGTCCGGACGCAACTGCCACCGAAAGAACGAACGTGAAGGAAAGAACCGGCAGGTTTATCGCGACATCCTGGAGGCGCGGCAGGTTGCTCGGGGCCATCGCCACCAACGCGTCTACGCCCCAGAGCGCCGCGAGGACGCCGAGCGCACCGCCGGTGACGGTGAGCAGAAGCGCTTCCGTGAGGAACTGGCGCACCAGCCGGTTCCGCCCGGCGCCCAGCGCCGAACGAACCGCCAGTTCCCTCTCGCGCGCGGCAGCCTGCGCGAGCAGCAGATTCACCACGTTGGCGCAGGCGACCAGCAGCAGGAAGCCGACCGCGCCAAGCAGCACGAGCAGCGCCGGCCGGATGTTGCTTGTCAGGGCGTCACGCAGCGGGGACACGGCCACATCCGTCATCATCGTGTCTTGGCCGTACTGTTGCTTGAGCCTCTGAGCGATTCCGGAAAGCTCGGCGCGCGCTTGGACCAGCGGGACGCCCTCACGCAGCCGCGCCACCACGTGCCAATTGTGCGCCGTGCGGCTGGGCAGCCGTTCCAAAAGCTCACGAGGCGCCCAGATGTCACTGTCGAACGGGAATCGGAAGCCGGGCGGAAGCACACCCACCACAGAAACCGACTGGTTCTCAATGGTCAATTTGAGCGTCGAGAGATTGTTCGTCCCACCCAGGTATTGTTTCCAATAGCCGTAGCTCACCAGCGCGACGGGAACGGCGCCGAAACGCTGGTCTTCTGCCAGGAATCCCCGGCCCAGAACAGGTCCCACTCCCATTAGCGGAAAGAAATCGTGGGAGACTGAAGCCAGCATGCTACGCGTCGGTTCGGAGCCGCCTGACGCGGATTCGAGCCAGGCCCCGTACTCCGCCACACCCTGAAGCGAATGGTTTTGCGAGCGGATGTCTTCAAAGTTAGGATCGGCGAGGTTCATCCGTCCGCCCTTGGCGTTCACTTCCCGCAGATCGATGATTTTGTCGGGCTTGGGATAGGGCAAGGGGCGGAGCAGCACGCCGTAAACCACACTGAAGATGGCAGAGTTGGCGCCAATACCCAGGGCCAGCGTCAGTACCGCAACGGCGGTAAAGCCGGGGTTCTTCGCCAGCATGCGTACGCCGTAGCGAACATCCTGAAAAAGTGCGCCCATCTTTCACCTCAAAAGTTCGCAAGCTGTCAGCCGTCAGCTTTCAGCTATCAGCAAACGACGGTGGCGACTGCATGCCCGCTGCCTGCTGAGGGCTGATTGCTGACCGCTGACGGCTGATAGCTGACTGCTTCATTAGCATTGATTCAATGAGTCAATCACTACTGGGTCTCTTCCACGATCTGGCCATCGAAAAGATGAACGGTCCGGTCGGCGAACTCGGCGTAGCGCGGATCATGAGTGACCATGCAGATGGTGGCGCCTTCACGGTGGAGTTCGCGCAACAGCTCCATCACCGCCTCCCCGTTCTTGGAGTCCAGGTTTCCCGTGGGCTCATCGGCCAGCAGAATCGACGGCTTCCCGGCCAGCGCCCGCGCCACCGCCACGCGCTGCTGCTGACCCCCGGAGAGTTGGGAAGGATAATGCTTCATGCGATGGGACATCCCCACCCTTTCCAGCGCCTCTTGCACGCGTTGTTTGCGTTCCGCGGAAGGCATACCGCGGTAGGTCAAAGGCAACTCCACGTTTTCATAAACGTTCAAATCGCCGATGAGGTTGAAGGCCTGAAAAATAAAACCGATTTCGCGGTTGCGAATCCGGGTGCGCTGCGATAACGAGAGGTCTTCGACCCCGGTGCCGTTCAGAGTGTACTTCCCATCGGTGGGTGAATCGAGCAGCCCCAAGATGGAAAGCAGGGTGGATTTCCCGCAGCCCGAGGGACCGGCGATGGAAAGGTATTCGCCTTTCTTGATCTGCAAGTGGATACCGGAAAGGGCGTGCGTCTCCACCTCGTCGGTGTAAAAGACCTTAGTGACACCCTCCAGTTGAATCAGAGTTTGACCGGAACCGTTCGATTTATCTTGCGGGGAGTTCCGGGAGGTAGCTTCGGCTTCCGAGTTAGAGTCCATTTTCATCTCCTTTACGTCATTGATTCATTCAAAAGATAAGCTATCAGCCGTCAGCTTTCAGCTATCAGCAAACGGCCAATGCGACCGGCGGCAAGCTGACCGCTGACGGCTGATAACTGACACCTGACACCCGACACCTGACACCTATTCGTAGCGCAGCGCCACTATCGGATCGACCTGGGTCGCCCGGCGGGCCGGAATATAAGCTGCCAGGGCCGCGACCAGCGCAAGCAAAAGTGTGAACAGGGCGAAAACCGGAGTATCGATCCGGACGACGCCGAAGAGCAAGCTCGAGAGCGCGCGCGTGAGCGCCAGCGCAATGGGCACTCCGATCGCCAGGCCAACGATCGCCAGCTTGATTGCATAACCCACCACGAGCCTGAGCACGTCGGCGCGCTGCGCTCCCAGCGCCATGCGTACACCGATCTCATGAGTGCGTTGCGTGACGGAGTAGGTCATGAGCGCAAAAATCCCGGAGGCCGAGAGTACAAGGGCGACAACACCAAACACAAACATCATGCGCGCTGAGGACTCGACACCGCTGACATTGTCTGAGATGAGCTGCTCGAGCGTCCGCATGTCGTAGGGGGGCTGGTCCGCGTCCACGCTTCGCACCTGGGCGCGCGTTGAGGCGGCCAGAGCAATGGGATTGCCCGACGTGCGCACCACCAGGGCTGAAGAGGCTAGTGGCATTTGGGCGAACGGAAAGTACGCGGTTGGCTGCGGCACACGATTGAAAGGCGATTGCTCGATATCGCCCACCACACCGACGATGGTCTGCCACGGCTCGCTGCTTTCTGCCCGGCCGAACTTGATGCGCTTTCCGACGGGGTCCTGGCTGCCCCAGATCCGATGCGCCATGCTTTGGCTGATAACAATGGCCAGCGGAGCATCAGGGCCGTCTTGAGCTGTAATAAGCCGTCCCTCGAGCAGCGGTATGCGCAGGGCGCGGAAAAAGCCGGGGGTAATGGACTGCCACACGGCCACACGCATCATGCCCGGAGCGGCAGGAGGCTGCCCCTCGGCCGTGTATTCCGTCCGGTTCCAGCTCCAACCCGATGGCAGGCTGGTGACCGCAGCAGCCGAGTCGACACCGGGCAGGACCTGTAACTTCTCAATGACCTGAGCGTAGAAATCCCTCACGCGAGCTTTATCTCGAGCTTTCGATTCAGCGAGCGCGATACGGAAGGTCAACACGTTACTGCGATCGAAGCCCGGATATTGATTTAACAGGGTACCAAATCCCTTCACCATCAGTCCGGCGCCCACCAGCAAGACCAGCGCGAGCGCGACCTCGGTAACCACCAGCAGCGCGCGGAGACGCTTCCGCCCGGGGTTGGCGCTCCCGCCGCGAACACCCTCCTTCAGCGCCTCATTAGGGTCAGGGTTCGATACGTGCAATGCCGGGGCGAGCCCGGCAAGGATTCCGGTGAGGAGCGTCACCACGAGGGTGAACGCCAGGACTACGGAATCAACCTTCATGTGCTTTATTCCCGGTATGTGCTGAACGATGAACGGCGGGATGGTCCGCTGCATGAGTTCACCTCCCCAACTGGCGAGTAGCACTCCCGCCAGTCCGCCCAGCAGGGCCAGCACCACACTTTCCACCAGTAACTGCCGCGTAATCTGCCACCGGCTCGCGCCTAGGGCGAGGCGCACCGCGAGTTCCTTTTGCCGTACGGTGGCGCGGGCCAACTGCAGGTTCGCCACATTGGCGCAAGCGAGAAGCAGAACGAACGCAGCGGCGCCCATCAGCACCCAAAGGAACTGCCGGGAACCGTAGGTGAGATCTTCGACCAGACTCATCACTCTCACCCCGTGGCCGGCGTTCGTCTGCGGATATTGCTGCGCCAGGTGGGCTGCGATGGTCTCAAGATCCGCCTGCGCCTGCGCCATGGTGGTTCCGGATTTCAAGCGGCCAATGACTTCCAAATAATGACCCGCCCGGTCCGCGTTTTCGGCGGCGCCGAGGTCGAGAGGGGCCCAGGCCTCGGCGCCCACAGGATAATCGAAGTCCGCAGGCATGATGCCGACGACCGTGAATTCCTGCCCATTCAAGTGCAGGCTCTTACCAACAATGCCGAGGTCCGCGCCAAGATGCCGCTGCCAGAATCCATAGCTGAGAACCACGACGGACGTATGCCCGGGCTGAAAATCGCCCGCGGTGATGGCCCGGCCATACTGGGGCGGCATCCCCAGCAGGGGGAACAAGCCAGCGCTGACCTGATAGCCCTCGACGCGCTCGGCAACACCGGCGCCGGTCAGGTTGACGTCCCAGCCATGACCGGCCGCGAGCATGTCGAACCCTTTGCTTTGCTCCCTCCAGTCACGGAAGTTCGCTGGAGCGGCCTTGATATGGTTCTCATTCTGCTTCGGCACGGTCTCCCACACCGTAACGATGCGGTCAAGATGCTTGAAGGCAAAGGGGTGAAGTAGCATGGCGTTTACACCGCTGAAGATGGAGGTGTTGGCCCCAATGCCAAGGGCCAGCGCAATCACCGCCACGGCCGTAAAGCCGGGGTCCTTCGCCAGCATTCGCAGGCCGTACCGCAAGTCGTGAAGCAGAGTGCTCATCGTGTCCTCCCTCAACGGGCAAGTGGTTAGTGGTTAGTGGCTAGCCGGGCCGCGAGCTTCCCACGCAACGAGGCTATCATCTTTTGCAGTTCGGCGATCGTTGCCACACTTCCCTGAGCGTCGGACGGGCGGCAGTACCCCAGTTCGACTGCAAGCGTCAATTGCGTGTCCAGTTCCGCCAACCAGCCTTCCGCATGAGAGAGGAACTGGACGAATTCCTTTCTCCCTCGCCGTGCCTGCCCCTCGGCGATATTGGACGGAACCGAAACAACCGCCCGCCGCATCTGCGCAGTCAAGCCAAACCTCTCATCACCAGGGAAGGCACAGGTCATGGCGTAAACCTGCTTCGCCAAGGCCATGCCCTTCTGCCAGATAAGAAGATCCCGATAACTCTTGATCTCACCGTTTCCGGTCATATCGTTCCTCCACCAACCGCAGCTTGCTCCTGGCCGCTAACCACCAGCCACTAACCACTGCTTTACTCGTGCCGCAGCGCCGCCATGGGATCGACCTTCGCTGCGCGTCGGGCGGGGATCCACGCGGCCAGAACTGCAACCGCGATTAACAGAACACCGGCACCGATGAGCGTGACGGGGTCGGTAGGAGCAACTCCATACAACTGGCTTTTGATGAACCGTGCGAGCGTGAGGGCGACGGGCACACCAATGGCTACCCCGAGAGCGGCGAGCAGTAGCGCCTCGCGCAGGATCGGGTCGGCGATGTTCCGGCGGCTGGCTCCTAGCGCCATGCGGATGGCGAACTCGCGGGTCCGGCGTGCGACGTGATAGGCCATCAACCCATACAGACCGATGCACGAGAGCAACAGCGCGAGGCCCGCGAGCGCACCGCACAGCGTGGCCAGGAGGCGCTCTTGGTTGATGTTTCTGTCGCGCACAGCATCTTGTGTTGTGATGTTGGCGAGCGGCACGTTGGGATCGATTGCAGCCACGGCCTTGCGGGCGGCAGTCGTGAGGGCCATCGGCGGCAGCGCGGTTCGCAGCGCGAAATAGGCATTCCTGTAGTTATTTCGCATCGAGGGCATGTAGGAGATCTGGCGGAAGGGAAAATACACGGTCGGCGGCGCTGCCTCTTTGACGTTGAGGTATTTGGCATCGCGGCACACCCCGACGATCCGCCAGTCGTACATCAAGATGTGCACGGTCCGGCCAACCGGGTTCCTATCGGGCGAGTATTCTCGGGCGAAGGTCTCGTTGACCACAACGACCTCGGGAGCGCCTTCGGCATCGGCGGCGCTCAACCCACGTCCCTGCAACACGGGTATGCCCATGGTCGCGAAGAAGGTCTCACCCACCGTCAGCCGGTAGGACTGCATGCCCTCCCTGTAATCTGCGAAACGGTCAGGAAGGAAGAACCAGCCCGACCATCCCGTGTTGTTAAGCAGCGGATAACCCAGGAAGGTTGCCCCTCGCACGCCGGGAATAGCGGAGAGTGAGTCCTGCACCTGTGCGTAGAATGTCGTGCGCCGCGCGACATCGTCGTAACCGGCGCCGCCCGGATTAAGCTGAAACAGCAGCAGACTTTCCGTGTTGAAACCCGCGTCGATATGCGTGAGATTGACGAGGGTGCGGAGGTAGAGACCTGCGCCAGTCAGCAGCAACAATGAGAGGCAGACTTGTGCGGCGACAAGGACCTTGCCGGCCCGCAATCGTGGCGCGCTGAGCGCACCGTGGCTCTTGAGCCCGCCGAGAGGATCCACGCGACCAGCCCGCAACGCCGGGAGCAGACCCGACAGCAGGCCGGTAACCAGTGCAGTGGCCAGGCTGAAGCTCAAAACGGTGAGATCAAGAGAGAGGTCGTAGTGCAAACCGTCCGCGGACCCGGCAAGCAGGCGGGAGATTGCAGTCTTGCCCCACATGGCCACCAGGACGCCGAACCCGCCGCCGAGCGATGCGAGCACCAGACTCTCCGTGAGCGACTGGCGGACGAGCCGCCAGCGGCCGGCGCCGATGGCGGCGCGCACCGCCAGTTCGTGCTCCCGAGTGGCGCCGCGTGCCAGCGACAGACCGGCGAGGTTGGCGCACGCCACCAGCATGACCAGGCCGACCACACCCAGCATCAACAGTAGCGGCTTGCGGTAGTTGTTGCGGTCAATCGCCAGCCCGCCGCGACCCGGCTCCATCAATATCCTCGGGTCTTTCATGATCGCACCGGCCTCGCGGGCAAAAGCGACGTCCAGCGTGGCCCGCAGTTGAGTGTCGCTGACACCGGGCCGAAGCCGGGCCATGAGGCGCACAAACCAGTGATAGCTCTCAGTAATCGGCCTATACAAGAACTGCGATTGGGCCGCCATCGGCACATAGAACTCGCTCGGATCGCCCGGCACTACGCCGGAAAACTCTGGCGGGAGCACGCCGACCACCGTGAAACCGGTGCCGTCCAGCACGACTGTCTGGCCGAGCACGCCGGGATCCAGAGCGAGGTGTCTTTCCCACCAATCGTAGGTGATCACCACGCTCGTCGCGGAACCCTTGAAATCTTCCTCTGCATTCAACAGCCGGCCCATGAATGGATGTACCCCGAGACCGGAGAAGAAATTGTCCGAGACCATCATCCCTCTGGTCGTGAATGCCTCGCTCTTCGCACGAGCCGTAATGTCCTGGAGTGGTTGAAACCCGAAGATGTTGGCCAGCGCGGCACCTTGTTCGCGCAGATTAAGAAAGGCGGGATGGGTAACGGAATGGGCGGACATTCGGCTGCCGCTGGTTGTGGCCAACGGCTCGTTAAGGGACGTCATATGCACATAGTCGCCTGTCCACCGGATCACGCGCAGTTCCTGGGGATTCGGCACGGGCAGCGAGCGCAGCAGGATGGCATTGACGAGCGAGAACACAGCGGTGCCCGCGCCAATGCCGAGCGCGAGCGAAAGCACAGCCACTGCCGTGAAGCCCGGGTTCTTGGCCAGCATGCGTAAGCCGTAGCGCAAGTCCTGGAGCAGAGTCAACATCATCCACCTCAACAGATAGCAAGCTATCAGCCATCAGCTTTCAGCTATCAGCAAACAACCGATGCGGCCGGCGGCAAGCTGACCGCTGACGGCTGAAAGCTGACACCTGGCACCCGACACCTGACACCTATTCGTACCGCAGCGCCTCCATGGGATCGACCTTGGTTGCCCGCCGCGCGGGGATATAGCAGGCGACGAGTGACACCAGGCACAGCAGCAATGTCACCGCCGCATAGGTCCACAGATCGCTAGTGGCGACCCCAAAGAGCAAGCTTTTGAGGTAGCGTGTAAGTGCGAGTGATATCGCAATACCCGAGCCCAACCCGGTGATCGTCAGCCGCAGCCCCTGGCCCAGCACCAGCCGGAAGACCTCCGCTCGCTGTGCTCCGAGCGCCATGCGAATGGCAATCTCATGCGTGCGCTGGCGCGTGGTGTAAGCGATCACTCCGTAGATGCCCACGGCGGCGAGGACTAGCGCCAGTAATCCAAAGGCGCTGGCGAAGGTTCCGGCGAGCCGTTCAAAAATGCTCCCAAGCTGCATGCTGGATTTGAGAGTGGTCACCCCGAAGACGGGTAAATCGGCATTGAGTTCGTGGACGGTTCTTTCCACCGCTGCGGCGTAAGCCTGCGGATCACGTGACACCCGCGCGTGAATGATCACCAGATCGCGGTAGCGCTGGTAAAGAGGCTGGAAGAAAACGGGCTCCGGGGGATAAACCAGGCGGCGGTACTTACCATTTCGAGCCACGCCCACAACGTTAAACCACTGTCCGTAGATGCTAATCCGCTTGCCAAGCGGATCTTGCCCGGGCCAGTATTGGTCCACAAACTGCTGATTGACGATGGCAACCCGCTGTGACTTTTCCATATCCTGCTCAGTGAAGTCACGCCCTGCAATGATGCGAATCCGCATCGTCCGGAGGTAGTTCGGACCCACGATGGCGCGGCTGACTTCCATGGATTCGCCGGGCTGTGGGAGGTAACCATCGGGATGGACATAGTCGGTATGGAGAGTGAAACTGAGAGGCGAGAAATCCGCCAGGGTCACCGCTTCAATCCCGGGCAGGGCTTCGAGCTTCGAGAGCAATTGCCGGTGGAAGGCGATGCCTTGAGCTTCTGAATAGCCCGCGGGCCCAAGTTCGTAGGAAGCCAGTAGCACGTGATTGGGGTCAAAACCGGGATCCAACCGCTGGGAGTTTTGCAGGCTGCGGGAGAACAGGCCGGCACAGATCAGCAGAAGTAGCGAAAGGGAAATCTGCGCCACGACCAAGGCGCGGGAAAGCCGCGACTTGTGAATTCCGCCCGACATACTGCCCGCCTCCTCCTTCAGCACGGCGATGGGCGCCAAGCTGGAAGCGCGTAGCGCCGGCAGAATGCCGAAGATCAGGGCGGTGAGAATTGAGATGAGGATCGTCACAGCGAGCACGGTGCGGTCGGCGTGCCCATTGATTGTGAGCGGCAAGTTAGTAATGGGCGGGAAGAAAGCTGCAAACGCCCCAGCAGTCCAGTTAGTGAGCAGCATGGCGACCCCGCCGCCTAGCAGGGCGAGCAGCAAGCTCTCCACCAAGAGCTGGCGTACCAGTCGCCAGCGACTGGCGCCCATCGACAAGCGCAGGGCAACCTCACGACGGCGAGCAACGGAGCGCACCAGCAGCAGATTCGCGACGTTGGCGCAGGCCAGCAAAAGCAACACTGCCGCCAGCGCCAGCAACATGGGCAGGCTCTTGTACATATAGACGTTCGCTCCAAAGGGCGAGCGCCAGAGCGGGTCCAGGGTGATCTGGTTGGGGCCACGATGGGAATCGGGATACTGCTCGACGATGCGCTGCATTTGAAGATTCAGTTCCTCTTCGGCTTGGCGTCGATTGACCCCGCCCTTGAGCCTGCCGAGCACGTTGAGCCAATACGCGTCGCGTTCGCGGAACTGATCTCCCCCATAAACCAGGGGGAACCAGAGGTCGGTTCGCAGCCCCGTCTTGCATCCTTGGAAATCCGGAGGAGCCACTCCCACAATCGTCCCCAACCGGCGGTTGATCTGGATGGTCTTGCCGATAACAGACGAGTCTGCGCCGAAATGGCTCTGCCACAAGGCATAGCTGATCACGACTGCCGGCATCCCTCCGGGGTTTTCCTCTTCCACGGGCTGGAAGCCGCGACCGAGGATGGGGCGCACGCCGATCACGTCGAAGTAATCCGCGGAAACAACCGCCCCATAAATGCGCTCCGGCTTATTGGTGCCGGTGAGGGACACGAAATCGTCGTGGTACGCCAGGAGCCCCGACAAGCTCCGGGTCCTCGCGCGCAAGTCCACGTAGTCCGGATAAGAGAACGGCGGCGTGGGGTGCTCACTTCGCTCGCCTCTCATAACCGAAACGAGCTCGCTGGTGTCGGCAACTCCCGGAATAGGGTCCAGCAACGTGGAGTTGATCCAACTGAAAATGGTGCTATTCGCGCCAATGCCGAGTGCCAGCGTGAGCACAACAATGGCCGTGAAGCCTGGATTCTTCGCCAGCATTCGTAAGCCGTAGCGCAAGTCCTGGAGCAGTGTGCCCATCGTTCACCTCAAGAGTTCGCAAGCTGTCAGCCGTCAGCTTTCAGCTATCAGCAAACTCCTACCTCCCAGCCTCGTTTCTTCAACTGGCCACTGACGACTGACTACTGACAACTTGGCTTCTAATGACCTGCCAAAACCCTTTCGACATCCTGCTGAGGCTGATGGCTGACGGCTGAAAGCTGACAGCTTAGTTCAGCCTAATGCGGTTGAAGGCATCCCAGGTGGACATATCGGAAAGGACTACGCGGTCCCCGGGTCTGAGTCCGTCCAGAATCTCCACGGTGTTGACGGAGCTTCGGCCCAGCTTCACCTGCACCCGCGCCGCGCCGTTGCCTTCCTGATCCAGCTTGAAAATGCCCACCGTGCTGTTGGGCTGGCCAAAAGCCGGCCGGCCCACGTAGATCACATCCTTCAAGTTCTCGATTTCGATGGTGCCTTCCACGCTCAAGTCGGGGCGCGCGCCTTTCGGAAGTGCGCCCTCCAGTTTGACGTCCACCGTCACGGTTCCGTTTTGCACCGCCGGGTCAATCCGCATCACGTGGCCTGAAATGATGCCGTTGCGCGTGTCGATGGAAGCGAGTAGCCCGATCTGAACGTCCTTAGCCTGGGTTTCGGGAATCTTCAGTTCAGCCTTCAGCCGGGTCGGCTGGGCCACCTTGGCCAGGATCGTGCCCACCGTGACCTGCTGGCCGACTTCCACGAGCAACTCTTGAAGCACGCCCTCCGCGCCTGCCCGCACCTGAAGACGGTCCAGTTGTGCCCGCTTCAACTCGTAAAGAGCCCGAAGTTGCTCGACCTTGGCCTTCTGAGCTTCGAGTTGGGCCTTGGCAGACGCAGCACTTACGCTCAGCCGGTCTTGCTCGATCTGATTGCGGGTGGTCAACTCGTCGGCCTTGGCCTTTGACAGCTTGGAGTTCAGTTCCGCCCCCAAACCTGATTTGGCCAGCGCTTCATCCTTTTCGGCATTGAGCGCCGCCTGGCGATAGTCAGCCTGAACCGTGGCCGCTGCCGCCCTGTGGTCCAGAAGCTGGCTATCAAGCTGCGCCTTAAGACTGTTGTAGTCAGCCTCGGCGGCCTTAAGTTGCCATTCGGCATCGAGAGCGGCTTGCTCTAACTCAGGGTTTTTCAGTTCAAGGATTACCGAATCAGCCTTCATGGGCACACCCGGCAGAACCAGCCTGCGCACCACCCGCCCGTCCGTGGTCGCCGGAATCCACAGGATCTCCTCAGGAACCAATGTGCCCAATCCTCTCACTTCCAGCAGCATCGGCCCTCGCTTCACCGTGTCAATCCAGACGGTCGCCTTATCCACGCTGGGCGCAGCGGGTTTGAGGCGCGAAAGTCCAAGGGTTACTAAAGCAAGGACTAACAGACCCAGAATAGAATAAATGATCCTGCGAATTCGCCGTTGTCGCTTTGCAGACTCACGTGGTATGTCCATAAAACCTCTCCGAGGATATTCAAGGCACGAGGGCTGCCATCCTCTTCGTTATTCGAGACATTTATTTTCAAGGGGTTAGGGAGAAGAGCGGGTGAAACTCCCGGCTGAGGTGTCCGGTTTTGGGATAGCTCGTCCCGAGTTCGGACAGTGACATGATTGCCGAGTGGCAGTTAGCGACATCGAAGACTAGGTTCTCATTGCCGATTGACGATTGACGATTGAAAAAGCGCTGTCGCAATTCCCTGCGCTCTCAAACAGCAATCGGCCCGCCACGGCGGGAAGATCGGCAATTCTCGCCATCCTGGGCCAAACCATGATCGCAGAGATTTAATGGTTGACAGATTGCACCTCGTGAGCTAGCATGCTAGCGTATGATTACGGTCGGGAATGCCCGCAAGGACCACATACGCCTCAGCGCCTTGGCCTGTCCTGGAGACGAAAAGCCCCCGGCGTCAGGGAAAATGATTTGTTGGCAGACGTCTTCTGTCAACCATCAACTCTTGACAGTGGGCGGCAATTCGGAAAGAATTCTTTTTTGAAGGAACGATGCGGGAATGTTATTGAAAACAAAGGACCGCTGTGAAAAACTTGGGCGCGAAGCCGGAATGTTTATGAAAAGAAAGGTGCTTAGCCCTATAAGGCGGGAATGTTGTTGAAAAGACAGGTGGTTATATCTCGCCAGAGCAAGAGCGAATGACTGTCATAGACAATGTGTCAATTATGACACGCATTATGGCGAAGCGGGTTTTTCAGCACGCGAATGAGTGCTGAGGAAAGTGAGGAGAACCCTTTGAGGGCAAAAGCGTTTTGGCGGGTCATCATTTTAGTGTGCGGAATCCTTGCTACTAGCTCGTGGCAACTTTCTTCTGAAAACCAAAGTGCTCCTAAGCCTGGGGGCACGGAATCTGCTGCGAAAGCCACCGCACTTCCTCAGATTTGGAAGTCCGCGACGACTGGCAAAGAGTACCGCGTACAGATTGATGGCGACCGCTTAACTGCCGAGTGGTCAAACATCCCACCTGAGGCTGCCAAACAAGGCGCATACATTCGCAGCGAATGCCGCCGCAGCGGCACAAAGTGGGTAGGCACATCCCGCATTCTTCTGCCTTGCCCCCTGCCGGATGGAAAGACGAAAATGTGTCCTATGCTGCTTCGTTTTGAGGTGGACAACATCTCACCCGAGCGCATCACCGGAGGCGGTGAGAGCCTCAGGGACTTTGACTGCGGCTCGTGCGAGGTACGGAAGACAGGCTGGGGCCCGTTTAGCTGGGCGCCTAAACGTTGAGATAATATGATATGAATTGGCAAATTGTTGTTGCGCATTTGGTTCTGGGGGCAGGCCTGTGAAGATTCGCATTTTGGGCGTTCCGCTCGACCTGGGGCAAGAACGCCGGGGAGTGGATATGGGCCCGTCGGCGGTGCGCGCCGCGGGGCTCAACCACGCGCTCAAGAACCTGGGGCATCAGGTGGAGGACGCCGGAAACATTCATGTCAGGTTGCCGGAGGAGCAGCACTTTGGTGACCGGCGAGCGAAATACTTGAAGGAAATTGCTGAGACCTCGCAGGAAGTGGCACAGCGTGTCTACCAAACCCTGGAGGCGGGTTATTTCCCTCTCTCGCTGGGCGGCGACCATTCCGTAGCCGTCGGCACGCAGGCGGGCGTCTCCAAGTTTTTCCATGACCGGGAGCAGTCCGTCGGTTGTCTTTGGATTGACGCGCACGCTGACATGAACACGCCGGAGAGCAGCCCCAGCGGCAATGTTCACGGCATGCCGCTGGCTGCAAACTTGGGTCATGGTCCGGAATCGCTGAGCAAGATTTTCGGCTACTCGCCCAAAATCCCGCCCCAAAAGTGCGTCCTGATTGGGGCGCGCGCGCTGGACAGCCGCGAGCGGCGCCTTGTGAAAGAGTCGGGCATCAAGGTGTTCACGATGCGGGCAATCGACGAGTTGGGGATGCGGTCGGTTATGGAGAAGAGCATTGCACTCGCCAGCAATGGGACTGCGGGTTTCGTCGTCTCTTTCGACGTGGACGTGGTAGACCCGGATGAGGCGCCGGGCGTCGGCACGCCTGTCCCTGGCGGCATCACGTACCGCGAGGCGCATCTGGCAATGGAAATGGTCGCCGACAGCAGGAAAATGCTGGCTTTCGAACTGGTGGAGATTAATCCCATCATTGATGTCATGAATAAGACGGCGATACTGGGCGTGGGCTTGGTCAGTTCCGCTCTTGGGAAGAAGATTCTGTGACAAAGAAAATCCGGTTGGGAGTCCTTTTTGGTGGACGCTCGGGTGAGCACGAAGTCTCACTGACTTCCGCCGCTTCAGTGATGAAGGCGCTTGACCCGGCGAAGTATGAGGTGGTGCCGGTCGGCATCACGCGCGAAGGCCGATGGCGGGTGGGGTCCGGAGCGTTCGGACTCTTGACGGAGGCGGCGGGGGATGATGCGGCGCAGCGAACGGCGCCCTTACAGACTGTGCTCGAGGAAGGCAGGGCGGTCACGCCGTCGGTTGATCCGACCGGCCCGAAACTTCTTCCCCTGGCCAAGTCATCCCCTGCTCCAAATGCTCGCCCGGAAGTGGACGTGATATTCCCCGTACTGCACGGCACCTTTGGGGAGGATGGAACTATTCAGGGATTACTCGAGCTCGCAGACGTTCCTTACGTGGGTGCGGGAGTCCTGGCTTCCTCTGCGGGCATGGATAAAGACGTCATGAAGCGACTGTTCCGCGATGCCGGATTGCCCGTCGTTCCCTGGGAATTGGTGCTGCGAAGGGATTGGGAGCAAGACCCCGCGGGCGTTCGCAAGAGGATTGAGAAACGGCTGCGCTACCCGCTGTTCATTAAGCCTGCCAACTTGGGGTCATCCGTGGGGATCACCAAGGTGCACAAGCCGCAAGAGCTTCAAGCCGCCATGGACTTGGCCGCGCAATACGACCGCAAGATCCTTGTGGAGAAGGCCGTCGACGCGCGGGAGATCGAGTGCGCGGTGTTGGGAAACGATAGCCCGGAAGCCTCCGTGCCTGGGGAGATTATCCCCGTCAACGAGTTCTACGACTACGAGGCGAAGTATATCAAGGAAGGCTCCGAGCTGGTGATTCCCGCCCGCCTCAGCGCCCGCCAGACCAAACGCGTCCAGGAGTTGGCGGTCCGAGCCTTCAAAGCCATCGACTGCGCCGGCATGGGCCGCGTGGACTTCGTGCTGGACCGGAAGACCGGAAGAATCTTCGTGATGGAAATCAACACCATCCCCGGATTCACTTCCATCAGCATGTATCCAAAGCTCTGGGAGGCCAGTGGCGTCCCCTACTCAAAGCTGCTTGATCGCCTGATTGAACTGGCCCTCGAACGCCACCGCGACAAGATACGCACGCGGTACGAGTACACGGCGCAGAGGTAGTGTGTGGCTTGTCCGTTGTCCGTGGTCCGTTGTCCGTGGGCGGCCGGAAAAAGGGGCTGGGGGCTGGGGAATTCTGAATTGTGAATTGAAGAAGTGCGGCGGTCAGAGGCCCTGGGCGCGGCGCGCAAAGCAAGTTCTGCATCCCCAATTCACCATTCACCGTTCACTATTCATAATTCTGCTCCTTCTACCGCATGAGCCCTCTTGACAGCCGCAGGGCAATATTGTAATTTAACTATCTGGTTAGTTAAATGCCAAAGCGGAGTCCGCACAGGCTCGTAACTCGCAACTCGCGCCATCACAACAGCGCGGAGACCCGTGAAGCCATATTGGAAGCCGCGGAGCGTATGTTTGGGGATGAAGGGCTGGAAGGCGCCCGCACGGAGGCCATTGCCGCCGCAGCAGGCGTCAACAAGGCGCTGCTTTACTACTACTTTGGAAGCAAAGACGGGCTATACCGAGCAGTCCTGGAAGGCTACCTGGCGGACTTTAACCGTCAAGCTTTGGAACTCCTTTCTTCAAAGGGTTCGGCCCGCTCGCTCCTGCTACGGTATATCAATATCCATTTCGATTTCATTGGAGCCCACCGCCACCACGGGCCCTTGTTTCAACGCATGCTGATGGCGGATCAAAAATCCCTCGTGCGGCTGGCCCGGAAGTACTTCCTGCCGCGGTCGAAAGCGCTTCTCAGGGTCATTGAGCGAGGAATGCGGACTGGGGAGTTCCGGCGCATGGATAGCACCCACGCTGCCATTTCGCTGCTCTCTCTGATTGTGTTCTATTTCAGTTCAGCGCCCGTGTTGCGGGCGGTCAGCGGCATAGACGCATATGCCAAAGCCAATCTGGCGCGGCGAAAGGAAGAAGTGCTGAAGTTTGTCCGCTATGCGCTGTTCAAGAATCCGGAGAGCGAGGTGCAATGAAGCGCAAAATACTAATTCTGGCGCTCATTCTGCTGGTGCTTGCCGCCACCGTGGCCTACTTTACAGCCACGACCAAGCCGCACAGCATGGTCATTACAGGTATCGTCACCACCAACGACGTCATCGTAAGCGCGCAGATTCAGGGCCAACTGGCACAACTGCTTGTTAAAGAGGGCGACACGGTGCAGGCCGGGCAGCTTGTGGCAGTCATTGAACCCGAGGAATTGCGCGCCGACAAGGCCTTCTATGCGCATACGGAGCAAGGCACGGCGGCTCAGGTTCAACAGGCAGAAGCAGCGCTCCAATATCAGGAGAAGCAGACCCGGGATCAGATTCGGCAGGCAGAGGCAGCGCTGGCATCGACCCAGGCGCAGCAAGCTGAGGCAGAGGCTGACCTTGAACTGGACCGGGTCAACCTGGAACGAGCCGAAGGCCTGTTCAAGCAGAGCATCGTTTCAGCTCAATCCCTCGATCAGGCGCGAGCGACCTATGAGGCGCAAAAGGCCCATGTGGAATCTCTCCGCAAGCAAGTGGATGTGCAGCGCGCTGCCGTAGCATTGGCCCATTCCAGCGAAGACCAGATCACGGTGCGGCGAAATGAACTCCTCTCGATGCAGCGGCAGTTGGCGGCGGCGGGGTCGCAGAATTCGAAAGCCCAGGTCCGTCTCAATTACACGGAAATCCGCGCTCCCATCCCGGGCTTCGTCGCCAGCCTACCGGCTCGCCAGGGCGAGGTGGTGAACATCGCCCAGCCCATCCTGGAAATCATCAATCCCGATGATCTCTGGGTGCGGGTTGATGTTGAAGAGACTTACATTGACCGCGTCCATTTGGGAGAGAAGATGATGGTGCGCCTGCCTTCAGGAGCCGAGCGCGAGGGCACAGTTTTCTATCGCGGCGTGGACGCTGACTATGCGACACAGCGTGACGTGAGCCGGACCAAGCGCGACATTAAGACCTTTGAATTCCGTCTGCGGGTAGATAACAGCGACCGCAGCCTCTGGCCGGGGTTGACGGCCTACGTGATTGTCCCGCTGCCGGAGGCGAAGTGAGGGGCAGGATTCAGGATTCAGGATTCAGGAGTCAGGATTCAGGAGAAGAGTAAGGAGCAGAATTATGAATGGTGAATAGTGAATGGTGAATTGGGGATGCAGAACTTGCTTTGTGCGCCGTGCTCAGGGCCTCTGACCGCTGCACTTCTTCAATTCACAACTCAGAATTCACAATTCAGAATTGCCCTAGCCCCTGACACCGTCTTTTCAACTGCCCACTGACTACTGACTACTGACCACTGACTACTGACGACTGTTTAATCGGTCTGGAAAGGAACAAGCTCGTGCCAGCGATTGAAGTTCTGGAAATCAGGAAATGTTTTGGCACGTTTTGCGCGGTTGACACCCTGAGCTTCAACGTGCAGCGCGAGGAAATCTTTGGTTTGCTCGGTCCCAACGGAGCGGGCAAGTCAACCCTGATCCGCATGCTCACCACGCTGATTCCTCCCACCTCCGGCACCGCGATCATCAATGGTTTTGATGTGGTGCGCTCGCCTGATGAAGTGCGCAGGTCGATTGGCGTCATCCCCCAAGCCATGACTTCCGACCTGGACCTTTCCGCGAACGAGAACATGAATATCTTTGCCAAGCTTTACGGAGTTTCGCGTGAGCGACGCCGGCGCGTGGTGAAAGAACTGCTGGATGCCGTGGACTTGGAGCAATGGGCTGATAAACCAGTCAAGAACTTCTCCGGCGGCATGCGGCGTAGGCTGGAAATCGCGCGGGGGCTTGTCCACGAGCCCAACATTTTCTTTCTCGACGAACCGACCACGGGCCTCGACCCCGCTTCGCGTATCGGGGTTTGGGAAATGCTGATGAAACTCAAGAAGGGCCGCGACCTCACGATCCTGCTGACGACGCATTACATGGACGAGGCCGACAAGCTTTGCGACCGCATCGCGATTATGGACCACGGGAAGCTTGTGGCGCTCGACTCGCCGCTGAAACTCAAGGCGTCGATTCCGGGAAACAACATCCTGGAAATCAGCTTTGCAAGAGTTCCCGAGGGATGGCCTGAAACCCTCCAGAACCTTCCGGAAGTGCAGAGCGTGAAGGCGGAAGACCATGTTTACCGCATCGGATCGAACAACGGGCCCAGAACAACCGTGGCGTTGATGGAAGCAACTCGCCTGGCGAATGTGGAAATTACCTCGCTCTCGGTGCAGAGCACGACCCTGGATGACGTCTTCATGCATTACACCGGCAGGCAATTACGCGATACCTTGCACGACGCGCCCGGCCTCGATCTCGGCTTCGTGCGTACCACGGGCTTCACGCGCTAAGGACGGAACCTTATGAACCGTATTCTGGCCATCATCGAACGCGATTTGCGCAAGTTCGCGCGAAGTCCCACCCTGATTGTCGTCTCCATGTTCTTTCCGCTGGTGCAGTTGGTGGTCCTGGGTTACGCCTTCGGCGGGAAGATCAAAGATTTGAAGGTGGGAATTGTCGATCAGGATCGCGGCATCCCCACGGTGAAGTTGCGGGAGATGTTTGGAGCCATTGCCGCCAACGCGCTAACCTTCACGACGGTCGATTACACGGACCTCACGAAGGCCAACACAGACTTGCGGGAGGGGAGAATCAACGCGGTCCTCAACATTCCGCCCGAGTTCTCCCGGCGTTTTCTTGCGCAGGACGCGCCGCAGGTGGCGCTCATTGAAGACAACACGGATAATTTCGCCGTCGGGGCCCTGGAAGGGGCATTCTCCGATTTACTCGGCGCCTACAATCAGCGCGGCCTCAGCCCACGCGTGCCCAGCGGAATCACGCTTTCCGTGGTGGAGCTTTACCCTTACGTTCCCTACATCCAATACCTGCTTTCCGGTTCGATTGTTATTGCGATTTACATTTCGGCGATGATCGGCGGCGGGATCATCTATATTGACGATAAGGCGCGCGGGCTTCACGAGGGCTATCTTCTGACGCCGATCAGCAAATCGGAATTGATTCTGGGCTTCAACTTGTCAGGGGCAATCAAGGCCTCGCTGGCGGGGTTGGTCCTGACGACTCTGGGATCGATCATCGCGGGCATCCCGCATCCCCTGGATCCTGTCCGCATGATGAAGCTCCTTCTGCTTATCGCGATTACGTCCATCGCCCTGATCAGCATGATGTTCCTTTTCATGGTGAGGGTAAGCGACCCCTTGGTACCTCGGGCGATTTTCGGTGTGCTCAACACCTTGCTCTTCTTCCCCAGCGGCGCTGTCTACCCCATCAATGGTTTCCCCAAGTGGATGAAGGTCATTTCCGGTGTCGATCCCTTCACCTATGCCGTGCACGCATTCAAGGCCCTGTTGCTCAAGAATACCCCGCTGTTCGCGATCGCGGGCGACCTGACATATCTCGCCCTATTCGCCGTTTTTTCCATGCTCTTCGCCACCTGGCTTTTCCCCCGCACGCTTTAACCCGAATTCGGAAGTTAGCGTGGGTGCAATGTGCATCTTGTAGGGGCACAGCGCGCTGTGCCCCTACGCCCGGCCCCGCACCATTCTGTTCCTCCAGTATCTGCGTCGAACGGGCATCGAATCAAGTGATTCTGCTCGAACGGCGGCTGCCAACTTTCGAATCCGGGTTTAACCTCTTGCGGTTCTGCTGGGGAAGGTTCGCGAGGTCCATCTCTCGCGCCTGCTCAAACTGCTCTTCAGAATTCCCCCGCATCGAATACAATAGAACGGTAGGTGGTAGGTAGTAGGTGGTATGTGGGGGCGAGGTTTTTCCCCACCTGCCACCTACCACATACCACCCACCTTTATCCGGCATCTTGGTAGACTGAGCCGAGTAAATCATCAGAGAGGGCAAAGCCCATGACGCTGTTGGATGCACCACCTCCCAAACCTCCCATCCATATCTGGAGGTACATAGTCCTTGGCATCTTGATTCTTCTGATTGCCGAAGGTCTTTACTTCTCTTTTCGAAATTATCCCGAGGAGCGCGCGGTGACACGCTTCCTAACAACCCTCGAGCAAGGAAAGTTCCAGGAGGCCTACCGGCTTTGGCAGCCGAGCCCCTCCTACTCCTTCCAGGATTTTCTTCAGGGTTGGGGGATACAAGGAGACTACGGTAAGATTCGTGAATTTCAGATTCTGGCCACGAAATCCAAGGGGTCGTCCCTTGTAATCGTCACCATAAAGGTTAACAACGTTGATCCGCCCCTCGACATTGTCGTGGACCGCAAGACGAAAGCACTGTCCTATTCAGTCTTCTGAATAGTGAATAGTAAATTATGAATTGTGAATTCTAAACTGAGGAAGTGCAGCAGTCAGAGGAGCTGAGGGCGGCGCGCAAAGCAAACTCTGCGTCCGCAATTCACCATTTACTATTCACCATTCACTATTCATAATTCTGCTTGTCCCTCGTCACTGTTCTTCGGCCACCGCCCCGAGCAATTCTTCTTGAGTGATCTGAGCGGTGCCGAATTTCAGCACGACGCGGCCGCCGGCAAGGTTCGCCAGTTCTGCGGCTTCCCTCACGGAGGCTCCGGAAATGAAGGCCAGCGCCAGGGCGGCGAGGACGGTATCACCCGCACCCGTTACATCGTAAACCGGCCGAGGCAGGCTCTTGATTTCCTGCCCTTCCTTATTCGGCTCAAAGAGCACCATTCCCTCGCTGCCTCGGGTAATGAGTAGGCAGGAGCAGTCGAGTTCCGCGCGCAACCGTTGCCCACCGATTTCGAGGTCATGCCGATTGCGTAGGGGTGCGTGGGCCATTAATTCCGCCTCGTGCAGATTTGGGGTGACCACGGTAGCGTGGCGACAAATCTCCGGGTGCTCGGGCTTGGGGTCCACAAACACCGGGATGCGGCGCTGGCGAGCCAGGGCTTTCACCTGGTTGCAGAGTTCGGTAGTTACTGTTCCTTTACGATAATCAGAAATAATCAGCCCATCCAGCCGTCCCGCCTGAAGCGCGAAATTGCGGGCGAGCTTTTCTGCAGTCTTCCTTGCTATGGCCTCCGGTCTCTCGAAATCCAGGCGGAGGAGTTGATGCTGAATGGCAGCGATGCGGACTTTGTGCGGTGTCATCCGCCGGCGTTCGAAAAGGAGTGTGCCGGTGGGGATGTGGTGACTCTTGAGCAACGCCCGCAGTCGCTTGCCACTTTGATCATTGCCGACGACCCCGTAGGGTATTGGCCTGCCGCCCAATGAGGCGATATTAGCTGCCACGTTCCCTGCGCCCCCCGGATAGTCTCTTCCCATGCTGGGATCCTGAATGAGAACCACCGGCACCGGCGCTTCCGGAGAGATGCGCGTGACTTCCCCACGCAGCAATTCATCCAATACGTAGTCGCCTAAGACGGCGACCCTTCGTCCCTGGAATCCTCGAACAATGCGCGAAAGGCGGATTTGCTTTTTGTTCATAGTGCCTCTAATCCGAAGACGGCGTTTGCCTGGTGACGAGTCACAAGCAGAATTATAAATAGCGAATAGTAAATGGTAAATTGCGGACGCGACGTTTGCTTTGCGCGTCCCGCCCAGGGGCCCTGACTGCTGTATTCAATTTAGAATTCACCATTCACAATTTACTATTCACTATTCCGTACCGGTCCCTGCTGACTGGGCCAGCACGGCCTCCACGGCTGACTTGACCTGCTCAAGACTTACTGAAAGGATACACTCCGGGCGATCAAAGCGGTAGCACTTGTCGCCGGGGCAAGGGTTACATTCATAAAAGTTCTGAACCACCTGCGCCGGAGGATTTGAGGTGTGTCGCGGCCAAGGTCCCCAAATGGTCGGACTCGAGGAACCGAAGATAACTACAAGGGGCCGCGAAAGGGCCGCGGCCATATGCGCGGGTCCGCTGTCATTGCCAACGAATAGACGCGTGTCAGCCAAGGCAGCAGCGAATTGACCCAGGCGCATACCTTCCAGCCGCCTCATAGGAGAACCTGAAGCATTCTGGATAGCGTCGAGGACTGCACCTTCACCAGGGCCACAAGAGAAAACGGACTTGAGGCCCATTTCTCGCTCCAGGGCGGCGGCGAGTTGCGCAAACTTCTCCGCCGCCCATTGCTTGGTCGCATAAAGCGCTGTGGGGTGAATCATGACGTATCCATCGCCAGGTGCGAGACCAAGGCTGGCGCGCCTGTGTTTCCACCATGCTTTGTGCTCGGCGCTCGCAAAGATCCGGGCGCGCGGGATTTCCTGGCGGGGCAAGCCGAGGCAAAAGAATGCACAAGCTTGATGTTCGGCAGTGTGGATGGTGGGCTGGTCCAGGATGATGCGGGCGTCGGGGACTAAGATTTGATAGTGACCCGGCGAGCGGAAGTGCTCGAAGCCGACCTTAACGCGGGCTCCGCACATCCTGGTCAGGAACCTGCTGGTGGGGCCGCCGTGGAGGTTAATACAAACCGCAAACCTTTTCCGGCGGAGCCCCAGCGCCGCGCTCAGGTGCGAGGCTGCTTTCATGGAACCTTCGCCAGGGGAGAGAATCTCGTCTACGTCCGGATTGCCTTCCAGAAGTTCCCGAAAGCGCGGCTCGACAAGCACGGAGGCGAATAGGTCGGGCCGCCAAGCTTTAAGCAGATGCAAGGCAGGCGTAAGAAGAACAATGTCACCAATCGAGCGGAGCCGAATGACCAGAATTCGGGAATTGGCAGGAAGGTCGGGGAGGAGGGAAGCAGGCGTCATAACTTTTAAACCCAAGAGGGCGCCTCGCTGGTTTCACTCCGCTTCGATCTTGGCTTCATCGATAAGCATTACCGGGATGTCTTCCTTTATGGCGTAGACGCGCCGGCATTGGCCGCACTTGAGACCTTGACCGTCGGGTGTGAGTTTAACCGGCAACTTACACAACGGGCAGACTAGAATATCCAGCAGCTCTTTCGCGATGGCCATTATCAGCCTCCGAGGGGATGCAATTTATCAGGCTGGCGCGGGAATTTCAAGCTTTCATGCTCCATTGTCGTCCTCCTGAGCAGGTTCGGCCCAAGGAGTCACCTCCGCCCGCAGCACGCCCGTGACGTCTCGCCACGAAGCTGGGTCGATCTTCCATACCGCGAGAATGGCAGAGCCCTGGTAAACCCGCTCAAAACCCAGTTCCGATTGGGAAATGGTCTCGATGGGGACAATCCACCAGCGGGGTCTTGGCTGGGCGTCCAGGGAGATTTTCACGCCTTGCCATTCATCCACGAATGTCAGGTTGGAGGAATCAATTTCGCCGCGGAAATCGAGTGGCCGCCGCACTCCATTGGCGGTGAAATAACGGTCGGGAGCAGCCGGGGCCAGAAGGTTGATGACCAGTTCCATGCCCAGCGCCGTTTTGGCCGGGCAGGGCTGGTCTGCAGAAAGCGAGGATTTGCATTCGATCCAGCACGTGGCGCCCTGCGCCTTGGTGGTCAAAGTTTTTCGCGCCTCAATTTGCATCACGCAATCGCCGAGCTGGATAGGCGCTGAGTTCTCAAGCCGGAGGACGCCGGGAAGAGTGCGGCCAGCAGACTGTTTCCAGGGTCCACAGGCCAGGACTTCATTTTCGTCCAGGCGCAGCAAACTGAAATCACGCCACCCTTTCGTGGCGGAGAAAACGTAGGTCCGGAACATGTGTCGTGCGTAGCGATCGTAGCGCAGCAAGGCCTCGAGGTTGGCCTCTTTGCTCAAGACCATATCGTGAATGGAAGCAGGCCCTTCTTTGGGGGGTTCCTTTGATCCGACGTGCTTCCGCACCAAGGCATGATAGGCTTCCGGGCGGCGCATCAGAGAATTCACCAGCTCGACGTGCGCGGGTTTGAAACGCAGGCTGGAGACTGTCCCGCCGTCCGCGGGACGAACTACCATCGCGACGGTGGGATGATCGAGCAGGACCTCTTCATGCCCATCCACGTCAAAGTCTTCCCGCTTGACACGCATGGAAGGATTGCTGGTGATGCCTTCGACCTTGTCTAACAAAACCTCGGCCCGAATCAGGTTGCGAAACAAGGCGCTGCGGAGGTGGGGGGCATAAAGGCCGCCGAAAACTCCATGCCAATAGGCGTCGTTGCACTGCGAAGCAAGCACGTAGCTCTGCGCCTCGGTCAGGAGGCGCGCTTTCTCTTCGTCTGTAGCCCGAGCCCCGCTTAGTTCTTGCCAGCGCCGGCTCAGAGCGAACATGAGTTTTTGGATTTGGTTGGACTCGGGATACTTGCTCAGGAAGTTGCGCCAAAATCCACCCTGAAGGAAGCGCCGGAAGCGTTCTCCGGAAGGCATCTTCTCGGTTTCATCCAGGCAGGCCCTCAATTCAGCGGAGGCCACGGTGGGTAAAGCCCACTCCATCATCTCCGCGTAAGCAGCGGTGGGAAGATAGACTCGTCCTAGCGGAGCATGAGAAGCAATGTAATCCGAAACGGTGGTCGTTTCCAGCCATTCGTCGGCCCCTTCAAGTGCTTCGAGGAATCTCTTAAGCCACCCGTTCCGGTACACATGGTCGTAAGTTCCTGGCCAGACGCCAAATTTTTCGCAATCATCTCCCATGGCGAAAAGCTGGCCAGGGTGGTTCCTGCCTTTACGGAGTATCCGCAGAGTTTCTTCCGGTTCCTGGAAGGGGATCGTGTAGCGGAAGGACTTCAAGCTGGGCACCAGGCGGAGTGGCTCACCCTGGTCTTCTGTGATGTAGATCCCGTGCAAGCCCGCCGGCTCCAGTCCCGCTGCCAGAAAATGCGTGTCATCAAGCACCACGTACTCGACGCCGGCTTGGGCCAGCGGACACGCCAGACCCGGCTCCCAGACCCGCTCCGCAACCCATGCGCCTCGGGGCGCTGTTCCCCAATGCTGTTGAAGGTAATCCGCCAACTTGCGGACCTGCGAAATCTTATCGGCGTCAGAGATTGACGGCAGTATCGGCTCATAGTAGCCGCCCCCCAGAAGCTCCACCTGTCCTCGCCCGGACAACTCGCGAAGCTGATCGAAAAACTCCGGGTGGCGTTTTTCCAACCATTCGAGCAAAACCCCGGAGTAATGGAGGCTGAGCCGGACGCGAGGATGCTGGAGGAGGATTTGCACGAAGGGCGCGTAAGCCCTCTGGTAAGCTTCTTCGATGACGTGGTCGAAGTTCCCCACGGGCTGGTGGGAATGGATTACCAGAGCGAACGAAACTTTGTTCAAGGTTAGGATTCCTTCCTGTGACGCCCAAATCTTCCCACGTGCCCACTGTGGTTTCCTGACTATTTAGAATAAGATGAAGCTTGGGGAATTGTCAGTAAGAAACGTAGTACAGCAATCAGCTATCAGCTTTCAGCGGGCTGACACCTGAGAGCTGAGAGCTGACCCGCCGCGGCGGGAGAGCTGACGCCATCTTTTGCCGGAGGGGGAACGATGGATGTGAAGTCTTTGCTCGACTCTTGTCAATCAGAGCTGCGGCCAATGCTACAGTGCCTCCGGCAAACAGTAGAGATCGAATCGCCGAGCAGCTCAAAGCCTGGGGTAGACCGGCTTGCACGCTTCATCGCTGAGGAATGCAGGCAGTGCGCAGGAAAGACTCACCTCCTTAAACATCCGGTGGCGGGATCCGCTGTTTCGGCTGAGTTTTGGGCAGGCAAACGCAACCAGAAGCCGATTCTGCTACTCGGCCATTTGGATACGGTATGGGAGATCGGGACTCTAGCGCAGATGCCTTTCAGAGTGCGCGGCGAGCGGGCATTCGGGCCTGGAATCTTCGATATGAAGTCCGGGATCGTCATCGGTCTCTGGGCGATTCGAGCCCTGCAAGCGCTGAAGATTTCGCCAACTGGTCCCATTCACTTCTTTATGAACTCTGACGAGGAAGTGTCCAGTGTAGCTTTTCGCAAGGAGATTCTGGCGGAGGCGCGGCGCGCGCGCGCCGTGCTAGTGTTGGAGCCGGCCGCGGCCGGTGGCGCGCTCAAGACTGCCCGAAAGGGGGTGGGCGAGTTCAAGATTACCGTTCACGGCCGCTCGGCGCACGCGGGGGTGAATCCGGTGGCTGGCGTGAACGCCATCTCGGAATTGGCCCGGCAACTGTGGCGCGTTGAAGCGATGGCACGCCCGCGGCAAGGGCTGACGGTCAACGTTGGCAGAATCGAAGGCGGCACGCGGTCCAACGTTGTTCCTGAGCGCGCTACGGCGTGGATAGACGTGCGCATCCCGCGGCTGCGAGACCGAGCGGTAATCGAGCATCAGGTTCGCAGACTTAAGCCATGCCATCCGGAAGCGCGACTGGAGATCGAAGGCGGCATCAACCGTCCGCCTATGGAGAGGAAGATGGCCGCCGCGCTCTTCCGAAAGGCGCGCGTGTTGGGGCGGGCAATGGGCATGGATCTAACCGAAGCCTCAACCGGTGGCGGCTCAGACGGCAATTTCACGGCTGCGCTGGGCGTCCCAACGCTCGACGGTCTGGGCGCGGTCGGCGATGGCGCCCACGCGCGCCACGAGCACATTCTCATCCCCGAGCTGCCCCGGCGGGCAGCATTGCTTGCTGCTTTGCTGGCCACGCTGTAGCAGCATGCTTCGTCCGGGGCCGACGATCCGGTCGAGTGTATCGGCCAGCACCACGTCAAACTTTGGAGGTCCAGTCCTGCCAGAGGAGACCGGGCACCCGGGCGAACTCCGAGACGTTCGCAGTCACCAGCGTCGCCCTGATCCTGAGTGCTTGGGCAGCGATCAGCAGGTCGTAAGGACCGATTGGCGTTCCCGCTGTCTCCAGCGCGGCGCGCAGACCGCCGGCAGCCACGGCGTCCTCCTCGTCGAAGGGAACGACGTTGATGTTGCCCGAAAGGAAGACGCGAAGCCGCTCGGCGTTTTCGCGGCGGTGTCCGCTCCGCGCCACGCCATACCAAAGCTCGTACAGTACGACCGAGGAGACACCGATCGATGCGCCTCTGGACATGATGCGGCGCAGCCGACTGCGCATACCAGCAGGCTGGTTCTTGAGCAGTGCGATGACGGCGTTAGTGTCGAGGAGATAATTCACTCGAATAGGTCTCCCGCCTCTGGCATCCGCGGTTGACGGCGACCGTCTTCCATGAATGGCACATCGGCGAAGCGGTCCAACTCGGCGAACCAGCCATCGATATCCGCCACCATGGGTTCAAGCAGGATACCGCTTTCGACGCGGCGCACGCGGGCGCGGTCGCCGGGCAAGCGAAACGCCAACGGCAGACGCACGGCTTGGCTGCGGCCGTGCATGAAAATTTTGGCAATGCCGGTATTCGACATGACGGATCCCCTTATTGATATACATCAGAAGTATATACCCCCACGAGCCGTGAGGCAAGGACAGATGGCAGTACAAACGCCCAAGATAGCATTCCATGGCGGCGCCTTAGATTCTCACCGCCAACCTCCGTGCAGGTTGTGGCGCACATTTTGGTGGTATCGCCCTTTTCGACTTTCGACTCTCGACCCTCGACTGTCTCAGGAGGGCGGAGAATTTCAAATGCGTTTGGCTAGCATTCTCGCAAATTTATCTGAACGCTTCAGTGGGCAACGCCGTCTTTCCATAAGAGGGCCGGGATGATCGATGCCGGGCAGGTGATTTTGAGCGAGTCCGTTTCGACAACCGATGCCAGCGGGGACGAGCTCGAGGCTACAGTTCGGGAACAGGCCCGGCGCGTTTACAAAATCGCGTAGTCGGTGTTGCGGAACCATCACGATGCGGAGGACGTCGCGCAAGAAACCTTTCTGCGTTTCCTGCGACACCGCAAACGCTGGGCGGAGATACGCGACCGGCGAGCATGGCTGGCGACCGTGGCGTGGCGGGTGGCGCTGGATCGAAAGAGAATGCCGGCCGAGGTCAGGCTCGAGGAGGCGGCTGAGGTTGTGAGCAAACTGCGGGCAGACGGCGCTCCGGTGGATGAAATCGCCGCCAGCCGTCAGATGATGTCGCTGCTGGAGCGGCTTGTCAGTTCACTTCCCCCGGATCTCCGCGAGGCGTTGATTCTCTCGGCGACAGAAGAGCTCACGTCGGCGGAAATCTCACAGGTGCTGGGAATCCCGGAAGGTTCAGTCCGGACCCGATTGCTGCGGGCACGCGAAATCTTGCCGAGAAACTCGCGGCCCTGTTGGAGCATAAACATGCACGATGACGAACCAGACCCATTCTTGGACGAATTGCTCGAGGCCTCGCTGAAGCAATATCGCGGCGAAGAGCCACGGTCAGGGCTCGAGATGCGAATCCTGGCGGGGGTTCGGACCCAAGAGCGCGCTGTGCGGCATCGCTGGTTGGGTTGGGCCGTGGCGGTATGCGCAGGAATATTGGCTGTTATCGCTTTGACGCTGCATTTCGCCTCCAGTCAACTTCGACAACCCACACCCAGCGCCTCGCTGCCCCAGCCGGCCACAACGCAGCCTGCGCCACCGATGGTTTCTCGACAGCACCCGCTGTTGAGCCCTCGCAGACCTGAAGCTCGGGTCCGCAGGGTTGCGACACGTCGCTCACGTCCGGAGCAATTTCCCACTCCCTTGCCGCTCACAGAGCAAGAGAAGCTTTTGCTGGCTTACTTCAACAAAACAGCCAAGCCAGATTCAATTCCAGGAACAGATGAGAATAGTGCTGGCGGCTTAGAAATCCCGAGAATCATTGTTGCCGCTTTGCAAATAGAGCCGCTCGATGACTCTCAATCCGAACAGGGAAAGTGAGGAGGAACTTATGATAAGGGCCATATCAATAAGATGGGCAATCGCGGTAATGGCTTTCTGCCTGCCGCTGATTCCGAACTCAGCATCGGCTCAGCAAGAAAAAGGGAAAGAGGCGGCCACGACAGAGCAGAAACCCGTCGTGGCATACCGTATCGAATTTAACGTGCGAGAGATCGAGGACGGGAAGCGATTGAATTCCCGAAACTACATGATGGTGGTTGAAGATGGCGATTCGGCCAAAATTCGAGTTGGAAACAGGGTGCCGTACCAAGTCGCCGAAAAGCAATTTCAGTACCAAGACGTCGGCATGAACATCGACTGCCGCCCTCGTGAACGAGAGGATAGCGTAGCACTTGCTATCCATGTGGAATTCTCCAGTCTTGCACCACGGACAGAGACGGCCCCGATCTTCAACCCCGTGTTTCGGACGGAGAGGACCGAAGTTGAGTCCATCGTGAAACCCGGCAAGCCCACACTTGTCGCCAGCATGGACGATGTCGTAACCAATCGGCGTTTTGAAATTGAAGTGACAGCGACGAAGGTGAAGTAGCGGCAGGTCCCCCACCCCGACCGCGGAGTTCGCAGCACGGGCGTTGAGACGCAGAAAGTCAAACGCCCCGCGCAAAGCGGGTGGCTTGGTGGGTGGGGTCCCGCAAAGCGCGATCACCCCTGGGGTCGCTTTGCGTCCGTCCCGGTCGCCGCCCCAACCCCGAAGGGGTTGAAATTGAGTAGCCGTGGGCAAGGGCACGGTTTTGGTGCCCGCCGCCCACGGAGGGCACCCCATTAATCACACCGACCCCGAAGGAGTCGAACCGTTCGGCCCCTTCAGGGCCGAAAGGGCCTTCGATGCATCATTACCGTGGGTTTCATCCCGCAGGGCGGGACTACACATGTAGCTCCCCTTCGGGGAGCCAGGGAACGGTCAAGCCTCTTCGAGTCGCCCTGGTGGAACCAGTCGCTCACCATTCTTACCCGCCAGGGGCTACACCTCCTGGGGCACCACGTAGGGGTCGCGGTAGCCGCGGTCGCCATCCCGCAAAAGCTGATTGGCCTCGTCGTCGCCGATCACCGCCTCCTTTTCAGGATCAAAGTTCAGCGTGCGGCCCAGGCGGTAGGAGGCGTTTGCCAGGTGCAAAAGCGCGCAGGAGATATAGCCTTCTTCAACCGGCGCGTTCAGGTCTTCCTTTTTGCGGCTGCGGACGCAGTCGATGAAGTTCCGCCAGTTGTTGCCTACGGCCGCCGCGTGAGGTCCGGGTTCCTGCTCCTCGCCAAGCCAGCATTTGTAGGAATCGTATCCGTTCATCGCCAGGTAGCCCTTGGAGCCGTAGAAAATGTTGCCGATGGTGTTCAGTGGTCCCTTGCTCTTGCGTGTCTCGGCAGCGTTGCCCAAGGCTGCAGGCACCTCACCTCCGCCAAATGCCGGCGCGCCGATTTCTGCCTCGTGATTCGAGATCCAGTGGCGGACTTCAAACTCCAGCAAGCGGCGCTTGCCGTCCGGCATATCAAACTGGCAGGCGACGTTGAGCGTGTTGGGTGTCTGCTGGTCATCCTCGAACATAAAATGCCCGCCGAGGGCCGAGACTTTGTTGGGGAACTTAACGCCCAGCCCCCAGCGCGCCACGTCGAGCTCGTGTATGCCCTGGTTGCCGAGGTCCCCGTTCCCCGTGTCCCAGATCCAATGCCAGTTGTAGTGGAAGCGGTTTTTCGTGAAGGGCTTCAGGGGCGCCGGGCCAGTCCAAAGGTCGTAGTGAACGCCCAACGGCACGGGCTCTTCTTGGGCGTGCCCGATGGTGTTCCGCCACTTGTAGCAAAGCCCGCGGGAGAGATAGACCTCCCCGATCAAGCCATCGCGCATCTTCTGCATTCCCTCCATGATAGCCTTGCCGGAGCGGCTGTTCGTTCCGTGCTGCACCATGCGGTGATACTTCTGCGCCGCGCGCAGCAGTTGGCGACCTTCCCACCAGTTATGGGAGAGAGGCTTTTCAACATAAACGTCCTTGCCCGCTTGGCATGCCCAGATGGCCTGCAGCGAATGCCAGTGGTTGGGCGTGGCGATGGAGATGGCGTCAATGGATTTGTCCTCCAGCAGCTTGCGCAGGTCGATGAATCGTGCCGGCCTTTTGATCCCCATCTTCTCGGCCTCCGCCAGTCGTTGGTCGAGGACGTTCTCATCCACGTCGCAGAAGGCGGCGAGTTCCACGTCCTTCATTTTGCCGTACTCACCCACATGCGACCAACCCTGCCCGTTCAGGCCAACCACGGCCACGCGCACGCGCTCGTTAGCGCCAAACACCCGCTCCGGATGGGCCAGGAAAGTGATGCCGCCAAGCGCGGCCAGTCCTGCTCCTCTCCGGGCGCTGGTCTTTAAGAATTCACGACGATTAATCTCATCAGGCATGGTGACTCCTCCAAAGCGTTTCTAAAGCGAGCGTCCATTATAACGCTCTCTGCATCAGTCTAGGATTCGGGATTCAGGATTCAGGGAGAACAATGTGCAAGGGGAGAAGATCAAGGTGAAGCTGCCCAGCGCCCACCTCGAGCAGCCGGAAGCCAAGAAAGTTTACCAGAAGGTGGGTATCCCGATCGGAACGCTCGCCGAGCGCGTCCGTCACGTTGTCCAGAGCGCCTTTGATGGTCACCGCATCGTGATCTTCTCCGGCGGCGCCAAGAAGGATGACGACGAAGCGGTGTTCGATGAGGCTCGCGCCATCCGCGACGGCGGCGGCTTCGGCTCCATCATCGGACGCAACTCCTCCCAGCGTCCCAAGGAACACGCCCTGAAGTTTCTCGACACGATCATGAAGATTTACGCTGGGGAAGTGGCTTAGCGCGGCTTGTGGCATCTTCAAGGGGGGCCCGGTGCTACTTCAGCAGAATCTTCTCACCCCCGTGCGGCGAGTACTTCGTCAATGTGGCGTCCAGGGCGCTGGCCGCTGCTGGAGCGGGTACAGTATCCCTGAAGAGAATATCCTTCGGATTCACCTTGCGACCGTACAGGCGCTCGTTGGCGTCGTTGTCCTGCTTCACGATCTGCCCCTCGAGTGAGAGTCCCGCGAAGAGCCCGCGCGAGCGCGAGTAGGTCAGGATCTCCGCCTGCAATTGCACGTCGGTGGCGCCTTCCGCCGTTCGGCCTACCGGGCCTCCTGCCGCAGAAGCGTCCGCGCCCAGCGTCGCTCTGCTTTGCAGCAGCTTTTGCGCCCCTTTGGCGTTCATTACCACGAGAACGAAGTCGGTAGCCTGACCCCCCAGTTGAAATCCAAAATTCGCGCCCCCTACGGTAAACATTGAAGGCGCGGCCCAGGCGCCGGTCCCTCCCTGGCGACAAACCAGCACTCCTCGGCCAAAGCTGCCACCCACTCCGAACGCCAGCTTCTTTTCGGAAGGAATCACGCCCACGCAAACCGCTTTATTGAGCAGGTCCCTGGGAATTCCTTTTTCCGGCGTTCCCATGATTTCGCTGATCACCTCGGCGGCCTTCTCCAGGCGCTCGGCTTCCCGGCCTCCTTCAGCAGCCAGCGCAGCCCCACTCAGACTTACACACAGAAACGCCGCAACTAGGTTTCGCAAATTCAGCCTCCTTGGAGGGGGGGCAAGCAGAAAGCATAACGACAACCCCGCATGCCCCGCTTTTTGAAGATTGCCGCAAAACAGTTTACTCTGCCCCACTCGGTAATCAGTTAGACGGTCCTCAAGGTTCAGCGGTTTCTTTGGGTTTGCGTCGCGAAGTCGCCTTGCGCTGAGGCCTTCTTGGGGAGTGCTTCGCAGGACGGAGCTTTCGCATCCTCTTCTCTGGAGCCGCTTCCACCGGAGCGGGCGGTTCGCTCGGGGGTGGCGCGGCCTCGAGCGCCTCCATCACGGTGGTTTCTTCTGGACTCTCCACCGCCTCCCAGAGGACGTCGGTTTCCGGGGGTGCGGTTTCAAAATCGGCTACAACAGCGAGTTCGGGGACCGCTTCGGCTGCCACGGGTGTGGGTACGGTTTCCGTCGAGGTGGGGAAGATTCTCCAGATTCCTTTGCGATCTCGGTGCAGACGCAACCAACCTTCGCGTTGCGCTTGGTGGAGAAGGTCGAGCAACCCGCGAAAACCAGCCCGCCGCTCATCAAAACGCCCATCTGCACTGCGCATGGCTTGGCGGACCTGGCGCAGGTAAATGGGACGGGAAGGTGCCTTCTCGATGAGTGATGAAAGGGCTTTCTTCAGCAGAGCAAGCGTCTCCTCAGCGTTCAGGCCCGATTCAGGAGCGCCTTCCGGAGATGGCGATGGGGCCGATTCGGCCGGCGCGGTCGACTCGGGGATCGTCTCGCGGGCGGGTTCCACAGTCTCCGGCGTGGGTTCTTTCGAGCCTTCCGCTTCCACAATCTCGACCAAGTAGCCCCGGTCCGTCTTGCGCGCCTGAACCAGGTTATCTTTCTCGAGCTTCCGAATGAATTCTAAGAACGATCCCGCGCCATAGTCCCGCTCCGTGAAAGTGGGATCCAACTGGAGCAGAGTGCTCTTGAGCAGGCCAAGTTGGGGGGCCACTTCCCGCTCCGCGAGGATCTTGAGTGCGCGCTGGATGTTCGGAAGGGCGCTGGGGAGCGGTTTAATTTCGCTCGAGCCCCGGCCCGAGCTCCGTGCCGCCCGTGCCGCGCGTGAACCGTCTCCGCCCGTCGCGGCTTGCAGCAAGTTCTCGTAGGCAATAAATTCGTGACAGTTGCGCTGCAAGATTCCGCTGGTAAATTGGCGGCCCCCCACCACGAAAACCCGCTTGTCGTACTGCTTGAGCTTCTCCACCAGCGCGATGAAGTCGCTGTCGCCCCCCACAATCGCGAAAGCGTTGATGTGGTCGCGGGTGAAGGCCATCTCGAGCGCGTCGAGAGCCAAGGTGATGTCCGCCCCATTCTTGTCACCGCGCGGTGTAACGTTCCGTTGCACCATTTGCACCGCATGCTGCGTCATATCGCGACCGTAATCACCAGCGCGGGACCAGTCACCGTAGGCAGTCTTGCTGACCACTTCGCCCCGTTCTTTGAGCGCCTCAAGGACGACGGAGACGTCGAAATCCTTTCCGAGTGTATCCTTGACTCCGATCTGAATATTGTCAAAGTCGATAAAGATAGCTAGCTTTAGTCTTTCTTCGGCCATGTTTCCTTCTTTCACCGGGCCTGGCGGCTGCGGGTGTTAAGCATTCAGCGGTTTGACCACTCCCCTCTTATATAATACTCCAGAACGTCGTCCGGTGGGAGTCCAGTAGGCCCCCCCCCACGTTTCCGGGGGCTGACACTGAAAAACGCCCCGCGAAGAATTCGTCGGGGAGAACCTCGCAGGACCCGTTTGGGTCCTGCATCGTGTAGGGTTGTTGAGCTTGGCGTTCATCTCTGCCGGCAGGATGGTTAGATTCGTTCTATGGTTAATCAACGTCAAGCAGGAGCAGCGTAACCTTGCGCTGCAGCTTGGCGGACAAAGGAGTTTCATATGTCGGAGCCAATCCGGATTGGGATCGTGGGAGCGCGTTTTGCCGCCCGTTTCCACTGGGAAGGATACCAGCGCGTTTATGGGACGCCGGTTCAAGTTGTGGGGGTAACTTCACAATCCGTAGAATCGCGGCAGGCGTTTGCGCGCCAGCACGGGATCAAGGCCTTTGCTTCATTCGAGGAACTTTGTGAGGCTGTTGAAGTTGTTGATCTCTGCACCCCAGGTTCGACCCATGAACCGCTTGCTGTCCAGGCCCTCCGCCGGGGCAAACACGTAGTGATCGAAAAACCGTTTACGGGATATTACGGTCCGGGCACGCCCGATTTCCGGGGAGACGCCTTCAGTAAGGAGGTCATGTTGCGGGAGGCGATGGCCAGTTGCGACCGCATCCTGGCTGCTGCCCGGGATGCCGGAAGACGCATCTGCTATGCGGAGAATTGGGTGTATGCTCCCGCCGTCCAAAAGGAGCGTGAGATCCTGGTGAAGAGCGGTGGCCAGATTCTGTGGGTCATCGGCGATGAATCACACAGCGGCTCACATTCCCCCTATTACGGCATGTGGAAGTTTTCCGGGGGCGGGGCGCTGGTGGGCAAGGGATGCCATCCTCTAACGGCAGTCCTTCACCTGAAGCGCGCCGAGGGCGAAGCGCGCGACCGCAAGCCCATACGTGCTGCGACAGTTTCCGCTCGCACGCACGAAATAACACGCCTCAAGACCTTTCGCGACGCAGGGTTCCCCCGCACGAATTACCAGGACATCGAAGACTATGGCCAGATACACGTTACCTTTGAGGACGGCACAGTGGCCGATATCTTCTCTTCGGAGCTCGTGCTGGGCGGGGTTCACAACTGGCTGGAGGTATTTGCCAACAATCACCGTACACGCTGCAATCTGAATCCGGTAAATGCCCTCGAAACCTACAGTCCCAAGGAGGAGCTTCTCAGGGATGTCTACGTGGTGGAGAAGACGGGCACCAAGCAGGGGTGGAGCCACCCCGCCCCGGATGAGGATTGGCAGCATGGGTACCCCCACGAGTTTCAGGATTTTGTGCAATGCCTTGCTCACAACCGAGAACCCCTCTCTTGTGGAGACTTGGCGCGCGACACCATCGCTGTACTTTATAGTGCCTACGTGTCCGCGGAGCGGCGTGGAATGGAAGTCGAGGTCCCTCCGGAGAAGACGCCCTGAGTAATTGCCTTACGAGGCATGCATCGTAGTTTCCGTGGTTCTGGAAAGTAGGGCTTTCCATCACCTTGAGACTCTGTTCGTACCGTTTTGGGGGTCAGAGCTAGCGGGGCTTCAATACTGGCCGAATACGGTCCTGCTTGACAATTTTTGTCCAGAGCGCGTGCACCACACGTCTGCCTCTCGTGGGATTTGTTGCCAGAAGGACAGTAAGTTCTGTGTTTTCAAGTTGAGGAGTCTGTGCGAAGCGGGGCGGTCCCGGCATGAAACGTGCTATAGTGTGGCAAGGTGTGAAGTGCTTTGAGGCGCCAGTGTTTTCCTCTGGTGTGCCGGGGGGAAGGAATGAGTTCCATGCCTCGCCATGAAGAAGGATTCTCTCTTATAGAGCTCCTTATCGTTGTAGCCATCATCTTGATTATTGCTGCCATAGCTATACCGAGCCTGATCAGGAGCCGCATAGCTGCTAACCAAGCATCGGCCATCGAGAGCCTACGTGTGCTAGGAACCTCGGAGGTCACCTACGCCGCGATTTACGGGAATGGGTATTCCGCCACCCTCGCCCAACTGGGCTCACCTCCCGCCGGGGCCGTTCCCAGCGCCTCCGCCGCCGGCCTGGTTGACGAGCTTTTGGTAAGTGGATCCAAAAGTGGCTACACTTTCACCTACAGTCCTACCTTGCTTGATGCCACCGGCCGGTATAACGGGTACACGATTTTGGCCAACCCCACACAACCCGGCATATCAGGCGTCGACTTCTACTACGAAGACGAGACGCATATCATCCGCATGAATGCAACTGCTCAGGCTGGATCCACGGACTCGTATGTCGCGGATTAGTCTGCCCAATCAAGATTTCCACTTCGATCAGACGAACTCAGATTTGGATATTCGCGCTTTCTGGTACTATTAACGTGTTGCGGCTTGGCCGGACACGAGGGAGCGTCGAATGTTTTCCCGCCATAATCGCATGATCGGTGCCTTTTATTTGTGCGCTGACACGCTGCTGGCCTTAATCAGTTTTTGGGTGGCGCGGGAGGTTCGCTCCTGCCTCATCATTCCCCGGCCGCTTTATTCGCCTTCTAACTATCCCTGGATAGTTCCTCTATCGGTGGGGATTTGGATCGTCGTGGGTCTGCTGGCAGGGATTTACCGCGAGATCAAGGAAGAAGATTTGCGTCGCGCTTTCGCGGACCCTCTCAAGGTTGGGCTCGTGGCGACGGTGCTGCTTTTTGCCGTTACCTTCGCGATTAGATTTCAGTATCTCAGTCGCTTGCTGCTGGTGCTGTACGCGGCCACGGACCTGGTGGCCATGACGCTTTTCCGGCTCGTGGCACGGCGCTTCGCCGGACCTTTGCGGCGAAGTCTGGCGGGGCTGCGCAGTTTTCTGCTCGTGGGGGAGGGGCCGGAGGTGATTGAAGTTGCACGCACCATCGAAGCCCATGAAACTCGCGGCATGCGGCTCTTGGGATTTGTTCGAACCGGCTCTGCTCCCCCCTTCTTGCTTGACCAGTCCCTGTTGCGGGGTTCTTACCCCGTCTTCGACTTGCCGCAGCTTCAGGAACTCCTCCGCAAGCAGGTAATTGACGAAGTGATTTTTGCCATATCCAAAGACGATTTGGAAAGGTTGGGGGAGTCATTTCTGGCCTGTGAAGTGGAAGGGGTGAAGACGCGCGTGCTTCTCACCTTTTTCCCTCATGTGATCTCCAAGGTTTACTTAGAACGCCTGGGCGAGAAACCGCTGCTCACCTTCGCCACCACGCCCGAAAACGAATACCTGCTCCTATTGAAACGCGCCCTGGATTTTGTGATGGCGGTTACCCTGCTCGTGGTCCTGTCTCCTCTGATGGCCCTGTTGGCCTTGCTCATCCGGTTGACCTCTCAGGGTCCGGTCCTTTACCGGCAGACGCGCTGCGGGCTGGGCGGCAGAAAGTTCACCCTATATAAATTCCGTTCCATGCGTCCGGATGCCGACCTGCGCCGCGAGGAACTGGAAGCTCTGAATGAAGTGGATGGGCCGGTTTTCAAAATCACCCATGACCCCCGTTGCACGCCCATGGGGCGGTTCATGCGCAAATTCAGCCTCGATGAACTCCCGCAGTTGCTCAACATCGTCAAGGGCGATATGTCTTTTGTAGGTCCGAGGCCGCCCTTGCCGGAGGAAGTGGAGAAGTACGAGCGCTGGCAACGCCGCCGCCTGCGCATGCCTCCCGGCCTGACCTGCCTGTGGGCGCTCGAAGGCCGCAGCCGCCTCAGTTTCCGCCGTTGGATGGAGCTCGACCTCGATTACATCGACCACTGGTCGCTGGCACTCGACTGGAAAATCCTGCTCAAAACCGTTCCCATAATCCTGCTGGGCCGAGGCGCCAGCTAGCTGGATGAAGCCAGAAGTCAGAAGCCAGGAGAAGAGTAAGGAGCAGAATTATGAATAGTGAATGGTGAATGGTGAATTGGGGATGCAGAACTTGCTTTGCGCGCCGGGCCCAGGGCCTCTGGCCGCTGCACTTCTTCAATTCTCACAATTCAGAATTCACAATTCAGAATTGCCCTAGCCCCTAGCCCCGTTTTTCGACCGACCCGCCGTGGCGGGACTACGGACAACGGACAACTGACAACCGGCGGCGGCTCTTCGCAAGCGAAGCGCAATCAGCGTTGAGCCGTGAAGCCACCCGGCTGAGTGCTGAAAGCTGACGGCTGATAGCTGAGAGCTAACATGTCTGGACCAGAAAAGCGATACCCCTGGGCACGCTTCGGCAGGCCCGCAGAATACGGCTCTTATGGCGTTACCAAGCGCCTTGAAAAGATTGACCAAGCCTTTCCCTTGGCCGGGATGCGGCTGCTGGACTTGGGCTGCGGAAACGGAAGTTATACCCTGGAGCTTTCGCGGCGAGCCGCCTGGACCTGCGGCTTGGACGTGCAGTTCAATCTCTTGAAATCGGTCTCCGCCAGCATTCCTCGCGTCCAGGGAGCCGGCGAGAGTCTTCCCTTCAAGAACCAGAGCTTTGATTGCATAACCATGATTGAAGTCCTCGAACACACCTATTCCGACACTCGCGTCTTGGACGAATGCCGTCGCGTGCTAAGGAGCGGTGGGAAATTGGTGCTGTTTGTCCCCAACAAACTTTATCCCTTCGAAACTCATCCAAGCCATCTCGCCGGGCTAACCCTCGGCACGAACGTTCCTTTCGTCTCATGGTTACCTGGCGCCCTTCACGCCCGAATTTCCTCCGCGAAGATTTATAGCCGCCGGAGGATCATAGGCATGGCTCGCGCGGCTGGCTTCGAAGTGTGTAAGGTTGGATACATCTTTCCCCCGCTGGATTCTTTCTCCTTGCCTCTCAAGGATACCTATCGGCGGTTGGCCCGGCGACTCGAAGACACGCCCTTGCGCAATTTCGGGGTCTCCATCTTTTTAGTTCTAACCAAACGGATTTGAATTCATCTTCACGCCCACCCAAGGTTCCTGGCTGAACCTGGTCGAATCGTTCTTTGGCAAGATGGCCAAGACCCTGCTGCGCGGGATACGCGTGAAGTCCAAAGAAGAGCTCAAGACACGCATCGAGATGTACCTGCGTGAGGTGAACGAAGAACCGGTCGTCTTATTCTGACTCCAGGTTCCTGACTTCTGACTCCTGCTCTTTCCCTCTGACTCCTGACTTCTGCCTTTCCAATCCCAGGCGGCGCAAGCGGGACATGGAAGCGGATCATACGCCCCATTGCACACGCACGAGCCGCAGAGTCCCTGTAAAACGAGACTCTACGCTGCTTTCGCTCAGCAGCACGGAGGCATGCAGCAGACTACTATCCAAACCATCTGAATTGTTTCCAGAATTCAGGCCAGGGCTGCCGGAGACGCCGGCAAGCGAAGACGTCTGTATTGTCCCCAATCGCGCTGTTCTTGATCCCGTAGCGATTTGTCAGATGCCCGGTCGATTCACAAGATTCGAAAGCCCAGTCCAGGACGCCGCGTGAGAGACCGACCGCAATCACCGTCTGCGGGGGAGGATCGCCGTAGCCTCGGAACCAATGGGAGTTCGAGCCGCTAATGGCCCTCGGCAATCCGTAGGCTGAGCCGTAGAGGTTGATTGCGCCGGCCTCGCCAGCGTCACCGGCAAGAATGCCCAACCGCGCTCGATCCTCGCGAGGCAAGGAATCGCGGATGTGGGCGACCGTCTCGGCCATCGCCGGCCAGCCGATTTCCTCGTTGAAATTGTCGTTTAGCTTATTGGCGACGATCCACCAGCGGGAACCCAGCGGAGCAATGGGCAGGACCACTACAGCCACCAAAGCGCCGCTGATCGCAAACGCCCTCCAGGTTGTCGCGCGCACGCGACGGGCGCGCGCAGGAGATAGCGTTCCAGCCCACTGCTCGCCCCAAACCGCTCCCGCCGCGAGGAGCATCGGATAGGCCGGCGCGGGATAGTAATCACGCCCCTTCGCAAAGAAAAACGCCGCGAGGGGAATGACAAACATCCAGCCAATGAGGCGGTACCGCTTTCCAGCCGGCACGGCGAAGAAGTAATACAGACCTGCCAGCCACAAAGGCACGGTGACGACGTTGCTGCTCTTCCAGAGCTGGCCAAGCAAGAAACCATCCGTGTGCCCGACGCGAACATCGCGCGCGTGAATGCTCTTCAAGAACTCCAGCGAGACGAAACTGTGGTGGATCTGCCAGATGAGGTTGGGAAGGAAGATCAGAATGGAGAGGGCCACGCCGCACCAGAGCCAGGGACTCCGGAGGTAACGACGCGCGGCGGTGAGCAGGACGCCGCCGACAATTCCTGCGACCAGGAAGGCCATGGTGTACTTGGTCATCATCCCGGCCCCGATGGCAGCTCCGATGCCCAGCCACCAGCGCGGGTCTTCGGATTTGAGCAGGCGAATCATCAGGTAGGCGGTCAAGACCCACCAGAGATAGTCGAACGAGACATACTGGAAGAGCGCTCCCGAGGCAAAAGCGACCGGCGCGATGGCTGCGGCTATTGCGGCGACGAGTTGTGCCAGCCGTTTGCCTCCCAGCTCGCCCGCCATCAAGCCGGTCAACACCATGGCGATCCCCTGCGCCAGGGCTGCAAAGAAACGCAGAGCGACCAACGACGGTCCAAAGAAGGTCAGCGCCAGACGCGCGATGAATGGTGTCACGGGCGGGTAAACAACGTAGCCCCAGGCCAAGTAGCGCGCATCGTCGAGCCTGGCCAGTTCGTCGCGGTGAAACCCATACTGGCCGTTGGTTAGCGTGTGCAGAAGGATACTGAAGAGCGCCAGCAAGACCAGAATGCCAGAATCGCTTGACGCGATTTTCTGCCACATACGCGATGGGCGCATGGGTTTCCTTTCCGCTGTGGTGCGGAAAAGTCGCTGCAGTTTAGCACGGGAGCAGCGCAGAGTCTCGTTTTTCAGGGACTCTGCGGCTTTTCCTTCAAATTCGTGCTCCTTGATTGGCCGGCAGCAATACACGATCGCTGGCCAGAATGCCATGCGCGCTCACGTCAGCGCAATCTCGAATACGCCCGAGCCCAGGCCGTGCATGGGCTTTGCAACTTACTCTTTCAACGTGCGGACGACCCGTTCGACGAGGTTTCGGTCCGCCACTTGGTATTGGTCCTCCGGGGGGTAGAGAGCGCCTCCAAAAGTCACAAAGGGCCGGCCCCGAACGGAGGTATCAGATTGAGTCTTGAAGGCCGTGAGATGGACCTGTTTGCAGCCCGTCGACTCCACGACTTGGCGGAGGCTGAGTGGCTTTATGCCGCCGCCAGGGAGTATTTCGATGCGGTCGCCGGCATATTCAATCAGCCGCTGGATGAGGTGTGCACCCTCCGGAACGGTATCTTCCTGGCCGCTTGTCAGGACGCGAGTAAACCCCAGCGCGACCAATTGGTCCAGAGACCGAAAAGGGTCGGGGGTGACATCGAAAGCGCGATGGAAGACAGCCTGCCGATCACCGATGAGTTTCCGGATGCGTGTACACCGTTCCTCGTCGATGCCGCCGTCGGCATTCAGTATCCCGAACACCATCCCCTCGGCGCCCTGCTCGGCAGCAAGCACGGTATCGCGTTCCATGACCGCCATTTCCGACTTCGTGTAGCAGAATCCTCCTCCGCGCGGTCGAATCATAACCATGATGGGGATCTTTAGCCGGGCTTTCGCTTCGATAATCGTACCGAGCGAGGGCGTCAATCCTCCCAGGAACAGCGCAGAGCACAGTTCGACGCGGTCTGCCCCGCCCCGTTCCGCTTCAAGCGCATCCTCGAGCGAGCCGCAGCAAATCTCCACTAGAATCCTCTGTATTGCCATTAGACTCCTCCTGTCGTTGCCGTCTTTATGCCTCAGCCGTTCAGGTTTGGCAGAGCTCAGCCTGCAAGGACTGGAATGGCAAGGCCGGGCAATAGCCATTCCCTTTCGAGTGTCGACGCTGGCGTTGTGCCACACTTAATTGTTCACAAGGGCGACACAACGCTAGTTCATATCTTGAGTGGCGTTCTTAGGGCCTCAACTTCTTCCATAGTATTGACCATAATATTGAGAAAGGGCCACCGTGGTTCCAGCAAATCCAAGAGAAGGCGCATTTCCTGCGGGTTGAATGAACCCCGGATCAACAATGGCCGCTTCCCGCCTGGGTGAAGAGTCAGGTAACTCTCGCGATCTCGAGGTGATTTTGCGCCACAAAAGCCAGGGCCTCCTCGAAGTGGAAAACCCCATCGTGGCATCCCAAGGCCCGCGTGCAGGAGGCGCCCACCGCACTTGCAAAGCGCAGCGAGTCTTCGAGTGACCAACCCTCGAGCATCCCAACCAGGAAGCCAGCGTCAAAAGCGTCTCCACTTCCCGATTCGTCAATGGAGTCAACCTGGAAAGCACCCGCGCGCAGCTTCTCGCTCCCCCGCCTGGCCAGCGCTCCTGCACTGCCCTGAGTAATCACGATGGTTCCGTCAGGATTGAAGCGGGCTAAGATTTCTGCCTGCTCAAGCGGGTCACTACGACCTGTCAAGGCGCGGGCCTCGTCTTTATTGGGCAAGAACAGATCTGTATAAAGAAGAGCCTGACGGATATCTTCTAAGGGGGATGGGGACCCCGCAGGAATCACGACATCCAGAGCTGTAATCAACCTGCGCAGCTTGGCCTTCCGGAAAAGTTCCACGAGATGTTCGGGTCGAAAAGCCGGCATGGCGAGGTACCCTCCCACGTAGAGTGCACGTGCGCCATCAAGGGCCTGTGCATCAATGTCGGTGATCGAAAAATCGGCGTTGGCGCCAAAACAGTGGAAGTACCGGCGGTCCTGGCCCCGGACGTTAACAATGAAAGTACAAGATGTGGGATGAGTCTGGCTGCGTCGAATGAAAGAAGTGGCGATGCCCAATCGTTTCAAATCTCGCAGAACAAACTCCCCGAAAAGGTCATTGCCGACTTTGCCGAGTACACTCGTGCTGCGGCCCAGACGCCCCAAGTCAGCCGCTGTGTTGGCAGCACATCCTCCGACACTAAGCAGATAGCGGTCGAGGAGTGCCAGTTCGCCAGCGGCTGGAAGGGAAGCGATGGGGTTCCCGAAGATGTCGGCAACTAAGATTCCCAGACAAACCACATCCGCCATTTTGCAATGACCTCCGCTTTTCCCGATCTGGCTTTGAACGGCACCAATGCCCACGCTCGATTCAAGTCATCGTCTAATCGTCCTGCGCCGGAAAGCCCAACTGGAAGGCCAGCGCGCTTTGCTCCGGACACCTCTCGAGAACGGGTCGGACGCAAGCAACTTGGTCGAGGACCAAGCGATATTCGGGGTGGGCTTGCAGCAATTTGAGCGCCTTCAGAATCTGGAGCAGACCAATCTCCAGGTATTCTTCCCGTGTCTCGAGGAAGGCCCCCTGGCACTGTGTCCGAGGGATAGCCCAGGGCGCAAGAAGCTGTGAATGAATTCTGGAAGGACCTTCTCACCACAGAGACACAGCGCGGCATAGCCGCAACCAAGAGGAACGGTTCCAGAAGCTCGCTCAGCGTGACCTGCTGACCGTCACGAGCCGGAAAGAGCATGTGTCCGAGGTCACGGCCAGCCCGGACGGTGGCACAAGCTACAAATTCACTCTCGTAAAACTAACCGCCTCACCCCCGGGCTGTGCCACTACCATGTGGGCCGTTTACTACCACCCGCGACAGCCTGAGGAGCCTTCGTCCTCGCGTCATATCAAGCCCGGCGAATTCCCGAAGTGGTCCGGCCTCAGGCCCGTGTACGGAATGACCAATCCCAATCCTCCTGAGAGCTTGGGCGTGAAGGTCGCCGTGGCCGGTGATTATGACCCCTGGTGCATCTCGTGAACCAAGATTCAATCGCTGATGTTGTGGAAGAAAAGCAAGAAACGGCTTCTCGGGCACACTCCCCCCAGCGAGGACTGCCTCGACGGAACTTGGGGCGGAGTTATGCCCTGATTTCGCGCACCTCCACCCCCTGCTCCAAAAGAACGTGATTGCTGGGGGAGTTTTGCAATCTCCGGCAGCGCTAGGCCTCGCTCGGACGTACGTTCGTAGCCCGGGGTCCTTTATCCCCTCTCTCCACTTCGAGTTCGACGCTTTCCCCCTCCTTCAAAACGTCGAAGTTAAGACCCTGAAGGCTGCTGCGGTGGAAGAAGACCTCCTGGCCCTCAGCAGTGCGGATAAACCCAAACCCACGGTCACGGATAATTCGCTTGATAGTCCCTTGCATGGCCACCTCGGACAGCGTATGGGGATCTTCGCGCCGGGTCGAAAAAGAACAAGCCAGCCTGCGCGTGAAGTCACCTCACGTACGCATTGGCGCAACTGTACCAACACCCAAGCGCCTTGTCAAAGGCCAACCTGCGGTGTCCCACTTCCCTGCCAGCGTTCCCGCCAGCGCGGGTAGGTAGCCAGCCTTCTGCGCTCAGCTATCCCGCCGCGGCCCGTCCGCTTTCAGCCTGCGTACTGGCTCCTGAATCCTGCTCGTCCCGCCCCGGCGGGTCGCCAATCTTAATGGCGACACTCGTCACTGTTCCTCAGACCGCTTCGCGGTCGAACGCTTGGAGGGCCGATTCCAGGCTGTTGTGAATCTCGAAGACGGTAACGAGACGTGTGATTTGCAGCAATTGATGCACGCCTTGGGGCAAGCGCACGAGCTTCAGATCCCCCCCCTGTTTGCGCACGGAGGCGAAACTCGCTACCAAGATAGAAAGGCCCACACTGTCGACATAGGTGATCTCCCCGAGGTCGAGGATCAGACGCTTGCAGCCGGCATCGATCAGTTCTCTGATCTTATGGCGAAAAGTCTCGGTCTCGCGCCCCAGAGTGATACGTCCGCGCAAGCTAAGCAGGATTATTCCGCCCACCAGCTTTTCGACAATATAGAGAGGCATGAAAAACCGCCTTCGATGCAAGGTCCAAATTGCCCCAGCCCTTGGCTAGGGCTCGGGCGTGGGGGCAATCACCCAACGGTTACGGTGCAGGAAATCACTCACCATGCCGATATCCGGTGCGTCGCACAGCACCAGGCGGCAAAAAACCTCTGCCGTCCCCACCTTGGGCTCGACCTTCGCAGCCTGGCGGAAAGCGGCCAGGGCATCCTTCTTGCGCTTGAGCTGCCACAGGGAGATAGCCTGAAGCGCCAACATGGAGGCGGAGTCCGGGTCGGGCCCCAGCGCCATGGCGGCTTCTGCAAGCGCCCCCTCGAGGTCATGCTGCTTCCGGAGGATAAGCGCCTGCAGGCGGTGCCCCTCGGCCGCCTGAGGCTGCTCTGCAATCAGCGCACCCGCCTTTGCACTGGCTCGCTTCAAATCCCCTCGACGGATCAGTCCCATGACCAACTGCTCTTGTGCGGGCAGAAAATCCGGGTGCAGGCGCGTGACTTTCTCCAGCAGGTCCGTCGCGCCCGCGGCTTCCCCGGCCTCATTCAGCAATACCGCAAGCTGATACTGGCTCTGCCAGTCTTGCGGATCCAGCGCCACGACTTTTTCCAGCATATTGCGCGCCTCAGCGGAACGACCCTGATGAATGAAAATCTGCGCCATGCCCGCATACGCCGGGGCGAGGTTAGGAGAAACCTGGATGGCTTGCTGGAAATTCTCTGCCGCCTGCGCGTATCGCCGCTCGAAGAATCGGATCTGGCCGAGCGCGAGATACGCTTCGCCTTCCTTTGGGTCGAGCTTCAATGCTTTTTCGTATTCTGCCGCGGCCTTGTCTTCTTCTGCTCCGGCGAAGTAGGCCCGGCCGAGGGCCACGTGCGCTCGGGGATTATCCGGCGCCAGTCGGACAGCCTCTTGCGCCTCGCTAAGAGCGTCCTCTTTTCGTCCCATCTCCAAGTCGATCTGGGCCAGGATTTGCCGAACCGAGGCATCTTGAGGCCTGAGCGCAGCCAGCTTTCTAAACTCCCCGGCGGCCAGCGCGCCATAGTCCTGGAGCGGCGCCCCCCTGGCGCGCTCGGAAGCTGAAGACTGGTTGCTCAAGGCCCAGGCGGTCATGGCCAGCGCATAATGCGCATCCGCGTCCGAAGGGTCGAGTTGCGTGGCCACTTGCAGTTCGCGCAATGCAGCCTCATCCTGGCCGCGAGCCCGCAGAGCCAGGCCCAGGCCGCGGTGCGCCATCTCGAGTTCCGGTTGCAGGTCGATGGCCTTACGAAACGCAGCTTCTGCGCCTGCCGCGTCATTTCGTGAAAGCAGGTCGAAACCCTTGTTTACCGCCTCGGCGACTTCCGGCAAGGGCTGAGTGGCGGCCGGTAAGGCGGTCTGCTGCGACATCGCGGACGCCCGGGCAGGCTGCAAGCCACTTAGGGAAGAAAGCCAACCAGCCAGGACCAAAATAACTCCCGCGCCGCAACGCATAGGGCCTTTCAATCCGGCAGACTCCGGGCTTTGGGAAGCGTCAGGGAGCCAATCGAATCTGCTCGGGATCACGGATAATAATTTCGGGTCTTCCCTGATACACGGTAATGGGCCCGCGGATTTCAATTTGCCTCCCTGCCAGGGATGCGAGATCTCCAAACTTGTTCTTGTCGGAGGAGAAAATCACGCTGGTGAATGGACAGTCACGATAGTCCTCGCAAAAGTCGAGAAAAGTATTGCCGCCCCGCGAGGCGAAAATCCTCACCACGCGTCCGGAAACGCAGCCCGTCTCGCCCGCGTGCGGAGCAGCGTCGTGGAAGTCCACGCATCCTGCCATCTCTCCTGGGGAAGAAGAACGCGAAGCAAAGGAAGAGGCGGTTGAGGGAGAGCGGCCCGCGCGGCGACCCACGAAAACTCCCAGGCAGAAAACTACCAGAACAATCACCGCCACGAGTATCTGCTTTCGCCTCATCTCGAGACCTTGGCAAAAGTCGGGACGCCTCCGGGCTTCACCGATTTGACTCGTAGCGCGGAATGGGACACGACCGGCCTGCCCGGGAGCACGGGCTTCCCTGCTCGAACCCAGGCAGTATACCAGAGACTGCTGACGAACGAAGCCCCGGCTTCCAGCCGCTTCTCTGCCAGCGGCCCTGCAAGTTTATAGAACGTCGCGGAGTACTGGGGATCGAGGTAGTTCCGGCCTGAAACCGCGATGCGATCGGATGCGAAAACCACATTCCTGTAAGAAAAGCTTGCCGTCATCTCTCGGAAGATGCGCGCGCGCAGGTCCGGTTCGAAAATCGCAGGCCGGGGCCTGAGTCGCCACCCATCCGCGAGCGCATTCACCAAGTCGGTCTCGAAGCGAGCGTGAACGCCTTTTTGGCCGGTCAATTGGCCGTCGTAGTTCATGACCGTGTGGAGAGGCTGAGTGAGATCGGCGGCGTAATGCGCGGCGAAAATCGCGTCGCGGTCCGCATCCGCCCAACGCCGGCGCTGAAGGGAATCGGCCAGTCGCAACGTGAAGCGCTCAATCTGCCAAATCGAGTCTCCATTCAGTAGCTGCCGGGGCTTGGGCCCTGCCCTTTCCACTACGAATTGCCGCCGGAGGTTGAGAAACGGGAAAGAGTCATCGGCGTCAAGGTCGGTGTAGTGATGCGGGCGCTCCGAGGCATCATCGGACGCCAGGAGATCAGGATCAATGGCGTGCTCTACCCAGTACGCTTTGCGCGCCAGGAAATAGGAGCGAAGCGGCTCGGGCAGATTCTCGACGGCGGCAGCATTGATCAACCTGTGCCCGCGCTCGCCCCAGGCCAGTCCCGGCACGGGCAAGTTGGCAAGAGCCAGGAGCAGCATCACCTGGACTTGCAGCCACCGGCAACCCCTCAGCCAGCCTTCTCCGCCGAGCTGTGCCCTATGATGCCTTTTCCTTCGCTGTGGCAATCTCTTTACCTCCTCACCGGACTGTCGATGGTCCTTTTTCATTGCTTGTAGAATTTGGCCTTTTGGGGTCGCTCTTTCGCTTTGTTTGAGCTTTTTGGCGTACTTTTGGCACATTTTTCGGCCTCTTTTGCACGCCTTTTGGGTTCGTTTTTTGGGCACTTTTGTTGATTCTAAAGGACTTCTTCGGTTCGTTCCGTCAGAATTAACATCTTTTCTGAACTTAATGCGCGTCTCTGGAACATTTGGCGCGGCCTTGCTGAAGCACTCTGTCGCCGGAATTCCCATCGCCCTGACCAGCGGAGGATCTCCAGTAATGAAAATCAGTCCCACCTCCCTGGCTTCGCAGGGTCGGTGAGGCCTGCAACCTTGCCAGATCCGGACGGCCTCTTCGTCAAGGTCCATAGCCGTAGCCTACCTCAGGGCGGCGCATTTGTCAAGACCTCCGCAGTCTGCGGTCCCGCCACGAGCGGTCAGCCTTCAGCTATCAGCTTTCAGCCTTGGTATGGTTCAAGTGCCACAGCCTCCACTGCGTACAGCCTACTGCCTACTGAAACGAAGGGGGTAGGAGCAATTTTGAATTATGAATTTTAGAGCTGAATCCTTTCTTCCTTCATCTTCAATGGAGCTGCCCAGAGAAAGCCGCAGAGATGAAAGGCCGAGGTCTGCGGCTTTTCCTAAAGAAGAACTAAGCTGCTGTGTGAAGGGTCACCCACTGGGGTGTTTGCGAGCCAGGTGCTTGGAGCTGGGTTTAAGCGCAAGTACGACCAGAAGTACGACCGCGGAGAAGCCCGCCAATACGAAAACCTGAAAGAGTGGGCCGGGGATGCCAAGAGCAACTGCGGCCGTGAAGGGCTCGCTGTAACGAGTGCCACTCCAGATATAACGCCTTAGTCCAAAAGACGGCAGGGTAAAAGTCAGAAGGTCTAGAGCCCACACGCTGAGGCAAATTAATGCCGTGAATTTCACACCCCGTGGGCGATATCGCCACAGCAGATACGCAGCTATCGCCGCTACTACGAATGTACTCATTGACCCTGCCAAGTCAGTCAGGTGTACGCCCCACTGACTCACAATCCCGGTATGGTCACACACACCGAGCCCCTCGCTAACCCCCGTCCATTTGATCTTGGGGAACAACTGCCACCCAAACAACTGAAACCTCGTGATCCTTCCCCCGCAGAGGACCCCAACAAGACCGTGGCCGGCGATCTCGTGCCACGGTATGGGGAGCGCGAACAGCACTGCTATCACAGCCGCATGCTTCAGAGCCGTGACAAACTTGGCCAGGGTCCGGATGGCCTTAGATTTGCACGTCTGATTTTCTTGTATGGGGATTCCCATTCTGTCCTCCCACCGTTTGACGATTGTACTCCCCATTGCCCTCTTGCGGTCTGCTTGGATAGCAAGCAGCGTTTCGCTCTTGGGGCGCCACGCCCCATCACCACATTCGCGTCGTCGCTCCACAGGGATCTGTTCACGATCATGCAATATCGCTCCGCCGGGTGATTGTGAATGTGGCAAGATGGCGAAGAGGCAAGCAGTTCCGCATGCCTTGTGATAGCGTGTGTATGCTTGTGTTGACTGGCAACCTAGAACAAGTGGTCACTTGCCGGCAATCTCGCGGTGCTTGCGGCTGCGATTCTCCGCAGGCATAGATGACAAGGGAGGGGAGAATATGCCCACGAACATAAACTTGCTGAGCATCAAGCTGCTGGCGATATCCCGTGCCAGCCAAATGAATGCCAATGGCATTAACGACAACGGCCAGGTAGTCGGCCAATTTACTGACGCCGGGGGAGTCGAACACGGTTTTGTGTATGAGGAAGAGTCTTTTTGCCAACTGGATTATCCGGGTGCGACTGCAACCAAACTTCTTGCCATCAACAATCTCGGCCAGATGGTGGGAATGTTTACAACGCTTACCGCCACATCTGGTTTTCTTTATGACCGAGGGACATTTAGCCCACCCCTGGCCTATCCCGGTGCGGGAAACTTCACCGTTGCGAATGGAATCAACGACCGGGGGGAAATCGTAGGCGTGTACCAAGATGCTATACCTGGCGAACACAGTTTTCTCTACAAAGCTGGAAAATACGAGGCTCTGGTCCATCCAGGCGCAAAGGAAATTGGCGCTCAGGATATTAACAACAGTGGCCAGATTGTCGGAGACTTCCCAGACGCAAGGGGCACACACGGGTTCGTCTATCTGGAAAATGTCGGTGTGTTCACACCGGCCCTGGATTGCCCAACTGGAACCGTCACTGCCCTCCGCGGAATAAACAATGGCGGTCAAATCGTAGGCGGCTGTTTTGATGTGCAAGGGAATGAGCACCCCTTCTTGTACATGGCAGGCGCACTCAACCCAATTCTTATCCCCGGCGCGGTCAGCGCTAGTATAATTGGCATCAACGACCGCGCTCAGGTTGTGGGGAATCTCCGGTTCGCAGGAGGAGCACAATCGTTTGTTGCCGCGATTTCAGCCTGACATCGTCGCCAGCGATGAGTGCGGCAAAGCTGAGCTCGATGATCGCAATCAACCACGGCAGGCAGGAGAAGGGCGAACCCTGGCAGGAGCGTTTCCCTTCGCTCGGCTCAGGGCAAGCTTTTGACCACGCGCTCCGCACGGTGAAGGACTACAGGGAGACGTATGTCCACCTGAATCCGGTTAGGCAGGGTCTGGTGAAGCGCGCCGAGCCGGTAGCGCGGACCTGTCGTTTAGGTCCGCGGTTTTTTGTTGTCAATTGGGGACGAACCGCAGACCTCCATAACAGGTCTGCGCTCAATGCGCGGACGCGGCTGCCGCCGAACAGGAGAGCCGGTGCGGGCTGACTATTGACCGCGTGCGTTCGCCAGCCGATGAGAAGGCGAGGATTTGAGGGTGAAAGCCGCGGACCTGGAGCAGCAGGGCCGGGCTACCTTGTTGAGGAAGCATGCCGGTGCCAACAGGCGGCGTCCCAACCCAGCAGATTGACTAGCCGTACCACAAATGGTACTATTCCCTATGGACAAGATCACTAAGCGTCTGCCCGCGCGGTTTTACCGCACCTCAAGCGGTCGGGAACCGGTGCGGGTGTGGCTTAGGGAATTGCCAGTGGCAGATCGCAGGATCATTGGCGAAGACATCAAGGACGTTGAGTTTTCGTGGCCAATGGGCTTACCTCTGATTCGATCGCTTAGCGGGCGTCTTTGGGAAGTGCGCAGCAACATTACGGGGGGAAGAACAGCCCGAGTGATCTTCTGCGTTGACCGCGGCGAGATGTTTCTGCTGCACGGCTTCATCAAGAAAACTCAGAAGACCCCGCAGCAGGACCTGGATCTGGCCTTGAAGAGAATGAAAGGACGGGAGAGATGAGACGGGAAAACAAGGGATCACCCTTTGACGACTGGCTGAAGGAAGAAGGCATCCACGAGGAAGTGAGCGCCGCAGCCATCAAGCGGGTTCTTGCCCGGCAGATCGAACGCGCCAGGAAGGAAAAACAGTTGTCCAAGGCCGAGGTTGCGCGGCGGATGCACACCAGCCGGGCTGCTCTGGATCGTTTGCTTGATCCTCAGAATGGCTCTGTAACGCTCAACACCCTGTACAAAGCGGCGGCAGCCGTGGGCCGTCAGGTGCGCCTCGAACTGGTCTGATCCCAAGTTGTAAACATTGAGCTGGTAGCTGGGGCACGGTTTTGGTGCCATGGGCTTCTCTCGGTCACGCACGATACCATTCCGACAAATGGGCGCGGCGAAGATTGACCCTCACAAAAAAGCAGTTCGCCCTGCGCCCACCGTCCTGAGCGGCAGCCAAAGGAATGCGGTCCGAGAGACGCAGGCGGCATAAAGAGCACCGCTGCGACGTGTCTAGCTGGTAAACGGAGCGAAAAAAACCACTGGAAACTGCAACCCCCGGTTTGACTTTCCCGCCTGGCTAGACATAGACTTTAAGCGATGGCCGTTTTCGAACGAGGCACGGTCTATCACCGTTGAAGATTTTGTGTTTTAGTTGAATCGTTTACTTTAAACAATATGCGCCTGTAGCTCAGATGGATAGAGCGGTTGCCTCCGGAGCAACAGGTCGCAGGTTCGAATCCTGCCAGGCGTACCACTCCCCAGTTGTTGCCGCTCCAAATATAAGGTCGAACGGTTTTCTATATGTGGGATATACACCTGCTCAACCAAGCAGGCAGTTCGAAAGTACCATAACGAAATCCTCTGATTCAGGCTGTGTAGAAATCGCACGATTTCAAAACGGCAGGTCCGTCAGGAACGGGAGTACATTCCGACGGGCTCACAGACTCGCCAGCAAGAAAGGCAAATCGTGACAGGCTTAGAGGAAGGCGGTTCGAGGACGCAAGTCTTCGAGAAGTCGACTACGCGGCCAAGCGACCGCCGCATCAGAGGAGGAGCCGCAAGGCACTGGGATTGTTTCCGAGTCCGCCAGAGTAACCGGTCAAATCTGTCTGAATCTCAGGTTTCAGCGTAAGCGCTTTAAGAATCAAACAGTTTGGCCGGTTGATTTCGCCCACTCGAAAACTCCCGGCGCGCCGCCGGCGAGCGTCCCGGCTCAGGATGTGTCACTTAAAGCTCAATACAGAATTCACAGAGCCTCACAGGGGCCACAGAGAAGAAGCGTCTTTGGGTACGGCTGAAAACATTGGTGGGCCGGTGTTTGGCCCATCACCCCCTCAGCCGGCCCGCCTCCCGATGAAGTGCATCGGGACGGCGGTCCACCCTCTCCCCCAAGGGGGAGAGGGCGAGTCGCGCAGGGCCAGAGAATCTCAGCAAAAATGTAGAAACTCCAGGGCTCCGACGATGTCGGAGCCGCTCCCAAAATGCCGATGGTTGAGCGTGGAGCTGAAAGCTATGGCTTGGCTTTCTTCTCCTCCGTGGCGGGCTTGGCGGCAGGCGCCGTCACTGTCTTGGGCTTCCAGAATTCCGGGTCGCCTTTGATCCACTCGTCGCCAACGTAGCTCATGCGTGGGTTGAAGGCATACAACTGATGTTGGGACGATTCGACCGATGCGCCGAGAAGCTCACCGAGCTTCTTCATGCCGTCTTCGCCCATGGCCGCCACGAATTGCGGGTCGTCTTCCTTGAAGGCACGATCGACTTCGGCAAGCGTTCTGCGCGCGGTGAGCACAAGAAACGTGCCGCTGGCGTCCCCATACACTCCTTGGAACGTGCCCCAGTGAGCATCGGGCACCGCCTTCTCATAGGCAGCCTTGACCATCTTGACCAGCTCGTTCCATTCCCTCTCGCGCCCCGGGCGCACATGGTAAGTGGAGATTTCCAGGTAACGCATATGCGAGAGGTCCACCATCGACCGGAGGCTCAGATCGTCACGGAAAACGAACACGCCCTGGTCCTCCGAATCCAGCAGCTCGCCATCGGCCATGGCGGCACGATCCAGTGCGGCAGTGAGAGCGGTATTCTTCTCGGCTGCTGCGTAGTCTTTTTCCCAGGCTTCAAATGAAGCATACCGGGTCAGGAACAAGGCGCGGCTCTTGCCCGAGAGCGACGTCATGCCCAGGTAGTACGTCGGCCACTTGGCACGGGTCATGGCTTGGACGAAGGCGCTTTCCGTTTTCTCATGCGCCATGCCAGATTTGCCGGGCTTGGTATATTCACGCGTGATCTGCAACACCTTCGGCATAGACACGTTTCCCTGCGGGTTCTCCTGCGCCGCGGCGATGCAACCACACGCAACCACCAGAGACATTCCCAACAGGGACCGGCTGAGTTTGTTCATGGGTTCAACCCTCCTGATCAGAATATTCTTTTTCGGAAGTATGTACTTTACGCACACACGCCCGAAAGAACTGAACGCAGTATAGCACGGATTATCTAGCCGTATCGACCCGCCAAGGTCTTTTTCTTGCCCTATCCCGGTTTGCATTATCTATTTGTGTTGCCCATCCTAAAACTGTGGTACAATGACCGTAGATTAAGAAAGTTAGGAGTCACCATGGCAACGGATGTTGCAACCAAAGTTGCGGAGCAAGCAAGGAAATGGGAACGGCTTAACGAACTCCTGCGAGACCCAGAGATTTACAACTTCCTTGAACGAGAGTTCTCCAGAAATGGGACATCGCTTGCGGCCCCTTCTCATGCGCCTTCGACCGCTGTTAACTCTAATGGATATAAGAAGGGCGATCTTGTCAAAGCCGTGGCTAAGACGTGTGAAGAATCTTTTGGAAGTTCTCAATTCACGACCTATGACGTAATCAAGAAGATGCGAGCCACAGGCTTTGTATTTGCGGCCAAAAACCCGGACGTGGCCGCCAACGGCGCACTTCGGAGGCTTGTCAAGAAAGAAAAGGTAAAAATTGTGATTCCTGGGACAGGTCGCAGAGCGGCCCAATACCGCTGGATTGTGGGAAGTTAGTTCTGAGAGGGTCGGTATGAAACTAGACGCTTAGCCCCGTGCGTTCGTGCTTTCCGATGCAAGGGGCCATAACACGAAGGCCCGCTCTAGTCACGTTCTTGAAGGGACTGGCTAGAGCGGGCCATGGAAAGCAACCAACTTGTGCGGAAGTGGCGGAACAGGTAGACGCGCTCGATCTGGGATCGAGTGGGTGCCTCTCTGACAAGGGGATAACACCCGTGCGGGTTCAAGTCCCGCCTTCCGTACACAATATACCTCTGTCCGCAGGCTCTGTCAAGAACTTTTGTGGGCACCTACGCCAGAGGCTAAGTGTCTAATTAGACCTCTTAGAACTTGACGCGCCTTCTGTTTGGTTTTCCCAATAAAAGCATGAATTGGGTCGCATAATACCAGAAGTATCTGTAATTCATTGAATCTACGGCAAATACAGTTTGCTCTTTTCTTCATTTTTTACTTGACATGCATGTGCGGTATGTATAGAATTAGACCATGAAAGAAAAGAGGCAGCCAATGAGCGAACAAGAAAAAGATCATGAACTATCGAAGTCAGAAATCATCGACGCCATCCCAATCGCTTGCTCCGATGAGCTAGCTGCTGTAGAGTTCTTTGAGTGGCGGCGCTGGGGAAACACTCCCTGTTGCGTCCACTGCGGGAGCGTCGATGTTCATAAGATGGTGGATTTCAGAACTGGACAAAGGAACAAGCGGTACCTGTGGCGCTGCCATGACTGCAAGAAACAATATACAGTTCGCATCGGAACTGTTTATGAGGAATCCCGGCTCCCCATGCGCCATTGGGCTTACGCCTTCTGGCGAGCTTCTACTTCAAAGAAGGGCGTAGCCGCTCTTGAAATCATGCGCCATTGCCAGATAAGCTACAAGTCGGCCTTGTTTCTTCTGAACCGCATCCGGTTTGCGATGGCTCCAGATAATCCTGCCGCAGAAAAATTGACGGGCACGGTTGAATGCGATGAAACCTATGTGGGCGGGAAGCCCCGCATTCGAGGAAATGCAACACGCGGACGGGGGACGAAAAAGACCCCGGTGTTTGCGGCAGTCGAGCGGCACGGAAGGATTCGGAGGCAAGTGATAGCCGATGTGAGCGGCAAAACTCTGAAGGGTGCTATCCGCGAGATGGTAGACAAGCAAGCGCGGCTTATGACGGATGATTTTGTTTCCTATAACGGCATTGGGAACGAATTCGCTGGCGGTCATCATACGGTAGCTCATAGCACCAATGAGTATGTGCGCGGCGACATCCACACGAACACGGCAGAGAGTTCCTTCGCCATCCTGAAGCGCGGAATCACGGGAATCTACCATAGCGTGAGCAAGGAATACTTGCATCGTTACCTGTGGCAGTTCGACTTTTTGTGGAATGCTAGGAAACTGAATGACGGCGAGCGGACAGCGGTCGCAATTAAGTTAGCCGAAGGAAAGCGGCTTATGTATCGGGCAGCGTGATGAAACAGCAAAGCCTTTTAGGGATGGCCGAACGAAACCAACTGTACTGCGGAGACTGTCTTAATGTTCTTGATATAATCCCAAATGATTCTATTGATCTAATCTATATTGACCCACCTTTCTACTCGCAGAGAAGCTACGAGATGATTTGGGGAGAGGAAGCGGAGAGATTCGCCTTTGAGGACAGATGGCAAGGTGGAATCAATCACTACCTGAACTATCTACTCACACGCATCCGAAAAATGTACGCCAAGCTTAAAGGAACCGGCAGTTTCTACATTCACTTGGACTGGCATATCTCTCATTACATGAAGCTTGAATTGGACAAGCTATTCGGATACCACAATTTCAGGAACGAGATTTTCTGGAAACGAGATGCTGCCGGGAAGGGAGCGAAAACCATTTCGCGGCAATGGCCCAGGATAGCAGACACGCTTCTTTTCTACTCAAAGTCCGATAGTTGGTTTTTCGAGCAGCAGTTCACCGCTCCGACCCAATTACAGATCAAAGAGTACCACTATAGAGATCCGAATGGACGGCAATTCAAAAGAACCACTTTAGGGGACTACACGCAAAAATCCATCTCTGAAATGGAAGCAAAGGGTTTGATATATACCTCGCGGACGGGGAAAAAGTACAAAAAGTATTATTTCGATGAAGCGAAGGTAACGGTCGATTCCATGTGGACGGACATCTTCGGATTTGGCGTTGTTACTTCATCGAAGGAGCGTACAGGCTATCCCACTCAGAAACCCGTTGCCCTCCTGGAGAGAATCGTCAGCGCAAGCAGCAGGCCGGGCGATCTTGTCTTAGATGCCTATTGCGGATGCGGCACTACCCTGGCCGCCGCACAGAAACTTGAAAGGCGGTGGATTGGTATCGACATTTCGCAATCTGCTATCCGGGTAGTAGAACAGCGGATGCAAAAATTAGGAGCAACGAACTTTGATGTTCATGGGCTAGTAGGAAGTCTCGCAGAACTGCGAGCGTTAGACCCGTTTGAATTTCAGAATTGGGCCATCAATGCGGTTTACGGGCAGCATTCACCCCGCAAGATTGCCGACATGGGGATAGATGGTTTCACCTTCATGGAGCATCACCCTATCCAGGTAAAACAAATAGATCATGTAGGGCGACCCGTCATAGATAACTTCAGCGGTGTTTTGCAGCGAGAGAAGGAGAAGAAAGGGATGGTGATCGCCTTTGGATTCACTTCGGGTGCGGTGGACGAAGTGGCACGATTGGAGCGCCAAGACAAGATCAAGATTGAGTTGGTCAGTTGCGCGGATTTGATTGCTGGCAACGTGAGCTTTAGAGTAATCGCCTAGAGAGGATGACAGCGCATGGCCGTAAAACAGAAGTCCCCTGCGAAACCAAGAGCGGTTCCCGGTCCAAAACCCCAAGTACTGAAGATCAATGAGAATTGGGAGGATGCGATAACTAAGTCTTTCAGGAAAAAGAAACCGCCTCACGGTTGGCCTAAATAATTCTAGCCGCTATCCTGATACCTGGAAATTGCCAGTCTGTGCGTAAAGTACATACTTCCGTTCTTTTTTACTATGGACGCCTCCAACGATACCCTTACTCGCCGCGTAAAGCAAGTGTTTTCTTTTCGCAGACGATTGCTTTCGTCCCATGCGCCGCCTCAAAGGACGAGAACCATCTTCCTTCATCGGGATTCACGGCTTCTCCCGTTTCCGTCTCGTTTAGAGTCTTACTGCCAAACTCCGTGCAGGTTGTCGCACACATTTTTGCGGTATCGCCCTTTTCGACTTTCGACTCTCGACCCTCGACTGCCTCAGGAGGGCGGAGAATTTCAAATCCGTTTGGCTAGTCACTTCGAGTCCACACTCATCGTCGGGAAACTGATGAGCCACGACCTCATGGCGCCTGCCCATTCCCCGCGCTCTTCGCCAAATTTGCTAAACTGGTGGGTGGTGCTCAGCCTCCGAAGTAACGTTTCTCCCCCAGCGCCGCTGGTGATCGGGTACGCCAAATCCCGCGTCGAAGCCCGTCCCCAGGGCTGCGGCTGGTGAGGTGCCCAAGCCGATATGATCCAACTTTCTTCGGCCGGAAAGCGTTTCGGCCCCAAGTTGCTGTTTGAAGATCTCGATTGGCTCATCACGCCGCGCGATCGCGTGGGCCTGGTGGGTGCGAACGGCACAGGAAAGACCACCTTGCTCAAAGTGCTGGCGCGCCTCGAGCCGCTCGATTACGGCGAAATCACGTTCGCCAAGGGGATCACCTCCAGTTACCTGCCGCAGGACGGTCTGACACTTTCGGGACGCACCGTGCTCGCCGAGTGCATGTCGGTGTTCGGCGATCTGCTCGCGATGGAGCAGGAGATGGAGCGTCTCATGGGGAAGATTGCCGAACTGGACCCCGAAGGCGACGAGTACCAGCGGGTGAGCGAGCGCTTTCATGCCCTCGACACCGAGTTCCGACACCGCGACGGGTATTCGCTCGAGGCACAGGCCGGGATGGTGCTGGCCGGTCTGGGATTCCCGCAATCCGATTGGCACCGCCGCACGGAGGAATTCTCGGGCGGCTGGCAGATGCGGATTGCCTTGGCCAAATTGTTGCTGGAAAAGCCCAACCTGCTGCTGCTCGACGAGCCCACCAATCACCTCGACCTCGAAGCCCGCAACTGGCTGGAAGAGTACCTGAACGATTATCCGCACGCTTACCTGCTGATCTCGCACGACCGCTTTTTCCTCGACGTCACCGTCGATAAGATGGTCGAGATCTGGAACCAGCGCGTCCACTTTTACAGCGGCAATTACGAGAAGTACCTGGCGGAGAAGACCGCGCGGCGAACCCAGATCGAAGCGGCTTACAAGAACCAGCAGGAGCGTATCCAGCAGCTCGAAGTGTTCATCAACCGATTCCGCTACACGGCCACCAAGGCCAAGCAGGTGCAGAGCCGCATCAAGGAACTCGACCGCATGCAGCGCATCGAGATCCCGCTCGAAGAGAAGGCCATCCACTTCAGCTTCCCCCAGCCCAAGCCCAGCGGCCGGACGGTGGCGGAGTTCAAGCAGGTGGCCAAGAGCTACGGCGCCAAGCGGGTGTTCCGCGAGGTGAGCTTCACCCTACAGCGAGGCGAGCGCGTGGCCCTGGTGGGCGTGAACGGAGCGGGGAAATCAACCCTGCTCAAGCTGCTGGCCGGTATCGAGCCGCTGAGCGGGGGAGAGTACAAGCGGGGCCACCAGGTGGAGGTGGATTATTTCGCCCAGGACCAGTACAAGGCGCTTGATGCGGAGGCGCGTCTGCTCGACGACCTGACGCGCGCCGCCCCCATGTCGCTCAGCACCCAGACGGAGCTACGCAGTCTCCTGGGCTGCTTCCTGTTCAGCGCAGATGATGTCTTCAAGCGCATCGGCGTGCTTTCGGGCGGCGAGCGCAATCGCTATGCGCTGGCGCGAATGCTGCTGCGCCCCTCAAATTTCCTGCTCCTCGATGAACCTACCAACCACCTCGACCTGCGCGCCAAGGACGTGCTGCTGGAAGCGCTGGCGGAGTACACCGGCACGGTGGTGTTCGTCTCCCACGACCGCTACTTCATCGACAAGCTGGCCACGCGGGTGTTCGAGATCGGCGGCAGCGAAGTGAATGCCTTCCCGGGCAACTACGAAGATTACTTGTGGCGTAAGCAGGGGAAGGAAATCGATCTCACCCTGCCAGGGCTGCCGGATCTCGTTGCAGAGCGTGCGCTTTCGCGCAAAGCACACGACACCGCCCCGCTCCCAACGGCGCCGGCAACTCCCTCTTCCGTTAAATCGAAGCGGCTTAATCCGATTCGCCTCCAGCAGATGAAGGACCGCTGCCGCGAGATCGAAGAGCAGGTGGCGCGCCTGGAGGCCGAGATCGAAGGCTATGCCCAGGAACTGATGCATTTCAGGAGCGCGGCGGATTCCGTGCGGCTTGCCAAGTCAATTGAGCAAGGGCGCCAAGAGATCGCCCGGGTGATGCGCGAGTGGGAAGATACGGCGAAGGTGGTCGAGGAGCAGGAAGCGGAAGTGCGGGAATAGTCAAATGGGTGTGGCTCGACGCTTCTTTGTCGCCCGTTTTACAAGCTTCTTCAGCCTGCTCTTCGCGCCCATCGCTTTCGGTCGTGCGTGTCGCGGCTGATAGATGCCGAGCTTCCCGCCCCCCGGCAGCGTAACGTGCGTGAGCAACCCCCAGACCTGGTTCTGCACCGGGCCGCAAGGAATGCTACGTTTCTTCATCTCCACGATGAGTGCTTCCACGTCGTCACACATCAGGTAGAACTCGTGTACGTCATTCTTGCTGGACGGATGCAGCGCAACTTCCGCCGGCGGCAATCCGAAGATCAGCCATCCGCCGCCGAGATCGACGTGCGGCAGCTTGAGCACGTCACGCAGGAAAGCGCGGTCGAGCTCCGGACTCTTGCTGTAGATGATCGAATGCGCGCCGATGATCATGACAATCCCCCTTTTCTCTACGCGACAATGCCCCCAGCCAAGGCTACCGGCTGCGACTCGGCCTCTTCACAGGGAAAAACCCCGCCGTGTGCATCCCCCACCCTGGCGGCGGGAACTGTCCTCAGGCTGAAAGCCTTCCGAGAACTGTTGGCCCCTGGCCGGGTGTGACCAGCCATTGGACGGGCGACCCGAGAAGGCAAGTCCAGCTTGGCAACGGCTTCGTCCACTGTTTCTAGTTTGCTCAATTGAACCCGAATTCGCAAATTGAGGGGCCCTGTTCCGTTCCAGCACGTTAGATTGAAGTCGCTTCCACCAAACCTGCGCAGCAACAGAAGAGTGCGCCTGACAATTGCTTCACCCTAGGCTCCGACCCCCTCCCAACTAACCCATCACCCGGCCCGCTCCGGCTGGTGAAAGCGCCGACAGCGGGCCACCCTCTCCCCGGTGAGAGGGTGCCCGACGGAGGAGGGCGGGTGAGGGGTTTCTCCATTCCATGAAGTTAGGAACGTCGTTCAACTCACGAACTCGGGTTGAAGAACCCGAGTGACTTGCATTTGGCCGAACTGCTTCCTTCTCCTCCTTCGTCGGTGTGAATTTGTAAAGTGAGCGGGCGACCGCCCCCCTATGGCGATCGTTTGCCTTCCTGGCCGCCAGCGAAAAACCTTTAGCGGCGATTTCCTATCGCCAGCAAGGGACTTCGTATGCCCGAGGTCAGGCGTGTTCCTGCGTCTCGTCAAACTATTTATCTAATTGTGACATAAGTCAGAAATTAACATATTAACGAAAAAAAGGTATTGACAAGCATAATGACTGCGCATCAAATAGTGGCGTTCAGGTACAACTTGTTCGCCAGTACAACTGATTTGAGTAACGATTAGAGAAGCCCTGCGCCTATTTCACGAGGGTAAGACCTCCGGTTCATAACACGACAGGCTAATGTTCCGGCCCAGGCCGCTTGGCCTGCGCGGGAGCATAAATGTTAAAGGAGCTAGCCCTATAATGCCGACACGCAATTTAATCCTTGGGATGGTTGTCGTTTGCGCGACAATCTTCAGTTCGCAGGTGAGCGCCCAAACAACCTCGGTGGACCCCGGACGGTGGGCCTATCCCATGCAGGCAGTCAGGCAGAGCAATCCTCCACTAATCGGCGACTATGTTCCATGTATATTTGACCTGGATCAGCACGGAAACTTCCGATCGTTAAAAGTGCCAGCTTTAGAAACTCAGATGAAAACAGCAGCTCTGGATGCCATCCAATCATCTTCCCTGAAACCGACTCAAAAGATTATGGTTGCAAATGACGCGTCACAACTCATGTTCTCCGCACTAACACCTCAGAAAATTTTTGACAGCATTAGGCAATCCGCAGCGACGGCCTTGGAAAGCGACGCTAGCCTTGATGCGGGCGGCAGGAGTGCCACTGCCACAGCGGTGGCGAATAATGTGTCAATCGCTGCGCAGCAGGCAGGTCCAATCCAAAGACCTTCAGACGTAAGTTGCGGGATGTCCGTCCTGCCTTGGAGCATTACACGTTGGAGCTTTGGCCGCGAAATCGCGGAAAACTTTATCGTCGTTCAGGTAACTGTCAGAAATTTGAACAATGAGCAGCAGTTCTTGGTTCACGATGTCGAATTGGCAGTAGATACTCAACCAGGAATTTTCAACCGTTTTAGCTCCAGTGTCGATCAGGCAACTATTGACGGTGTCGCACTCACTGCAGAAGAAGGCTGGTCCTCCAGAACTTTTTGGCTCCGCCTTGCGACGCTAGTCGGCAGCATTATCTCAGCGGGGAATGTCCCTGTTTCGAACACCGTTTTCAAGGATTCTGCAGGTATATACACAGGTGCGTTCATACCTGGCTTGACCAAATTCCTTAAGGACCATACCTCTGAGCAGATCGCGCGTCTTGACTCTGCGGCATTTACAAATTCTCAATCTCGGAAAGTGATAGTGGCGAAAAATGACTCGGCCACATTTGATGCCTTTTTGCCCGTACAATCTCTCCTCCAGATTGATTGGGAGAAGATATATCTCTATAAGACGAACGCGAAACCTGTGGATCCCAATTCGGACTTAATCCTTGCCAAGAAAAAGGGCTACAAGGATTGGAGCCCACTGGCACTGCTTGGGTTAAACAACAGTACGTATGTAATCCTCTCAGGCGCGCACATCACTGAAACCCCGTCGCAGGCACAAATTTCGAGTCTCTCATGCCCGCCTAGCGATAACACTACAATTGATCTCACGAAGATTTCGGGTGATACCTTTACATGCAACATCAAAGGGACTAATCTCCAGGTAATTGCTCAAGTCATTCTGGAAAACGCTCAGGACCCTGGCGACCACGTTTACGCTGTCGGAACACCCGCCACAGCTGGCGCTGACCCTACACAGGCCACGGTCGCGTTCAACACAAAGGACCTTCAAGGACTAAAAGGAACCACCTACAAGGTGTTTTACGCGATTAAGGGAGGTACTCCTCAGGCCACGAGTCTAAGTGCGACAGTACAGCAAGTTGTCTCAATTAGCCCTACGAGTCTCGTGTTTACGAGTCAAACTGTGGGCACCCCCCCAAGCCCTGTGCAGTCGATCGCTTTGACTAATAGAGGTACTGCGACCCTGTCAATCACCGGAATCACAACCACAGGAACAAATGCTGGAGACTTCACTGAGACAAATACGTGTGGGACCTCGGTTACAAGCGGAGAGAATTGTGCAATTTCAGTGACATTCAAGCCAACAGGTACTGGCTCAAGAAGGGCGTCGCTGAGTATTGCGGATAACGGGCCAGGCAGTCCGCACAGCGTGGCATTAACAGGAACCGGAGCGGCAGCACTGGCGCACCCGCAGTGACGCTTAGCCCAACAAGCCAGTAGCCACGGCCAGCGTTTTTCTGACCGTTCTATGAAAGGGGAGGGCGAGAGAGATAATTCCCCTGGGACTGGAAAGTCGGACGTTTTGGTCTCGTCATCCAGCCCGTGTCTGGTCCCGCTCCACAGTTGCTTGGCGCGGGTTTTCGTCTTGGCGTGAGCAGGTAGCCGCGGTCGCAGGGCTGTCGGCAGGTGGCGGGGCGCATATCCGTCATTCGTGGCACGTCCCAGACATACTCGTTCAGCTTCGCAGGCGAAGGAGGTACACAATGGAGAAACGGTTTCGACGAGTCATAGCACTAGCGGTACTGGTCTTAGTACTGCCGGGGATCGCGAGAGGCCAGGCGCCTGTCACGCTGAACCTGGAGTTGATGCCCAAGACGGTCTCCGACCAAAGTCCGGCGCAATTGCTCATGACCATTGAGTGTCCGCAGAAACTTACCGGGGCTGCAATCACGGTTGTGCCGCCCCCGGGCTTTAAGGCTGATCCACAGGCTTTTTCCCTTCCCGACTTCACGGGTAAGATGACGCAAACGAGTGTCATCAAGGCCCTCGATTCAGATGTTCGGCCCGGCGAGCGATACGTCATACAAGCCCAAGGTTATGTCTCGAGCGGGCCGGCAAGCAAGACGGTCTTGGTCGACCAAACCCTGGCCTTCGACTACAGGACGAACCAGATCTCTCTCGGCACGTACTTCGCTCTCGGCGTCCTCGGCATCCTTATAGGTTATTGGCTACGGCTATTGTTGAAGGTCTTGTCCGCCGTTTCCCCTCCATCCCCGGCGCCTCCAGGCCCGGCCGCGAGTGCTCCCGGGGTCGGCCCAATCACGGCTTTTGTTCAAAAACACTATTACGCTGTTGATCTGCTCGTCACGCTCGCCTTGGGGTTTTTCGCCCTGGTTGCCTTGACCCAGGGAAACCGTCCACCCCAGACCGCGAGCTTTTGGTACAGTGCGATGGCGGTGGGCCTCGGCTTAGGCTTGCTCACCAACAGCGATCTCCTGACAAAGTTGAGGAAGTGACGTCATGCCAGCTAATGGGAGGAAGTCATGGATGGAACACAACAACTCGAATCGACAAGGTGTATGCCCTTGCGTGTTGGCCCGTCTCCTGAGGTTCTCGCAGCGATTCGCGCCGAGATGCACGCGAGGAAGCTAACATTACGCGATCTAATGTTGGAGAACGTTACCGCCCAACTGGTCATGGAACCGATCCGGCAAACAGGGCTCAACAGCGGGATTTTCTACTTCATGGAAACACTGCCTGCAAGAGCAGCCGCTTTGTCACCCGCTCAGGCCGTCCGTGGTCGTCCCACGACGGGAACCTTGCGACTGCTCGTCTTGCTGGTCGATTTCTCGGACAATCAGGGAAGTCGTAGCCAACAGGATTTCAAGGACATGCTCTTTTCACGCGCGGCGTATCCGACTGGAAGCATGAGGGACTATTACAAGGAAAATTCTTACAGCCAGTTGGATATTGATGGCGACGTGATCGGCTGGATCCGCCTCCCTCAGACGTATTCGTATTACGTGAACGGCAGCAATGGAATGGGCGCCTATCCCCAAAACGCTCAGGAGACGGTGGAGGATGCCCTTAACTTAGCTGTGCAGCAAGGCGTAGATTTCCGTCAGTTCGATAGCGACGGCGACAACTATATTGATGGTCTTTTCGTGATCCACGCTGGGGGAGGGGCGGAGGCCCAACCTGACCCCGCCAAACGGACCGCGATGATCTGGTCACACCAATGGAACATTCGTCAGCCTTTCGTTTCTAACGGAAAGACGGCCTACGCTTATCTCACCGTGCCTGAGGATGGACGCGTAGGAGTATTCTGCCATGAGTTCGGCCACATGCTCGGCCTGCCGGACCTGTATGATACCTCCTATAAATCGGAAGGAGTCGGGGCGTGGTGTGTCATGGGCGGAGGTAGCTGGAACGACGGTGGGCTCACACCAGCGCACTTCTGTGCTTGGTCGAAAGCGCGGTTGGGCTGGATTCAACCCCAAATTGTAAATGGCGCTCAGTCTTTGTCACTCAACGCAATCGAACAAGATCGCCAGGCCATTTATCGTCTGTGGACCAATGGCCAAACAGGGGACGAGTACTTCCTACTGGAGAATAGGCAGCTCACTGGCTTTGACGCCAAGTTGCCGGGCGCGGGATTGCTGATTTGGCACATAGATGACGCCCGCCAGGACAATACGAACCCGAAGGACTACTGGGTTGGCTTGGAGGAGGCAGACGGAAACCTCGACTTGGAGAACAACAACAACCGGGGGGATGACGGCGACCCCTATCCCGGACGTTCGAATAGCCAGTTATTTGACGACACCAGCAATCCGAAGTCGATAGACCATGGCGGCAACTCAACTGGAGTTTCCGTCAGCAATATTCAACTGCAGAATGGAGTCATTACGTGCGATGCAAGAGTGTAAGGGTGGAGGGTACGGACCCCGGAGGCGCCGCCGTTCATAGTTTGCGGATATCGCTGCCCATCAAGACGAACCGGCCGCCTCGCTCGTCGCCTCGATACGCAACACGCGCCTCCAGAGCATCGTTTACTCCGAAATCGAGCGGGTGCTTGCTACCCACGAAGACTTGAATGGTTTTACCCACCTGGGGATGGACGAAGTTGGGCATGCCTTCCACGTCACGCGACTCTTCAACGGCTATCTTCCAGGTTGAGCCGTCCCCATCGAGACTGGGTTCAGTTCCTATGAATTTGCCCCGCACCACAGCTACATTTGGAACTACGGGTACGCTTCTTGGTCGATCCCAAGACATGAGTCTGGTCCCTTCCCTGAAGAATATTCTGCCACACCTTCGGCAGAATTGCCAGTGGCAATGAGAGCTTCCATAATCGGTGTCTTTGATAGCGGGTAGCGTCTTTCTCAGATTGGCTACCACTCCTGACAACGACGTGGAGGAACCGTGAGAAATCTCTTGCCGCTGCTTTCGAGGGAAAACCTCCCGTATCTTAATTTCAACACTCTTCCCGTCCCGGACAAAGGATCGCCTCACAACCGCTGGGTCGGTCATCCTTTCTTGGCTGCCGCTCCTCGCCGCAGGAGGTGGATTTTACCGCAACCAAACAAAAATGCAGGGCCGCCGGGAGGCCAAGAATACCATGGCGGTATCGCCATTCAGCACGGGCACGCCACGGCGTGCCCAAGATGAAAATGAAAAAGCCGGGGACTAGCGGGAGTTTACTGTGGCGACTTGGTTTCCACAGCCTAACCTGTTGAATTCCCAGCGTCTTGCAGTGAATTCCGCGTATTACCCTACTTTAGGGGGTAAGACGCAAGAACTGATTCGGCGGTGTTTGGTTTTCAACGACTTAGCCTGTTGAAAAAGAAAGCTCCCAGTAAACTCCCGCTGGACGGTGTCCGCGCCTTCAAAAAGGCCCAGGAGAGGGCGCGCCAAGCGCAGGTCTCAGGTGGCGTCGCTCTTCCCAACGTCACGTCGTAGCGCGCCGCTGGGACGACCCGCTACAGACGGAGTTCTTGCTACCGCGGGCCGGGGATACGGCCCGCGGTAGCGAATCTTCACACGAACTTACAAAAGCCTCATTCCCTCCGCATCCCAATGGGCTGGCTTGCCGCTTTCGTAGCTGACGTTGCTGAGGAGGGCGGTGCCGGCGGCGCGGAAGCCGAAGACGGGATCTTCCAAGATCGGTTGGCGGGTGCGAATGGCGTCGATCCAGTTCTTCACGTGGTCGTAGTGGTCACTGTAATGCTTGGGAGCGACGTATTTTTCTTCACCCAGCAAGGCTTCCCCGGTCGGATGCGTGATCGGATATTTCTCGCGATAGATTTCCAACATACGCTTCTGAATGGCCTCCGCAAACGGTTCGACGCGAACACCCGGCTCCTTCTCTCTCGGAACACGGGTGATGGTGACTCCGTCGCCACCGATAATCATCGAGCCTTCCGAACCGGTAAAGACGAACCCTTCACTTTCGGACCCACCATCGACGAAATTCGTGCGCACGCTGAGGTTGAAGCCCTGGGCGTAGTCATAAAGCGCCATCATCACATCCGGCACATCCCGGCCGTCTTTCCAAAAGCGCAGCCCACCCGTCGCCAAGGCGCGCGTAGGACCATGCGTATCCGTGATGAGGTGCACGCCACTGAACAAGTGGACAAACAAATCGCCCGCTACTCCGCTTCCGTAGGCCTTCCACTTGCGCCACTGGAAAAAGTGTTCGCCGTTGAACGGAATTTTCGGCGCCGTGCCGAGAAAGCGCGGCCAATCGCAGGTGGTGGGCGAGGCATCGTACGGAACCGTATATTGCCACGCGCCTTGCGCCGAATTGCGGTCGTACCAGACCGTCACCATGTTGAGCTCGCCGATGGCTCCCGCGGCAAGCAGTTCTTTCGCCTTCTTGTAAATGATCGAACTCACCCGCTGGCTGCCCACCTGCATAATCCGGTTCGTCTTGCGCCAAGCGTCAATGATTTTTGGCCCATCGGGGTAGAGGTGGATCATGGGCTTTTCGCAATAAACGTCTTTGCCCGCGTTCATGGCATCCACCGACGCCTGCATGTGCCAATGATCGGGAGTGCCGATGATGACCGCGTCGATATCCTTGCGCGCGAGGATCTCGTTGTAGTCGCGCGTGGTTAAGATATCCTTCCCCCACAATTCCTTGGCATGTTCCAGACACCCGTCGTAACAGTCTGCCGCCGCTACCACCTTGACGCCCGGAATTTGCGCTGCCATCTTCGTATCACCCTGGCCTTGCCCACCCGCCCCAATCAGTGCGATTTGAATATGGTCGTTCGCGGCGATGGCCTTAGGCGGCTCAGCCTGCGGCGCCGCCATCAAATGCATCTTCATCGACCCGGCAAAATAGGTTCCGGCAATGCTTCCTGCCTTAAGAAAGTCCCTGCGATCCATGCTGGCCACTATATCCTCCTCTGGTAAGAAAGTTGCGCTCCCGGCTCTCTCCGGCCATCCTCTGCGCCACCGACGACCGACGCCATGAGTTCAGTGGCCACCCGCAGCTTCGGGGTATCGGCCTTCGTGATGCAGCCGATGTCGCCGCACTTGAAGGCGCCGCCGCTTGCCCATTCTACCACTTCGCCGATGGCTTGCTTCCTGGTGGTGGAAACACGACGTGCCACCCTCGGCTCGAAGTCTTGACCAGCTCAGTCTCAGCCTCTGATGCGAGGAGGGAAGCCATTTTCATGACCGCATCACCGTGCAGCAGTTGACATCAGAACGTACTCCGTGGCATCATATTTTCATGCGAACTACACTGCCGCTCGAGGATGATGCGGTCGAGGCGATTCGGGCATATGCTAAGAGTCGCCAGCTCTCACTGGGCAAGGCCGCATCTGAGCTCGTGCGCCGCGGGGCTCGCTATCAAGTCGCAACCCGGAAGGTGAATGGACTGCCCGTTTTGGACGCGTCGGACGACTTTCCAGTAATCACGAGCGCGCGGGTGCGGGAACTTTGCGACGAAGAATGAATCGCCATCTGCCGGATGTCAACGTCCTGCTCGCTCTGCTTTGGCCCCGTCACCAAAGCCATGCTGCCGCTCATGCCTGGTTCGCAAAGTCCGGCCAGCACGCCTGGGCCACCAATACGTTGACGCAACTTGGCGTGTTGCGTCTGCTGACCAATCCCGCCGTAACCCAAGGCGCGGTCAGCGCGCCGACCGCCCTGGCGGTCTTGAGCGAAGCCACCAGCCACGCGGGGCATGAATTCTGGCCTTTGGATCGCGAGATACCCGCCGGCCTGAAGCCCCTGGCCGCAAGAGTCAGGGGACATCAGCAATGGACGGACGCTCTGCTCCTCTGGCAGGCGGTGGAACGGGACGGCGTTTTGGTTACCTTCGACGCCGGCGTGAAGGAACTGGCGGCTGGAGATTTGAGGGGCCACCTCTGCCTCCTGAAGGGCCCTTGATGGCTCTTGTTCTGTGCTATAAATAAGAAAGCTCGCCGGGTGGCGCAGAGCGAAGCTCCACGATTTGGCAATCTGCGCCGCGTCGCAGGCGGTATACTAACACCCATCATCCCCGCTTGCAGGCGGCATTTTCATCCGGGACGACTCCCATCCATTACACACCCGTTCGTCTTGAGCCTGGACCAACTCCCCTGATTCCGCGCTGTGCCTTCCCATATCGCAGAGCCTCGCTCCGCGCCAGCCCGCGTCATGCGGCCGACGTGGCCATACTTGAAGGCGCCGCCGCTTGCCCATTCTACCACTTCGCCGATGGCTTGCTTCCTGGTGGTGGAAACACGACGTGCCCCCGTCAGGAACTCATCGCCAAGCTTGTTGAACCCGGAACTTGCCGCCGACCGCTTTCTGCTTACTGCCGGGTTGATGACGCGGCCCTTCGCGCCGAGGGTCAGTTCGGAGAGCGCCTCGGAAGCGGACTCCGTGTCTCTTGACAGGGGGCGGAAGATAGGCTAGTATAGTAGCAGGATTCAGGATTCAGGATTCAGGATTCAGGAATCGGGATTCGGGATTCGACAGATGGAGGAGTGGGGACAGGCGATGAGGGGAATTGTGAATGGTGAACAGTGAATTGCTTTGCTCCTTGTTGGCACCGCTTGCCGGCTACTGCTTACTGCCTGCTGCATTTGAGGGGTCGAGTTGGTGCGAGGCTCCGCTAGTACCGCCGTCGTATGACAATATGTCACCATGACAGGGAATGAAGAAACTGGAGTGACTTTAAAAAGTGAAGGAACGACGCGGGAATGTCTATGAAAACAAGGGAGGTAGGTGGTATGTAGGGGGTGGGGAATGAAAAACAGGGCTACGGACTAAGGGACGAAGGCCTGCCCACCGCCGGCGCGTGCCAGCATCACTCGCTCAGTCCGTCCTGCGGCTCAAGAAAGCCTACCAATCTTGAAGAAGAATCCTTTTTTTGACCGAACGAAGCGGGAATGTTATTGAAAACAAAGGATCGCAGTGGAAAACCCAGGGGCGAAGCGGGAATGTTACAGAAAACAAAGGTAGTTACGCGTTGAAAGCGGGAATGTTGTTGAAAAGAAAGGAGGTAGATGGTAGGTCGTAGGTGGTAGGTGGGGGAAGAGCCGCAGCCAACCTCCAACTGTTGACTCTCGCGGTTGGTGGGGCAGAAGGGCTGGTTCCAGGCTTCAGGTGTCTGGTGACAAGCGCCGGGGGTTGGGGCGACGCTGAATTATGAATTCTGAATTCTGAATTGAACTGCCCGCCGCTGGGTGCCTTCTGCCTACCGCCTTCTGCCTACTGCGTACTGCCTACTGTGGGACCATACAAGGCGTGCCGCTCGCCGCGAAGAGGTGTAAAATGACGCCCGCTGTTTCAGTTGAATCGGGGTCGCCGCTCATCGCGACTTTTTTGGGGGAGAAGCATGTACCGAATTGTGAAGTGGCTTGCGATCAGTTTGCTCTGTTCCGTCTCTCTGGGCTTTGCTGAGGAGATGACCGAAGGCCGCCTGATGCGCTTTCCGGACATTTACAAGGACAGGATTGTTTTCAGTTATGGTGGAGATCTGTGGTTGGGCTCAACTTCCGGCGGTGTAGCGCGGCGGATCACGACTCATCCCGGCCTGGAATTATTCCCAAAGTTCTCGCCGGACGGCAAATGGATCGCCTTCTCGGCCCAGTACGACGGCAACTTCAACGTCTACGTTATTCCGTCAGAAGGCGGCGAACCCAAACAACTGACGTTCTTGCCGGATGTAGTAGTGAGCATGCCCGAGCGCATGGGTCCGAACAACATGGTCATCACCTGGTTCCCGGACAGCCAGCGCATCTTATTCCTTTCCCGCCGCGACACCTATAACGATTGGTTCGGGCGGCTCTTCAGCGTGAGCATCGATGGCAGCCTGCCGGTGCGGCTTCCTCTTGACAAAGGCGGGCTCACCTCCTTTTCGCCGGATGGCACAAAGATCGCCTATAACCGCATCTTCCGCAATTTCCGCACCTGGAAGCGCTACATGGGCGGCATGGCCCAGGACATCGCCATCTACGATTTCAAGAACAACACCTACGAGCGCATCACGGATTATCCCGGCACCGATACTTACCCCATGTGGCACGGCGACACGATTTATTTCGGTTCTGACCGAGGCCCAGAGCACCGCATGAACCTTTACAGCTACAGCCTGAAGACCAAACAGACTCGCCAGCTCACCAACTTTAAGGATTACGACGTCAACTGGCCCAGCCTGGGGCCTGACTCAATCGTCTTTGAGAACGGCGGGTTCCTTTACGTCTTCGACCTGAAGACCGAGAAGCCGCGCAAGCTAACGGTGTACCTGGCCGGTGACCGTCCCCTGGCGCGAAAGCATTGGGCAGGAGTCGCCGGGTTGATCACGGACTTTGACATCTCCCCCGAGGGCAACCGCGCCGTCTTCGCCGCTCGCGGAGACATCTTCACCGTGCCCGCCAAGGAAGGCAGCATCCGCAACCTGACCCGGACGCCCGGCATCCACGAGAAATACTCGCTATGGTCGCCGGACGGAAAATGGGTCGCCTACTTTTCCGACCGCACGGGTGAGGACGAGCTTTACCTCATGCCGCAGGACGGCATGGGGAAGGAAATCCGCATCACCAGCGATGGCAAGGTGTTCAGATTGCCTCCCGTCTGGTCGCCCGACAGCAAGAAGTTGCTCTACGCGGATAAAGAAACGCGGCTCTTCTATGTGGATATCGAGGAGAAGAAGCCTGAGCAAATCGACAAGGGCAAGTATGCCGACCTGACCGATTACAATTGGGCTCCGGACAGTAAATGGGTTGTCTACGCCAAGACCGCTGAGAATCAAAACGGGGTGATTTACCTTTATTCGCTGGCCGACAAGAAAATCACACCGGTCACGACGAGCTTCACGAACAGTTGGAACCCCGTATTCGACCCGGGCGGCAAATATCTTTATTTCCTTTCGAACCGTGACTTCAACGAAGTATTGGGCGTTTATGACTTCGAGTTTGCTAATCCTAAGGCAACGCGTGTTTATGTGGTGACGCTGCGTTCCGACCTGCCCTCGCCTTTTGCTCCGAAGAGTGACGAGGCCGGTGCAAAGAAATCCGAGAGCCCCGCAGCGGAGAAAAAAGAGGAGAAGAAGCCCGAGGAAGCGCCGGCGGGCAGGGAAGTCCCGAAGGACTTCCGCATTGACCTCGAGGGCATCGCTGCGCGCGTGGTGGCTTTGCCCACTCCTGCGGAAAGCAGCCAGGGGCTGAACGCTGCGGAGGGCTTTGTCTATTACGTGACGATGCCCGTCTCCGGTCTCTCGGGGCCGTTGCCGGGCGAAGCGGCGGCCATCCACGCTTACGACATGAAGGAGCGGAAGGACAACATCTTAATCACTCCAGCGACCCACTACGCGCTCTCCTTTGACGGCAAGAAGCTCCTCTATGGGGCGCCCCAAGGAGCCGGCGGCGGCGCTGAAGACGAAGACATGCCGGGGCCGCAGAACTACGGTATCATCGACGCCAAGCCCGAAAAGGAACCCCATAAAGCCGGCGAAGGCGCGCTGAATCTAGCTTCGATGCGCCTGGAAGTCGATCCGCAAGCCGAGTGGAAGCAGATCTTCAACGAGGTGTGGCGGCAGGAGCGTGATTATTTCTTTGAACCTGCAATGAACGGCGTCAACTGGGAAAAGGAGCGTGAGCGGTATGCTCCGCTGCTGCCTTACGTGGCCACCCGGTACGACTTGACCTATGTCCTGGGCGAAATGATCGGGGAACTTTCCAACTCCCACACCTATGTGGGAGGTGGTGACTACCCGGATTTGAAACCCATTAACGTGGGCGTGCTGGGCACAGATTTTGAAACTGACACCGCGCACGGACTCTACCGCTTCAAGAAGATTTATTCCGGAGAGAACTGGGATGCCGCGCTGCGCTCGCCGCTTACCGAGCCCGGAGTGGAGGTGAAGCTGGGCGACTATCTGCTGGCCGTAAACGGAAAGTCCTTGCGCGCCCCGCAGAACCCTTACGAATTGTTTATCAACACGGTGAATGAGAACGTCACGCTGACGGTGAACTCGAAGCCCAGCGAGGAAGGGGCGCGGAAAGTGGTGGTGAAACCCATCGGGAGCGAATATCCCCTGCGTCAACTCGACATGATCAACGCCAACCGCAAGAAAGTGGAGGAGGCCACCGGCGGGCGTGTGGGATATGTCTACATTCCCAATATGGGCGGCGATGGGCTGAACGAATTTGTGAAGCAATTCTTCCCACAGGTCCGCAAGGAAGGCCTGATCTTCGACGTGCGCTACAACGGCGGCGGCTTCGTAGATCAAATCATTTTTGAGCGCCTGCGCCGTGTGCTGGCGGGGATGGATTCAGCGCGCAACTTCGAGAGCGGCACCATTCCGGACGTGGTCTTCCATGGTTACATGGCCTGCGTCACCAATGAGTATGCCGCCTCCGACGGAGACTTCTTCAGTTATTACTTCAAGAAATACAAGCTGGGCCCGCTCATTGGAATGCGCACCTGGGGAGGCGTGCGCGGCATTCGCGGTAATATGCCTCTGATGGATGGCGGCTACATTACGCGGCCGGAATTCTCGCTCTATGGCTTGAATAGCGAGTGGCTGATTGAAAATCACGGTGTCGCCCCGGATATCGAGGTCGATAACCCGCCGGATTTGGTGATGCAAGGGCACGATCCGCAGCTTGAAAAGGCGATCGAGCTGGTGATGAAACAGATCCAGGAACACCCCAAGAAGCTGCCTCCGCGCCCCGCCGATTTACCGGCCTACCCTGCAGGCCCAGGATAGCAGGCTATGATGGAAAGCGCCGGCTGGCGCAGGACGGCAACTGGAAAATCGGCGTGAGGCTGGCCCAATCGAACCGTTGAAAGCAAAGGGCCTGCGTTGCGACGTTCGCGAGAGCGCCCGCTCACTGTCCCGCAGAGCGGGATCCCGCCCTGCGGTCCCGCTACAGCGGGATCGCCCTGCTGTTTGTCGGCGGAAAAGTCCAGGGCGAGATTCTTCGCGCAGTTTATCCTGAGCGGGCAGAGCGAGATCCTTCGCTGCGCTCAGGATGACAGCGAAGGACCCAGGATGACAGCACGGCAGACGAGTCCACGGATGTCACGCTGTCGCCCTGGAGGGCCCGCCGCGCTTGGTGGCAGGATCAGGATGAGACTCACCCCCTTCGGAACCCTGCGCCTGCGCTTCTTTCCGCAACCCGCCCGTTGACTAGCCGTATCAAATCGTGTAAATATGAGCTCCTAACCATATTGAACGGGGGCAATCCTGTATGGAACTTCTCCACGTTCCGGAAGCCGCGCGGGAGTTGGGCGTGAGCTATCCGACTTTGAAGCAATGGATCTACAAGCGAAAGATCAAGACCGTGACGACACCGGGGGGCCATCATCGCGTTCCGCGTTCGGAGATTGACCGCCTGCTTTTTCAAAGAGGCGAGCGAGGGCAGGGCGGAAAGGCGACTTCTGCGGCTCAGCCTGCGCCCGCCGCGCCGATTTCAGGAACGGGGGCGGGGCTCGAGCACGTGATCAGCGGGCGAAATCAGTTGGTAGGGCGCATCGTCAAGCTCCAAACGGTTGGCCTGCTGACCAAGGTGGTGCTGGACGTGGGAGGGCAATCCGTCACCTCCATCATTACCAGCGACGCCTCCCGGGACCTTGATCTGAAGGTGGGAGAGACGGCAGCGGCGCTCATCAAGGCTACCGAAGTGATGATCATCCGGCCCTTGCAGAGGAGGCCTTGAGCTTTGGGCGTTGCAGCTAACGTGGAGTCACGCGGCATGCGGTGGCCCCTGACGCGGTGGGATGTGGCCGGTGCGTTCGGCGACATCGGGGTGTTGTTTCCAATCGCGATTGCCCTCGTCTCCCTGAATCACGTGAATCCGACGGCGGTGTTTCTTGCTGCCGGCGTCACTTATGTTTTGGCGGGCCGCTATTTCCAAATCCCTATGGCCGTTCAGCCCTTCAAGGCCGTAGCGGCAATTGCACTGGCCATGGGGCTTTCCCCCTCGTCGATCGCCAGCGCCGGACTCCTGATGGGAGCGCTGCTAGGGTTGGTCGGAGTTACCAACCTCGCCACAAGGCTTGCGAAGCTGTTCACCCTACCCATTGTCAGGGGCATTCAATTGGGTCTAGGACTCTTGCTGGCGCGTGAAGGCTTGCGACTGATGTTGAGCCCGCGCTCCACGGTTGTTCTAGGGGCAGGCAGAACGGTCGCCCCTTGGGAAATCGCGCTCGGCGGAGCCCTTCTTTTGCTGGCGTTTCAAGGCTCGCGTCGCCTTCCGGCGGCTTTGGTCCTGTTGACGGCAGGGATCACGCTTGGTCTCACGGCGCAATGGGGCAAGCTACCCGCGCTTGGCTGGGGACCACTGCCGCTCACTCTTCTGCACCCACATCTTGCCGAACTTCGACGCGTTTTGCCATTGCTGGTGGTTCCGCAGTTTGCGTTGACCTTTGGTAACTCCATCGTAGCAACCGAGAACACCGCCCGGATTCTCTATGGGGCGCAGGCTCGCCGCGTCACGGTGCGCGGATTGTGCATCAGCATTGGCTTGGTAAATCTGCTCAGCGGGATGATTCAGGCCCCGCCACTCTGCCACGGCTCAGGTGGGGTTACCGCACATTACAAATTTGGCGCGCGGAATCCCAGGTCCAGTTACGTCATCGGCGCGGTTTGCATCCTTCTGGCGTTGTTTGGCCGCGCTGCCGTGGACGTTTTGAAACTAATCCCCGCTCCCGTCTTGGGAGTGTTGCTGGCTTACGTGGGAATCCAACACGCGGCTTATTTGCGCGACATCCTTAGGCGCCCGCAGCTTCTTATTATTGCCGCGTGCGTGGGAGTGGTTTCGCTCCTAACTATCAACCTTATGTGGGGTTTCCTGGCAGGATTTCTTCTGCAGGGCATCCTGTTGACGATTCAAAAAACAAGAGAGAAGAGGAGTCCATAGGCAGCCCTATTGCCAATCAGAAAAGTCTGGCGCGATTAGCCCCAAACGTGTATACTACAAAGACTTGATCAGTTTTTGTGACCGAGAAGCGGAGAAGTAGGGTGGCCACAAAATCAATGGTTTGTGGCTTTTTTGCTTTTGGCGTTTGGTTGCGAGAGCAGAACAAGAGAATCTACAGAATTAAAAGGAACAACGAAACATATGGAGAAGGAACAAGGCAAGGTAAAGTGGTTCAACAACGCGAAGGGCTACGGTTTTATCCAACGCGCATCCGGTGATGACGTTTTCGTTCATCACTCCGCCATCCAGGCAACTGGCTTCAAATCACTCAACGAGGGAGATTCCGTGGAGTTCACGGTCACGAAAGGGCCCAAGGGTTTGCAAGCTGAAAACGTGGTAAAGCTATGACTTTTCGGGCGGCTCCCGCCCGGCGAGAGCCGCCCGACTTTGGAGGTATCCAGCACAGTGAGCGTGCTTATCCAATACACCGGGTTTCAACTAAAGCCCCGCGGTAGGGACTACTGCTACCGGGTTGTGGCCATGAAATCTGAAGACCGGGAATTCACGCTGACCATCTCGAACCGGGCCTTTGAGGAAAGGCACTTCCCTTACCAGGATGGGGCCGCAATCTGCTATCAGAAGCTTCAGAGAGAACTCCTCGCGGAAACCGCTGAGTCTCCACTGCAACACCATCTTACGATTTCAGATCAAGATCTCAACGAATACCTCGCGAAGTATCGCCCCGCCAAAAGACGCTCCTGGTAGCTCCAGGAATCCCCGCGTACTCAGTCAGCCAATCCACGGTCACGGAGATCGAACGGTCCTAAGGGAACGGACGCGGCAACCTGGACGTGCGATCCATCTCCCGCCATGCCGCCCGGAGGCAATAGTGAACCGAACCGGGGAGCGCTGGCGAGGGCGAAAAACCGCGGACCTACAAGACAGGTCCGCGCTTGCTCAACAGCTAAAACAAGTCCGAGTGCGTGCCGGTGCGGACCAGGTACAGGTCGTCACCGTCAATCTTGTAGATCAGCAGCCAATCGGGTTCTATGTGACAGTCCCGGTAGTGCTTCCATTCTCCGCTGAGTGGATGGTCTTTGTAGCAGGGCGGAAGCGGGCCGCCTTCGGCCAGCAGCAAGATTAGCTCACGCAGCTTCGACATATCCTTGCCGCGCCGCTTGGCCAGCTTAACGTCACGCCGAAACTGCGCGGCGCTAATCATGTTTCGCACGTTCAAATTCCTAAGTCCTTAAACAGCACGTCGGAAGACTTGAAGCGCTTCCCCTCGCCTCGGTCCGCTGCCTGCATCGCCTTGACCGTGGTTGTATTGGGGACCTTCACGTGGAACGGCAGGGCCTTCTCTGCGGCCACTCGGACAAGCAAAATGCGTACCGCGTCGGAAACAGACATGCCCATTGCGGCCAGTGTTCTTGCGGCTCTCTTCTTCACCTTCTCGTCCACGCGAATGTGAACCATCGTCGTCGCCATAGTCTTAAAACCTCACTGAGATACAGCGTATCGCATTACGAGAACACTATCAACGGTAATCCCTCGGTCTCGGCTGGGCGCGAACGTTCGGCCGAGCTTTAGATCAACTGTTCTTTCCAGAGCGCAGAGTGACGCAAAGCCTTCCAGAGCCGCTGACAGGAAGGTAGCGCGCCGCCACCGAATCGACTCCGCAAAAGGCAGATTCGCACGCCAACTTGCCGGCAAGAGCGACAGGAATGGTCCAAAGAGATAGGTCGGCATCTCTAGCGTGCAGGGACGAGGGCGAGGCGTTTGGGTCCGGCTTCCAAGATGTGTTCCGGGCAGTCCGCCATCATCAACTTGAAGTTCTCAATGAAGCGCGCCGCAAGCTCGTCGTACTTCTTGAAATACTCGTCCCGGCTGGGCCAGGTGCTGGCCGGATCAAGGATGTCGGAGGGCACGCCTTCGCACGTGGTGGGGACGTCGAAGCCGAAGACCGGATCTTTCTTGTACTCGACCTGGGTGAGTTTTCCATTCAGGGCGGCGTTCAGCAAAGCGCGCGTGTGATGAATGCTGATACGTTTGCCGACCCCGAAAGACCCGCCGGTCCAGCCGGTGTTCACCAGCCAGACGTTCGCCCCGTGCTTGAGGACTTTCTTCTTCAGCAGCTCCGCATAAGCATACGGGTGATGCACCATGAAGGGCCCGCCAAAGCAGGTACTGAAGGTGATCTCGGGCTCGATGCCGAGGCCGATTTCCGTGCCCGCAATCTTGCTGGTGTATCCGGAGATGAAGTGGTAGATGGCCTGGTCGGGGCTGAGGCGGGAAATGGGCGGCATCACGCCCGAGGCGTCGCAGGTGAGGAAGATGACGTTCTTGGGATGGCCGGCTCGCTTCTCGGGCAGAGAATTCTCGATGTATTCGAGAGGATATGCGGCGCGGGTATTCTCGGTCACCCTGTAGTCGTCCAAGTCGAGATGTCGCGACACGGGGTCGAAGGTGACGTTCTCGAGCACGGTGCCAAAGCGGCGCGTGCAGGCGTAGATCTGCGGCTCGGCTTCGGGTGAGAGGCGGATGACCTTGGCGTAGCAGCCGTCTTCGAAGTTGAACACGCCGTTATCGCTCCAGCCGTGCTCATCGTCGCCGATCAGGTGGCGCTTGGGGTCAGCGGAAAGTGTAGTCTTGCCGGTGCCGGAGAGGCCGAAGAAGATGGCCACGTCGCCCTCCGGGCCGACGTTGGCCGAGCAGTGCATGGAGAGCACGCCCTCCAGCGGCAAGAGGAAATTGAGCACGGTGAAGATGGTCTTCTTAATTTCACCTGCGTAGCTCGTGCCTCCGATGACGGCGAGCCGCTCACGGAAATTGAGGATGATGAACGTCTCCGTGCGCGTGCCATCAATCAGCGGCGAAGCAAGGAAGCCGGGCACGGCGATGACGGTGAACTCGGGGATGTGTTTCTTGAGCGCATCCTGGTTCCGAATCTTCAGAAACATGGCGCGCGCGAACAGGCTGTGCCAGGCTTTTTCCGTGATAATGCGGATGGGCAGGCTGTACTCGGGGTCAGCGCCCGCATGACAATCCTGCACGAATACGTCCCTGCCCTGCAAATAGCCCTGCAAGCGAGCCAGCAGAGCGCTGAAGTTCTCGCCGGTGAAGGGGCGGTTGTACTGCCCCCACCAGATCTTGTCCTCGGTGGCTTGTTCGCGGACCACGAATTTGTCGGGAGCGGCTCGCGCCGTGTGCTTGCCGGTGCTCACCACCAAGGGACCGAGGTGGGTGAGCCGAGCTTCCGATCGGAACACACTCTCCTCGTAGAGAGCGGGAGTCGGCAGGTTCCAGTAGACCCGGCGCAGGTTCGTCAGGCCGTGATTCTGCAGGCCGTAGTCGCTGGCGAGCGTGCCAGCTTCCTGCACAGCGGGAGATTGAATGTCGAGGTAGATATTCATAGCCAGTCCCTCACCAGCTTGCGGTCGCCCAGGTAGAGTTCGTTTGCGGAGGTCGGGTCCAGCGCCCACTGGATACGCTCCAGCCCTTCCATGATCTCCCGGATGGCGCCGCAGTAGCTTAGCCTCAGATGACCTTCGAAGCCGAATTCCTTGCCTGGAACGGTAACGACGCGGACTTTATTGAGAAGGAAATTCGCCAGCTTGTGCGAATCCTTCATATAGGCGCTGAAGTCGGGGAAGCAATAGAAAGTGCCATCCGGCTTGGTCACCTTGACGCCCTCGATGGCTCGCAGGCGCTCGATCATCACGTTGCGGTTATTCTCCAGGGTCATGCGCAAGTTCTCGACGGAGGACTGCACGCCGTTCAAGGCCCCCACCGCCGCCCATTGTGAGGGCGCCGAGGGGCCGGAGGTCTGCTGCGATTGGAGGGTCGCCATGGCTTCCACCAGTTCCTTGTTGGCAATGCCCCAGCCGATGCGGAAGCCGGTCATGGCGTACATCTTCGACACGCCGTTGATGACCACGAGCTTGGATTGCTCGAAGGGCGCCTCCATGTAGTCGTAGCAGATGGGAGCACTCTTGCCCTCAAAGACCAGCCGGTTGTAAATATCATCCATGATCAAGTAGAGGCTCTTCTTTTCGCAGAACTCGACTATTTCGGCAATAAAATCTTTCGAAAACATTGCACCCGAGGGATTATTCGGACTATTAATGATGATCGCCTTCGTATAGGAGCCCACGTTATCGGCAATTTCTCGGAGCGTAGGATGGAAGCTGCCGTCCTCGGGCGTGACGACCACCGGGACGCCGCCCGCGAGTTTCACCATCTCCGGGTAACTCACCCAATAGGGGGCCGGGAAAATGACTTCATCCTTGGGATCGAGGATGGCGTGGAGCAATACCATAATCGCCTGCTTGGCTCCACCCGAGACGATCACATTATCCGCCGAGATGATTTTGTTGTAGCGCTCCTCGGTGTATCGAATGATGGCCTTCTTGAGTGCCGGAATGCCATCCGGTGGCGTATAACGGATATCACCGGTATTTAGTACGGATGTACAACTGATTACCGCGTCGATGGGCGCTTTACTCTTGGGCTCACCGCCGCCCAGGTGAATCACTGGCTCGCCCTTTTCCCGGAGCAGGGCAGCGGTCTCATTCAGCTTCAAAGTCACTGATTCTTTGATAGTTCGGGCAAGTTGACTCAGGCTCATAGAATTGAATCCCTTTTTTCAGAATGCACAAGGAAGGAAATATACATGGTTGTTCTAATTCGCGCTAGTGTTTGAATTTATGCAAGTTATAAGCATACCCCAAGAGGACACAATGTCATAGGACTTCTCCCGGGGTCGCGTCAAAGTCCCCGAAAGGTAACATCCCAAAGCGGCTCTGCCGCCTGCTGTGCGGAAAGGCTTCGCCTTTCCGAGGGCTTCCGCCCTGACTAACCCCCTCGGCTCGGCTGGAAGGCTCAGCCTTCCAGCCGAGCCGAGGGGAAGAAGGGAGGCTGTCTGCGCCGGAAAGCCAGAGGCTTTCCGCACAGCAGGCGGCAGAGCCGCTTTTTCCGCGACTTTGACGCGACCCTGGGACTTCTCCCCCCAGGGCGGGTTTTCTGGCCCGAAGATTGCTGCAATCAAGACCCAGGCGTGATATCTTGCTCTTCTTAGCGCCGACCGTCCTATGATAAACCGACTTCCAGTACCAAAATCAATGACTTTTTATACGAGCCAACGCCCTCGCCCCTTTCTTGTGGCCGGGGCGTTGAAGGCGAGAAAGGGCAAGTGATTCGCGAGATCCATTTCACACTTCCATCCCTCGATACTGGCGAGAACAATCCCTGCCTGCGCACGCGGCGGGCTGTTGTAGCCGTGATCCAGGAACTGAGGGGGGCGTCAGAGCGGCGGTTTGAGAATCCAGGAACGCGAATTGCCCTGGCTGGATAGGCTACAAGGAGAGGCGGAATCCCTGCCGGAGAATGGGAATGCGGCTGAAGCTGATCACTTGCGAGATCTTCTACCGGGAGTTTTGCTCGGTGGTGGCGCGTTCCCCGAACACCGTGGATGTGGAGTTCCTTCCTAAGGGTCTGCACGACATCGGCAGCGAGGGCATGCGAGCGCGCCTGCAGGCCGCGCTCGAGCGTGTGGACGACCCCCGATACGAGGCCGTGCTGCTCGGGTACGGCCTCTGCAACAACGGTGTGGTTGGGTTGACTGCCGGCAAATACCCCCTCGTTATTCCTCGCGCCCACGATTGCATCACCCTTTTCCTCGGCAGCTCAGGGCGCTACTTGGATTACTTCAACAACCACCCCGGTGTCTACTTCATGACGACTGGATGGATGGAGCGCGGCAAGGCGGACGGCGAGCTCAGCCAGCTTTCCGTGGGGAAAATACTGGGCGTCGGTCAAAACTACGAAGACCTTGTGGCGCGCTACGGCGAAGAGAATGCCAAGTATCTCTGGAGCGAGTTGGGTGACCTGACAAAGAATTACAGCCAGTTCACCTACATTGAGATGGGGGTGGGGCCGGACGAAAGCTTTGCGCGCGAGGCGCGCGAAGAAGCTGCCAAGCGGGGATGGAAGTTCGAAAAACTCGCCGGTGACCTCGGCATGTTCCAGCGACTGGTGGATGGGGTCTGGGACGAAAAGGAATTCCTGGTCGTCCCGCCGGGAAGGCAGGTTGTGGCCGATTACAGCGGAGGGCTTATCTCCATCGGCGGGGGAAGATAAATTGGTAGGGGCGGTTCGCGAACCGCCCCTACGATCTGCTGGCCACGGCGGCGAGAGGAGGGAGTGTATGAACAGTCGCGAGCGTGTCCTCGCCATGTTGCAAGGGCAGTCGGTGGACTCCCTTCCCGCCATGCCCATCACCATGATGTTTGCTGCCGACCAGACCGGGGCGAAATACCTCGACTACGCCACGGACTATCGCGTCCAGGCCGAAGCTCAGATCTGTGTTGCGGAGCGATTTGATATTGACCACGTCAGTGTGATCTCTGACCCTGGTTGTGAGGCGTCGGCTGTGGGCGCCACCCTCAAATTCTTCCCCGACCAGCCTCCCGCTATCGACGAAGAAAACGCTCTGCTGAAAGATAAGACCAGGCTTACCAGTCTCAAGATCCCCGACCCCACCAGTCCTGGAAGGATGCGCAACCGGGCACAGGCCGTAAGGCTGATGAAGGAACGCGTCGGGAATGATAAGGTAGTGGAAGGTTGGATCGAGGGTCCTTGCGCGGAGGCCGCCGACCTGCGAGGCATTAACAGTCTCATGCTGGATTTCTACGATGATCCGGCTTTTGTCCGAGACGTGTTTGAATTTGTGGTCGCGATGGAATTGCGCTTCGCGCGATTTCAGGTGGAGATGGGAGCGGATCTAATCGGGGTTGGAGACGCAGCAGCCTCGTTGGTTGGGCCGAAGTTTTACGACGAGTTTGTTTGGCCTTATGAAAAGAAGCTGGTTGACGCGCTGCACGTTGCGGGGATAAAAACCCGTTTGCACATCTGCGGGAATACGCGGCGCATTCTGGCGGGGATGGGCAGGCTGCACTGTTCCATAGTTGAACTGGATTCGCTTTCACCGGTGTCCGAGGGACGTGAAAAAATGGGACCTGAACAGGTTCTGCTCGGCAACATCGACCCCGTGAGAGTCCTGAAGGACGGGACGCCCGAATCCGTTTATGAGGCGGTAGGCGAGTGTCATCGGCAGGCTGGAGAGCGCTTCATTGTGGGGGCGGGTTGCGAGGTTCCGCGGGAGACATCCCCCGCCAACCTTCGGGCCATGGTGCAGTACGCGCGTGAGCACTCAGCGCCTGGCAGTGCGTCAGCTTGATGTAGAGGCGGCGGAACCTGTGCCGATCTGATCGGGACGCCGCCACGCGGTGTCATTCCGAGCCATGTGGCTGTCATTCCGAGCGCAGCGAGGAATCTCGCTCTGCGTTGAGGTGGACCGGAGCTCAAGGCGGACTTGAGGAGTAGGTGGAAGAAAGAATCAGAGCGAGATTCCTCGCTGCGCTCGGAATGACACCGGGAGTAGTGGCGAGGTAAACTCGCCGCTACACTTGGAAGGTGCTAGAAGGGCCCTTGACTCTAAACCCATCCCATCGGATTATTCTCTGGCCCACGCGGGTGGAACTGAGTGCGCCGGCCGGAACGCCGCTGCGCGACTTGTTGTTCGAGCAGGGAGTTGAATTTCCCTGTGGCGGCCAGGGCAGGTGCCGGGGCTGCCGCATCCGCGTGTTGAACGGAAAGGCGGAAGTTAACCGGGCACAACAGGAGCGGCTTTCGCCTGAGGAGATCGCCAGTGGGTGGCGTCTTGCCTGCCAGTGTGTTGTCGAGGGCGACCTGGAGATCGAACTCCGCCAGTGGGACGCCGCCATACTGGTCGATGATACTGTCTTCGCATTCCGGCCTCGCCAAGGTCTGGGTGTGGCGGTGGATTTGGGCACGACAACCCTTGTGGCTCAGTTGCTGGACTTAGCCACGGGAAGGGTGCTGGCGGTAAGCACCGCGCTGAACGCCCAGGCGCGTTACGGCGCCGACGTGATGAGCAGGCTGCACTTCGCCGTGTTGGAGGGTGGACAACGCCAACTCGAGACATTGATCCGTCAGCAGATTGGCGCACTCATTGAACAGTTGCTTTTTTCGGCGGGAAAGCATGGGGCGGAAATCGCTGACATCGTGGTGGTGGGAAATACGGTCATGCACCACTTCTTCTGCGGGATCGATGCCGAGCCACTCGCCCATTATCCGTTTGAGCCTGCGGAAGGGGGGCTGAAGACTTTCCGCTCCAGCGCGCTGGGTTGGAAGCATGCGGGCGACCCTCGAGTGCGGTTCCTGCCCTGCCTTGGCGGGTTCGTGGGGAGCGATGTGCTGGCTGGTATTCTGGCCACCAAGCTCACTGAACACGATGCCCTGGTCGGACTTATTGATTTGGGAACCAACGGTGAGATTGTGATTGGGAACAAGGGGGGATTGCTTTGCGCGTCTACGGCAGCGGGTCCGGCTTTTGAAGGCGCCAAGATTTCCATGGGTATGCGCGCTTCCACCGGGGCAATTTCGCAAGTGACGGTAAACCGCGACAGGGTACACTGCCACATCATCGGAGACGGCGCTCCACGCGGCTTGTGCGGGAGCGGTTTGGTAGACGCCGTGGCAGCGGGACTGGAACTCGGGGTGATCGCAACTTCCGGGCGATTCTCGAAAGGCGAGAACAGTTGGATGCTGGCCCCGCCTGTCGCCCTCACCCAGAATGACATTCGCGAACTTCAGCTCGCCAAGGCGGCCATCGCCGCTGGAATAAAGCTCCTTATGCAGAGGAAGGGCGCGAAAGAACTTACCCGCCTCTATCTGGCGGGGGCTTTTGGCAACTACATCGATCGCGCCAGCGCGCAACGCATTGGCTTGATCGATTTTCCGCCCGAAAGGGTCGAAGCCGCAGGCAACACGGCGCTTCTGGGAGCAAAGCTTGCGCTGTTCAGCCTCGACTCCGAGGACGGGTCCTACGCTGCCGTTCGCCGCCGCGTCGAGCACGTGGCGCTCAACGCCGATCCAAGTTTCCAGGATGTTTTTGTAGAGGAACTGGCATTTCCACAAGCAAGACCGACAAATTAAGGAGACTGCTATGAGCATCTTTGAGGAGCTGCAACAAGCCATAATCGATGGAAAGGCCCCGCTCGCCAAGGAATTGACCGACCGAGGGCTGAAGGAGGGAATCAAGCCCCACGAGTTCTTTCCCAAGGCAATCATTCCTGCCATGGATGAAGTTGGGCGTCGCATGAGGGATTGTGAATTCTTCATCCCGGAAGTGCTGATCGCCGCCCGGGCAGCAAGAGGCGCCACTGACATCCTCCGGCCGCTACTGCTGGGTGAGGAATCCATCAAACCCGCGGGTACGGTGGTCATCGGAACGGTTAAGGGTGACCTGCACGATATCGGCAAAAACATTGTGGCCATGATGCTGGAGAGCGCGGGGTTCCGGATTGTGGACCTGGGAGTGGACGTTCCACCGGCGAAGATCGTGGCCGCCGTGAAGCAGCACGATGCAAACTTTGTGGCCTTGTCGGCCCTCCTTACTACGACGATGGTTAACATGAAGGCCATCATTGAAGCGCTCGTTGCTGCCGGCCTTCGAGACAAAGTGAAAGTCCTTGTGGGTGGAGCTCCTCTCACCGATGCCTGGGCGCATTCGATCGGGGCCGACGGCTACGGTAAGGACGCTCCCGGCGCCGTCGAACTGGCCCGTAAGCTCGTTCCCACAGCCTGACGCATGCTTTGGAGTGCGGCCCCGCCTTGCGGGACCGCTTTTGCGTCTCGAGCTTGCTTGAGCCAACGCCGTAGCGCTGACCTTTAGGTCAGCATGGTGCGAGAGCGAGAAAATGCCGATCCCGCTGTGCGGGATCGGCGCTACAAAGCGGCAGCCCGTCAGTTGACGGACCGCACTCCAAAGCCGCGCCTGCTTGGCGAAGGGGCAGAAGGAGGAGTTTGAGTGTGATGACTTCGCGCGAACGAGTGAGTCTTGCCCTTCAGCACAAGGAGGCCGACCGGGTTCCACTCGACTTGGGCGCCAGCGCCGTGACCGGGATGCAGGTGGACACGGTTTACGGCCTGCGCCAGGCACTGGGCTTGGACAGGCCCGGCACACCCATCCGGGTTATAGAACCTTACCAGATGCTCGGTGAGATCGGGCCGGACCTCAGAGAAGCGCTGGGAGTGGACGTGGTCGGCTTGGGCAAGCCCTCCAATATGTTCGGATTCCGGAACGAAGGCTGGAAACCGTGGGCCACCTTTGCGGGCACGCCAGTCCTGGTTCCCGAGGGTTTCAATACCGAACCCGAACCGAACGGCGACATCCTGATGTACCCCGAAGGCGACAAGTCTGTCCCGGCAAGTGGCCGGTTGCCCAAGGGCGGGTTCTACTTTGACAGCATAGTTCGGCAGCCGCCCATTGACGATGGAAGCCTGAACGTCGAGCATAATCTCGAAGAGTTCGGGCCCATCTCCGAGGAGGATCTGCAATACCTCCAGCGTGAGGCAGAGAGGCTTTACGCCCAGACGGATGAAGCCATCCTGGCGAACTTCGGCGGCACGGCGTTCGGGGACATTGCCCTGGTCCCTGCTCCCTGGCTGAAACACCCTCGAGGAATCCGCGACATCGAAGAGTGGTACGTCAGCACGGCGACGCGCCGCGATTACGTGTACAGAATCTTCGAACGCCAGTGCGAGATGGGCCTCGAGAACCTGGCGAGGATTCACCAGGTTGTCGGCAGCAAGATCGCAGCGGTTTTTGTAACCGGGACCGACTTCGGATCTCAGCATGGTCCCTTCATTTCCCCCAAGGCCTACCGCGACCTGTACAAACCCTTCCACGTCCAGGTCAACAACTGGATTCACGAACACACTCTGTGGAAGTCTTTCATCCACTCCTGCGGATCGGTCAGGGCGCTGATCTCGGACTTCATCGACGCCGGTTTCGACATCCTGAACCCGGTGCAATGTTCGGCGGCGGGTATGGATCCTTGCGAACTCAAGAAGGAATTCGGAGAGCGCATCACCTTTTGGGGGGGCGGCGTGGATACCCAACACACTTTGCCTTTTGGGACTCCTGACGAGGTTCGAAAGGAAGTCTGTGAGCGCCTGAAAGTGTTTGGCCCCGGCGGAGGCTTTGTCTTCAATACCACTCACAACGTGCAGGCGGGCGTGCCCATCGAAAATGTGCTGGCGATGTATGAGACCGTTCGGGATTGTGGACGGTACCCGTTGCGCTGAGGTTTGTACATTATTTGACAACCCTGCAGAAACAGGCGACGTGGGATTTGGACACCACGCGCAGGTTGGGGTGAAGGTCTCTGCTCAAGAGACATCGCAGATGAAGACTCTGGAAGAATACGTCGCCTTGGCGGGTCAGAGCCACGGTCACATGTGCCCCGGTCAGGTTCTGGGCATCCGTATGGCGATGCTTGGGCTGAAGTCGATCGGTATTGATGATCCGGTCAAAGACCGCAAGCGCCTGTTAACCTTTGTCGAAATCGATCGCTGCGCCACGGACGCCGTTAGCCTGGTCACCGGATGCCGCTTGGGCAAGCGGTCACTCAAGTATCTGGACTATGGGAAGGTTGCGGCAACCTTCGTGAACCTCGAGACGGGCCGGGCGGTGCGGGTGGTGGCTCGTGACGATTCGCGCGCCAAAGCCAAGGCCATGTTCCCGGCCATTACCGACTCCTCTCAGGCACAGCTTGAAGCGTACAAGGTGATGGAGAATGATGACCTTTTTAACCTCCAGGCGGTGCGCGTGAAACTGAAACCGGAGGACCTGCCGGGACGCCCGCGCTCCCGCGTCACCTGCGAGCAATGCGGCGAAGGCGTTAACGACGGGCGAGAGCGCCGGCTGGGTGACCGCGTCCTGTGCCGGAGTTGCGCGGGAGAAAGGTATTACGAGCCGGCGACAAGTGACGAGCAGGATTCAGGAGCCAGGATTCAGGAGTCAGGAGAAAAAGCGGGGCCGGGGAGCGGGTGTTAAGGATTTGTTTTTCCCTAGCCCCCAGCACCCAGCCCCTTGCACCTGACACCTGGCACCTGCTCTTCCGCTCGTCACTCGTCACTCGTCACTCGTCACTGCTCTGTTATGTCTGATACCCCTATCACGATTCCTGCTAATAGCCCGCCCTTGATCCCCGTGCAGCGGCGATATTGGCCCGTTGTCACCCTCGTGATCCTGGGGATCAATGTTGTTGTCTTTCTCATCATGACCTCCTCCGGGGGCTCGACGAACACGGACGTGCTTCTGGATTTCGGGGCATCGTTCAATCCCTACTTTCGACGTGGGGAATACTGGCGGCTGGTCATGCCGATGTTTCTTCACATCGGCTGGCTGCATCTGATCGTCAACAGTTATGCGCTCTTTCTCCTCGGCCCCATCCTGGAGCGAGTTTACGGTTATGGGCGTTTTGCGCTGCTGTACGTTGCCGCCGGCATGGGCAGCTCGGCCCTTTCCATGAGCCTCTCGAGGAACGTCGCGGCGGGCGCATCCGGAGCCATCTTCGGAATCGCCGGCGCCATGCTGGTAGCGGGCTACTTGCACCGCGACGCAATCCCGCCTCATTGGGGACGCGCTTTCGGCAGAGGAATTCTTCCTTTCATTGTGCTCAACCTGATCTTCGGCTTTTCGGTCAGAGGGATCGACTACTGGGGACACCTGGGCGGGTTGCTGACTGGCATGGTGTTGGCGGCTCTCATTCCTCCGCCCGCGCATGACTTGGCGCCATGGTCCGGCGGAGAGCGGACTTCCCAAGCCGTGGTCGTTGTGCCTATCCTGGTGGTGGCCCTGGCGATGGCTTCCACCGCGCAGCATTACGCGATGTCTCGTGATGTCACCAGGCTGCTCCGGGAAGGCGAGCGGTTGCGCTCCGCCCACCAGGATGCCGAGGCGCTGGAACGTTTCCGGGCGGCGGCCCAGCGATCGCCACGCGACGAGCGCCCCCACGAGATGATGGGCGCGCTGTATTTGCGGCAGCAACAGTTCGACAAAGCCATCCAGGAATACAGCGAGGCTGTGCGGTTAAGCCCGGGCGCGCCGGAAGCGCAGCTCGCGCTGGGCGTTGCCTACCGCATGAAGGGTGACCTCGGCAGGGCGCAGCAGGCCTTTGAGTCCGCACTGGGCAAAAACCCGACCACAGCGGAGGGGCAGCGGTTGCTGGCTGACCTCTATGCCGAGCAAAAGCTCTATTCGGAAGCAATCCAGCATTACAAAGAAGCCTTGCAGATCGAGCCCAACAATGCTGAATCGCACAATAACCTGGCGTGGCTTTATGCCACCTGCGAAGACCCCAAATGGCGCGACCCGCACGCGGCGCTCGAGCACGCCAGCCGGGCGGTGGAATTAACTCATTGGAAAGAGGCTGGATTCATCGATACGCTGGCGGAGGCCAATTACGCCAGCGGAAATTATCGGGAGGCTGTCCGAGTCCAGTTGATAGCCTTGCAGCTCGACCCACAAGACCCTGAGCTTCAAGAACACATGGCCCGCTACCGCAAGGCCGCCGGGGGGTAGCAATGCAGCTTCTCAGTGCAGACTTAGGGTTCGTCATGAAATAACCATTTCATCGTCTGTCAAGCAACCCCCTCACCCCCGGCCCCTCTGTCGCCGCGGCGACAGAGGGGAGATTTGATTCGATTTTTTGTTGCCCTCGCCCCCAAGGGGGAGAGGGGAGATTTGATTCGATTTTTTGTTGCCCTCTCCCCCAAGAGGGAGAGGGGAGACTTGGTTCGATCTTTATTGCCCTCTCCCCCAAGAGGGAGAGGGGAGATTTGATTCGATTTTTTGTTGCCCTCGCCCCCAAGAGCGAGAGGGGAGAGTTGGTTCGATCTTTATTGCCCTCGCCCCCAAGAGCGAGAGGGGAAACTTGATTCGATCTTTATTGCCCTCTCCCCCAAGAGGGAGAGGGGAGAGTTGGTTCGATCTTTATTGCCCTCGCCCCCAAGAGCGAGAGGGGAAACTTGATTCGATCTTTATTGCCTTCTCCCCCAAGAGGGAGAGGGTGGACCGCCGCCGGCGTTTTCTTCAGCCGGGGCGGGCCGGGTGAGGAGGTTGCAATACGTAAGCGAACTTACAAAATGCTGTACTGAGCCCCGGACGCTGCGGTTGATGTAGCGTTGCGAAGGACGCCACGCGCCTACTCTTTGCGCACCACGCCGCCCGTCACCCCGGCAACGAAGAGCGTTGCAAGCAGCCACCCGAGGAGAACCTGGGCCCAACGGAACCCTCGCAGTAGGCATCCACCTGCCCGGATTCCTTGACAGAATAACCGGCGAAGAATCCGGCAATATATGCTACACTATACGCGGATAATCTATTGAGGCACAAGACTTTGGTTATGGCAAAGAAACCGGCAAAAAACACGGCAGTCGAGAACCCCGCTCTTATGGAACCGATGCTGCCCCATGAGGCTGAGCGACGCCTTGAGGACTTGGCCGTCGAACTCGTTTCAAGAGCCAGTGCGTTGGCGGGGAATCTGAATCCCGCCGTGCAGCGGTCCATGGGCGAATTTGTTCGCTCGATGAACTGCTACTATTCGAATCTCATCGAGGGCCATGATACCCATCCTCGCGAGATTGATCGTGCGCTGGCCAGGGATTACTCGACGGAACCGGGGCGCCGAGCGCTTCAGCTTGAAGCGGTCGCCCACATCGAGCTTCAGCGGCGCATTGATGAGGGCAAGGACGAGAAGGGGGAGGCCGCCTCGACGAAGTACGTTCTCTGGCTCCACCGGGAATTCTGCGAACGGCTTCCCGAAGAACTGCTCTGGGTTGAGAACCCGGACACGCACAAACGGATTCGGGTAAGACCCGGGGTCATGCGAGAGGGTGACGTAGCGGTGGGAAGGCATGTTCCACCTTCACCCGGTTCATTGCCGGCTTTCATGGCGCGTTTTGACGAGGCTTACAGTTCACCTCACCTTTCAAAGCTGAGGCACATCATTGCAGCGGCAGCCGCCCACCATCGTCTGGTTTGGATTCACCCTTTCTATGATGGTAACGGCCGAGTTGCCCGGCTGATGTCCCACGCCATGCTGCGCCGCCTCGGGATCGGGAGCAGTCTATGGTCAGTTGCGCGTGGCCTCGCCCGCAATGTGAACCGCTACAAAGAGCTTCTGATGGCTGCCGATGAACCGCGCCGTAGCGATCTCGACGGACGGGGAAGTCTCTCGGAAGCCGCGCTTATTGACTTTTGTGAATTCTTCCTCGAGGCGTGTGTGGACCAGATTGAATTCATGGCATCACTTCTGGAGCCACCCGAACTCCTTCGACGCATTCAGTTGTTTGTGGAAGACGAGACGCGGGCGGGGCGTCTCCCCAAGGGAGCTTTTCCCATTCTCCGAGAAGCGTTTTTTGCCGGTGAACTCGAACGCGGTCAAGCGCGTGAACTGACCGGTTATCAGGAGCGCATGGGGCGCACCGTCCTCTCAAAGTTGCTCGAGCGCGGCCTTCTGGTTTCGGACGGTCCCAAAGCTCCGGTGCGCCTGGGATTTCCACTCGATATCGTCGAGCGCTGGTTCCCGCGATTGTACCCTGTCAACTACGTACAGGTACAGCGCTTCCAATCCCGCAGGCCCCGCTAGGGTAGTTCTTTTCTCTCCAGCGAGGAGATGCAGCGCGAGGACCGGTCACGGTGAGCCTGCTTGTAGTCGATATGTTAGACTCTGGACTTTCGACCTTTAACTTTGGACTTGTTCCGTGCCCCAACTCCCTCGCGTGGTGATACTCGGCCGTCCTAACGTGGGCAAATCCACGTTGTTCAACCGCATTTGCGGTCGAAGGCGGGCGCTTGTGGGCGACGAGCCGGGAATGACGCGCGACCGCCTCTACGCTCCTGCCACGTGGCTCGGCAAGCCGTTTGAGGTAGTCGATACGGGAGGAATGATTCCCTTCGAAAAGGATCTAATCCCAACTGAGATCATCCGCCAAGCACAGGTGGCTATCGAAGAAGCCGCTCAGCTTATTCTGGTGGTGGATGCCCGTCAGGGAATCGTGCCTCTCGACGAAGAATTGGTGCACCTGCTACGCCGCACGGGGAAGCCGCTCTCCCTTGCGGTGAACAAGGTTGACGCCGCTCAGCATTCGCCCTTGGCGGGGGAGTTTCACGGCCTGGGGATCCCCGACATTTTCCCCGTTTCCGCCGAACATGGGCTAGGCGTGGATGATCTGCTGGAACACGTCACAAAGGATTTTGCAGTCTCCGCCGAGGCGCCTGAAGAACAGTACGCCGAATCCGCCGGTGGGACAGGCGCGGCTACGCTGGCGCCTGCACGCGATCAAGCCATCAACGTCGCCATCATTGGGCGGCCCAACGTGGGCAAGTCAACTCTGCTGAACAGCCTTCTCGGAGAGGAGCGCTCCATCGTTTCGCCGCTGCCCGGTACCACCCGTGACGCCGTCGACGCGCAATTCGAGCGCGACGGACTGCGCTTCCGGTTTATCGATACCGCGGGAATTCGCCGCAAAGGCAAGACCAAGTTGCTGGCGGAGAAGCTCAGCGTGATTCAGGCGCGAAAACACCTGGAGCGCGCCGACGTGGCGCTGCTCATGCTGGATGGGCCGGAGGGCATCACGGCCCTCGACACCCACATCGGTGGCTACGCGCACGAAAGCCGGCGCTCGGTCATCATCGTGGTCAACAAATGGGACTTGGTCAAGAAAGGGCCGGCCACCACGCGCGATTACATCCAGATGATAAGGGGGCGGATGAAATTCCTCGCCTACGCCCCCATCGTCTTCATCTCCGCCTTAGCTGGCCAGAAGCTGGGCAATTTGCTCAAGACCATCGCCCAGGTTGCGGAAGCTCGCCGCCTGCGTGTTTCCACGTCGGAAATGAACCAGTTCCTCAAGGAGTTGGATTTCGAGCGCGCTCCAACCCCGGCCGGGAAGCCCACGCGGGTCTATTACCTTACCCAGGGCGGAGTCGCTCCCCCTGTGTTCGTCGCCTTTACCAACCGCGCGGGCAAACTCCACTTCTCTTTTGAAAGGTTTCTCGAGAACCGCATCCGGGAGAGGTTCGGCTTTATGGGCACTCCGATCGTCATCAAGCCTCGCCAGAGCCGCTGACCTCGGCGGCGCGCCAGGTTGTTTTCCATCCAACCGGCCGGTGAGACATTGCGTTGGGTGTGCGACATAAAAGTGGGGGTCCTGCCGCTGGTGCATGACATATTTGTGAAAGCTTGCGGCGGCAGCAGCAGGGTGGTGCGGGGAGCCCGCCTAGCGGGCGATAGAACTTAGCCCAGGGCGCAAGCCCTGGGAAACCAAGCCCCAGCGCCGGTCAAGCCCCGGAAGGGGCGGCAGAACCGGGGAGGGTTCCCGCGTCGAAACCTTTTCTTTCGCCCCGCTGGGGCTCCCGCGAACCAGAGGGCTCTCTGGACCCAGGGCTAGCGCCCTGGGCTAAGTTCTTCCGGCCCTCCGGGCCTTTGCCCTTGCGTACGGGTACGTTCAGAAGCGTGCAACAAATCAAGAAAAATGCCCTGACCTCCACTTCTACGTCGCGCACTCTATTGCATTGTCTAACTTGGAGCGTTTTAGCCAGAATGGTATACTGACTTGCTTTGAGTGATTATATGGGAGCCAACGCCTTCATGGTTATGGAACTCATTGGGTCCCGGAAGGGAGTTCTGGGTAATGTCCTGGGAAATGACGGGAATCCGCATAATTTTCTTATTGGTCATTATTGTAGCATCGTTCCAACTGCATCCATTTGGCCTGTCCAAATCTTTGGCAGCCCTTTTGGGTGCTTCTCTTGGGGTGTTTTTCATTTTCTTCGAGATGCGTCTGGAAAGAGCCAGCCTGAAGCGGCTGATCGGAGCTGCCGCAGGATCAATTTTTGGCATTCTTGGGGCGCTCATGATCAGCCACCTGCTGAGCATCACGGCACTGGACAAGGTTAGCCTTTCCTTTCTTCAGGTGACGTTGCTCCTTCTCATGGCCTACGTGGGATTGGTGCTGGGCGCCAACAAGGGCGATTTACTGAATCTATCTGCCCTGGGAGGATTGTTCAGCGCCGAGGTGAAGCCAAAGAGGAACTTTAAGATACTGGATACCAGTGTCATCATCGACGGCCGCGTTGCCGACGTTTGCGAAACGGGTTTCATTGATGGGCTGCTGATCATCCCGCAATTCGTGCTGCGCGAGCTGCAACTGGTGGCCGATTCTTCCGACCAGCTCAAACGCAATCGTGGCCGGAGAGGCCTGGATATCCTGCAGCGCATGCAGAAGATGGGCACCATCCAAATCCAGATCGTTGAGGAAGACTTTCCGCACATGCATGAAGTGGATTTGAAACTCATCGAACTGGCCAAGCAGCTCGAGGGGAAAATCGTCACCAACGATTTCAACCTCAACAAAATGGCCCAACTCCAGGGCGTGGCGGTGCTGAACGTCAACGAGCTGGCCAATGCCCTGAAGCCTGTCGTGCTTCCGGGTGAGACCATGCGCGTATTCATCCTCAAGGAAGGCAAGGAATACAATCAGGGTGTTGCCTACCTTGATGACGGCACGATGGTGGTGGTGGATAATGCCAAGAAGATGATTTCCAAGACCATCGACATCGCCGTGACCAGCGTTCTGCAAACCACCGCGGGCAAGATGATTTTTGGAAAGTTCGAGGAACGAAAAGCCGTCGTGGAGCCCGTTCATCAGTAGGTTGGACGTAGGTGGCTTCACGATTGTGGCGACGACGGATGGCGCCCCTCGCCTTTGCTTTCAAGCGAGACGAGCAAGCGAGGTTTCAAGTCCCTGACACCTGACACCTGAAACCTGGGACCTTATTCTATGAGCGTTCTGGCTATCATTCCAGCGGCAGGATGGGGCGTGCGCATGGGGGGCGCAACACCCAAGCAGTTCCTATCGCTCGAGGGCGTTCCGATTTTCGTCCACACGCTGCGGAAATTCGTCGCCTGCGAGGCGGTGGACGACATTTTTCTTGGCCTGCGGGCGGAAGATACAGAACGCGCTCAAAAAGAGATCGAGCGCGAGCATTTGGCGAGGCCAGTGCGGCTGGTGGAAGGGGGGCCCTCGCGCCAGGAGACCGTGGCCCGCTGCCTGGATCAGGCTGGGCCGGATACGGAAGTGGTGCTGGTCCATGACGCCGTCCGGCCGTTTATTGAGCTGGAAATGATCCCACGCCTGGTCGCCGCCGCGCGCCAGGAGGGCGCAGCAATCCTCGGCATCCCCAGTGTTGATACCGTAAAGCAAGTGCAGCGACACATGATCCTGGGGTCCATCCCGCGAGAACGGATCGTGCTTGCGCAGACGCCCCAGGCCTTCCGATATGAGATTATCCGTGAGGCTTATGGCCGGGCCATAGCGGACGGCTTTTACGGAACGGATGACTCCAGCCTTGCCGAACGGCTTGGCTACAGCGTCACCGTGATTATGGGTTCTGACCGCAACATCAAGATTACTAAACCCTCTGACCTGCCTCTCGCCCGCCTTTACATCGCCCAAGAACGCGAACGGCAGGAAGCCGCACAAGGATGAAACCCTCAGAGCACCAGGTGAAGCCAGAAACAGCCATGCGAACGCGCCGAGATAAGTCTCCTTCACGCGAGCCGCCGCATCCGCCATCAGAACTTCAGACTTCTATTCGTACCGGCATCGGGAACGACTTACACCGCCTCATCCCCGGCCGCAAGCTCATCTTAGGCGGAGTGCGAATCGCCTTCGCGAAAGGTCCGGCAGGCCACTCGGACGGCGATGCGCTGGCGCACGCCATCTGCGATGCGCTGCTCGGCGCCGCTGCGCTGGGCGACATGGGGCGGCATTTTCCCAACACTTCTCCCCAATGGCGCGCCGTTTCCAGCCTCTTATTCCTTCGTCATGTCCGCAAGCTGTTGCAGGATGCCGGTTATGCGATTGTGAACGTTGATGCGACGGTAGGCCTTGAACGCCCCGAACTTTCCCCCCATATTCCTCGCATGCAAGAAAAACTGGCCGAGGCACTCGGCCTGAACGCCGCTCAAGTCAGTGTGAAAGCCAAGACCGGCGAAGGCGTAGACGCCCTCGGTCGCGGTGAAGCCGTGCGGGCTGACGCTGTCGCACTCATCCGCAAGATACGTCCCTGAAGGGAGCTGAGGGTCTTCGCAGAATTGATTCCCCGTGCCCATTCTCAAACACCTTCTCCGACACCGCGTCAGTCGCCAGCAGGTTCAGCGATTAGTCTGGCCGCCGCTGAACATCGCCCACCGGGGGGGAGGTGGAGAAGCTCCAGAGAATACTTTGGCAGCATTCGAACTCGCCCTCCGGCAGGGCGCAGAAGGGATTGAGTTGGACGTCCACCTTTCTTCCGACGGCATGCCCATGGTCATTCACGACCCGCGCCTGGGCCGCACCACCTCAGGCCACGGGTGGGTCAGTGAGCATCGAGCCAATGCCCTTCGCCGATTGGACGCCGGCTCATGGTTCAATCGGCGTTTTCCAGAAAAGGCGCGGCAGCGTTATGTGGGCGCGAAGATTCCACTCCTCTCCGAGGTCCTCGCCTGGGTTCGCCAGCACAAGATACTCGCCTTGGTGGAGATCAAGGGGGGCAGGAGCACATATCCGGGCATCGAGGCCAAGGTACTCGATGAGATCGAATGCGCCGGAGTCCGGTGGCTCGCGACCATAGTTTCGTTTGACCTCGCCACCCTCCGCCGTGTCCGGGAACTCGACTCCCATCTCTCGCTGGGCCTGGATGTTTCCCGGTCGCTGCTCGCCATCCGGCGGATAAGGTCCCTGGCAGGCAAAGCTATCCTTCCACATTGGGCAATTGCATCACGGGGATTCATCCGCCGCGCGCACCAGCATTCGCTTCGCGTTTTCACCTGGACTGTGGACCAGCCCGCGCGGATGGAACGAATGATCGCCGACGGTGTGGACGGAATCATCACCAACTACCCGACCCGGCTGGCGGAAGTCCTTGGCCGGCAAGAATCCTCTGACAGGCAGGAGCCAGAAGCCAGGAGTCAAAAGTCAAGAGACAGAAGGTGGGTCGTAGACGGCATGTGAGATTCTTAGGTTTGTTCCCACCTACCGCCTGCTACCTACCACCTACTTACTGTCCATGAGCGAAGCAAGAAAGAAAACCGCTAAGAAGTTCGTGATCTCCGGACGAGTTCAAGGAGTCGGCTATCGGTACTTTGCCGAGCGATGGGCAGAGCAGCTTGGCATTGCCGGTTACGTTAAGAACCTCTGGGACGGCACCGTCGAGGCCTATGCGATCGGCGATGCGGTGGCTTTGGAGGAATTCAAGCTTCGCCTGGCGGAGGGGCCGCGAAGCGCCCGCGTGACCGGCGTCAGTGAATCCGACGAAGCGGTGGACAGGCGCTACATCCGCTTCATGATCGAAGGCGGATGGTAGGGACCGGTAGGTGGTAGATGGTATGTGGTAGGCGGGGGGATGTCTTCCCCTGCCTGCCACCTACGGAGCAAGAAGGAGGGGAAGATTAGAGTCTGAAATCTCATTTTTGGAGGAATAGGAGTGGATCTTAAGAGCCTGATTCGCGAAGTCCCGGACTTCCCCAAGCCCGGCATTCTTTTTTACGACATTACCACCCTGCTCAAAGACCCGGTTGGGCTTCATTCCGCCGTCGATGCGCTGGCTAACTGTTATGTTGGGCACAAGATCGATTGCGTGGTTGGGATTGAGGCTCGCGGCTTCATCTTTGCGCCGATGGTGGCCTACCGGCTTAACGCCGGATTTGTCCCTGTGCGGAAGCCCAACAAGCTTCCGGCCGCGACCGCGCGTGCCGGTTACAACCTCGAGTACGGCGCCGACTCGCTGGAAATCCACCGCGACGCCGTAAGCCAAGGACAAGATGTATTGATTATTGATGACCTGCTGGCCACAGGCGGGACGGCGGTAGCCGTGGCGGGGCTCATCGAATCACTGGGCGGAACAGTTGTAGGGCTCGGATTTCTGATTGAGCTCGAGTTCCTAGGGGGTCGCGCCAAACTCAGCAAGTACGACGTCCGCGCTGTCCTGAAGTATTAGAAGTCGGTAGGTGGTATGTGGAGCAGAGTGTTTTGCCTACGGGCGTTAAACCCGAATCGGTAAGTTGAACCACGTTTCTGGTTTCATGGAATGGAACCCCCCCTCACCCGCCCTCCTCCGTCGGGCACCCTCTCCCCAGGGAGAGGGCCGTCATTTCCGGGGCGCGTTGAAGTTAGGAAAACCACCCTCTCCCTTGGGGAGAGGGTGGCCCGCTGCCGGCGCTTTCACCAGCCGGAGCGGGCCGGGTGAGGGGTTATTTGGCAAGGGCTCGGAGCGCAACGTGAAGCAACTCTCGGACGCGCAGTTCCGTTCCTGAGCAAGTTTGGTCGAAGCGAGTTGAATCTAACGGATTGTAGCGGAACAGCCTCCCTTAATCTGCGAATCCGGGTTAAATCAAGGCGTCGGCTTGAACCCCGCCAGGGGTCCCGTGAGGTTTTTCCCCACCCACCACCTACGACCTACCTCCCTGCGAGCCTGCGTCACCCCCAGCGGCTTCCCGAGGTTCGATTGTTTTCAGGATTTCATCCAGGAAGAACTCCTCAGGCAACGACCCTTCGATTTGAGAACTTTCGTTGACGATGGTCTTCGGAACTGCGTGGACGCGGTACCTGGTAGCCCAATCGGGGAACTCCGTGGCCTCAATGGCGTCGGCGCGGATGTTGTCATTCTCCATCGCGAACTGATACGCCAGTCGCACGGCCCGTGAGCAGTGAGGGCAGGTTGGAGTGACAAACACTTCGAGGTGGAGGGGTTGGGCAAGTTTGGCAAGTTTCTCTCGACTAGCTGGAAGGAGGCCCGAATCCCCCCTCGAAACAGCGAGGATGGCATCGAGTAAGGTGGAAAACTCGTATCCGGCAGGCAAGCCATAAAACCGAATGCCGTAGTCCTTCCCGTTTCGGATTACGGTGGCGGGAACCTTATCCACACCGTATTCACCCACCTTCCCCTTGTCGAGCAGGAAGTTGAATACCTCGAGCGAGAGCTTGTCGGAAAGGCCGGCCAGTTCCTTCACAAGTTGCAGCGTCTCGGCGCCAAGCTCCAGGTTCAACTCCTGGGTGAAATGGACCAGCTTTACCGGCTTCACCATTTGTTGCAGTCTTTCGCGGATTTGGGCGGCATCCTCGTCGCGGATCAGTCCCATGCTTATTCGATGCTGGAAGGCAGGGTTGGTTGCGGCGCTTCACAGGCTGCGGAAAAACCCGTTGGCCTGTCATTCCGAGGAGTCCCGCAGGCGCGGGACGACGAGGAATCTCGCACTGCGTTGAAAATACTCAGAGCGAGATTCCTCTCCGTCGGCTGACGGATCGGAATGACAGCCTGGAGGGGTTTTTCCGCAGCCTGTTCAGCTCGAGCTGCGGGCTACAGCTCGCTTTCCGAATCAAAGCCAAACTTCTTCATCTTGTAGCGAAGCGCGTCGCGGGAAATATCCAGAAGTTTGGCAGCGTGGGTTTGGTTTCCCCCCGTCTGCTTTAGGGCTAGACCGACCAATTCCCTCTCCACTTCTTCGAGCGAGGTGCCCTGTTTGGGCAACTCCAGGACAGGAATCATCCGGCCCGAGGCAAGCGGGCGCCAGGAGGTCGCCGTGGCGGTCACGAGGGGCTGCGATTCCACCGGTACGCAGTCCGGGATCGCAACCGGCGTAAGGTTCTCATAACTCTGCGGCTGGCCCGTCACTTGAATCGGAAGATAGGTGGGGCGGATGTAATCCGCCTCCTCGAGAATCATCGCGCGCTCGATGGCGTTCTTCAGTTCGCGGACGTTTCCGGGCCAGTCATAGGCCAGCAGCAGGTTGCGAGCCTCCTGCGTGATGCCCCGGAGGCCCTTTCGAAACCGGAAGTTGTAACGCTCGATGAAGAAGTCCACGAGCGGAAGAACGTCTTCCTTCCGGTGCCGCAGAGGAGGAATGAAAATCGGGATGACACTGAGACGATAGAAAAGGTCCTGGCGGAAGACACCCTCCCGGACACCTTGTTCGAGGTCGCGGTTCGATGCCGCGATAACCCGCACATCCACCCCGATGTCCTTGACTCCGCCAATGCGCCGGAAGGTTTGGTCTTCCAGAACCCGCAGAAGCTTCGCCTGAAGGTAAGTTGACATTTCACCGATTTCGTCGAGGAACAGGGTCCCGCCATCGGCCACCTCGAAGAGGCCTTTCTTCTGCGCCTTGGCGTCGGTGAACGCCCCGCGCTCGTGCCCGAATAATTCGGCCTCCATCAAGGTTTCCGGAATTGCCGAACAGTTGATCGGTACAAAAGGCTTATCGGCGCGCACGCTGTCATAATGGATCGCCTTCGCGACCAAGTCCTTTCCTGTGCCGCTCTCTCCCTGAATCAGCACCGTGGACGCTTCGCTGGCCGCCACCTTGCGCACAAAGTTCATCAATTCCAGCATGCGCGGGGACTTGCCGACCACCTCGTGGTATCCGGAACGCTTCCGCACCTCTTCCCGCAGGCCGTCGCGCTCGGATCGCAACATCGACCGGTCGATAGCATTGGCGATGGTGATCTGAAGCTCGTCGAAGTCCAGCGGCTTCTTGATAAAATCCAGGGCACCCAGTTTGATTGCAGTCTTGATATCGTCAAGCTGGGGATCACCAGTGATCATAATGACCGGGATGGAAAGATTGTTCTGTTTGATCTCGCGCAGGACTTCAATTCCGCTGAGGTCGGGCAAGCGCACGTCAAGCAGGATCAGGTCCGGCAACTCCGCGCGGATCTGCGCCAGTCCCCCCGTGCCGCTTTCGGCCTCCAGGGCCGTATAGCCCCACTCCTCGAGTTGCCGGCGGACGGACCAGCGAATCAGCTTCTCGTCGTCGACGATCAGGACTTTCTCATTGGGCATAGATTTCTCTGGATTCCTCGACCGCCTCGCGCATGGGCAAGCTGATAATAAAACGACTTCCTTTTCCGAGCTTGCTTTCGACGCTCAACGTGCCCCCATGCTGGCGAATGATCCGCCGGCAGAGTGACAAGCCCAACCCCGTGCCTCCCCGCTTGGTTGTGTAGAAGGGACGGAAGATGCGCTCCAGAGATTCAGGAGGTACACCTACCCCGGTATCGCTCACCGAGATTTCCACCAGGTCCGCCTGGCCCGGCCCGCCAGGAGCGGCGACCTTGGCAGCAACCGTGATCTTCCCTTCCCGCTCGATGGCCTGAACGCCGTTCAAAACCAGGTTCAAAAGCACTTGGTGAAGCTGTTCCGAATCCATGCGAAAGGCAGGGAGGTCCGGAGGAACCTGAATGGAAAACTCCACGTTTTTTGATCCCGTTTGCTGACGAGCGAGATGCAAGGTTCGGGCAAAAGTGTCCTTCAAGTCAGCCCGGCCGAACTGCGGAGGCTTGGGCTTGGCATACGCGAGCATGTCGTTCAGCACTTTCTCGATTCGCCGCACCTCCTGACGCAAATCCTCCATGACTTCGCGGTCCGGGTGGTCCTTGGGAAAATCCTTGGAGATAATCTCGATTGCACCGGCAATTCCGGCTAAGGGGTTGCGAATCTCATGAGCCACTCCCGCGGCAAGTTCCCCCATCGTCGCCAGATGCTCCGCCTGGAGCATTTCTGCATCGTGGGCCCCCTGGCAGTGGTCGCAAAAATCCTTCCAGCGGTTGGCCAGCCTATGGATCTCCCTTTCCAGGGCCATCGTGCCACCCTCGAGCTTCGCCGGCATCGCAAGCGTGACGTAAGTGGGAGCAATTCTTCTGATAGCCTCGCGGAGTTCCCCGAGCAAAGCCCAGGACCGGCGCTCCTGGTAAATGAGCATCCCTGTGGCAGCGGCGAGAGCCGCGAGTAGCGGAATGGCCAGCTCAAGTTGGGAATTCAGCCCGTTGCGGAACCACTCATGCCCTGTGAGCAGGACGATTCCTACCATGGCAGAGATCAAGACGACTAGATTCTGGCCAAATGTCGGAGGGAACCTGAATACGCGTTTTAGGGGATCCCAATTCAAGGTTATGACATTTCCTCTGCACTGACTTACAGGCTTAATTTTAACATACGGTGATGAGTGTGGCCAGAAAGCCCGAAACTTTTTCCGAGGAGATGAAATACTGCTCCGTAGCGCCGACCCCGCAAGGCGGGGTCGGCATGTTCTTGTTCTCTTATTTACGCGACTAACATCGCTGAAAATGGCCAATCTCCAGCGTGCTGACCCCGCGATGCGGGGTCAGCGCTACGGGCTACCCACTGCCCGCTCACTTCCATCCCATTCGGTCGTGAAGAGACGTGACGTGCGCGATATGGTGCCGGCCGTGCCAGGCATACATACCAAGGTATTTGTCCAGTGTCACCACTCCCATTTCAGGGTGCCGGAAGGTGCGCGCAAAATCCTCTGCGCGCAGGGACCTCAAGAGGAGTACAAAGCGCCGGTGCAAAGATTCCAGCAAGGAAAGGGAAAGCTCCGCAGGCGCTGTGCGCGCATCCTCAAGGGTTGCCCAGCGTTCCTGGTCATACGGCTTGATGGTCGGCTCGTCCTCCGTTAAGGCAAGCCGGAAGCGCACGTAGGCATTCATGTGGGCGTCAGGGAGGTGATGGACCACTTGCCTCACCGTCCAGCCGCCTGGACGGTAGGGAGTATCGACCTGCTCCTCCGTTAACCCTGCCAGGGCTTTGCGGAGCTGCGCAGGCGCCTGCTCAATTTGATCAATCAATTGTTGTCTCTGTTCGTCCGTAATGACTCCTTCCCACTTGAACTTCCCGACGGGATATTGCAGGTCCATAGATCCATGCCTCCTTCGTCAAATCGCTCGGGCCCCCGGTGAAAGAAGGTCCCTCATCATTCTACCCTGAAATCCAAATCGGCGCGGGCGGCATCAACACTCGCTGCCGCGCGAAAGCAGGCCATGGATGGGCCTTGAAACTCTCGCTCAGTCTCGTTGAGAATGTGTACACTGCTCAAGGGAGTTGCCCCATGGACGATCGCAGAGTTGATTGTCGCGTATTCCACAATGTCCTGGCCTTTTTCGGCGCGTTCCTGGCGCTGACCACGAGCATCGCCGGCCAGCAGAACTCCGCCGCCAGCCGGTCGTTGCCCGATATCAAGCAGTTACTCACCGACGTCCGGGAGAATCAGAAGCAGATTGACAGCCTGGCGGACCAGTACAGTTGCATGGAAACCGAGGAGGTCCACGAGCTCGACAAGAACGGCCAGGTGAAGAAATCTATCCTGAAGGAATACGAGGTTTTCTACCTTGGCGGGCGGGGTGTAAGGCGGCAGGTCAAGAAGGATGGGCGACCCTTAAGTCCCGGCGACCAAAAGAAGGAAGACGACCGCGTGGAGAAGCGCATACGCGAGTATGAGAAGAAACATGGCGAGGAGGGGGAAGACGCTGCGAGGAAGAAAAAGGAAGAAGCGGACATCTCCACGTTCCTACGAGTGTCGAAGTTCACCAGTCCCCGACGGGGAGAGTTTCGCGAGCACGCTGTGATCGTCTTCGATTTTGCGCCCAATCCGGATTACAAGCCGCAGAACAAGACGGAAGACCTGCTCCACAAGCTGGTGGGAACCCTGTGGGTGGATGACGAAGCTCGCCAGGTGGTGCGCTTGGAAGCGCACTTGAGCGACACATTTAAGCTCGGGGGCGGCCTCTTGGCCTCAGTTCGCAAGGGAGCCTCGCTGGTGCTCGAGCAGGCCAGGACGAATGAAGAGGTTTGGCTTCCCTCTTACGTAGAAGCTCATTTCTCCGCACGCGTGCTGCTATTCGCGAACGCCCATGGTGACTACACATTGAGATTTAGCGACTATAAGAAGTTCCGGGTAGAGAGCGTGATAGTGAGCTTGAAGAACAAGAAGTGAGGCGCGAGGGATTGCCGATTTTCGATTGCCGATTGAGAGCGTAGCATCCGCCAAGTCGCTTTACCAATCGAAAATCATCAATCGGCAATCTAGGCGTAGGCGTGCAGTCCTGGCAGCAGGTAGGTGACGCCGAAGAAAGTAAACATCACAATGCCGAACCCGATAATCGCGAAGTAGGCGGAGCGGCGCCCCCGCCAGCCACGCGTCAGCCGCATGTGTATATAACCCGCGTAGGTCAGCCAAGTGATGAGCGCCCAATCTTCCTTTGGGTCCCAACTCCAATAGGATCCCCACGTCCGGTTCGCCCAGTAGGCTCCGGCGATGATCATGAGGGTTAGCAGAGGGAAAGAAATGGCAACGGTCCTATAGATTAACCCGTCGAGAGTGTCCCGTTGCGGCAAGAAATTCGCGATCGTGTCGTATTTCCTGGTCAGCACTTCCCACGCGAGCGAGGCAAACAGCGCGCAGACAGTCCCCGCCAGCAGGAACGGGCTTGCAGCCAAATGAACACCAAAGCTCTGCCCCACCTGCGGAACAAAATACGGCCCGGAGTGGACCTTCAGCAGGAGCAGCGCAAGAGCCAGGGCCTGAGCAAAGACCGAAGCCAGGAAAAGCCGCCCGCCCCAGTTCTCCCATCGGCCGGCCTTCTCACCAAACGAATCGAGGACATTGACAACCAGGACCGCTGCCGCCAACCCCAAGACGATTACAAACGGCCACCCCAGAACCGGAATGGAAACCATCAGCGGTTCCTTGGGAGCCAGCATCACCTTCTCCTGAGCCTCCGCATCCCAGGCAGGGAGCAGGAAGGCCAAGTTGCTGTCCACCGAGCTGATGACAATCGCGCCGTAAATCGCCGCCACCAGTCCCGAAGTCCAGCTAAGGAAAGTGCGTGCGCTGACCCCGTCTTTTATGAGGTACAACAAGGCAAGGGCGAAAGAGATCGTAAAGCCCGCGTAGCTCAGCATCGCCAGTGTAACGTGAATTTGCAGCCAAGTGCTCTGGAGCGCTGGAACGAGCGGCCTTATCTCCCCCGGCAGCACCTGCAATAAAGTCAGCGCCAGGGCGGCAATGGGTAGGGTTATCGCGCCCAGGAAGGGGATTTCGAGTTTCCACTCCACCACCTCTTGCAGGACCACCACCGCCCAGGAGAAAACCAGCACCATCTCGTAGATGTTCGACAGCGGGGGATGCCCGGAGGTAACCCACCGGGTCACGATGGCCCCGGTGTGCAATAGGAGGCTGCCGCGCGTCAGCGCCTCGGCGCCCGCCACCAGGTTGGACTGCCGGACCGCCAATGAGAAGACATAAAGAACCGAGGCCCCCAAGTATCCAAGAAGTGCCAGATAAAGAAACTTCTCACCTGTTGCCCACCCGGAACGCCCAATAAGGTGCGGGACGGAAACTGCCATCACTACCAGCACAGCCACGCCGACGGTCAAAAGGATCCAGGTTCCCACGCTGCTGGTCCGGTGTTCATCGACGCGTGTGGTAAGAACTTTCGCCATACTTTGTCTCCTCTTGCCGCAGCTCTACCCCGCCAAAGGCGAGGACTCAGGCCGGGATTGCTTGCGTAATCTCAGGCTGCGAAGTTCTGAGGGCCACTTCCAGCTCGCCTGCCAATTCGTTGAAACGCCTTTCGAAGCTCTCACGGTATTTGCTGGGTTGTCCCCCAAGCAAGAGTGCCGGCCGCCCCTTGCTGTCGCGTCCGACCACGCCCCACATTCGCACGTGCGACATATATAGGGCCATCATCAGCCCTGCCGTCAGCAGCAGGCATCCACCCCAGATCAGGTTCTGGCCGGGCTGGTGCGCGACTTGCAGCCCGGTCATGTACTCCATTTCCAGGTCCCGAAGTTGAAAGTTGATCCCTGAATCGTTGGGCGGCGCCATATCAGGAGCCTTGGGAAAGACCCACACCCGTGCCTGCTTCCCTCCTGGCAACCTCACCGCCAACTGGAGAGCTGGGTTGCGGGGCTCGTCCGAACGTGAGGCGATCTGGTTCCCTTCCAAAACGAAATCCGGGATGAAATCAGCCAACTCCACTTGCGTACCCTGATCGTGGAGGCGGGCCAGTTCTCCGGGCCGTAAGGTAAATGTCTGCGGAGGATACTTGTTTCCGTCCTTATCAGTCCAACTGGCCTCGAAGACCAACTTGCGGGGTGTCCCGGCGGAACCATAGCTCGCTTGGAAGAACCGTACCCCCTTATATGTGAGGGGCTCGTTCACAAAGATTTTCTTTCGGGCGACCTCGCGCCCGTTCTCTTCGACAACCAATTGGCTCCAATACTGCTTGGGCGAACCGTCGGGGTACTTTTCCATGCCCACGCCGTCGCACCGTACTGTAAAACCCAGCCGACGCGGTGCGCCCGGGGCCGTCATTGGTTCAACCGATTGGGTCCGTGCCCCGGGAATCAAGCTAACGTATCCCCTAAAACCCCACAGGCCATCGACAATGGCGCCCGCGAAAATTATCAGCAGACTGGCGTGGACGACGTAAGGCGCCAAGCGCGCTGTCCGGTGCTTCTCCACATAAAGCGTTCCCCTTTCCAAAACTTTCGGCTTTGGCGGGTAGCCCAGGTCACTAAGTTTCTGGCTGGCGATGGAAAGCGCCTCAGCAGACGTATGGAATCCCAGCGGTATCTCCTTCTGGAACGGCAGTTGGCGCACGAACCACTCGTCCGCCGTCATGTGTGGCCGGGCGAACAACCGCCAGGCTTGGGGAAAACGCTCCAGGGATGCGAGCGTGATATTCGCTCCCAGCAAACCCAGGAGCAGAATGAACCACCAGGCATGAAAGACATCGAATAAACCTAGGGCGTTCAAGAGCCGGACGGTTTGCGGAGCATAAATCTGCTCGATTTGCCCTTCCCGCGCCATGGGCCGCTGCAGGATCATCGTCCCGATGATTACTGCGGTCCCTAGTGAGCCCAGAAGAACCAAACCGCATTCCAACGAGCTAAGAAACCTCAAAAAACTGTCCAGTCTCGTTTGCTGCTTTGCCACCATTCGCTCCCACCACAAGCCTGAAGAATTCCCGGATCCACAACCCTGACACCACAAGGATGCGCATCTGCTGTGCCAGGGGGGACAGAAATGTCCTAAATCCCTAATCTCTTGAAAACACGCACAGACCTCATTTGCGGTCATTGAGTTTGGGGATCTTCCGTGACTTATTGCACTAGAAATTTGGGGCAAAAGTCGCACGAGAATGCGCGAACAAACTCAATTTGTCGCTTTTTGGGAGGATGTGATCGAAGCAAGACCTAAATTCCTCAACAACTTCAGAATCCGCCCTCAGGGAATCAAAAATGCTGACAAAAGGACGGCTATTTTAGTGGAGTCAACTTTCGAGGAGGCCTTAATGAAGACCTTTGCTATTGCTCGCAATTCAAATGAAGTCCCTGTAAAAGAGCTCACCCCTACTCCCAAGCCCGTTCCGGCCGCAAAAGAGGTGATGCCCGTGGAAATGCAACCAACCTTTACCCTCACCTTCACGCTTGGCACTCGTATGCGCGAATTGCACGACACAATCATCCGAACAGTCCTCCAGTACACGCGGGGTAACAGGCTGCGCGCAGCTCAACTCCTCCAAATCAACCCGCGGACAATCCGTCGTCGTCTGGGCAAGAAGGAAACTGCCGACTCCGTAACGCGCGCCGCGTAACACTCTTCCAGGGGTTGGCTTGCGATTTTCCACCCCACCGGGAGACCGTCCCCCGCATTCCTCCTGAGTTGTTGCGGGCGTTCCACGTCCGGGCGACAATGCTGCCAAGTTAGTGACAGGCTGTCGGTAAAGCACTTAGTTTTCATCACCCTGCAAACCATGCGGAGATTGGCGCGTCACGTGCTTGCGTCAATAGCGAGTCGCAAGCGCGCCCATCTCGTAATTTCGAGCGTCTTTGGAGTCCAGTCTAAGATGTTGGAACAGGTAAATGGTCAGGATTGGAATCAGGTTGCGCGGGATGGGCAGGATGCTGTTAGCATGGAACTCACCGGACGAATATTAATCGTTGATGACGACCCGCATTTCCTGCGGGTGCTGGCACGCATCCTTTCGGGTGAAAATTTCCTTGTCTCCTCAGCGGGAGGGGCATGCGACGCATTAGAACTAGTAAAAAATGCGCAGTTTGACTTGATTATCTCCGACCTCCGGATGCCCGAGTGCGACGGCCTGAGCTTCCTCGAGGGGCTCCGTCAGGGCGGAAACAATGTCCCGGTCATCATCCTCACGGCGTACGGAGAGGTTGATACATATTTGGCAGCCATGAACGCTGGGGCCACCGAATATCTGAACAAGCCTATTCACTCGGATGAATTATTGCGAATTGTCCGCTCCTGTCTGCGCTCCCGAGCCAATCGCCGCAACACCGTCTCCTGCGATCCCATCTAGCTTCGCCTCCCATCCCCTCCACGGTAATGAGATTTCGACAATTTTGGATTTTAGATTGGATTTTGGATTATCCCCCTTCCTTGCTAAGCGCCTCCCACGGAGTACGTTCTGCGTATCGCCATTGTTCTTCCCCAGCCCCTAGCCCCCAGTCCCTAGCCCCTGACACCTGACACCTGAAACCTGGCACCTGCTCTTCTAGACCTTCAACTCCACAATCGTCGCCCCGGCGCCGCCTTCGTGGGGCGGAGCGAGATAGAACTTTTCCACGTGCGGGTGCGAAGCAAACATTTCGTGGAGACTCTTCCGAAGGATGCCTTTGCCGTGCCCGTGGATGACGCGCAGCCGAAAGCGTCCGGCCATGTAAGCTTCGTCGAGGAACTTATCTACACGCTCGCGGGCAAGCTCGGCGGTGTCACCAATAACGTTGAGCTCCGCCGGGGTCTCATCCGAGCCCCTGACGGCAACCGCCGCCCTTGGAGCGCTTGTCCCACCATGAACGATCCGCCGGACCTCGCTCCTCGGGAGGCGCATGTGCAGGTGGCCTACGGCGATGTCAGCCTGGTCATCATCGGGTAAAGCCATAACCGTCCCGAGAGATGATAGGTTGGCCACTTGGACCTGGTCGCCTACGGCGAGTGGCCGGGGAGCCGAAGGTTGTGCCGGGGCTGTGGCAGGGGCGCCGAGGGCTTCCAGAACCTGCGTGTTCCACTCTTCCCGGACCTCGCGCTTGAGGGAGGCCATCTTGCGGTCGAGGCCTTTGGAGGGTTTGGGAGCTTTTGCCGCTTCCAGTTGGGCCCGAAGCTGCTCGATCATGCTCTCCCAACGCTTTTCGTTTTCGCGCAAGGTCTGTTCCAGCCGCGAGTCCAGATCTTTGAGCTTGGCGCGGCGTTCCTGTCCGAACCTGGTTTCCAGCTCGATCTGCCGGGCCTCCTGTTCCTTCCCTTGCTGAGCGAGCAGCCCGACTTGCCTTTCCAGTTCCGCTTTCTGCTGGTGCAGGCCGGCAATCAGGGCTGCCGCTTCCGCATCCGCCGGATGCAGGATGGTGCGCGCCTTTTCCACGATACTCGGCTCGAGGCCCAAGCGTTGCGCGATGTCGAGCGCACTCGATTTTCCCGGCAGCCCGCTTAATAACCGGTAAGTGGGCTCGAGCGTCAATTCGTCGAACTCCATGGCCGCGTTGAGGGCTTCCGGAGTCTCTGCGGCATAGGCCTTCAAACGCGAGTGGTGCGTGGTCACCAGAGTCAGGGCGCCGCGCTGCCGGAAGTGCTCCAGGATGGCCACCGCCAGCGCGGCGCCTTCATTGGGCTCCGTGCTGGTCCCGAGCTCATCCAGCAGCACCATGTCCTCCCCCCCCGCGACCTTTGCCATCCTTTGAATGTGGGTGACGTGGGCTGAAAACGTGCTCAGGTTCGCTGCGATGGACTGCTGATCGCCGATATCCGCCAACACGCGCCGGAACAGCGGTAGTTTGAACTCGCTCGCCGGCACGGGGATGCCGGCCTGCGCCATGAGCACGGCGCTCCCGAGCGTTTTGAGGGCTACAGTTTTCCCGCCCGTGTTTGGCCCGCTGACGATCATCATGATCTTCGGCGGCTTGAGTTCGATGCTCAGCGGAACAGGACTTCGTCCCTGCGCGCGCAAGGCCTTCTCGAGCAACGGATGCCGGGCATCTTTCAGCAAAAGCGTGCGGTCCGAGCTGAACTCAGGGATGCAGGCATCGTACTGGCGGGAGAATTCCGCCTTGGCGAAGGCAAGGTCCAGCTCGCTTAGAATTTGGGTGGCCCGAACCAAGTCTTCGCGCCGCTCCCGAAGCTTCCGGCTGAATTCTCCCAGGATGCGTTGTATTTCCGCGCATTCCCTGTCCTGAAGTTCTGCCAGTTCATTGTTCAAGGGCAGGGTATCCATCGGCTCGAGATACACGGTTGCCCCTGACGAGCTTGCACCGTGGATTATACCCTGCACCCGCCGCTTCTCCTCCACTCGTACGGGAATCACGAACCGGTCATTCCGAAGTGTAACCACTGCATCCTGGAGCACTCCCTCCTGGCTGAAGCGTCGCAGCAGACGCTCGAGCATCGCCTGCACTTCCACCCGCAGACGCTCGATGGCGCGCCGAATCCCGCTCAGAGCGGGACTGGCGGAGGAATCCACCGAGCCGTCCGGGTGGATCTTTCCATCCAGCTCCGTGACCAGGTCGCGGAAGTCTGCCAGGCTACGCGCCAACTCCTCCAGCCGGGGCAAGGGGCACTTGGCAAACAGCCGGTGAATCTCCAGAGCTGCGCGCGCCAGTCCCGTAAGAGCAAAGATCTCGAGCGCCTCCAGGGTCGCACCCTCGATGCGGAGTTTCTCGAGCAGCGGCCGCGGGTCTCGAAGGCTTCCCAGAGTTGGTCTCGGACTCTCCCGCAAATATTCGCGTGCTTCTCTTGCCTGTTCCAGTTCGTGACGGATCAGATCAATTCGCGTATGAGGCTCAACAGAATCAAGGCACGGCTCGCTGATCGGTCCGGAGAGGTAGCCGCGCAATAATTCCAGGACGGCGGGAAACTCCAATACTTCACGGGAGAATCGATCCTCGGCCTCGTGGCCTTCAATCTTGGGATTCATAGAATCAGGCTAGCCGTAAAAAGCAGAAAGCAGAAATTAGAAACTAGAAAATGGGAACTGGAAAATCAGAAACTGGAAATAGAAACTGGAAATTAGAAACTCGAAACTGGCAGCCCCGCTCCATTGTCATCCTGAGGAGTCTCGATCCGATCGGCACCCTTGCTGCATTGTCGTCCTGAGGAGTCCCGATCTGATCAGCGGCCCCGCTCTACTGTCATCCTGAGGAGTCCCGATCTGATCGGGACGACGAAGGATCTCAGCAGTTCGCGGGTTTTCGGCCCCATTTTTCGCTTTGATTGGGCTTTTTTGCGTTCAAAAACCAGTTCGTTTTGGGCTCCTGAAAACGCTAACTCCTTTGCTTTCAATATATTCTTAGGTTCGTTCCCACTATTTAGTATCTTTTTTCTGTTTTCGACCCATTTTCCCCCACCGCCGAGACGATTTGCAACCTGCTTGCCGCGCTCGCTTGCAAGTTTTCTCATGCGACAACTCACATAGGCTACCAAAACTCCAGCGATGTGTCAAGAGGAAAGTGCAGGTATAAGGTGTCAGGGGTCGGGTGTCAGGGTTTACCTCGTGGGGGCTGGGGAAAGGAGGGCATAGGCGTTAAGATAAGGACTATTTCCATTGTTCCGGCGCCATTCCCGTCCCGCGAAGCGGGACACCGTGAGTAGCCCCGCCACGCGGGATGAAACCTACGGGAATAAACGCCCAGAGACCATTCCGGCCCCGGAGGGGCCGAACCGTTGATCGGTCAACCCCGTTGGGGTTGGGTGGTTCTGCGCGGTCCGTCATCCGCAGGTTAAAACCTGCGGCTATTCACCGTGGGCCCCTGCCGGGGCCATTTGAACACGCCTTATCTTAACGCTTATGGAAAAGGAAGGGGTATTGCGCCGAGCCGTCGGGGCTTTGCCAGTTCTTGCATTTCTGAAAAACGATGCCGAATGTGTGGTTCAAACACGCAGCAATAAAACAGAAGGGGACACGAAGAGGACTGGCCAGCCGAAACCAGAGTGAAGACTACGAAACGGACCCACGGCCGGGCGATCGTGCTCCGCGTTCATTGCGGGGGGGCGGAAGATTATTGGTTGACAGGCGTTGTCAAATATGACAACACAGGAGTATGAGACTGGAGGAGATGTTGCGATGAAAGGCGAAAAGCTGGAAGTGGTGCGCGGGAGCGGGAATGTTTTCCGCGACCTCGGGCAAAAGAACGCGGATGCCGAGCAGTTCAAGGCGATCCTCGCTGCCGAAATCATCAAGGCGCTCGATCGGGAAGGCCTGAGCGTGCGCGCGGCTCATGGGCGCACCGGGATCGCGGCAGCCGACTTCTCGCGTATCCGCAACGCGGATCTCGGCCGCTTCACCGTCGATCGCTTGATGTCGATCCTCAACCGGCTCGGGTCGCGCGTGGAAGTGAAAATCCGGCTGCGGCGGGCTCAACCGGTGGAGCAGGGTGTGCCTGCTTAGCAAGAGAACGGGCGGCTCGAGCAGTTGAAGCGGGGTAGCGCGGACCTGCTTTGTAGGTCCGCGGTTCGTTCAAGAATCTCCACGGAAAAGCCGCAGACTTTGAAGAACACGAAGTCTGCTTTACCCGCTATCCAGAGATTCGCTCTGCACCACCCGACGCGGAATCCTCCCCGTAGGGATGCTTTGCAAAAGAGTTTGCGAAGGCTTAGCATTCGTTCTATGTGCACTGCCTACGCCTTGGTAAGAAACTTGATCCGCGCTCCTGGAGAGTCAAACGCAGCAAGGGCAGAGTTGCGTTTTCAGAATTTTCGCATCTGGAATGTGCCCCAATTCGAAGGCACGAACGGGGCAAGATTTCAGGAGGCTTGCCAGATTTTCCCGCGTACCAGGGTTAGCATTGGTGACTGGGTTTACGAAAAGCACTACTCCTCGCTACACCCCGCTCCGGGACCAGCGCCATCGGGTCTTGGGGGCATCCCCGAAGATACAGAGGACAGTCTGCTTCTGTTGCGGCTGTTCAAGAGCGGCGACATCTCATTCGCGCAAGTAAGCGTCCGTGGGGCGAATGGGAGTCTTTACACCCAATACCCATACCGCGTTATCTCAGACATACCAACTGTATTTCCTTATGGACTAAGGCAAGGTGAGTGCCCGGAGTGGGATGTCTTCGCTGACGAAGTGAAAAGCAGGCCAGGATGGAACTCCTCTTGGTTTATGGTAGCTCGCCGCTATTTCCTGTACGGGGGGGCCAAGCAGTTTAACTGTTACGTTGAGAGGCAGTCTGGAATCGAAATCAATGAGGTTGATCGCATTGTGGATTACATGATTGCCCTTGAGGCAGCCTTAGTTCCTGAAAGGGATTTCGTCGGTCGGCGGCTACGCGAACGAGGCGCGCGTTTGATCTGCGAAGACCCGGAGGAATCTGAAGCAACCAAGAAGCTCTTGCGAGAGCTCTACGATGTCCGCTCGACCATCGCACACGGAAGTCCGCTCAGCGACGAGCAAAGGGTTTTCCTTCAGGGTAACAGAGGGGACTTCGAGAACGCCGTCAGGAAGATCTTAGTCGAGAGTCTTCGCAACCTTCCCGCAGAGGACGAACGACGAAAGGCCGCCCTCAGCAATTTGTGGGACGTCTCAGACGGGGACCGAGCACAGAAACTTTCTGAAGACTTCGGAAGAATTAAGAATCTGCAGGAGAAACGCCTCCTGCTCCAGCGCCTCTCGAAGCGCGCTTGATAGTGAGGCGAGGTACGGTAATCGCGGTCTCCGCGCGACTTAATACAGATGGGGATACGGTCGATGAAGGAGAGGCGGAGAGTGTCTGGAGGGCGAGAGTCTCCGCTGCCGGTTTAGGTACGGCGGGCGGCGCAGGCATTTTCTTGTATGTCTGCACCCGGCCAGTGATACAACTGATTTGCAGAACGCGCGATGCAGAAAAACGGTCAATTCGTCACCGATGCCGAGGGGCACAAGACGGCCGTGATTCTCCTGATCGAGGAGTACGAAGAAATGGTGGAAGACTTAGAGATAGGCCGCGCAGCCCGTGAAAGCAAAGCGCAGCCTCGCCGGCCGTTTGAAGATGTGGTGAAGGAATGGCGCGCGGCTGGCGAAATTGATGTTTAAGGTCAGCATTACCTCGCGGGCCGAGCGCCAGCAATTTTCTCACCGGCCGTGTTCAAGGGCCGCGGACCTAAGAAACAGGTCCGCGCTACTCGCTGCTTCAAGGTGTTGGGAAAGTGTCAAAACACGTAAAGATTAAGAGCGTTGCAGATATCAACAACAGTGCGCTACGCGATTATATTAAACAAGCAGTAGAGTTCGAAAGTAAAGCCCGATGAACGTCGAGAAGACTTCAAGGCTCGCCTCCGCTGGCTCACGCGGAGAGGAAGGAAGACAACAGTTTTGAGCCAATCCTTGGAAAGGCCTGGGTGGCGCGTTATTGCCTAACCGTTCGTTCAAGCCGACCGGACTTTTGGCTTGGTGCTTCGCACCGCGCCTGCAAGTCCGGCGGCTCAACTCAAACGTTGGGCGGTCTCGAAAATGGTCACAGGAGGTTACCATGAAACATGCCGTTGAACCATTTTTTAGGATTGCCCTTTTAGCGTTTTCCTGGTTTCTCTGGTGGTGGGCGTTCAATACACCACTTTCAAATGTCATGAATCTATCTATCATTGTGGGAGGGGTATTGTTGGTATTCCCCCTTGTTTGGCTCGGGAGGAAGATACTCGACCGACACCTAACAACGAGCGGTGTCGCCTGGATAACGACGTTTGTCCAATTTGCCCTGGGGAATCTATTTGGCGTAGCCATCATTCGAGCAGTAGCCACTCATCAAGATTGGTCTGACTGGGTACTCCCAGTACCAGCTGAAATCGGCTTGTTGTTAGCCATTATTGCCGGGGCAGCTTTTTTGCTGACAGTGGTAAACCTTGCCTTGAAAGGGTTCGGTGCACCCTTCTTCATTGCGCTCAGTCGGAAATTGGCGGCAGATTGGTTGTATGCTTGGACGCGTAATCCCATGGTGCTTGCAGCTCTGGCTTTTCTCCTGTCATTGGGGATCTGGTTTCAGTCAGTGCTGTTTGTACTCTGGGTACTCATCCTGTTTGCACCGGCATTGCTTGTCTTCGTGAAAGTGTATGAAGAACGAGAACTAGAGTTTCGCTTTGGGGCATCGTATCTGGAGTACAAATCCAGAACACCGATGTTGTTTCCAAGAAGGCCAAGAG